>CAVVEP010000001.1:0-8923 GCA_963747015.1 uncultured delta proteobacterium
CAGTACGAGTGGTGGTTCCCCTGGCATATCCCCAGCCGATTTCCAGAAGCTTTTTCCTGGAAAGGGGTTTGCCTCGATTGGAAATAAAGAGCTTTAAAATTCTGGCTTCCTGTTCGGTCAAACTGATCTGACCAGACGCTCCATGAGCTTTCAGCGTGTGAAAATCGATGGTGTTATCTCCGAATTGATAGGTACCGCGGAGAGACGAAATACCGGTTTCGTTTGAATCCCCTGCCTGAGACCAAGCCCCCCGGGTCAAAAGCCGCTCTACTCGAAGCAAAAACTCGTCCAGGTTGAAGGGCTTGGCAAGGTAGTCGTCCACGCCGTAGGAGAATCCTTTGACCCTGTCATCCGGAGCACCCTTGGCGGAAAGGATCAAAATCGGAATGCGTTCGTCTTCGAGACGGATATTTCGAAGAACTGACAGGCCGTCAATCCCGGGGAGCATGATGTCCAATACGATCAAATCGGGCTGCCATTCCTTCCATTTCCGCAGGGCCGAGATCCCATCCTCCGCGATCGTTACGTCATACCCCTTGAGCGTCAGGTTCAGTTTCAGCCCTTCGGCCAGATGTGTCTCATCCTCGACCACCAGGATTTGCGGTTTGGCGGAATTCCCCATGGCAATTCTCTTTTCATTCGGGCCCCAAGGTTTTCAAGGGCAGAATCACGGAAAAAACGGAGCCCCTTCCATTCTCTTTTGAATCGACAATCACTTTTCCCTTATGAAACCGGGCGATGCTTTCCACCAGGTAAAGGCCTAACCCGGTGCCCTTGGCTGACATATCTTCCGATCGTCCAACCTGATAAAACTTTTTGAAGACCTTTCTGAATTCCGATTTTGCCAGTCCTATGCCGTTGTCTTCGAAACGGATATGCAATCTTCTCCCTTTGAGTTCGAAAGTGATATCCAGACGGGGAACTTCGGATTTATTGTACTTGACGGCATTGGTGAACAGATTCATCAAAAGAATCTCAAACAGCGCGGGACTGATTCGGTATAAAATAGGCCGTCCCGATGGATTGTGGATGTGAACGTCACACCCACCGAAGAGGTGTCGATTTTTCTCATAAAACCGTTGAATCAGTTTCACGAGATCCTCCCGCACTAATTCTTTATCATAGGTCTTGCTCTCGATCTTTGCAAGGTCCAGGATTCGATTGATGTGGTGGGTCAGCCGGTCCGCATCCTGAACCATGTACCCGATATACCTGAGCTGGTCTTCCCGGGGAAGCGCATATTTTCCGAAAGTCTCCAGGTACAGTTTCAATGAAGTGACCGGGGTCTTCAGTTCGTGTGTGAAATTATTAATGAAGTTACGTTGGAGACGGTAGAGCTGAAGTGTCTTTTGATTGTAGACAAAAATAATGAATATGCCCATCAGGATGATCCCCACAAGAATGGAAAGTATCAGAATGACCATCCAGGTGTTAGGAACTTGACCGGAATCGACATTGGCCCTCTCCACCACGCTCTTCAGCCCTGTGCGCACCTCCACATACCAGTAGATATAGAGAGTGAGAGACAAGGCCGCGGCCGCGATGGAGGAGATAAAGATAAGAATCGGATGAAGAAACCACTTTGATTGGCGCATGGCCGACAACCCCGAGAACCCGCTGAATGCTGGTTTTTCCGCCCTGACAAAAAGGTAAGGGACCCCTTTCGCCAGTGAGTTTATTCCGTTAGAGGCATGAATTCAACCGATAAAAAATGAAAGATATCAGGCTTTCTTTGTGGTATATTGGGGAGAACGACGAAACGCTGTATCCTACTCAAAAATCCGGAATTGAATGGAGTGGATTTGAATAAGATACGAACCGCTCGCGAATGCTCCAAAAACGTGGCACAATCGTCGCGCTTCGGCTATCAAAGAGGAACCTCAAATAGGTTCCATGAAAGGTTTCATCCTGGTGAAAATCGTCTACACATTGCTGGGGATGATTCTGGTGGGCCTATTCTGGGATGCGGGCTTTCATGTCATCCGTGGTCTCCTGAATCTGCTTCCAGTATTGATCTGGTTTGTTTTTCTGCTGCTGGTGACGAACAGCTGGTTCATTTCCACGATGACCACATCCGGTATCGTTGCAGCGATCTACGCCCTAAGCGCCCTGAAGCTTGAGGTCTGGCGCCAACCCATCACCCCTGCCGATCTTCACTATCTCAGCAACTTCTCGGACCTCTGGGCGGTCTTGAATGCCTACACAGAGCCCTATCTGCTGATTCTTCTCGAAATCGTCTTCATCGCGCTGATCGCACTGGTCGCGCTGGTTTATTTCATGAAGATAGACAGGAAGCGAGATCGATGCCTGGCCTACACCAGGGATGCAAGAGGGCTTGTAAAACGGCTTTTTGTAATCACCATCGGCATGATCGCGCTCGGCGTTTGGATCAATCAACTTGTCGATTTCAAATCTCCCATGCACAGGATCTATCATGATTTTTCGACAGAACACGGGATATCCCGCTTAAAGGCGTCGCTCAGAAAAAATGGCCTTTTTACCTACTTTATCTCTCGATTGCCCGTATTCGAAACCCAGATGCCCCGTTTTGACAAGTCCATGACCCCGGTTCAACCGCCCTCCGTCCTGATAAAAAATAGGATGGAGGGATCCGTCCTGCCGGACATTCTTGTTTGGCTGAACGAATCGACCTTTGATCCCCAATACCTGAAAGTGGACTGTCCCGGCATGCCCTCTTTCAAGATGTTTCAGGAGCATCCGGCCAATATAGCCAGCGGGTTGTTGAACGTCCCTACATTTGGGGGCAGAACCTGGATGACGGAATTTGAATTCTTTGCGGGCATTTCGCCGCTTATCTTCGGACCCGGCGGCTCCTGTGCCCCTCATACCCTTGCGCCCAGGATCAAGGAGACACTGGGCACCTATCTCAAATCCAGGGGATACAGGACAGTTGCCCTATATCCGGTTGCAAGAAGGCTTATGGACGCAAAATTCACCTACGAACACTACGGCATAGATGAATTCCATGATCCGAAAGATATGGGGTACCCCGATCCGGAGTCCTGGCACATCCCCGATGATTTCATCAAGGAGCAGGCCATCCGGTTCCTTCAAGGCCACAACGGTCCCAATCCCCTGTTTCTCGTGGTGGCCACCATGGGGAATCACGGACCCCATGGGCAGAAAAGCGGCCAGGGAACTCCCTATTGCCTGCCGGCGAAACTGCCCCTGAAGAAGGCCCTGCAATTGAATGATTATCTGGAACGTCTCGAAAAGACGGACATAGCCATTGAGGATCTCACCCGTTACATCATGGCCAGACGCCGGCCGACCATTTTTCTCTATTTCGGCGACCATCTGCCCGCCTTTACAGATGAGATGCCGGATGCGCTTTTTGACGCCGGGAGGGGTGTGGACAAGATGAAAACCACTTTTCACATCAGAACGAATTATCCCGTGAAGCCGCCTGTGGTCCCGCACATTTTGGATGTCTCTTTCCTTCCCGGTCTAATCCTGGATGTGGCCCAACTGAACGACTCCCCTTTTTTCATGTTCAATTCCTTTATGCGTGATCATTTGAACGGGAAAATGCCCATGCAGGCCGATTCCGATCCTTATGTGAACAGCTATTTCGCCCTGATCGTGAATCAGTTCAAAAAATAGAGCAAACACAGCATGTTCGCCATTCGCCTTTCATGATTGTTCAGATTGTTCAGCCAGGCGGTAGGGGATTTTCGGCGCAACCCTATCGCATGCACAAGGACTTGGCCGGTTGTTCTCTGCTCTGCGTGAACCTTATACCGTTTCCGATAGGATGTTTTCGGCACTCTGAGATCTCCAACGATCCGGCATCGCAGATATTCTTTCACACTGAAGAAAACAACCAGCAAGGATGGGGCCATAGTCAGAAGATTTGTTTTGCCGAATAGTGAGCGATAGGTTTTTTTGATTTCCCTCAACAGGATTTTGCTCTGCCGGTTTTGCACAAAGATGGTCGACGCAGGGAGAAAATACCGCATCATTTTCAGCCTCTTTTTGAAGCTCTTGGAACAGCTTCGAACGCGTTCATCGGCATGGTTCATACAATATTCATACCCCGCCAAGGTCGTTTTTATGGCGCGTAACAGGGAAGCGCCGTTTCTGATATAATCGATGTCAAAAGCAAGACGCAGAAAATCTTCCGATTCCTCCCTGGTAAAATGATCATGATGAAACCAGATTTTCCCCTGACCGTGCTGGGATTCATAGGGAATATTTTCGATTAACTTTCCCTGTTTTTCATAATCCTCGTACAGTTTTGTTCCCGGGATCGGTCCCAGGGGCGAGAATTGCAGATAATCCGGATTCAGCGAGGTCACGAAGTCCACGTCTTCCCAGATCGTATTTTTATCGTGCTTCTCATTAAATAAGATCAGTGATGCCAGAACGCTGATGCCCCTTTTCTTTAGCTCCCTGAATAGAATTTGAAAATCCGTATTTTTGTTCTTTGCATAGATTTCTTTTTTCGATTCAACGCCGACCCACACAAATGTCACGCCCAAGCGCACAAGAATGTCCAGATCACCAATCTCTTTCAGTGTTTCAGCAGAACTGAAAATGGAAAAATTGAAGTGCCGATTATTTTTTTCCATCAGTTCCAGCAATTCCAGCGCACGATCTTTCATTTTTAAAAAGTTCTCATCCAACACGCCGAAATCCGTTATTCCCTTCTCGTCTTCGTAACGGCAACAGACTTCAAAGATGTCCTGACCGGTTTTCAAATAGGGGAAATATTTGTCCAAAGAAATGCGAGGTGGCACAAAAACGGCACTTATTTGCACACCCCAGACCCGTTATCAGGATGCCGGAGTCGGACGGCCAGGGCGCTCCCATGACCTGCCTGTTGAAAGAACTGTATTCAAGAGGATGTTTGATGGGTGTATCCATTTTTTCCCCGAAGAGTTCCCTCAAAAAATAGACTCCCTCTCCTTTGCATCTGTAATCGTGATCAATCAACGACTCTATATTCGGGATATTGACCCCGTGACCACCCAGGATGATCTTCGAGTTGGGCGATAGTTCCCGAATGAGACGCGCCATCTCCCTTGCCTTTTTAAAATTAGGGATGATAAAGGTGATGCCTATGTAATCATATCCTTTCTTCAGTTCCTGCTTGAAACGTTTCAAGGTGGGAAAATCCAGTATGGCCGTGGGCATCTCGATATTTTCCGCTAAGAAATAGAGCCCCTGGCTCCCATGATTGAATCGGTAGGAAAAGATGCCTTGTTCTCTGGTCACCTGATTATGAAAGAGCTCCATTTTATTTTCTTTTTCACCATATTGATCGTCCACGCCGTAGGGCCCGAATACAGAAGTAAGTAATAATTTCATAGAATTTAGTTCCTTAATATTTACCATTAAAAGTTAAATGTTATTATAGAATATAAAGCACTATACAGTATATTGAACAAAAGTTTTGTAAAACAAATGTAAAAGGTATCTTATTCAAATACCCTGTGACTCCATTCCTGCCAGGATTTTTGAATAAGACACCGTAAAAGGCATCCTGTCCTCCAAATTTTCTGGCAGTAAATTTCAGATCCGGCCAATCCATTTCGCTGACTCCATTTGACATGCAATCATCTTTCAACTATGATCTCCCCATGGAAATACCTCTTTTTAAAGACATTATCATCCTGTTCGGGCTGTCCATGGCAGTGCTTTTCATTTGCCACAAAGTGCGCATCCCGGCAATCGTAGGATTTCTTCTGACCGGATTGATTGCAGGCCCACACGGACTCGGGCTGATTACCGCGGATAAGGAAGTGAAAGTCCTGGCGGAAATCGGGGTGGTGATGCTCCTCTTTACCATCGGCATGGAGTTTTCCATCAAAGATCTCATCCGCATAAAAAGAGCCGTTCTGCTGGGCGGCTCTTGCCAGGTGCTCTTGACCATTGCCGCGGTATTTTTTCTCCTGAGACAGGCCGATCTCAAATTCGGAGAGTCGATTTTCGCCGGTTTTCTCATTTCCCTCAGCAGTACGGCTATCGTGCTGAAGCTGTTGCAGGAGCGGGCTGAAATGGAGAGCCCCCATGGCCAGACAACGTTAGGCATCCTCATTTTTCAGGACATCATCATTGTTCCCATGATTATCTTCACCCCCCTGCTGGCCGGAAGCGCGGGAGGCGCTGGTCTGTCCCTGCCGCTTCTGTTGGCGCAGGCCGTCGGCATCATCCTTCTCGTTATCGTCGGGGCCCAATGGGTGGTTCCAAAAATCCTTTATTTGATCGCCCGCACACGAAGCAGGGAGCTGTTTCTTCTGACCATCGTATTTTTGTGCCTGGCCGTTGCCTGGCTTACGCACAGCATGCATTTATCCCTGGCCCTCGGCGCCTTTCTGGCAGGTCTGACCATTTCAGAATCCCCCTACAGCCACCAGGCCCTCGGCAATATTCTGCCCTTCCGGGATATCTTCACCAGTTTCTTTTTTCTCTCCATCGGGATGTTGCTGGATATCCGCTTTCTTTTCGGCCACCCTGCCCTGGTTTTTCTTCTGACACTGGGAGTAATCCTTCTCAAATCGCTTGTAGCCACTGCTGCCACACTGCTCCTGGGTGTGCCGTTTCGGACCGCTGTCCTGGTTGGTCTGGGGCTTAGCCAGGTGGGGGAATTCTCTTTTATTTTATCGGAAACAGGTCTCCAATACGGATTGTTGGGCGGGGAAACTTTTCAGGTTTTTTTGTCGGTTTCCGTGTTGACCATGGCTGCCACGCCATTCGTCATCGCTTCAGGACAGGGGATAGCCGGTTTCCTTTCCCGTTTGCCCATGCCGAAAAAACTTCAGACGGGGCTCTACCCGTTTCAAGGTTTAAACGGTGCACGGAAGGGGCCGGGCCTGAAAAATCACCTGATCGTTGTAGGCTTCGGAATCATGGGACGAAATGTAACAAGAACGGCCCAGCTCGCAAGCATCCCCTATTTGATTATCGAAATGAATCCAAAAACGGTGAGGGTGGAGAAAAAAAAGGGGGAGCCCATCTTCTATGGAGATGCGGGTCAGGAGGCGGTGCTTGAACATGCGAATATCAAGGAGGCAAGAGTCATTGTGCTGGTCATAGCCGATCCCGCGGCCACCCAGAGGATTACTGTCATGGCCAGACGGCTCAACCCCAATGTGCATATCATCACAAGAACCCGTTTCGTGCAGGAAATGACGCACCTCTATGAACTGGGGGCAAACGAGGTGATTCCGGAAGAACTGGAAACTTCCGTGGAAATCTTTTCAAGGGTCTTGACCCGTTATCTCATCCCCAGGGACGAGATCGAGCGTTTGGTGGGAGAATTGCGCGCGGATGGATATGGAATGCTCCGAAGCCTCACCAAGGGAGCCCCTACCCTGTGCGATCTGCAGTCTTATCTCGCCGAAGTGCAAATCAGTACGCTACGGCTTCACGGCGATTCTCCGTTTGCCGGAAAGACATTGTCGGAAATCGCCTTGCGAAATAATTTCGGAGTGACCGTCGTAGCCCTCAGCCGTGAAAAGCAGATCATTCAGAGCCCGGATGCCGGCACCAGGCTCCTCGAAGGAGACATCGTCGTGGTTCTCGGATCCCCCGGGAAGCTCGCCGCAATGCCCGTTCTTTTCCAGCCCGATGCAGAGGCACAGCCCTTGCCCCTGTAATGTGGCTGAAAAATCGCTTTAAAAATGCTGCCGGATTATTCCTGAAGACGGGAAATACGTATGGAACGGCGTCGCTCCATTGGAAACACGAGGATAAAGGTTGTGCCTTCACCCTTTTTTGAGGTTACTTCGATGCTCCCGCCGTGACTGTTCATAATTCGTTTTACGATGGCAAGATCTATCCCTGCCCCATCTGCCTTGGTGCTGAAAAACGGGTCAAAGACAAAAGGGATGTCGTCAGCGGAGATACCCGCGCCAGTGTCCGATACCAATATCTTGCATTGATTGTCCTCTATCTCTCCATGAATAAGTATGCTCTGCCCATAGGAAAGTGCATCGAGCGCATTTTCAATCAGAATTGAAATGGCTCTTATAACAAGGCCAGGATCAAGAGAAAAAGATACTTCCTCCAAATCCATGTTATATTCAATCCCGTGATCTGCAAATTCATGAAGATAGGGCCTTATGGCCTCTTCAATTAAACCCCTGATAGATTCAATCCGAAGCGTGGGCGTCGGCAGCCGGGACAGGAATTCAACCTTTTCGACCACGTTTTCAATTTTCCTCAGGTTGCTGATGATAAGGTCATAGTATTTTCTTTGATCTCCGGTTGAATTGCGGCACGTCTCATAAAGCCTGCCTGCAAATCCTCCTATACCAACCAGGGGATTCCTCAGTTCATGGGCAACACCGTTCGCAATTTTTACCAGATCGTCAAAGCAGGTCGTTTCCAAGGCGTTTTCCAGCCGTTTTTCCTTGTGAATGTCCTGGATACAAATGATAATTCGGCTGTTCACAGGAACGGGATCGAAAAAAGGATGAAAAGACGCTAAGGCAAAGAAACGTACCTCATTTTTCCGCATCAGCATGATTTCGCCCTTGAAACACTTCTTGGTCCGGGCCATATGTAACAGGTTGGGATAGAGATAAGTCAGGTCTTCGGGTGTGAAAATGACAGAAAGCGCTTTGTTCTTCAGCGCTTCAGACGTAAACCCCGTCATTTCCTCAATCATCGGGTTCGAAAAGAGAATTCGTCCCTCGAAATCAGCGACAATCACAGCTTCATGAATGCTGGATAAGAGCTGCTTCAGCAGCACTGGAAAGTGATGCCGACCCTCCATTCCTTCCATCGCAGTCATCCCCCTCCGCGGAAATCCCTGTTTCCATGCCCGGTTGGTTAGAATCCGACGAAGACCATTAGATTCCGTGGGACAAAATAGCCTATCGGGCCCGAGCTGCAGGCAACAACCACAATGGTCCTGTCGGGTCAGGCCTGATAGGCGGCGATGTCCTTCTTATTT
>CAVVEP010000002.1:0-28815 GCA_963747015.1 uncultured delta proteobacterium
GCACGGCTCACCGTGAAACTGACGAAAGATCACATTAGCATGGCACTGGAATATTTGGGGAATTTAAAAGACGAGGAAACGGAGGAGGAACTCATGGAAAAGATGCGGAAACCTGTTGCAATTGCCTGAGTTTCTTGGCATCTTTTTCTTTATGCTTCGTTTTTCGAACATGGACCGGTTCGCTGGTGCGGGGAGACATCCTGTTTGTGATAACGTTCCAGCGTGTGAGGTTGTGAAGGCGTTGGTTTTTATCTTTTCGGGCATTTCTTATTAACACGCAGCAAAAAGGAGGTTGGCAATGAAGAAAGTTGTTTTGGCATGTGTATTGTTTTCATTTGCGGTACTGTTTTTTGCCCCGGCCGGTGTCATGGCCGGATCGGACGAGACAATCAACTTGAAATTCAGCACGTGGCATCCGCCCGCCAGCAGGGAAGTCCAGACCGTATGGAAACCGATGCTGGAAGAACTGAAGAAACGCAGCGGTGGAAGAATTACCTATACGCTCTACGCCGGCGGCGCCTTGGGAAAAGGTCCTGAGCATTTTGACATTGTGGCCAACGGCCTTTCGGACATGGGTTATTTTACGGCAACCTGGACCCCTGGCAAATTTCCTTTAACGGATGTGCTCTCTTTTGCCGCATGGGTTGACGGAAAGGATGTCTCCACGGATATCGGGAACAAGGTGTACAAAGAAGAGCTTCAGAAGGAGTTCCCCAATGTGAAGGTGCTTGAGCTGAACGGCTGCATCCAGGCATTTCTTTGGACGACCAAACCCGTGAATTCCCTGGCAGACTGTAAAGGGCTGCGAATCAGGACTCCGGGAGGGATGCAAACACAGTACATCAAGTCATTGGGCGCCGAGCCCGTATTCATGCCCCTTGGGGATGTGTATCTCGCCCTCGAGACCGGCACTATCGACGGACTCGTGACCTGTCCTCCGCTTGTTCTCGCCTTCAAGTTGTACGAGGTGGTGAAGTATGGGGTCATTGCGACGTTCGGTTGTGTTTCAGAGGGCGTGGTTATGAATAAGAAGACATGGGAAAGAACTCCCGCCGATCTGCAAAAAATTATTGAAGACGTTGTCAGCAACCCTTACCGCAGCACGGGCGGTTTGACCCAGGGCGTCTATAAGACCATGATGAAGGAAATTGCGGATAAAGGGGTCAAGATGCACGAATTGCCGGCCGATCAGGCCGGTCTCTGGTTTGAAAAATTCCAGGATGTGACGAAGCAATGGGTGTACTGATATGGAGGCAAAAGGACTGCCGGCCAAAGATGTCGTCATGGCGTATGACCGCGCGGCAACGGATGCCGGGGTTACCTGCGTGGCAATGCCCCCGGAGTGGAGAAAATAGGGACTAAATCAGTTTAGAACTGCTTCCGTTCCCGCGCTGGAGCGTGGGAACGGAAACTCTAGGCGAGTTCTGAAATGTTTAGAAAAGGCATTCAGAATATAGCGGTTTATCTCAGTTATGTGGGGATGTTTTTCCTGATTCCCATGATGCTGCTGACGACGGGGGATGTATTGGGACGGGCCATATGGTCCCGTCCCATACCCGGCGCGATGGAACTTTCAAGCTATATCCTTTCCATTTTCATACTCTTGGGAGTGGCCTACACCCATCAGGTGAAGGGGCAGGTCAGGGTTACCATGCTGGTGAATAGACTTCCCGAGCGCCTGGCGGTCCTGTTGGAGATCCTGACGACGCTTATCAGCCTGTTCATTATTTCCCTGATGGCCTGGCAGGGCTGGGTGGTGGCAATGGCGGAAAAATCCGTTTCCGACATGTGGCGAATCCCTCAGCTTCCCTTCAGGCTTCTGGTTTCCGTTGCGGGGTTCTTCCTGGCGCTCGAATTGATTCTTGATCTTTTAGGTTTGTTCAAGAAACTGGGATCGAAAAAAGATTCTTAAAGGAGGAGAGGTTGTTGGATCCAGTCACCGTTGGGATTATCGGCACAGCCCTTGTTTTTTTTCTGCTGTTCATCGGGATGCATATCGCTTACGCCATGATGTTTGTGGGGTTTGCGGGAGTGGCCTATTTGGCGAGTTTTCAGGCGGCTCTTCCCATGGTCAGCCGGACCGTGTACGAGGTATCCTCCTATTTTCCCTATACCGTCATTCCCCTGTTTATTGTGATGGGCGGTTTCGCGGGAAGCTCCGGGATGACGCGGGATCTATTCAGTGCTTTTGAAAAATGGTTCCGCAGGTTTCCTGGAGGCCTTGGCGTGGCTACCATTGGCGCCTGTGCGGGGTTCGCCGCGGTATCCGGTTCGTCCGTGGCCACTGCTGCTACCATGGGGACGGTGGCGCTTCCTGAAATGAACCGGTATCATTATCACCCGAGGCTGTCCACCGGAACGATTGCCGCCGGCGGCACACTCGGCTTTCTTATCCCGCCGAGCATCGGTTTTATCGTTTACGGCATGCTTACGGAACAATCTATCGGAAGGCTCCTTGTGGCGGGCATTCTTCCCGGCTTGACCCTGGGATTTGCTTACATTTTGATCGTCGTGATGTTGGTGAAGATGGATCCCTCCCTGGCCCCTGCCATCCCTGAAAGGGTCTCGTGGGGTGAGAAATTCTCCTCTTTATTAAGGGTCTGGGAACCGCTGGTTGTGTTTCTCCTGGTGATGGGAGGCATCTACGGAGGGGTCTTCACACCCACGGAAGCCGGGGGCATAGGCGCCACGGTTCTGTTTATCATTTCCATGTTCAAAAAGAAATTGACCTGGGGGAATCTCGTGGGTGCGCTGCAGGAAGCCATTCGAATTTCCGTTATGGTCCTTTTTCTTGTGGCCGGCGCCAATGTGTTCAGCTATTTTCTTGCGCTGTCAACTATTCCCATGCAGATCGCCCAGTGGGCGGCCGGTCTTCAGGTCTCCCCCTATCTGATCCACACAATTATCATTATTATCTTTCTCTTCCTTGGTTGTTTTTTGGACGCCATTTCCATGATGGTGCTGACCATGCCGGTGATTTATCCGGTTATCCTGGCGCTGGGCTTTGATCCCATCTGGTTCGGCGTCATAGCCGTCCTCATGATGGAGGCAGGTCTGATTACCCCTCCCATGGGTTTAAACATCTTTACGGTGGCCGGGGTGGCAAAAGATGTACCCGTGGAGACGATTTTCAGGGGTGTGATGCCTTTTCTTTTCGCGATTTTCGCGGTGGTTGCGCTGGTTACCATATTCCCGGCGATTGCCCTTTATCTGCCTGCCATGATGACGAGATAGGAGGGAATGAATATTCACGATTGAACAGGGTCTCACGCAAAGGTGCTAAGACGCCAAGGATTTAGAATAATTTATCTGCTAATGGAAAACGACTAACGGAGGAAAAAACATGGCAATATTGCCTGAAATAAAAAAGCATTACGGAAAACTCAAATTTCTGATTAACGGGGAGTGGGTGGACTCCCGGTCCACGGATATCGAGGAGACAACCAACCCTGCCACGGGGGAAGTGATCGCAACATTCCCCCAGGCAACGAAAGAAGAAGCGCTCCTGGCCGTCAAGGCGGCCCATGAGGCCTTTCAGACCTGGAAGGATGTCCCCATGCGGGAACGGGCCAGGCTGCTTTTTGCCCTCCATGCCAAGTTTGAAGAAAACTATGATGAACTCTGTTCGGTTCTCACCCAGGATCACGGACGGACCATCGGGGAATCGCGCGGGTCCGTGAGCCGTGTCATCGAAAACATTGAATCGGCCTGTTCCGCTCTCTACGGCCTTGTAAAACGGAATGAACACCTGGATCAACTGGCCAACGGAATTGATCAGTATCTGGTCTGGGAACCCTCTGGGCGCATTTCTGATCATTACTCCGGGCAATATTCCCATGCATGCGTGGTCGTCTTTTGTTCCTTACGCCCTGGCCGCCGGGTGTACGGTGGTTATCAGTCCCAGCAGGCAGGATCCCGTGGCGGCGGAGACCGTGTCAAGGATCGCCATGAAGGCGGGTTTCCCTCCGGGCGTGATCAATGTGGTTCATGGGGGAAGAAAGATCAACAAGGAAATACTCACCCAGCCTGAAATCAAAGGTGTGGGATTTATCGGTTCCAACAGGGCGGGTCACGAGCTTTTCGAACTGTGCGGGAAATATCGCAAGACTTCGTCCATTAACGGAAACGGAAAGAATATGCTGGTGATCATGCCCGATGCGGACCTGGATGAGTCCGCCCGATGGCTGACGCGGGCCTGTTTCGGCATGACGGGACAGCGTTGTCTCGGTGTGGACAACGTGGTAGTCATCGGCGATATTTACGATGAATTGAAAGAGAAATTCATCGCTGCCGCCAAAGAAATGAAAATGGGATACGGCCTTGATGAATCGACCCAGCTCGGTCCCTATGCCACCCCGGGTGGAAGGGAGAAAGTGGCCGAATGGATTGAAAAATCCCTTTCCGATGGCTGCAGGATGGTCCTGGACGGAAGAAACGTGAAGGCGGAGGGGTATCCAAACGGATATTTCATGGCCCCCACCATCCTTGAGGATGCCGACCCGGATATGCCCATGGCCAAACAGGAGGCCTTCGGCGCGGTGGCGGCCTTGATTAAAGGCGAGAGTCTGGAACAGGCCATCGATTGGATCAACACGAAGACCTATCTCGGGCATTCCGCGGCAATCATGACTTCGAGCGGAAAGAATGCCCGGAAATTCATCAGGGAAACCAACGTGGGCAATGTGGCCGTGAATCTGGGGGTGGCCCAGCCCTATGCCTTCTTCCCGCTGGGCTCCAGAAGAGATTCCTTTGTGGGAACCGCCAAGTCCAGGATGGCCTCCATGAGCATGTTCATGGATGAAAAGACCGTGGTGACGCGGTGGGTAGTAAATGGAATGATTTCGCGTATCCGGAATGGAACAAGTCCATTGTAAATGGTCATTGAAAGGGAGGGACGATGATGAAAGCAGGAATATTTTCGAACTTTTTTCGGAGTTTTCCCGGGAGTTACGCTCTTCGCATGTATTTTGGGGAGCATGATGGTTTTTTCCACCGCTGGGGCTTGCCCTGAATGTGCGGGCGGAAAAACAGCGGTCATTGTGGTGGACATGCAGGGGGACTTTTCTACCTGGAAAAAAGGGTCTCTCGCTGTAAATGGAACGGATGAGGCTTTTTTTAAAAAGGTGGAAGCGGCCGCCCGAGAACTCAGCAAGGAGGGATTTCTGATTTTTGCCACCCAGGACTGGCACCCTGCGGACCACGTCTCCTTTTATACCCAGCATCCGGGCAAAAAGCCTTTCGAGCTGATTGAGATTGATGGAAGAAAGCAGGTGCTCTGGCCTCCCCATTGTGTGCAGGGGACGGAGAACGCCCGTATTTTGGTCGACAATAATCTCTTTCTGGCCACGGTGAAGAAGGGAAAAGACAAACGATACGACAGCTATTCGGGATTTCAGGATGATGGCGGGGCGGAGACGGAGCTGAACAAGATCCTGAAGCGCAATATGGTGAGCAAGGTCGTGGTTTTCGGCATAGCCACCGACTATTGCGTCAAGGCCACCGCCCTGGATGCCGCGAAACGGGGATACAGGGTGATCGTTGTGGAAGACCTCTCAAAAGGCGTGGCGCCCGATACGACCAAGGCGGCCCTCAAGGAAATGCAGGACAAGGGCGTTGTGGTCATGAAAGATCTGGATATTAAAAAGATCAATGCTGAATAGGGATTTTTCATGCGGATTGAAACAGAGGTCCCCATTGAATTTACCCTGAATGGGGAAACGGTTCATGTGAAAGTGGATGCGGCGGAGACGGCGCTTCATGCCATCCGCGACCGTTTGAAGCTGAAGGGAACCAAGGAGGGGTGCGGCATCGGGGAGTGCGGCGCCTGTACCGTCGTGGTGGATGGAAAAAGCGTCAATGCCTGCCTCATGCTTGCCGCCCAACTCCATGGCAGGGAGGTGAAGACGGTGGAGGGGCTGGCCAATGATTCCGGTCTTCATCCGCTGCAGCAGGCCTTTGCGGACCATCACGCGGTGCAATGCGGATTTTGCACGCCGGGCCTTCTCATGAGCGGTTTGGCCCTTTTAGAGGAAAACAAACACCCCTCCCGGGAGGTTATTATCGACGGAATATCCGGGAATCTCTGCCGTTGTACCGGCTATCAACAGATTGTCGATTCCATCGAAGATGCGGGCCGGCGGCTTTCGGGGGAGAAATAGAATGGCCCCAAAGCCCGCCTATGTGCGGCCCGACACACTGGAGGAGGCGCTCCAATTCCTTGCGGATCACGGTCCTGAAACGAGGATGGTGGCGGGAGGAACCGATATCCTGGTCGACATGCGGGCCGGCAAGGTCAACGTCGATTATCTCATGGACATTTCCCGTATGGAAGCGCTGAAGGAAATAAGAATGGGGGAAGACGGCCTGTTCATCGGTTCGGGAGTCACCCTTACGGAAATCCAGCAGTTCAAGCCTCATTGCCAGACATCCTCCCCGCCCTGCACAAATCCACGTTGACATTCGGCAGCCGCCAGATCAGAAATGTGGCCACCATCGGAGGGAACGCCGCGAACGCTTCCCCTTCCGCGGATACCATTCCTCCCATGATCGCCCATGACGGCGTTGCCCTGATCAGGAACCGGCAGGGAGAAAGAAGGCTTCCCGTGGAGGAACTGGCCTCCGGCCCTTACAGGAGCGCGGTTGGGCGGAATGAGATCATTACGGGATTTATTCTGCGGCCGTCCGCCGGAAAGATCTCCGATTTCCAGAAAATCGGCAGACGGAAAAGTCTGGCCGTTGCGAGGATGAATATGGCGTTTACGGTGGACAGGGATGTTGATGGCGGGGTCACCTTTATCCGGTTGGCTCTGGGGGCCTGTACGCCGACATCCAGGAGAATGCGCCGGGCGGAAGCGTTCCTCATGGGAAAACGGTTGGACGAACGGACCCTTCTGGAGGGCGCCCGTCTCGTGGCGGAAGAGATGGTGGAAGTTACGGGAAGGCGGCCTTCCACGGTCTACAAGGAAGAGGCCGTGCAGGGACTGTTTCTGCGCATGTTTTATCCGCTCAGGTTGGCTGCTGAGTGACAGTGATGAGTGACGTGATGAGTGAAAAATGAGTAAGAATGAAAACATATTATTCCGTCGGGAAGAATCCGCCTCGCTTCGGCGTTTCGGAAAAACTCATGGGAAAGCCTGTGTTCTGTGCCGATATCCCGGTTGAAAACGCTTTGGAGCTGCGCGTTCTTCGAAGTCCCCATAAGCATGCTCGATATAAAAAAGATCGATGCAGGTCCGGCTTACGGGATCAGAGGGAGTTGTAAGAGTTTTTACCGCGGAGGATATCCCCGGGAAAAACCTGACCGGCATTATCAATAAGGATCAGCCCCTCCTGGTGCCCGACAAGGTCCGCTTCGTCGGGGATGCCGTCGCGCTGGTTGCCGCCGAGAGTGAAACGGCCGCGGAACAGGCTCTGTCGCGCCATTCGCGTCGATTATGAGGAGATTCCTTCCGTTACCGATCCGGAAGAGGCGTTAAAGGAAGGCGCCCCGCTGGTGCACGACGGTGGAAATCTTCTCTTTACCAGAAAGATCCGCAAAGGCGATGTGGAGTCCGCCTTTAAGAGATGTCATCTCGTGATCGAAAAGACGTACCATACCGCGGCCCTTGAACATACCTATCTGGAGCCGGATGCCGGGGTTGGCTATATGGATGCGGATGGTTCCTTCGTGATTCTGGCCTCCACCCAGAACCCCCACTATGACCGCGATGATGTGGCAACACTGCTTGGTGTTGAAAAGGAAAAGGTCCGGGTCATTCAGGCGGCTACGGGCGGGGGGTTCGGATCAAAACTGGATCTGAACACCCAAGGGTTTATCGGACTGGCGCTTTACCACCTGAAAAGACCGGTTCGCTATGTTTTTTCGCGGGAGGAAGCCTTTCTGGCGACGGCCAAGAGACATCCCGTGAAGATGACGCTGAAAACGGGCGTTGACAATGGCTGGAAAGCTCGTGGCCATGAAGGCGCGAATCCTCTGTGATACGGGCGCCTATGGATCCTACGGGCTTGCCGTGGCCTCACGGGCGCCTGTCCATGCCACCGGGCCCTATGAGGTGGAGAATTTTGAAGCGGATTGTCTCTGCGTCTATACCAACAACCCGCTTTCGGGGGCGCCATGCGGGGATTCGGTGTGCCGCAGGTCGCTTTTGGCCATGAATCGCAGATGGATCTCCTTGCCGAGGCCCTGGGAATGGATCCGTTGGAGATACGACGCATCAACTGCCTGAAAATTGGTTCCAAAACGGGCAGCGGGCAGGAATTGAAAGCGAGCGTGGGGATCGGCGAATGTCTTGAGCGCGGTGGAAAAGCATTATCAGTGGGCGGCGAACCAGTGGCGGCAGTGCAGGTTCGGATCCCTTCAAGAGAAGGGGTGTGGGTGTGGGCGCCATGTTTTACGGGATCGGCAATACCGGCGTTAAGAACCCTTCTACGGCCCAGATCACGATGGATGAAGACGGAGCCATCACTCTTTTTACCGGATGTGCGGATATAGGCCAGGGGTCCACAACGGTCTTTGCCCAGATTGCATCAGAAGTACTGCATGTGCCGATGGATGCCATAAAAGTGGTGGCAGCCGATACAAAATACACCACCAACGCCGGGGCCACTTCCGCAAGCAGGCAAACCTATATATCAGGCAATGCGGTGCGGGAAGCAGCGGAAAATCTTCGTGAACTGCTGATTGCGCAAGGCGCGGATCTGCTTGAAGTGTCCGGCGGGAACCCTCATCCTCGATTCCGGATTTGTTCGGGAGACGGATGGCAGGAGGGAAAGAGGCGGGTTTTTCAGAGATTGCCAGGGAGGCAAAGAAGAAATGGGGCATCCCTTCGTTTCGAAGGGGCGCTTTGACCCGGAAACGGCGCCTCTCGATCCGGAAACGGGGCAGGGGGTTCCCTACGCAACCTATGCCTACGCTTGCCATGTGGCGCTTGTTGAGGCGGATGTTGCAACGGGAGAGGTCAGGGTGGAAAAGATCATTGCGGCCCATGATGTGGGAAAAGCCATTTATCCCGAGTCTGTTCGAGGACAGATCTATGGCGGGGTTGCCATGGGAGTGGGATTTGCCCTGATGGAGGAGTATGTGCCGGGGAAGACGGAATCCATGAACGATTATCATATCCCCACCTGTATCGATATGCCCGAGGTGGAGGCCATTCTTGTGGAATGTCCGGAGCCGACAGGGCCTTTCGGCGCGAAAGGGGTTGGAGAACCGGCATTGATTCCCACTGCGCCGGCAATCCTCAACGCCCTTTCAGATGCCCTGGGGAAGAGAATTTACCGCCTGCCTGCGAACCTGGAACGGGTTTTGGAAGCAGGGGCGAGGGAAAGACGATTCATTTTAAAGGAGGCAAAAAAATGACGACGGTTTTTTTGAAAAATATCGGGACCATTGTGAGCGGAGACATTGCTGACCCTATCCTGGAAGGCGACGGGATCGTCATTGAGGATGGAAAAATCATGGAGGCTGGTTTTCTCTCCGGGATGACTCCCGAAAAGGGAGTCAGGGTCATAGACTGTGGCGGCATGACGGTTACGCCCGGACTGATCGATTCCCACTGTCACGTGGTCCTGGGGGATTGGGCGCCCAGGCAGCAACAGGTAGGATTTCTGGACAGTGCGGTTCACGGAGGGGTGACCACCTTTATTTCCGCCGGGGAGGTGCATCTTCCGGGAAGACCGAAAGATCCCGCAGGGACGAAGGCCCTGGCTATTCTGGCTTCCAAGTCCTTTTCCAATTTCAGGCCCGGCGGTGCAAAGGTTATTGGAGGCGGCCTGATCCTTGAAAAGGGATTGACGAGGGAAGACTTTGCGGAGATGGCCCGTGAAGGGGTCTCGTGTGGTGGGAGAAATCGGCCTGGGGAGTGTGAAGGAACCGGAAGATGCGGCCCCCATGGTTCAGTGGGCAAAAGAGGAAGGGATGACCGTCATGATGCATACGGGCGGGACATCCATCCCCGGAAGCAGTACGGTAACGGCTGAACAGGTCATGAAAACCGGGCCGCATATCGCTTCGCACATCAACGGCGGTCCCACGGCCGTGGCCCTGGAGGAGGCGAGGAAACTCATTGAGGAAACGGATATCGCCATGGAAATCGTGCACTGTGGAAATCCGAAAATGGCGGTGGATGTGACCGGTATCTGCCTTGAAAAGGACGCTCTTAAAAGGATGATCATCGGGAACGACGCCCCTTCCGGAACCGGAGTCATCCCCCTTGGGATCTTGCGTGTGATCAATCATCTTGCCAGCCTGACGCCCCTGCGTGCGGAAGAGGCCATCTGCATGGCCACGGGCAACACGGCCCGGATCTATAAACTGAATCGGGGAATTATCGAAGAAGGCAGAGAGGCCGACCTGGTGGTGATGGATGCCCCCATTGGTTCCGTAGGGGAGGATGCGCTCTCGGCCATTGAGGCGGGAGATGTTCCCGGCGTGGCCATGGTCATGGTGGATGGGCAAATTGTAGTCAACAAGAGCCGGAATACCCCGCCCGCAAGACGAACGGTGACCGTACTGTAAGTGGTGCGAATTTTCAGGTACGCGGATTTGGTTTCAGAAAGTCTTGTTCAGCGACAGGTTTAGCCCGGCATTGGTCTAAGAACTGGCGTTGATCAGAAAGGACTTGATGAGTCATACGATTAGGTCGAATCGTATCGGATCGAAATCGGATCGACCCATCTCGTGCGCCTGGCTTCGATACCGATAGCGATTCGATACCGATGAAATTTTCAAACGAATTTGGGAATGTGAAATGAAAGTTGACCTGGAAAAATGTATCGGCTGCGGATACTGTGTTCGGGACTGTCCTCTGGAAGCCGTGAGATATGAAAAGAAGGCGGTCATCGGAGAGAAATGCACCGATTGCGGGGCCTGCATGAAGGTGTGCGAACAGGGGGCCCTGGAGCGGGAGGACGAGTTTTCCCGCCGGAACCGTCGTGTGCGATGCCTGCCCCATTACCTGTCGGATAAAGGAAGGCGGGACAGGGGCCTGTCTCCGTTACAGAAATGATAGGAGGAAAGACCGTTCGCATAACGCCGCTTCATTCCTTTGAAGAAGTTGCCTCCATCGTGGGTCCGAGCCCTGAACCTGCCATTCAACACCCCCTGATTACGGCCATCGGGTCCGGCACCACGTATCCGGACTGCAAACCGGCGCCCGTGATTGCCGGAGGGAAACAGAAGGATGTGGATGTGGTCACCGTGGTTACCGAAGCCCCGTTGAGCTACAGTTCCATCCTGGTGAAGATCGATACCGATCTGCAGGTGGGAGAAGAAGGAGCCGATGTGCTGGTGGGAAAACGGAAGGTGGGTATGGTGATCACCGAGCAGTACGGATCCAAGATGCTCTCCATCGGCGGCGTAAATCTGCTCACTGGGAAAGACGGACTGGTGGTGGCAAGAACCGTCACGGATATTGCCAACCGGCTTCCCGTGAAGCTGATGGTGGAAGGGGGAAGCAAAATCCGTGTGCAGGTGGGAAAGGCTCCGGAGATTAACGGATTTATTCCCGACAATATGCGTGTGGGATGCGGGAGCGCCACCTTGGGATTGTTTGCTCCTCTGCTGCGGGAGGCCGCGGACGAAGTCATCATCCTGGATTCCCATATCACCAGCCTCATGAGCGAACATGCAGCCGGTCGATTTGTGGGGGCAAAACCCTCGGGAGTCCGCCTTCGTTACCGGATGAGTACTCCGGGAAGATACTTCGGAGATCATGGGGACGGCTGGGGGGGGACATCCATCAAAGATCCCCTGGATGTGATTGCCGGGGTGGATACAAGTCTTTGCGCAACCGGGGTTGCGGGTCCTGATCACGGAAACCACGGGGAAAAACGCGAAACTTTTCCAGTGGGGCGAAGATGGGAATTTTCACACGGCTTCCACTGACGTCGGAATGCGCAAAGGCCGTTGAAGCCATATCCGCGAGTTGTGAATCTTCCATCGTGTCCGCCGTATATATGGGTGGATCGGGCGGAAGCGCACGGGCGGGAGTGGCCCTGTATCCGGTGAAACTGACTGCCGCCGTCCATGAAGCGCGTGCGATGCTTACCGTGGGAGGCGCGCCCGCTTATGTCCTGCCGGGTGGGGGCATTAATTTCATGGTGGATGTGGGCCGCGTGAAAGAAGGTGCGTTCTACTGGACGCCGACACCCGCAACCATTTGTCCCATCGAATACACCATGACCCTCCGGGATTATGAAGAAATGGGGGGACATGTGGAAGCCATGAAACCGTTTCCTGTTCGTTAGACAAGGTTTTTCGCGTGCCTTGGGAGACCGCCATAAACCTTCTTGATAACGGCGCCGTCATGGCGGAATGCGGCCCCATGCGGCTGGTCATTTCATCGTTTATCGGAAAAATTCCCCAGCGTGAGATGAACGTAAAGGCCGCAAAGGTCTCTTTCGGCATTCTGGAAAGAATGGCGCGCCTTTCAGGATCTGCTGAGGGCGGTTCAGAAAAGAGTTCCCTCCGATCTTGAGGAACCGGTCGCTGCAAAAATGATCGCGAGTGTGATTTCCATGGGGGAACCGGATCTGACGCCCATGGCCGCCGTTGCCGGGACTATCGCGGATTTTGTGGCCGATTTTCTTTTTGACTCGGGCATGACCAGGGTGATTGTCAACAATGGGGGCGATATTGCCATCCGACTGCGGGAAGGGAATTCGGTGTCGGTGGGAATCCGGGATGACCTTCAGAAAGAAAGTTTTTCTCATGTGCTCTCCCTGGACTCAAGCGAACGTTCCTGGGGCATTGCCACGAGCGGTCTGGGAGGGAGGAGCCTTACACGGGGAATTGCCTCTGCCGCCTGCATTGTCGGCCGGGATGCCTCGGTTGCGGATGCGGCCGCCACTGTCGTGGGGAATGCGGTCCGTGCGGAAGACGAATCGGTCGTCCATCGGAAGGCCGTTGAGTTGGATCCGTACACGGACTTAGGGAGCATGATGGTGACGGAGTCCGTCGGCGATATTTCTGAAGAAAAGAAGCAGGAAGCGATTCGAAGAGGGATGAAAAGAGCCCGGGAACTAATGGAACGGGAGATGATTTTCGGTGCATTTCTTTCCGTGAAGGGAAGGGTTGAAATGACCGATTTTTTCCGGGAAAGAATGAATAGTTGAACCCGCATTCAGGAGGAGTTATTTATGGAAGTAAGAAAATATGTGACGATCGTTGAAGAAATCCTTTCAGAAGGGGGCAGAAAGCTCGCGTCTCCCGGAAAAAAAGCGGCCGCAGTCGCGGTTATCAAGAATCCTTTTGCAGGCGAATTTGTGGAGGATTTGACGCCGCTTATGGATATTGGCGAGGAGCTGGGAGGCATCCTCGGCAAGATGGCGGTGGATGCGCTGGGGATCAAGCCCGAGGAGGCTGAAGGATATGGCAAGGGCGCTATTGTGGGGGAAAAGGGAGAGAGGGAACACGCCGGCGCCATCCTGCACCCGAAGCTGGGCAAGCCGTTCCGGGACGCGTTGGGGGGTGGCAAGGCCATCATTCCTTCCGCCAAGAAAATGGGGGGGATGGGAACGGAAATCGATGTTCCTACCCATTACAAAGACGCCGCTTTCGTGAGAACCCACTTTGATGCCATGTCCGTACGGATCGATGATGCCCCCATGGCTGATGAAATTGTCGTGGCCCTTGTAGTGACCAACTTTGGACGTCCCCATCCGAGAATAGGTGGTCTGGTGAAAGAAGATGCGAAAAAAGAGGACGGTCTGCGATAATCCGTCCCGACTTGCCGAGAAAATTGATCCCGCCACCCGGCGGGATTTTTTTTGGTGGGTTTTCCGTGCTTCCCGCCATGTTCCGGCCCGCCAAAAATCGGCTCGAAAGTTCCCCTGAAACCCGGTATGCGCTCAGAGATATTTGTTGAGTCCCGTCCCATCCGTCTCCATCTTCCGCGCCCCCAAGGGCTATTGCCTGAATATTTCCCGAACCATAATGGCATATTTTGAAATTCGTTCGCATTTGCATCATGTTGCATTTTGTTTATGTCCGGACGGATTTTGTTCTTGACGCCATGACAAAAGCTTGATAAATGGAGCTGACTGAGTACTCAGTTAGTGCCCTTGATTTTTTTGGAGTGAAGGTTATGTCGAAGAAGGAATCCATTTTGCAGTCCGCGTTAAAGCTCTTTGCGAAGAAGGGGTTTAAGGACACTTCGATGGCAGAGCTATCGAAAATGACCAGTGCCGCGGAAGGGACGATCTTTTACCATTTCAAGAATAAGGAAAATCTTTTCATGACGATTCTGGAAACGGTCAAATCCAGGATCATCAATGAATTTGATAAGTATATAGAGAAGAAAAAGTTCAGAACAGGCCTCGAAATGGTGGAAGAGGTCATCTCCTTTTACCTCTACCTGGCGGGGCACATGCCGGACCTTTTCATGCTTCTGCATCGTCATGATGCTTATGAACTTGCGGAGGGCAACCCTGTTTGCAGGCAATATCTCGAAGATATTTATAATTGCCTTGTGGACATTTTCGAGAAAGCGATCAACCTTGGAAAGAAAGATGGTTCCATCGGAGATATTCCCGCAAGGAAGAATGCGCTGATTGTCTTTACTCTGACGGATGGGTTGGTTCGTTTCAACAGCTACAATCTTTATGATGCCGGTGCATTGTACGGTGAGTTGATTGCCTCGTGCAGGCGGATGCTGAAAAACGGTTGACGTATTGTCAACCGGCTAAAATCATTACGAAGGAGTTAAGGTATATGTTGACCAAAGTATTTCCGTTTCTGGGCTGGTTTAAAGGGTACGACCTGATGAGTTTCAGGACGGACCTCCTTTCGGGCATTACCGTCGCGCTTGTGCTCATCCCGCAGTCCATGGCCTACGCTCAACTGGCTGGTCTGCCGCCTTATTATGGACTGTATGCTTCTTTCCTGCCACCCATGGTTGCCGCTCTTTTCGGGTCGAGCCGTCAGTTGGCAACCGGCCCCGTGGCCGTCGTTTCCCTGATGACTTCGGCTTCGCTGGAACCCCTCGCCACGGCGGGAAGCCCAGGCTACATCGCTTACGCGATCCTGTTGGCGCTTACGGTAGGGGCCTTCCAGTTTACGTTGGGGGTGCTGAGGCTCGGGCTCGTGGTAAATTTCCTGTCTCACCCCGTTGTCAACGGGTTCACCAATGCCGCCGCGATCATTATTGCATCCTCTCAGTTGTCAAAAATGTTCGGAGTCTTCGTGGACAAGGCCGCGCATCACTACGAGACGATCATGCGGGTTTTTCAGGCGGCCTGGCATTATACCCATTGGCCGACGCTTGGCATGGGGGTGCTGGCGTTTGCTATTATGTACGGCTTGAGGAGAATATCCCCGAAGATCCCCAATGTTCTGGTTGCCGTCGTTATCACCACGTTGCTCTCCTGGGCCACTGGTTTTCAACACAATGAAAGCGTTAATATCGATGCCATCAAGGCGCCGGGAATAAGCGAGATGGTGGAGGAATTCAATCGGACGGTCGCCATTGTTCCTTCTCTTGGGGAAGAAAGGGCGGCGGCAAACAAGGTTTTGGATAGCGCCAACAGAAGCCGGGATATCATGGGCGTTTTAAATGCGGAACATCAAATCAGCGTTCTCACGACGAATATGGAAAGACTGAATCATACGATAGAAAAAATCCGTTTTGCGATTAGAGACAAGCTGTTTGAAGGGGTCGAACAGGCGAATGGTTCCCTGGAATTCTATCCGAAAAATGAACTTCCAAAGGGCGCAAAAGGAGATGGCCGAACCTGGCAAATAAAGGTGGGAAACTCGGCATTGAAAATGGATAAGCTCCTCATGATTGGAGGGGGAATGGTTGTGGGAACGGTCCCCAAAGGGGTTCCTTCCCTGAGCATGCCGAAATTAGACTTGGGCGTTGTGCTGCATCTCCTGCCCTATGCGGCCATTATTTCGCTCTTGGGTTTCATGGAGGCCATCAGTATCGCCAAGGCCATGGCGGCCAAGACGGGACAACGACTGGATCCGAATCAGGAACTCATCGGACAGGGGCTGGGAAACATGATTGGGGCGATGGGGAGAAGTTATCCCGTTTCCGGCTCATTTTCAAGATCCGCGGTGAATCTTCAGAGCGGGGCGGTCACCGGTTTATCGAGTGTGTTTACCAGCCTGATGGTAGTGATTGCCCTTCTCTTTTTCACCCCTCTGCTCTACCATCTGCCCCAATCCGTTCTTGCCGCGGTCATCATGATGGCCGTCATCGGTTTAATTAATGTTTCCGGTTTTGTTCATGCGTGGGAGGCCCAGTGGTATGATGGAGCGATTGCCATCGTTTCTTTTCTCTGTACCCTCGTTTTTGCACCCCACCTGGACAGGGGCATTATGATCGGCGTCGTGCTCTCGCTTCTCGTATACCTTTACAAAAGCATGAGACCGAAAATGGCTTTTCTCTCGAGGGGGGAAGACCAGGCCTTGAGATGCGCAACCGATCATGGGCTGAAAGAGTGTGAATATATTGCCATGCTTCGATTTGATGGGCCTCTCTTTTTTGCAAACTCCAGTTATCTCGAGGACCAGATCGCTGATGTCATGGCCAAAAAAAGAAAGTTAAAGCACATTATTCTGGTATCCAACGGGATAAATGATATTGACGCCTCAGGAGAAGAAACACTATCCTTGTTGGTAGATCGAATCAGAAGCGCCAACATCGATGTCTCCCTTAGCGGTGTTAATGAGACGGTATTGAAAGTGTTGAAAAGAACGCATTTTGTGGAAAAAATCGGAGAGCATCATCTC
Organism: uncultured delta proteobacterium; assembly: GCA_963747015.1. Taxonomy (GTDB): domain Bacteria; phylum Desulfobacterota; class DSM-4660; order Desulfatiglandales; family Desulfatiglandaceae; genus DUZB01. The sequence continues at coordinate 16,736 of CAVVEP010000002.1, forward strand.
TATTCGACCATGGAAAAGGCTATTCAATCGATTCACGGGGAGACGCATAAGGATGGAAGAGAGAAGATTTGCCCCCTGTTGACCGTGTGCCGTTTAACCCCTCAAGCCATATAAACGACGCTAAAAAAGGAGCTCGCATATGTCCGTTATTGGTATTTTCAGTGGCAAATTCTGCAGCGAAGAGCCCGTACTTCGGGAGCTTCAAGAGAGTACAGGCTATAAACTCATTTTCGACAAGGATATCGTGAAGCTAGCAAGTGCTCAGTCCGGTGTCCCGGAAGGAAAAATAGAGCGTGCTTTTTTAGCCAAGACCTCTGTTTTTAATAACTTTACGCATGAGAAGGAGCGATCCATAGCGGAGATGAAGCTGGCCGTGTCTGAAACGCTTGCGCAAGACAATCTCATCCTGTCAGGGTTTTCGAGTCAGCTCATTCCAAGAGAAATCACCCATGTGCTTCGAGTCTGTCTGATCGCGGATATGAAATACAGAAAATCCATTGCAACGACCGAGGAAAATCTGTCCGAGAAGGAAGCGACAGCCCTGATTCACAAACAGGATGGAGACTGTGCCGTCTGGGTACAGTCACATCTGGAGAGCAAGGATCCTTGGGATTCCTCCCTATATGATATCGTCATCCCCATGGATAAAACAGAGGTCAAAAAGGCTGTTTCCATTATCCGTGATTACTTGACAAAGGATCTGCTTCAAACCACGGAGAGTTCCAGAAAAGCTCTTGCGGATTTTCTTCTGTCCTCCGCCGTGGGCGTGGCACTGGCAAAAGAGGGGCATGATGCAGCTGTGAGCGCGGCTGAAGGGGTAGTTACAATTACCATCAATAAGCATGTCCTTATGCTGAGCAGACTGGAAGAGGAACTCAAAGCCATTGCGGCCCGCGTGCCTGGTGTTCAGTCCGTGATTACCACCGTTGGAAAGAATTTTCACAAGTCGGATATTTACCGCAAATTCGACTTTGAGGCGCCTTCCAAGGTGCTTCTTGTGGATGACGAGCGGGAATTTGTACAGACTCTATCCGAACGACTGCTCATGCGTGATATGGGCTCCGCCGTCGCCTATGATGGGGAATCGGCTCTCCAACTGGTCAGTGAGGATGAGCCCGAAGTGATGATCCTGGATCTCAAGATGCCCGGAATCGATGGAATCGAGGTGCTGAGACGCGTGAAAACAACCCGTCCGGAAATTGAAGTGATCATCCTTACGGGACACGGTTCGGAAGACGATCGAAAGGTCTGCATGGAACTGGGAGCCTTTGCCTACCTTCATAAGCCCGTGGATATCGCCGTTCTGACGGAGACGCTCCAGAGCGCCAATGAAAAAATCAAGGAGAAAAAACGGCTGAACGGGAAACCGCTTTCCGCTTGAACAGGCCCTCTACCATGGGTTGTCGGGAATCAGGGATAAAAACTGAAGGATGAAGATCTTAAGAAGGATAAAACCCGAGTTTTGGGACCATCATGATGCGGAAGCAGGGCCGTACAGGTCTCAGTTCGATTTCCGGCGAATCTGGTACGCGGCGGTTTTTCTTACGTCCATAGTGGTTCTGGCGCCTCTGCTGTTCATGGCCGTTGTGGATTACAGGGCAACGCGGCACGATGTTGAATCAGAGATCCTTCTGAGAACTTCCCAGCTTGTGTCCAATGTTCGTCGGACCGTTTCGTACTATCTGGACGAACGGAAATCCGCCCTGGATTTTGTTGTGCACGATCATGGCTTCGGCGAATGCCTGAATCGCGAACGCTTGAAGTTTATCCTCGAAAATCTGAAGAAGAGTTTCGGAGGATTTACCGATCTGGGTTTGATTGATTATCGAGGCATTCAGTTGGCTTACGTGGGGCCGTATGAACTGAAAGGCAGAGATTACAGCGAGCAGGAATGGTTCAGGCGGGTCGTCTTTCAGGGAGTTTTTATCAGCGATGTATTCATGGGCTATCGAAATGTGCCCCACCTCGTTATCGCAGTCAAATGTGCCCCGAAAGACGGTGATTTCTTCGTGCTCAGGGCAACGCTGGATACGGAGAAATTCAATGCTCTGTTATCCGAGCTTGAGATAGGAGGTCATGGTGATGCGTTTATCATCAACCATGAAGGCGTGATCCAGACTCCCACACGTGCTCATGGAAAGGTTCTGCAGACAACTTCCCTGCCCGTACCTGAATACGCCCCCAAAACGAGGGTTCTGGAATGGCTGGATAAGAACGGAACCCCCTTTGTTATCGGTTATAGATATATCGCCGATACGCCATTCATCCTGATGGTGGTCAAACACAAAGATGAACTGATGAGGCCATGGGAAAATACCAGAAAGAAGCTGATCTGGTTTCTGATCATTAGTGTGGCGTTTATTCTTTTTGTGATTCTTAGGAGGGGTGACTTATCTTGTAAACAGGATCTTCCGGTCGGATCAGAAACTGATTATTACGCTGCATCAGGTGGAATATGCCAACAAGATGGCGTCTATCGGGAGGTTGGCGGCGGGCGTTGCGCACGAAATTAACAATCCCCTGGCGATTATTAACGAAAAAGCCGGTTTGATGAAGGACCTGTTTCTCTTTAAGAAAGAGTATAAGGGAAACGATATGCTCATGGGCTTGCTTGACTCCATCATCGCCTCGGTCGCCAGGTGTGGAAGAATCACAAAACGCCTGCTGGGTTTTGCACGCCACATGGATGTGAGTATCCAGACCGTGAATCTTGGGGAAGTTGTCCGGGAAGTCCTGGGATTTTTAAACAAAGAGGCGGAATATCGATGCATTAGCATTTTGATAGAGGTTGCGGAGGATATCCCACCCATTCAGACGGACGCGGGCAAGTTACAGCAGATCATATTGAATATCATCAACAATGCCTTTGCCGCCATGGAAAACAATGGTCATTTGCATATTGTGGGCAGAATGGAAGGCAAGGACAGCGTATCACTCTCCATTTCCGATGATGGTTGCGGGATTTCAGAAAAAGACTTAAAACGGGTTTTTGAGCCGTTTTTTTCGACAAAGACGGGAAAAGGGGGAACCGGTCTTGGTCTTTCCATTACCTACGGTCTTGTTGAAGAGATTTGTGGAAAGATTGAAGTAAAAAGTGAATTAAATAAAGGGACGACTTTTGCGATTATGCTTCCCCTCAACATTGAGGAAAAGGAGATGAAAAAATCGTGCGCGTACTCTTAGTAGATGACGAAAAAGAACTGGTGGAGGCACTGGCGGAGAGATTGGGCATCAGAGGAATAGAAGCCCGTTGGGAAACGACTGGTGACGCAGCCTTGAAACGCATCGTGGAAGAGGAGTTCGATCTGGTCGTTCTGGATGTGAAGATTCCGGGAATGAGTGGCATAGAGCTGCAAAAGAAAATGAAGGCAGTACGTCCTGCTCTGAAATTTATGTTTATGACCGGGCACGGATCTCAGGCCGATTTTGCTGCCGGATCTTCCGAGACAGGAGAAGATTACTATCTCTTGAAGCCTGTGCACATTGATATCCTGATGGAAAAAATGAAAAAACTGATGGCCGAATAAAGGGGTGAAATATGGACCACCGGTCGAATGATGAAATGGGGATCGGACTTCAATTTTTCGGGAAAATGACCGCATCCATTTCTCATGAAATCAAGAATGTGATGGCGATCATCAACGAAAGCGCGGGACTTCTGGAAGACTATGGCATGATGGCCGACAAAGGCATTCCTATCGACCCTGAGAAGCTGAAGGTGGTATCCGGGAGGGTTTCCAAACAGATCCATCGGGCCGAAGGAATTATAAGAAATATGAATAGCCTGGCGCACAGTGTGGACGAGTCACTCAAGAGTGTCGAACTCGGAGAAACCCTGAAGTTATCTATCGGACTCGCCCAGCGGCTGGCGGATATGAAGAGTGTGAAACTGGATCTGCAACCGCCGCGGGATATCGTGACCATTATTACCTCCCCGTTCCATTTGCTGAACATCCTCTGGCAGGTCCTGGATTTTGCCATGGGAGCTTCGGGAGAGGGAAAAACAGTGAAATTCACGGTTGAAACAGGTCCGGCCTCAGTGAACATACGTTTTTCCGGACTTGAAGCGATCTCAACCCTGTCGGAGGCGGTATTTCCAACGGAAAGGGAAGAAGCTTTGCTGCAAATACTGGGTGGAAGGATTTTAATGGATGAAAAGGCTAGGAAAATTGAACTGGTTCTGCCAAAAGATGTGCGTCAAAAGGGAACGAATGGCTAAAGGCTGAAACCTAACAGCTTTAAGAAAGGAGATTGAAATGGAAAAAGTATTGCTGGTGGATGATGAAAAGGATTTTCTGGAAACCATGTCCGAGCGGATGCAGGCAAGGGATATGAATGTGACTACGACGACATCTCCAACAGAAGCCCTTAAGAAAGTTCAGGAAGAATCCTTCGATGCCATCATCCTGGATCTGATGATGCCCGAAATGGATGGGCTTGAAACATTGAAGGAACTCAAAAAAAAGAATCCCGATATACAGGTCATCCTGCTTACGGGCCACGCCACTGTGCAGAAGGGTGTTGAAGCCATGAAATTGGGCGCCGTCGACCTCCTGGAAAAGCCGGCTGATATCGCCGTGCTGACGGAAAAGATCAAGAAGGCCCACGCCAAAAAAATGATCCTGGTGGAAAAGAAGGCAGAAGAAAAAATCAGGCATATCCTTGCTGAAAAGGGATGGTAAGCGCGCTCCCACGGAGAAGAGGGAGACAGGCCCATAGCGGTCGCCGGAGAAAGGATTCATGAATTCTATTCTGCCCGAAAAGGCATTGTACCTTGAAAAATTGAAACAAGGGCAAATTCAATGTCCCTGATTTCATCTATGTGCCCGCGGAGGATTTCAAAACGGAGAACTTCGGAAAATTGAAGGAGTTCCTCAGCCGTCATCAGGAAAGCTTCAAGGTCATTGCGAGGAGCGCCCACCCGTTCGAGGAAGCTTTCAAGCCCGGAACATTTGATTCTCTTGAGACCTATGCCGACGTGTCGGGCATCCAATATGCCCGGAAGCGGATCATCAAACTGGGAAAAAGCGTCAGCAGGCTTTCCATATTGCGGCAGCAGAAATTCAATCACGCACCCGAACTGGATCTGGACGATATGGGCGTTATTGTCATGCCCTTTATCAACGGGACGGCTGTCATGGCGAAAATGTTGGGAAACACCTGGGAATTCGGTTACTGCCGGACCAGGTCGCACAAGGTGGACAGCCTTCCCTATATTACCAAGACGCCTCACGACACGGGCCTTCTGGACATTTCCAAAGATATCCAGGAATATCTCGGTTTCCGATGCGAGATCGAGTACATCATTTCGGGAGACGGGAAAATCCATGTGGTTCAGGCAAAGGACATCTCCCTTATAGAAACCCTGGATCAGAAGGAGAGTGAGAGATCGGTCAGACTGGACGGAATAAGAAGAATCAGAAAGAGGAGAAACTACCGCGAGCGTCCGATCTTTGTGATGGACAACTCCGCCTTTTATATGAACATCATCGATCAATGTGAAAATATCGCGATGGGAAAAGAGCCATCCGGTTCGGGAATCGATACGGCGCTTGATATGATTGCGTCTTACGAGTCCCAATTTGAGGAGTTTGCCCTGAGGAACGAAACATTTGCGATCCTTGGGCTGGCTATTGATGCTCCCGGGGACCTGTACCAGATTGCCAATCATTACCTTGATGAAACGCCCCCATTGCAGGAGCGGCTCTCCAAGGCCCTTTACAATAATCTCTACAAGCGGGACTATTTCCTCTCGGAGGCGGACACCCTGGTCGCCAGGGATGAGTTCCGGATCAACCTGCGCAGTCATGAGGCATACGGGATTGCCACGGTGCGCAATCCGGTATGGTCGGTCTACTGGTACATGGACAGGGATGAGCAAGTGGTGCGGGAATTTCGAAAACTGGGATTCAAAACGGGAGATTCCATCGGCATCGACATCGACATGAAGGAAAAACCCACGGTCTATCGCTTGTAGGCTTTTCTTGCGGATAAGGGCTTCAATCGCTTCCTTGTGCTCTCTGGTTTCGGACAGGAGCCCCAGTTGAGACGACATATAATCCAGGTGCCCTTTCAGATCGGATTTAAGCCCATCGTATAGCGCCCGCTTGCTTGCTTTCAGTGAGGCCTCCGGCCACGCGGCAATCCGGGATGCATAGGCCAGGCTTTCTTTCTCCAGCGAATCCGCGGAAACGACCCTGTCCGCAAGCCCCAACCGGTAGGCCTCCTCCATCTTGACCACCCTCCCGGTAAGGAGGATCTCCATGGCCCTGCTGAGCCCGATCAGTCTCGGCAGGAAAAAGGCGCTGCCGTCTCCCGGCGCCAATCCTATGCGCACGTAGGTGGCGCAGAAAGTGGCTCTTTCCGAAGCGATACGCAGATCACAGGCCAATGCAAGCCCGAATCCTCCTCCGAATGCCGGCCCGTCAATGGAGGCAATGACCGGTTTATCCAGATCTTCCAGAAGGAGGGGGATTTTCTGCACATGGTTCCACAGATAGTCCTTCATATCCCAGGATGCCAGGTTTCCCCGCGACATCTCCTTGATGTCTCCACCGGCGGAAAACGCATCGCCCTTGCCCCGGATGATAATGACTTTGATCTCCGGATCACGGGCTGCATCCGTTAAAGCCCAATAGATCTCTTGCGCCATCTTCAGGGTGAAGGAATTTCGCGTCTCGGGCCTGTTCATGGTGAGGATGGCTACAGGCGCCGGCTTTGCGTAAAGGATGTTCAGGAGTTCCATTTACGCCGACTCTGACAGTCACCCGGGATTCGTGCATGACTTTCTTGAATGCTCCGGCATCTCCCGTCACCCTGCCAACGACGTTGACGGCGCTGGCAGGGACGATCCTGTCGCCGGTGCTCATGGGAGTCGGGCCGAAAAAGATACAGAATGCCTTGCCCGGGGGCCAGTAGGCCAGATCCCCCATCTGAACTTCTTCCACGGCGGTTTCTTCCAATTCCGCTTGCACCGGGATGGTGAAATAAATTTCGTCGCCCCATACATCAAAAGAAGCCTGGAAGGGGAGGGCAGCCAAGATCATTTTTGCCGTAGGAGTTTCGTTTAATTTCGCGGGGATTTCCAGGTCACCGATGGTGATGCGAATATTCATGAATCCGACCCCCCTTTACTTTTTCTTTCTTTGAAGTTCAAATTGACAGGGGACGTGAGAAAGATGGAACGTGTCCCTGAAATGATTGATCAATAATCGCTCGTAAGAGAAATGCACCTTGTCCGGCCGGTTGACAAATATGACAAATGTGGGCGGTCTGGTACGGGTTTGCGTTGCGTAAAGGAATTTGAGCCTTCCCCTCCCGATGCGCGGAGGCGGATGCCGCTGGATCGCTTCCTGAAGCGCCCTGTTTAACGGCCCTGTTGTGATCCGGGTGGAAAATTCCGTGAACACCGTGTCTATTTTGTCGAAGAGTTTGATGACCCTTTCACCGGTGAGAGCGGAAAGATTCACGCGCGGTGCGTAAGAAATGAAATGCAGTTGCCTGTCTATGTCGTTTTCCAGGTCCCGCCTTTTTCTCTCCTCCCCTTTGACCAGGTCCCATTTGTTGATGGCCAGAACGAGTCCCCGGCCTTTTTCAAGGGCGTAACCGCAAATCCTGGCATCCTGTTCCGAGACGCCTTCCCATGCATCGATCAGGACGATGGCCATATGGCAGCGATCGAGGCTTTTAAGGGCCTTGATCATGGAAAAGGTATCGATCTTCTCTTTCACCTTCCCCTTTCTGCGCAGTCCTGCCGTATCCACTAGCAGATACTCCTTCCCTGCATGGCGGAAAACGCGAGTCCACGGTATCGCGCGTGGTTCCCGGAAGATCACTTACGACCAAGCGGTCCTGTTTCAGTATCCTGTTTATGAGGGACGACTTTCCCGCATTGGGTCTGCCCAGCACGGCGATCCTGATCTGGTTCGGGTCCTCCACTTCATGGGCGGTCATGGGCAGGTCTTCCATGACGGCCTCCATGAATGATGCGATCCCGTATCCATGGGCCGCGGAAACGGGGAACGGAGTTCCCATGCCAAGTCCGTGAAAATCGAAGATCAGGTGGATCATGTTCCGGCCCGTCCACCTTGTTCACCGCAAGAAAAACTTTCTTCTGCTTTTTTCGCAGGTAAAGGGCCATTTCTTCGTCGCCCGGCAGCAACCCCTGCCTTCCATCCACCATGAAAATAACCCGGTCCGCCTCTTCCACGGCCTTTCTCACCTGTGCCCGTACCTCCCTGAGCAGGGGATCCTGGCCGATATCTTCAAACCCGCCGGTATCCAGAAGGATAAGCGGTTTCCCGTTATAGGAGATCGGCGCCTGTATGCGATCTCTCGTTACTCCGGGCCGGTCGTCCACCAGGGCGTATTTGGTTCTGGAAAGACGGTTGAACAGGGACGATTTCCCCACATTCGGTCTTCCGGCAATGGCGATTACAGGAGGCATGTTTTGATCGTTTTCCTCAGAGAAAATTATCAGAATCTGCCGCCCGGCCCGTAATCGAAGGGCGGAAGAGGAATGTCTTCAGCGAACAGCGTCTTGTCGTCAATTTTCTTTATGACCACCTGTTCCATGGGCGACGTATAAATATATCCAAAAAGCTGATCGTTCAGGGTGATCTTGTAAAGGGTCGGCGGGAAATTGACATCCGCATTAAGCCACTTTATGATAGTATTCGCGACGCTCTCATTCGTCACGGGCACCCATTTGTCATAAGTGATCGATCGCCCGTCTATCCGGGTATCGAACAGGATTGCCGAAGGGCTCTCAATCGACAGCCCGGCATAGGCGACGCCGTATTTCTCCCAATTACGCAAAAGATCCTGAATGTTATCGCTGTATTGGCCGGTGGCCACATCTATCGCCGCATAATTGCCAAAAAAGGCGCACCCGTGAATAAATGGCAAGCTCAGAAGAAACAATAGAAGCATTCCACCAATTCCACATAATATTTGTTTTTAAGCATGGCAAACCCTCCCGGATAGATGAAGAATCGTTCGATGATATTCGTTTTCCGTTCTCAACAGATAAGTTGTAAGTCAAAAATTACAAGTGAACAATAACGACGAATTGAAAATGAACAGGATTCCTATCCTATCAATCAGTCCGCACTGTCGGAGTCACAACGTCTTTTTTGCTGCCGCATTTTGGATCACTCTTTACCGCTGTCTTCTTTCCCCGGGATCCGCGTTCCCGCAGTTTCTGAAGAACCACGTAGAGAACCGGGACCAACACAAGGCTGAGAAAGGTTGCCGCGATCATCCCCCCGAATACCGCCGTGCCCAGGGAATGCCGGCTGACTGCCCCGGCCCCCGTGGCCACCACCATGGGGACCACGCCGAGGATAAAAGCGAAGGCGGTCATGAGGATGGGTCGCAAACGCTCTCTTGATGCATTGACGGCAGCCTCCACGATGGACATGCCCTGTATCCTCAGTTCCCTGGCGAACTCCACGATCAATATGGCATTCTTGCTGGCCAGTCCAATGAGCATGACCAGCCCGATCTGGCAGTAGACATCATTGGCGATACCCCGAATATGCTGGGCCAGGAGCGCTCCAAGGATAGCCAGCGGCACCGCGAACATGACCATGAGGGGCATGATCCAGCTTTCATACTGGGCTGCCAGGAACAGGAACGCAAAGACCAGTGCGAGGGAAAAGATATAGGGCGCCATTCCGCCGGCTGCAATTTCCTGGTAGGCCGTTCCCGTCCACTCATACCCGTATTGATCGGTGAGCGTTTTCGAGGCTATCTCCTCCATGGCTGCTATGGCCTGACCCGTACTATATCCGGGCGCGTTGCCCCCGTAAATGGAAATCGTTCGATACAGGTTATAATGTTTAATGCTCTGAACGCCGCGTATCTGGTTTATTTTGACGAGGGCGCTCAAGGGAACCATGCTCCCGTCGGCCGCGCGAACGTAGAGTTTGTCTGATATCTTCCTTTTGTGCGCGATAGGTGTCCTCCGCCTGCAGAAAGACCCTGTAAACGCGCCCGAATTTGTTGAAATCATTCACGTACATGGACCCTAAAAAGGTCTGAAGCGTGGTGAAGATATCCGATATGGAGATCTGCAGGCTCTTGGCCTTGGTCCTGTCCAATTCCACATAAAACTGGGGGTAGTTGACTTCAAAGGTGGTACTCAAAGGGGTCAGCGCCGGATTGTTTCGCGCTTCATCCATCAGTTTTTGCGCCACGGTTCTAAGTTCCGTCAGGCTGCCTCCCGTCAGGTCCTGCAGCTCGAATTCAAATCCGCCCGTTGTGCTGAGTCCCTGGATAGGCGGCGGTGGAAACGGGATGACAACGGCTTCGGTAATACCTTCCTGCTCCCGCCATGAAAGCCCCCATGATTCCATTAAGACTCAGTTGGGGGGTCTTTCTCTTATCCCATGGCGTGAGCATCACGAAGGCCGCCGCGGACGAGGGGTCCATGGCCGAGTTGAGGAGATTATACCCGCCGATCATGACCACGCTGGCGATGCCGGGGGTCTGCTTTAAAAGGATTTCTTCCACTTTTGCGCAGACCTTTCCGGTTCTTTCCAGCGAGGCGCCTTCGGGTGTCTGGATCATTACCATGAAATATCCCTGGTCCTCGGATGGCACAAATCCCGTGGGCACAATCTGAAACATGTAGTAGGTGACGCCGAGAAGGACCGCAAAGACAAGGAGGACCAGATACCATGCCCTGATGAACCAGCGGACTCCTTTCAGATACTGGTTGCGGGACCAGTCAAAAGCCTGGTTGAATTTGCGAAAAAACCAATTCACCTTTTTCTTTTCTTTTCTCAAAAGCGTCGCGCAGAGGGCGGGACTCAGGGTCAAGGCGTTGATGGCGGAGATCCCCACGGAAAACGCAATGGTCAGGGCGAACTGTTTGTAGAGCTGCCCGCTGATTCCCGGCATGAAGGCCACCGGTACAAACACGGACATGAGAACCAGTGTGGTGGCGATGATAGGTCCGGTTACTTCATGCATGGCTTCTTTGGTGGCCTCTTTCGGTCCCAAGCCCTTTTCATCTATGCAACGGGAGGCATTTTCCACCACGATGATGGCATCATCCACCACGATGCCGATGGCCAGCACCAGTCCGAAGAGGGTCAGGGTATTAATGGAGAAACCGAAGGCCTTCAGGACGGCGAATGTCCCCACAAGGGAGACGGGAATGGCGATGGCCGGGATAAGTGTCGCCCTCCAGTTCTGCAGGAAAATGTATACCACAAGGAACACGAGGAGCATGGCTTCTATAAGGGTTTTGACCACTTCCTTGATCGATTCCCGCACAAACAGGGTGGTATCGTAGCTGATGGCATATTTCAGGCCTTTGGGAAATCGTTTGGAAAGCCTTTCCATGTTGGCATATACAGCGTTGGCCACATCCAGGGCATTGGCGCCGGGCAATTGAAAAACGCCTATGCAGGCGGCCTTCCCTTTGTCCAGGTGGGCGAACCAGCCGTAGTTTTCAGCACCCAGTTCAACGCGTCCCACGTCTTTGACCCGTACGACGGAACCGTCCGGCTTCGTGCGAATGATAATGTCTTCGAATTCCCGGGGGCTTGAGAGTCTGCCCAGGGTGTTAATGGAATAGGTAAAGGTCTGTCCCGGAGGGCTCGGGGGATCGCCGATTGTTCCCGCGGCTACCTGCACGTTTTGTTCCTGGACCGCGGCGATCACATCCATGGCGGTCATTTCCATGCTGGTCAATTTGTCGGGATTGAGCCACAGGCGCATGGCGTACTTCTTCTCTCCGAAAATCTCCACATCGCCTACGCCGGGGAGCCGGCTGAGGATATCCACAATATTGATGGATGCGTAATTGCTGAGGAAAAGGTCGTCAAGGGTGCCGTCCGGGGAATACAGGGAGATGATTACCACAAAGTCCGGCGACTGCTTCTGGGTGGTGATCCCATATTTCCGGACATCCTCCGGCACCTGGGGCTGGGCCATGGTCACGCGGTTCTGCACATCCACGGCGGCGATGTCCAGATCATATCCCACGTCAAAGGTTACGGTGATGTTGGAGGTCCCGTCGTTGGAGCTGATGGAGGACATATAGGTCATGCCTTCCACGCCATTGATCT
>CAVVEP010000003.1:0-36805 GCA_963747015.1 uncultured delta proteobacterium
TGAAACAGCAGGGAAGATTGGAAGGAAAAGTGGCTGTCGTAACCGGCGCGGCCAGCGGTATCGGCCGGGCGGTGGCGGAGGTCTTTTCCAGAGAAAATGCAAACCTGATTCTCGGGGATGTTCATGAAAAAAGACTTCGGGAAACCCTCGATCTGGTTCAGAAGATCAACTCGGCCGTCATCATGAAAAAGACGGACGTGTCGGTGGAAACGGAAGTCAAGGAGCTCATAGAGCTGGCCATGTCAAAATACGGACAAGTGGATATCCTCTGCAACAACGCGGGCATTACCGGCGGCATGGCGGGGCTTGAGGAACAGGAAGAGAATGACTGGCAAAGGGTTTTGCAGGTGAACGTCCTGGGCGCGGTTTTCGGGGTCAAGCATGTGGCCAAACCTATGAAAGCAAGAAGATGCGGGTCTATCGTAAATACGGCATCAGTGGCGGGGATCCGATCTGGAGCCGGCGGCAATGCCTACAGCGCCAGCAAGGCCGCACTGATCAACTTCACCCGGACCGCGGCCTGCGACCTGGGAGGATACAATGTGCGGGTCAATGCGGTATGTCCGGGGCTTGTGGAAACGGGCATGACCAGATCCGTTTTCGATTATGCCAGAGAAAAAGGAAAGGAAGAGAGGCTGGGATACCGTTGTGAACTGAGGCGGTACGGGAAGCCTGAAGAGATCGCCCGGGCCATTCTTTTCCTGGCAAGTGATGACGCCAGTTTTGTCACAGGCCAGGCCCTGCCCGTGGATGGGGGCAATACGGCGTCATTGAATCTGCCCGGGATGAAGTTTTGATCAGGATGCCGTTGAAAACCTGCTTGACATTTTCCGGTGGATACGGTTAGGTGTTTCTCATGGCATGGTAGAATTGCTCCATGCCCATACCACCTGAGTCCTGATTGTTCGATCAGAGAATCCCATCGAATAGAAACCGGTCTTTAGAGAATATCTTTTGCGGAAATGGTTTTCCATACTACCCATTACTCGTATAGACCGTGGATGACATGGTTCATCCCCGCTTTTCAGAATCGATTTTTCCCGTTTGCATAGCTTTCACATAGTGGTTTTTAATTGGGCGTTTTCAAACAAATTTAACCTTATCCATGTTTGAAAGGAGGCTGGAACCATGAAAAAGAGGAATGTCGGGTGGAGTATTTTTGCGGCGGTTTGTCTTGTGGCGAGTATGAGCTTCACTGCCCGGGCGGCGGACACAATCAAGATTGGCGTTATCGGGCCCATGCAGTTCACGCAGGGCGAGGGCCATTGGAACGGTGCGCAGTCATGGCGGCGGAGGAGATCAATGCCAAAGGCGGCGTCCAGGTGGGAGACAAGAAGCTTCCCATCGAACTGGTCAAGGTGGATTCCAACGAGTTTGTCAGCCTGCCGGATGCCACCAACGCCGCGGAATTGGCCATCAGCCGCCACAAGGTGAATTTTCTGGTGGGTGGATTCCGTACCGAGGCGGTTCTGGTCATGCAGGATATCGCCATGGACAACAAGGTCGATCTTCATCGGTTGCGGGGCCGCTCATCCCAAACTCTGTGAGAGGGTGAAAGAGGACTATGATCGGTACAAATACTGGTTCCGGGTGACCCCCATCAACTCCAAATTTCTGGTGAAGGTGGATTTTATCCTCTTGGGGATGGTGGCCAAGATCATGGCCAAGGAGTTGAACATACCCAAGATCAAGGTGGCCATTGTGGCTGAAAAGGCGGTCTGGGCCGATCCCATCGTGGGGATAGCTCAGAAAAATCTCCCCAAGATGGGCATGGAGGTGGTTGGTGTATGGAGGCCTTCGCCCGTGGCCACGGATGTGACGGCCGAATTGTCCGCCATTCAGCGTTCGGGTGCCCAAATTATTTTCACCACCTTTTCCTCATCCGTGGGGATTACCTTCGCCAAACAGTGGGGAGAACTCAAGATTCCGGCCGCGGCCGTGGGGATCAATGTAGAGGCCCAGAAGGATGGATTCTGGGCGGCTACGGGCGGCAAGGGAAACTACACCCTGACCATCAATACTTATGCGCGCGTCAAGATTACGGATACAAACCATCGCCTTTTATGATGAATACCGCAAACGGTTCAAAGAAGCGCCCAACTACACAGCAGGCACCTACGAGGCTGTTTATATCCTTGCCGATGCCATTACCAAGGCCGGATCCCTGGATCCTGACAAGCTTGTTCCGGTGATAGAGAAAACGGATCGAAACGGTGCAGCGGGCCGCGTGGTCTTTGACAAAACCCATGATGTCACCTGGGGTCCCGCGTTTCGTTACTTCGGTCGGTACGCAGTGGCAGGACGGCAAAAACATGTGCGTCTGGCCTCTCAACTGGGAAGGCATTACCTATGAGGGCGCCGTGCCCTACAAGATTCCGCCGTGGGTAGTGGAGTACTACAAAAAGAAAAAGTAAAAGGGAGAATGGCCGCAATTCGATCACGGAATGCCTATTTCGGATTGCGGCCTCCGGGATTACGGGATTTTGGAATGGAGATCTAACGGGTCGAAATCGGGATCGTCCCATTCCATGTACCCGTTCTTCGATAGCGATTTCGATTTGGATAATTGAAGTCGCCTGAAGGTGTGGAGGGAAAATCCCTGAACCTTGGGCTTCCGACCTCTGGCCTCTGACATCAGACTTCTGTCCTTCACAACGGGAAACACATGATCCAGAATATCATTATCAATGGCCTTATCAACGGGAGCATATACGCCCTGCTCGCCATCGGGTTTTCACTCGTCTTCGGGGTGGCCCGCATCGTCAATATCGCCCATACGGCTTTCTATATGCTGGCCGCGTACCTTATCTATATAGGCTTTCATTTCCTGGGGATGTCTCCCTACGTGGCCATGCCTATCTCCATTGTTTTAGTGGGTCTCCTGGGCATCCTTTGCTACAAGATCTTCATCAAGCCCATCAGGGAGCACGAGGCCGCTGTTCTCATCGCCACCATCGCCCTTGCCATGGTTATTCAGGAATCGCTTCTCATCGGTTTCGGGGGAAATTACCTCGGAGTGCCGCCACTGGTTTCCGGGTATGCCACCATCGCGGGTGTCAAGGTAACCTATCAGCATCTCCTGGCTCTTGTGGTGGCCCTGCTGTCTCTTGCGGGCGCCAGGATTTTCCTGATGAAAACGAGGCTGGGTCTTGCCCTGCGGGCTACCGCTCAGGACAGGGAAGTGGCCAACCTGATGGGTATGAACGAGTCCATGGTGGCCATGCTCACTATGGGGATTTCGGTCATGATGGCCGCCTTGGCGGGCGCCATCGTGGTCCCCCTTTACGTGCTTGATCCGCATATGTGGATGCATCCCCTGATCATGATGCTTGCCATTGTGGTCCTTGGCGGGCTGGGAAGCATCAAAGGAAGTTTCGTTGGGGCCTACATCCTGGCCTTTGCGGAAGTCCTGGTCGTTTTTCTGATCCCCATGGGCGCTTACCTGAAAGGTTCGGTGGCGCTCTCCATTATGATTCTGGTGCTCCTGATCAGGCCCGAGGGACTGTTCGGAGTTGTTTTTGAGGAAGAGAGATAGAATGGGAGTCATCGGTTTTTATTTTCGAAAGGCGCATACCCTTTTCAGGAAAGAAGTCTTTGTCCTGCCGAGCCGTATCGCGGTGTTCGTGTTTATGGTCAGCCTTCTTCTCCTGCCTGTTTTCACGCAGGACCCATACCTGCTTCGCATTCTCATCCTGACCAATATTTTTGCGATTCTGGCGGCGAGCTGGGACCTGTTGTCGGGATTTACGGGCCAGATGAATTTCGGGCATGCCCTCTTCTTCGGCGTGGCCGCCTACTGTACAGGCATCCTGAATCTGCGTCTTGATATGCCGCCTTATATAAGCATTCCCCTGGGCGCCCTGGGGGCGGTGTTGGCGGGGCTCGTTGTGGGCATTCCCTGCCTTCGTCTGCGGGGTACCTACCTGGCTCTTACGACCCTTTCCTTTCCCATTATCCTTCTGGGGCTTGTTTTTGCCATCCCCGATGTGACCGGAGGGGAGTTGGGCATATCCGGGATCGATCGACTTTCCGGTTCCCGCCTGGGGGATTTCTACATTACCTCCGTCTTGATGCTGGGACTCGGTTTTATCATGTGGAAAATCACCGACTCAAACACCGGCATTATCCTGCATGCCATTCGGGAAGACGAAGTGGCGGTGAGGGCTTCGGGCATCAATACGACGCGCTACAAACTTCTTGCTTTCTGCCTCAGCGGATTTTTCGCCGGGATAGCGGGGGGGCTGTACGCGCACGTCATGAGGACCGCCGGACCTTCCACCCTGGAAGTGTCCCTTTCCTTTCAAATCGTGATCTGGGCGGTATTCGGGGGGATGGTATCGATCTACGGACCCGTGGCGGGGGTTTTTATTCTTTTTCCCCTGCTGGAATTTCTGCGTTTTCTTCCAAAGGTGCGCATGCTTGGCTTTTGCCGTTATCGTACTGGTGACGCTTCTGTATATGCCCGAAGGCCTGGCGCCGTGGCTTCGCGACAAGGTGGAAAAGGAGTGTCCCAGGTGTAAGATCAGAAATGTGGCGTTGAGAAAGTCGTGCCGTGTCTGTACGGCGGACCTGGACTAATAAAGGAGTAAGAAAGGATGGATGCGAAGGAAGCCTACGCGGCGAAACCCTGGTTGGAGCACTACCCCGAAGGAGTGCCCGCGGAAGTGGATGTTCCGAACATATCGGTTCCGCAGGCCTTTGATATCATGGCGGATCGGTATGCAAACAAGATCGCCCTGGTTTTTTATGGGAAAAAGATCAGCTATCAAAAGCTGAAGGAACTGACGGACCGATTTTCGGCCGCCCTGCAAGCCCTGGGCGTGGTGAAAGGCGATACGGTCGCCCTCTACCTCCTGAACTGCCCTCAGTATGTGATCGCCTATTTTGGCGCCCTGAAAGCAGGGGCCAAAATCACTCCCATCAGTCCGGTTTACACCAGCAAGGAAGTGAAACACCAGATCGAGGACAGCCAGGCGAAGACCATTGTCTGTGAAGAAATATTGTACGATAACGTGGAGAGGTCTGGTGCGGAGCTGGATAACGTCATTTTGACGGACATCGGAGACTATCTTCCGCCATTAAAAAAACTGTTCGGGAAGAATGCCCTGAACAAGGCCTACAGCGGTATGGCGGCGCCAACCGCCAAGCGCATCGAAGAAGAGGGACTGCACCGTTTTCAGGATCTGATCAAAAAATATCCTCCCCAGCCTCCCGAAATCCATTTTGACCCCGAAAAGGACATCGCGGCGCTTCCTTACACCGGTGGGACCACCGGCCTGCCGAAAGCCGCCATGATCACCCATCGCAACATGATTGCCCTGCAGAAACAGGCGACGGCCTTCTGGCCCATGTTTGAAGAAGGAAAGGAAGTGGTGATCGCGTTCCTGCCTTTTTTCCATATTTACGGGCAGGTCGTGGTGATGTTCAACAGCCTGGTCCAGGGGTCCACCGTTGTCCTTTTCACCACGCCGGACATCGATGAAATCCTTACCGCCATGGAACGCTATCAGGCGTCGGCGTTTTTCGGGGTCCCGACCCTTTTTGAATACCTGAAGGACTATGAAAAAACCGACCGCGTCAATTGGAAAAAGCTCAAAATGATCGCCTGCGGCGCCGACACGCTTCACGATTCCACCATCAAGGACTGGGAGCGAAGGACCGGGTCGAAAATCATGGAGGGATACGGGATGACCGAGACCACCGCCGTGAGCCATTCCACCCCCTATCACAGGCTCAAGCCCGGCTCTTTCGGAGTGCCTCTTCCCAGCGTGGAGGCGGCCATCGTTGACGTGGAGGGGACCCAGTGTGTCCCCGTGGGCCAGGACGGCGAATTGATCCTCAGCGGTCCCAACATCATGCAGGGATACTGGCGCAGACCCGACGGGACCCGGGAGTCCATGTTCGAGATGGATGGAAGGAGATGGCTGCGGACGGGAGACCTGGTCAAAATGGATGGGGAGGGGTATTTCTATTTCGTCGACCGGAAAAGGGATCTCATCAAATTCAAAGGGTATTCGGTTTTTGCCAGGCACGTAGAGGAAGTCCTGTACATGCATCCCAAGATCAAGGCCGCGGGAGTCGTTGGGGTTCCCGATCCGAAGGTCGGCCAGATGATCAAGGCCTACGTGGTCCTCCAGAGTGACGCCCGTGGAAAGATCTCTGAAGAGGAGATTGTGGCGTTCTGCCGGGAGAATATGGCTCACTACAAAGTTCCCCGGATCATTGAATTCCGTGGAGAGCTTCCCAAAACGGATGTGGGAAAGGTTTCCCGCAGGGAATTGAGAGAAGAAGCAGGGGGTGAGTAACGTGGCGCGACCTTTTTTAGAGATAGAAGGCCTAAGCAAGGGGTTCGGCGGTCTGAGGGCGGTCAACGACGTGGGATTCACCATGAAGCGCGATGAGATTGTGGGCCTGATCGGACCCAACGGCGCCGGGAAGACCACCCTGTTGCGACTCATCACATCCATTCTCAAGCCCGATACCGGCACCATCCGTTTCCAGGGCAAAAATATCGTGGGGCTTAAGACCTGGGATGTTGTAAACCTTGGTATTGCGTGTACCTTTCAGAACATGAGGCCGTTTCGCAGGCTGCCGATCATTGCCAACGTGATGGTTTCCTGCCTCTCTCCACGAGCCATGAAGCGGGGAGAATGGGTGAAAAAGGTGGAAAATAAGGCCATGGACGCCCTGGAATTCGCGGGGATCTCCGATATGGCCCTGGAAAAGGCGTCCACCCTTTCCCAGGGCGATCTGAAGAGATTGGAAGTGGCCAGGGCCGTTGCCACGGAACCGGAGTTGCTTCTTCTGGATGAACCTTTCGGGGGGCTGAGTCCCGCTGAAACGGATCTCATGGCCAAATCGATCGAAAGGCTTCACAAAGGAGGGCGGTTCGGCAGGCTCCACAGTGAAGGGCCGGCCATGATCATTGTGGAGCACAAACTTCAACAGCTCATGAGGATTGTGGATCGTATTATCGTACTCAATTTCGGTGTCATCATCGCGAACGGACCACCCGAAGAGGTGGTGCGGATTCCTGAAGTGATCGAGGCCTATTTGGGCGAAGGAGGCAGTCTTGCTGCTTGAAGTGGACCATTTGACGGTTTGTTACGACAGGGCCATGCTCCTCAACGACATCCGGATGCACGTGGATACAGGGGAACTGGTCAGCCTGGTGGGACCTAATGGGGCGGGGAAATCCACCCTGCTCAGAGCCATTACCGGACTGGTGGTCTGGGAAAAGAAGATCAAGCAGAGGTCCGCGGGCGAAGATATTACCATGAAGGGAACCGTCACCTTCGATGGGGAGAGGATCGACCAGATTCCCGCCCACAAGATTGTGCAAAGGGGGCTTGTCCATTGTCCGGAACGAAGAAGGCCTTTTCGCGAAATGACCGTTCTCGATAATCTGCACGCCGGGGCCTATCTCCTGAAAGACAAGAAGAAGGCACAGGAAACACTGACCCAGATCTATGCCCTCTTTCCCATTCTTGAAAGACGGGCGAAGCAGATTTCAGGGACCATGTCGGGCGGGGAACAGCAGATGCTTGCCATCGGCCGGGCCTTGATGTCCCAGCCTAAACTGCTCTGCATCGATGAGCCTTCCACGGGCCTGGCCCCCATATCCAGGGCGGAGGTGTTTGAGAAGATTTCGGAGATCTCCCGTCTCGGGATCACCGTGCTTTTGGTAGAGCAGGAAGTCAGTACGGTCTTCAAGATGACCGTCCGGAACTACGTCCTTTCCTCCGGGAAGATCATCGCCCAGGGAACCGGAGACGAGCTTTTCCGGGACGAAGTGATCCGCAAGACCTATCTGGGGCTTTGAGGACGTTACTCCCGGTCCTTGAGAAAGCTCCGATGGTACTCTTCCTCTGAAAGATGGGTCTTGAGAAGACGCGTAATGAGATTGAACACTTCTTCCAGTTCTTCCCGGGACATCCGTTTCTTCATCAGGTTCATATTTGCATCATCGGAAAATTTTTGCAGGTAGTAGACGATCGTATTTTCATCGGTCTCGCGATCCATGCCGAAACCCACCAGATCATCATATTCTTCCACAAATTGGTGTGTGTGCTGTGCCATCAGAAACCCAGGGCCTCCTTTATCAGAATGACTGAGATATCCGTCAACATCGGTTTGCGGTGCAGGATGACGGTGACCCGGCAGATGCGCTGAGGGGCGTTGCAGTCGCCGCACAATCCGGTTTCGGCGCACGGGGTTTGCATGTCAAGACTTTTGGCCCGCATGGGGGCCGCCACTTCTTTGATCCTTCGTAATCCCGATTCCAGATCGGCCGTTACCTTGTTCATCCCGGCCACAATAAAGACCTTTTTGGGCCCGAAGGTCATGCCGTTGGTCCGGTTCCCGATCCCGTCCACGTTGATCACCTCGCCGGTTACGGAGATGGCATTGGCACTGCAGAGAAAACAGTCGGACGAGACCTGCTCTTTCCGTATCTCCAGGTCCTGTTCCTTGCTCAGGCCCTTTTGCCAGTGATCATAAATCGTTTTTCCCCTTTTTTTGAGCTCTTCAATGAGCCCGATCCCCCGTGTCGTATCCGAGCCGGCGAAACCGAAGGTCTCATAATCCGTTGCCATATCTACTATAAGACTTCGCGCTTCAGCGCCGGAAGAGACCAGGTGGGCGTCAAACCCGTGCTTCTTCAGATTTCCGACGCATTTTTCTCCCAGTTTGTTCCACAGCCACGATTGATAACTACCCTCTAATTTAAAGTCTCCCGCCATCCGTTTACCTCCTGAAAGCATTCTTTGTTTTATGGCGTTGCGTTTTCCTCCGAACTGTCCTGAGACCCGTCCGGCTTTGCCGCGAAATATTTGCACCGATGCCGGAACATGGCCCATTGTCCGCGGTTTCCGTCCCACGATGTTTCGGAGCACCTTCCCAGTGCGTTGGGACTGCAGTGTCCGAATTTATTTTCAAAATTTCTGAAATGAAGACATTTTCCGCATTGAACCATATCGCTGGAAATCTGCCTTCCGTTTTGAATCCTGTTTTCTTCCATGTTCCACTCCCCTATGCGGGCCGGCACGTTCTGCCCGAAGCATGCGCCCGAGCCTCGGGGATCAGCAACCCCAAAAGCAGCCTCAAGGTCTGGTAATCCAGCGGTTTCAGCGCTCCCCGATAGGCGGCAACCGCGGCGCAGCCGCAGCGGGAACAATCCGCGTTGTCCCCGTAGGTGCAGGCTTTTGGCTTTCCGTCGGACTGGTAGCACTTCACTCTCCTGCTGACCGGACAATCCGCATACCTGTTCCATTGTGTAAAACTGCCCGAAGGCATGAACTGCCGGGCCATGGCCGGCGTAAAACCGATTCTTTCCCCGTAACGCCTCCTCAGACGGAGGATTCGGGCGCAGAGGCGATCTCGTTCCGGAAAGGGAATAAACAGCTCCGAGGCTTGCTCTTCCCGATTGGGCGTGTAAAATGAAAATCCCAATCCCTTGATGGGGAGCGTTGCCATTTCGCTCACGAAATCCTCCAGACTTTTCTGGTTGAGTTTTGAAAGCGTCATATGAACGATAGGCGGTTGCTCCGCCTTTTTTATGTTGTCAATTGCCTGTTTGTAAACCCCCTTTCCTCGTATTCGGTCATTCACCTCCTCCGTGCCGTCAAGGGAAAGGATCCACTGGCCGTTCGTAAGGGGAGGAAAGCCATTGAGACCGTTGGTGAAGGCCAGCGTTGTATGAAAAATTTTGCCGGCAGCGAGGCACACCTCGGGGCGAAGGGTGGGCTCGCCTCCATATAAAATGGCGGCGCTGAGCCCCCTCGCTCTCAGACTCTTCATGAAAGCCACCATTTCCAGGTCATTCAATTCATCGGGGTGCTCCTGCTTCCACCAGTAACAGTGGGTGCATTTGAGATTGCATCGGTGGGTCACGTCGATAGCGACGGATGTCGGCTGCTTCGTGAATATCCACCGGGCAACGATTTCGTGGGGGCGATATCTCGGAATGGCCTTCAATACGCTTTTCAATGCTTGCTTATTCATGGCTTGAAGTGTACTCCTTTAAGGGACACGTGACAAGTGATGAGTGACAGGAAGCGAGTGGAGGGAGGTTTTCCGCGATTTTTCCGGCCTTTTCAAAAAGTTCTTTATCCCTCTGTTTTTAAAATGGTATAAAAGCCAAAAAAAACCGGAGTGAGAAAAATGAAGAAATATACGATCAAGTTTCTGCCCGCCAACCTGACGGTGGAGGTGGAAGAGGGCGCAACAATTGCTGAAGCCGCACAGAATGCCGACATATTCATCAACAATCTCTGTGGAGGGGAGGGTGTGTGCGGCAAATGCCGCGTGCAGATCTCCAAAGGAAAAGCAAAGGCAGAGGAGCACGCGAAAGGGTTTTTTTCTCCCGATGAGCTCATGAAGGGTTACGTGCTGGCCTGCCAGACCCCTGTTCACGACGATCTCGATATCGTTATTCCCCCTGAATCGAGAATGGAGGAATCCCAGATTATGACTGGGGGGGGAACGGAAGAGGCGGGGAAAGGCGATCTTGAACCGTTGGCCCGGAAAATCTACCTTGAACTGTCTCCGCCCTCGGTGGAAGACAACGCTCCCGACATCGAACGGATCTCGCGGGGACTTAGAAAAATCCTTGGCTGGCAGAGTTTTGATATCCCTTTGGACTGTCTTCAGAATCTTTCTGAAAAACTTCGAAGCAACGATTGGAAAGTCACGGCGACCGTTTCCAGGCACGGAACAGGCTACCGGATTCTCAGGATTGAAGCCCTCAATACGTCGGCATCCAACTACGGAGTGGCCATTGATGTGGGAACCACCACCGTGGTGGCCCAATTGGTGGATCTGAATTCGGGAAAAGTTCTGGGTGTGGAAGGGACCCACAACCAGCAAGCCAGCTTTGGGGAAGATGTCATATCCAGGATGATTTTCGCCTGCGGCAAGGGAGGACTCCACCCCGTACAGCGGGCCGTGATCAAGAATATTAACGACCTCATCAAAAAACTTGTGGAAAACAACGGCATTGTCAGGGAAGACATCTATTCGATCACCGCCGCCGGCAACACCACCATGAGTCATTTCCTTCTGGGGCTTACCCCCTGTTCCATCAGGCTGGATCCCTATGTCCCCACCGCCGATGAGTTTCCCCAGATTCGAGCCGAAGAGATCGGCATTCATATCAATCCCAGAGGGATTGTCGAAACCATCCCGTGCGTTGCCTCCTACGTGGGGGGAGACATCGTGGCCGGCGTGATGGCCTGCGGCATGGCTGAAACAGAAGAGGTTAAAGGGCTGATAGATATCGGGACCAACGGGGAAATCGCCATCGGCAACAAAGACTGGCTGGTCTGCTGCAGTGCTTCGGCGGGACCCGCCTTCGAGGGCGGAGGCACTCGCTGCGGGATGAGGGCTATAAAGGGGGCGATTGAAAAAATCAAGATAGTCGACGGCAACCTGACATATGAGACCATCGGAAATGCGCCTCCCAAGGGAATCTGCGGATCAGGCCTCATCGACTGCATCTACGAGCTGGTCATTAACGGTATTATCGGCCCGGATGGAAAATTCCACAGGGAGAGGCAGGACCCCAGGCTGGAAATTGTGGACAATATTCCCCAGTATATCATTGCGTTTCCTGATGAAACGGAATCGGGTACGGCGGTCTTCATCGCCGAACCGGATATCGACAATCTCATGAAATCAAAAGGAGCGGTTTTCGCGGCCATCAAGTCCCTCACCGACTATATCGGCTTGACGCTGGACATGATCGATACCTTCTATGTGGCCGGGGGATTCGGGAGTTTTCTGAATATTCCCAAGGCCATCGCCATCGGGCTGCTTCCGGATATCCCTCGCGAAAGAATCAAATTTATCGGGAACAGCTCCCTTACAGGCGCCCGGATGTGCCTGCTCTCGGAGAAGGCCTATGAAAACTGCGTGAATATTTCCAGATCGATGACCAACATCGAGCTTTCCACCTATCAACCGTTCACCAATGAATATATCGCGGCACTCTTTTTGCCCCACACGGATCGGAAGCTGTTCCCTTCGGTGCATTACTGAGATTCGAAAAATGGCTTTATTGTGCTTTGATAGGGTGAAAAAGCCAGAAGAATGGGGAATTCACCCTATAGACAGGGAATGGATATCTCCCATAAAATGTAAGGAAATTTCTTAATCGAAAATTGGTTTGTGAATCGTTTCGCGCATAGGCAATTCATCGCCATTTGAACCTTATTACAAAAGGAGGATTACTCGTGAAAGCAGGAATCATTTTTACAGGAACCGGCCCTATTCTCATTCTGACAACCTTTGACTCTTTCAACGACCCCAACTTGGCAGCCAAACTCGCGGCGAAGGGAATCCGAAAATATATTGCTTCGGAAGTGGAGGTGGAAACGGTGAAGGCCAGGTATGGCAACCATTTCTCCGTGGTTATGGGCGACCTCCACCAGTCGGATGATCTGCGGGTGATGGATTATAACGGCTACAACGTCTTCCACACTTTTACGTTCAAGGAAATGGGAAAACCGATTTATCATGAGGAAAAACAGTAATTAGGAGCATCAATCCGGCTCATGCGGACCTTATGATAACGATCGTTTCCATTCTAAAATAGCTGTTTTTTCCTACTTGGAGTTTCCCCTCCGTTCCCGGACTCGTGCCCGGGAATGGAGAGGGGAAAGCTCTGCCTTCTAATGAAAAGCCCTTGAAGTGGTTCTTCTCGTATAGGCAATCTCGACCCTCTGAATAAGGGAGCATCTATCCGGATTCTCTTGCCTCGGAAGGAGAAGAATTTTGGCTAAAAAGCTTTCCGTTTTGATCGTGGATGACCATCCCCTCTTTCGAGAAGGGATAAAAGCCATGATCAGCAGAGACAGGACGCTTATGATTGCAGGGGAAGCCGGATCCAGGAAAGAAGGTTTCCGAATGGCCAAAGACCTTGTGCCTGATCTGGTGACGGTGGACGTATCTCTTCCCGACGGAAGTGGAATTGAGCTTGTCCGGGATATTTGCGAGAAGATTGCCGGCCCGAAAGTTATGATGTTGAGCATGCATGCGGAGGTTTCGTATATCGTCAAGGCCTTTGAGGCGGGGGCCCTCGGCTATATCGTAAAGGAATCCGCGGCGGAAACCCTGACCCGGGGCCTTCATACCGTTGCAAAGGGAGAATATTTTCTGGACGCCGGGCTTACGCCCCAGGTGGTTCAGCGCTTGATGGGGGAAAGTGAAAAGGAACTGAAGATAAAGAATACCACTTACGATGCGCTGACTCCGAGGGAGCAGGAAATTATGGTGCTCCTGTGCGAAGGCCATCAGGTCAAAGAGATTGCAAAACAGCTTTTCATCAGCCCGAAAACCGTAGAAAACCACCGCGCAAACATCATGGCTAAATTGGATGTTCACAGCATTCTTGATCTGGTTCGCTATGCGGTCAAACTGGGATTGGTCGATGTGGAGCTATGGAAAGGATAGGGTGTGAATCGGGGAAAGACGAAGTAGAAAGTCCCATGGAATTTGAAATGTTGGCACAAAGCTCCGATCCGGAGCCTTTCCCGCGTCCGGGGAAATTTCCCGGCCCATGGGGGTTAACCCCGTCAAAATGAGGCCTTCCTTCTATTGACTGGGTAATTAGGCGACCCGATAATCAAAGACAATGGAGGAAGCTTGAGAAAGGAGGCTTACCATACCCACCTAAAATTTATGTGCCGACATGCTGCGAGTATTTCAGTTTGATCCTTTCCATCTCGGAACAGAGAAAGAAGGATCTTCAGCGACCCTTGTGCAACATGGCGAAGGTCAAGCAGTAAATAATTTCCTTTCAGAAGAAGAAACCTAAAAAGAACTGAAAAGAATTGAGGGGTGGATCTTTCCCCGTGCAGATCAAGGGGTCCCTCGCGGTTGCGCCGGAAAAGAGGGGGTGCACCGCAAAAGGCAGGGAGGTCGATATGTGCAAAGTGCTTTTGTTTGATAAAGACGAAGTAATTCGAATGTTGTATCGAGAAACCCTGGAGGAAGAAGGATTCTCCGTGGTCGATACGGGAAAACATGAAATATTCTGCCAAATGATCGAAGAGGAATCTCCGGATATTGTGGTCATGGGCGCGGACCAGAATCAGTGGCACAGCCTTCACCTGCTTCAGACCATCCGCTGGCGTTACTCTGACCTTCCCGTGATCCTTTGTACGACCTATTGCCATGTTAGAGAGGATTCCAAGGCCCTGGCGGCCGACTATATTCTGGTCAAAGGGTCTGACACAGGCGAGCTGTTGAAAAGTCGGATTCAAATGATTCAGGATACCATGGCGCCCATGATGGGACTGGGCCATCCCGCAACGAACGGTCTGTCGAAACAGAGGGATCAGGAATCCCGCTGGTATGGATCTTACCATAACCATCCTTGCCATGCCTGAAATGGCTCTTTTGTCCTTTTGGAGTTTTCCCCTCCTTCCCGGCCTCTGCCTGGAAATGGAGAGGGGAAAACTCTCCTTTCAATAAAGGCCTCACGAAATCACTCAATGTTCTCACTCGCAAACGTAACCGTTCGAACCCCACTTGCCCCTTCGATTTCTGTTTGAACTGTCCTGCATTTTATGGTTATATACCAGTATTTGGCGTGGTCATCCGATTCTCCTTTGCCTTGGGGCAAGGCCGAATCAGAGATTGCGCCTGAACCGCGAATTCCGGACGCTTGTTCAAGAATTGAAACCGGGACAAATCACCAGCCTGGAGGGTATCGATGGATCGTGCAAGAATTTTGGAGATTATCCAAAGCTGTGAATTCTTCGAGGGCTTGGATCGCAGTTTGTTTGAACAGATTGGAGAGATCTGTGAGATCAGGGAGTATCAACCGGAAGAAGCCATTTTCAGTCAGGGGGATTTCGGCGAACATCTCTACATCATAGCCGAAGGGCACCTGATCCTTGAGAGATCGATGGACTTGGGATCCCGCAAAGGGAGCGCCGTCATCGGGGTACTGGGAAAGGGGAGGGTTTTAGGTTGCTGGTCGACGCTCCTGGACGAACCGCACAATCTGATGTCATCGGCCGTTTGTCGAAAGCCTACCACGGTATTGCGCATAAAGGGATCGGAACTGAGGGAAATGATGGTCCGCAATACGGATCTGGGCTTTTATCTGCTGGAAAGGCTCTGTTTTTTATTGCGGGACAGGATACAGGGCGCCTATGGGGCCATGGAGAGACTTTAGAGACCTTTTGATGAAGAGCGAATATCGAATCACGCTGAAGACATGACATAACGACAAGAATAACGGATATTGTTGATAATGGAAAGCTCAGTGGAAACCAACTTGACTGAACAGGAAGAGGCTATGCTGAAGGAGATCTGCAAGGAGATCTCCCGTTTCGGTCGTGAAAGAAAGAATCTGATTCCCATCCTCCAGATGGTTCAGGAAAGGCACGCCTACCTGGATGCCAGGGTCATCGATATGGTTGCGGACCACCTGGACATTGCCGTCTGCGAGGTCTACGGGGTCGCCACCTTCTACAACCAGTTCCGCTTTCATCCTCCGGGCAAACACCATATCAAGGTCTGTCTGGGCACTGCCTGCCATGTAAGGGGAGGAGAAATTATCCTGGAAAACTTTGAAAGGAAGCTCGAAATCAAGGATGGCGAAACGACGTCCGACAGAGAATTCAGTCTGGAACGGGTGGCTTGTGTGGGATGTTGCGCCCTGGCGCCGGTTGCCGTGGTAGGGGAAGATGTGCACGGCAAAGTGGCGCCGAGCAAGGTGGAGGGGCTGATCCTGGGCTTCCAGATTGAGAAGGAGAAGAAGCAACGGGAAGAAGGGAAGATAGATGGTTGATATGCATCAGGTTTCCGGGGTCGCATCCGCATACGGGGCTATTCGGGAGAAAGCCGAAAAACGCCGAAAGGAATGCAGAAAAGAGGCTCTTCCGAGGATTTATGTGGGGTTGGCCACTTGTGGTATTGCTTCAGGCGCTTTGGAAACAAAAAAGGCCTTTGAAGAGGCCCTTGCGAACAGCGACGTGGAGGCCCGCATCCATACCATGGGATGCATCGGCCACTGTTACGCTGAGCCGGTTGTGATCATCCAAAATCCCGGCTTCCCGCCCATTCTTTATCCCAACGTCACCCCGGGAAAAGCAAAGATGCTGGTCCGGTCGTTCCTGGAAAAGGGAGATCCTCTTTTCGAGCATCTGCTGGGGGCCACGGAAGAAAATGAGATGATCCCGCAGGTGCGGGATTTCCCCCGGTTCAGCCAGGAAAAACGGATTGTTATGGAAAAGTGCGGGATAGTAGATCCCGAGAGCCTGGACGATTACATCGCCTTGGGCGGTTACGGGGCCCTTGCCAAAGCCCTTCAGATGGAACGATGCGAGATTATCGAGTGGATCACGAGCGCCGGTCTTCGGGGCAGGGGAGGGGCGGGCTTTTCAACCGGCACGAAATGGGATCTGGCAAAAAGGGCTGGCGATTTCCAAAAAACAATCATCTGCAACGCGGACGAAGGAGATCCCGGCGCCTACATGGACAGAACGATCCTGGAGAGCAATCCCCATCAGGTGCTTGAAGGGATCGCTATTTGCGCCTATGCCGTAGGAGCTGGAGAGGCCGTCGTTTACGTGAGGGCGGAATACCCCCTTGCGGTAAAAATGGTTACCCTGGCCATCAACCAGGCAAAAGAAAGAGGGCTTCTGGGGAAGGGGATATTTGGGACTGCCTTCGATCTTGAAATGGTCCTTTTCCAGGGGTCAGGGGCTTTCGTGTGTGGAGAGGAGACGGCCTTGATCCGGTCCATCGAAGGGCACAGGGGAATGCCCCGACACAGGCCGCCATTTCCGGTGGAAAGGGGATTGGGCGGAAAACCAACGGTGATCAACAATGTGAAAACCCTGGCCTCCGTTCCGCCCATCCTGGAACACGGGCCGGACTGGTATAGAAAAACCGGGACGGAAAAGAGTCCGGGGACGGCTATTTTTTCCGTGGTGGGAGATGTGCTGCATGCGGGTCTTGTGGAAATCCCCATGGGCGTCCCTCTGCGGGCTCTCATCTTTGATGTCTGCGGGGGAGTTCCCGGCAGGAAGGCATTCAAGGCCGTTCAGATCGGGGGGCCCTCGGGCGGTTGTCTGCCTGCTGATTTTCTGGATACGCCCATTGACTTCGATTCCCTCATCAGCGCCGGGGCCATGATGGGCTCGGGGGGGATGGTGGTCATGGATGAAGACACCTGCATGGTGGATGTGGCCCGGTATTTTCTGGAGTTTACGCAGAAGGAATCATGCGGAAAATGCACTTTCTGCAGAATCGGGACCCAGCACCTGCTGAACATCCTGGAGAGGATTACCAAAGGGGAGGGGCGCGAAGGCGATCTTGAGCAGTTGGAGACCCTGAGCAGGGATATTAAGAGAGGTTCCCTGTGCGGTCTGGGGAAGACCGCTCCCAATCCGGTTCTGACTTCCCTGAAATATTTCCGGGAGGAATACGAGGCACATATTCATGAAAAGAGATGCCCGGCGGGCATGTGCAGGAGCCTGACTGCCTTTTACATCGACCTGGAGAAATGCGCAAGGGGATGCGATGCCTGCGTGGGCTGTTGCCCCGTGGAGGCCATTTTCACTACCAAGAACCGCAAGAAAGGGGTGGATCAGACCCTCTGCGTAAAGTGCGGAGAGTGCGTGCAGGCCTGTCCCCCCGAATACAATGCAGTGGTGCGGGTATCTCCTCCTGAACTTGCTCCGATTATTGAACGGCCGAAACCATGATTGAAATAACCGTGGACAACCGAAAGATTGAGGCGGAGGAAGGCCTTTCCATCCTGGAAGCCTGCCTGCGAAACGATATCTACATCCCGAATCTTTGTTTCTTGAAGGATATGGATCACTCCCCTGCGTCCTGCAGGCTGTGCTTTGTGGAGATCCAGGGCGGAAAAGCCCCCGTGACATCGTGCAACACCATCATCGAAGACAACATGGTGATCCTGACCGATTCCCCGGAAGTAAGGGGTCTGCAGCGCACCGCCCTTGAGCTTCTTCTTTCGGTCCACCATGTGGATTGCGGTCACTGCACTGCAAACAAGCGTTGCGAGTTGCAGAAAATCGCAAAGTTTCTGAAGGTCGGCCTGAAACCAAAACGCCTGGACCAACTGGCCGGGAAGAGCGATCCGGTGGAGGTTTATCCGGGGCTTTCCTATTTTGGGAACCGTTGTGTCCTGTGCGGCAGGTGCATCCATGTGTGCGGCACACGAAACAAAAGGCCTCTCATGGCTTTCGCCAAGCGGGGATTTCATACGGAGATCAGCTTTTACGGAGAAGCAAACGGCTCCGAATACGATTGTGGGTGCTGCCTTCATTGTGTGGCGGCCTGCCCGGTAGGGGCTTTGGTGGGCAAGGGCAGGGAGGCTTGAGCAAGCATGTGCGCCACGATCGCTTTTTTATGGAGTGCCCACAACCGTGCAAGAGACGGGAATCGATAGGCCTGAGCATTTCAGTGGATTTTGAGTGCAAACCATGGTAACTTGGCAGAGAATGTTATTCGGATAAAAACGAACTCTTCTTCAAAACATGATCCAACCAGAGATGGGAGGACGAATGACTTTCGAAAAGGCTCATACCTTGTGTCCGGGACGCAACGAGGTATGGGCTTTTTCATTTTGAGGGTATCCGGAGGATCTCCCGATGCCTAAAAAATAGGGTGTGAAAATGACCGATTCTCATCAAGATTTGAAGACTGACGAAGAACCGAATAAAGAGAATGGAATTTTTGCTTCGGTTATTGCCAACCTGCCCCAGGGCATCATTGTCTGCAACGCCAGGGGAGAAATCCTGCTATACAATAAGCCGGTGAACGTCATTTTGAAACTGGAAGAAGATCATGGGTCTTTTCCATTTTCGGGGCAAATGGTCACGGCTTTGATTGATAAGAATCTTATTGAGCACACTTTGGATGAAATCAATGAACGATTGAAAAAAAATGTATTGGACACAGCCTCTTATTTTATTTTTCGAGTTCATCAAAATACGGTCCGGTCAAGGGTAACGCCCATGCTTAATCCTGCCGGACAATTTAAAGGGTTTGTTTTGATATTAGAGGATATCACCCGGCAGAATGAGATCGATAAAAAAATGGAAGCCACTTTGCACTCTCTTGCGAAAAATGCCCGATCGCCTATCGCAAGCATACGTGCCGCCATAGAGACGATAACGGACTATCCCGGAATGGACCAGGCGCGCCAGGATAAATTTAAAGAGATTATTTACAATGAATCCCTTGCATTGAGTAATATCTTAAATGAGGTCTCGGAAAACTATACCAGTCTGACCGGGATCCAACAATCCATGGAAACCATACCGGCAGCGGATTTTTTTGAAACCATTGCCCGAAGATCCGGTGAAAAGCTCGACATTCAATTAAGCCTGGAAGATATTGACAGGGATATATGTGTGAAAGCAGACCGGTATGCCCTTACCATGGTGATTCTGTTTCTGCTGAGTCAGTTGAAGGATAAGACGGGGATTCGCGCGTTTTTGGGCTCTGTTGCCATGCGCGATGGAATTGTCAACATTGATCTTCACTGGCAGGGCAGGGCACTTGAAGCAGATACGATCAAAAAGTGGGAAGATCAATACCCTGATATTTCAGGGCAGATATTTCCCTTCACCTTAAAAGAGGCCATCAATGCCAATCATGCCGCCATTTGGCCGTTTGAGGCAGGGGACGACACGGCAATGCCATATCTCAGACTGTTGATACCCGGAGATAAACCGGAAGACGGTCAGGTTTTAAAACCGATGATCGTATTGCCCGAGGCAAAATTCGAGATCTATAATCCCGAACTGTTCAACAAAACCGGCCTGGACCCGGAACTGGACAATCGCCTGTTAACCGAACTGACCTATACCGCTCTTATCCGTGAAATCAGCCAGGCAAAGGCCTTGGAAAGCATTATGGGTAAACACAGCCAATTGCCCAGATTGATCCACAGCATGTTAACCAGCGGGACAAAGACCAAGACCGTGACCTGGCTGATCACCACATTTTCCGATGCGATTCTGAAAAAGGTTATTGAATTCGCACTCAATGAACAGGGTCCGCCGCCTGTTTCGTTTGCATTTATTACCCTTGGCAGCGAAGGAAGACAGGAGCAGACACTTAAAACCGATCAGGACAATGCCATTATTTTTCAAGACATAGATCCACGCTCCGGTCTGACGGAAAAGGCGGTTCAATACTATTTTCTCGAACTGGGCGAAAAAATATGTTTATGGCTGGATCGGGCAGGCTATGATCTTTGTCTGGGCGGGATCATGGCCAAAAATGAAAAATGGTGCCAGCCTCTTTCCACCTGGAAAGGGTATTTTACCAAATGGATTCGTACGGCAGAGCCTGAAAATCTACTGCATACCACGATCTTTTTTGATTTCAGGCATGCCCATGGAGACAAGAATCTTACAGAGGAATTGAGATTTCATCTGGTACACTCTCTAAGAGCGCGATCCGGATTTCTAAGATTTTTGACGCAGAATTCTTTGGGATTTCGCCCGCCCATCGGTTTTTGGGGTAATTTTTTAATTGAATCCAAAGGCACGCATAAGAAAAGTCTGGACATCAAAACCTGCATGGCGCCGATGGTTGATTTTGCTCGTATCTATTCTTTAAAAAACGGCATCATCCAGACCAACACGCAGAGCCGATTGTATCAATTATACAACAAGAGTGTGCTTGACCGGGATGATTACAACGAGATTGAACAGGCCTATAGTTTTTTGCTGCAGCTTCGGTTTATGCGGCAGATCAATGCGATTCTCGGTGAGAATGTGAAACCGGATAATTACATCAATCCCAAAAAACTCTCCAAAATAGAACAAAGAATGCTAAAGGAAGTGCTCAAGAAGATACAGTTGCTTCAAATGCGTTTAGCAAAAGAATTTATCGGAGAATAGCATCCTATTAATCATCCTTTAAGAGCTCGTTTACACGATCCACAACATGGGAATTGGAGAAGGGTTTTGTGATGTAGTCATCCGCGGTAAGCCCCATTCCCTTTGCAATATCAATGGTTCTTGCCATGGCTGAAAGAAATACGACTTTCATGGTTTTAAAGTGGGGATTCATTCTGATCTTTTGGCAGACCTCGTATCCGTCCATCCCTGGCAGCATGATATCGAGGAGGATGAGATCCGGATTATAATTTTCGATCAAATCAAGGGCTTTCTCTCCGGTATCCGCCACTTTGACGTCATAATGGTTTTGTTCCATCAGGAACTCAAGGGGAACAATAATATTGGGCTCATCATCAACGATCAATATTTTTTTTGGCATGATTTCCTCCCCTGATCTGCTTAAATCGGTGATCCATCATAACATCAAAAACCGTGTTTTGTCATCCCTTTCCATTATGAGGACCCGGAATCCTGTTCTATCGGAATAGTAAAAACAAACTTTGCTCCTTTTCCCGGTTCACTTTCCACCCATATCTTCCCTTTATGGGCTTCAATAATATGCTTGGTGATGGTGAGTCCCACCCCTGTTCCAAATGGTCTCTTCTTGGAAGAATCTTTAATTTGCCTGAATTCCTCAAAGATGATCTCCTGGTCCGCCGGACTGATTCCCATTCCATTGTCCTTTACATATACGCAGATTGAATCCTGCTTCCTTGCCAAGCCGATTTCAATCCGTCCCTGTTCCGTGTCACAAAATTTCACTGCATTGGATAGCAGATTTATCATGACCTGTATGAAACGGTCTCGATCCACTGACGCATGCACTCTTTTTTCCGGAAGATCCAATTTCAGATCAATATGATTGTCTTGAATGAGCTGGCTTGTTGATGCCACGGAGTCTTCAATTATTTCTCCAATATCGGTTTTTGAAAACTCCCATTGAATTTTACCGGATTTGATTTTTTGAAAATTCAGGACATCATTGATCAGCCTGGACAGCCTTTCACTTTCCGTAATGATAATTCCGGAAAATTTTTGATGCCGGGCGGCATCCAAATCCGGATTTGAATGCAGGATCTCAGCCAGCGCCCTCACGGACGTTAAAGGGGTTCGAAGTTCATGGGTCACCGTGGAAATGAATTCATTTTTCAAGTGATCCAGTTCTTTGAGCTGTTCATTTGCGGCAGCAAGATCCCTGGTGGTTGATTCGAGTTCCCGGCTGTAAATAATAATCTGCTGGGTTTCATCAAGGATACTCATAATATCATGGACTCCCAGAGGTTCTTCCTGGACCACCGAGGTCACCATGGCATGGGCGGAAGCCGATCCTATAGCCCCTGCCAGAAGTTTTTCCGTATAACTGACAAGACCTGCGTCCGCGGTCAATTCCTGCTCAAGGTTGATCTGATTGTCCTTTGCGTACGCCTCCAGGGCTTCATGGGTACGAGCTTTTCCAAGAAAGCGTTCAAGAATGGATCTTAATTCCCCTACGGAAGCGGTTGCTCTCCAGAAAGAGGATTTTTCCGCTTCCACGGAATGCTTGAACACATCCACAAATAAAGTCGCCTGTTTCTTTTCAACTTCATCCTGTGTGGAAAACAGAGATACCCCGAAAAACAGACCAATATTAAAGAACATGCTCCAGAATACGGTATGGGCGTATTGGTTGAATCCTTCAAGGTTTGCGCCCAGTCCGAATAATTGCTGGGGTTTCAATAGTTCTATCCCGAAGGGACCGTAGGTTAAAAGACTTTCCAAGGGAAACCGGGCCTGGGCAAGCGATGGCAATACAAGCGTATATGCCCAAATGAAAAATCCCGCTATCAGACCGGATAATGCACCCGCGCGCGTGGCGCCCTTCCAGAAAATCCCCCCGATAATGGCCGGCGCAAATTGCGCAACCGCAGCGAATGAGATCAGACCGATAGATACAAGCGTATAATATTTAACCACAAAATGGAAATAAAGATATCCCAGGATGAGAACCAGAAGGATGGCGGTTCGTCTGATATTTAACAGAATATTACTTAAGTCATTTCTCTGAGAGAGTTTAAACGCGGACAGTCGAAATAACACCGGCATGACAAGGTCGTTGCAGATCATTGTCGACAAAGCAATGGTTTCAACAATGACCATTCCCGTTGCGGCGGATAGCCCTCCGATAAATACAAAC
Source organism: uncultured delta proteobacterium (assembly GCA_963747015.1). Lineage (GTDB taxonomy): Bacteria > Desulfobacterota > DSM-4660 > Desulfatiglandales > Desulfatiglandaceae > DUZB01. The sequence continues at coordinate 23,071 of CAVVEP010000003.1, forward strand.
AGGGTTAACGCGTTATGATGTTCAGCCAGCAAAAGCATGAGCGCAAAAAAATCCGCGTCCACAACCTTTTCCCCGGCAAAACTCAACAGCCCGGCAAACGCGATGGGGATGACAAAAATATTGATGAGCAGCAGATAGAGGGGAAAGAGCCATATGGCTTTATTTAGATGTTTTTCATCCACGTTTTCCACTACAATCATCTGGAACTGACGGGGAAGAAAAATAATCGCCAGCATGGATACAAACAACCCGCCATACCATCCCGAGAACCCGGCTGCATTCATTTCCATGACAAAGAGTCTTTTAATCCCGGGAACGATACTGGATTTTTCAAAAAGGTCCGCAAAGCCATTATAAATACCATAGGTTACAAATAGCCCGACAGAAAGGAACGCCAAGAGTTTAACTACGGATTCAAAGGCAATGGCGGCCACCAGGCCTTCATGACGCTCCGTGGCATCCAGATGCCGCGCACCGAAAAGAACGGCAAAGGCCGCTAAAAGCAAGGCCACATAAAGTGCCGTATCGTGAAACAATGGCGGCAGCTGGGTCAATGAGCCCATCCTGGAACCGCTGCTTAAAAGCTGGTATGTCGTGGAAATAGCTTTAATTTGAATTGAAATGTAAGGGACAATGCCAAGAACGGCGATAATCGTTACAACCCCTGCTATGGTTGAGCTTTTACCATAACGCGATGCAATAAAGTCGGCAATGGAGGTGATCTTGTTTGCTTTACTGATCCGAATGATCTTCCTTATGACCGGAAACCCCAGGATCATGGTCAGGGTTGGACCGATATAAATATTTAAAAACCCGGTAATCCCGGATCGGCTTGCGGCGCCGACACTACCGTAAAATGTCCAGGCCGTGCAATATACCGCAAGAGACAGGGCGTAAATATATGGATTGCTGATAATGCTTTTATCGATTTCCGCCCGTTTTCTTCCATAAAAGGCAATGGCAAACAGGAGGCTGATATATCCGATAGACAAGAGGAGTATGGCTTTTTGCTCAATCATGATTTAGGAATCGATCCTGTCTTCCGTTGATTTGGATTTATCCAGATGAATTTCCGGGTTGCTTTCCGCGCAGATGATCATCAGGCCGATCAGCAGAAGCCAGGCCGAGAACATAAAGAAAAAGAATATGGGAATGCCTAAAAACACCGCCTTTGTATTAAACAGCGTCATCACCGGATAAGAAAACAGGAAATTGCCTAAGAGAAACAGGCCTATGAATCGGCTGGTTTTTGATTTCTCATCAATCATCGGATCATCTCCCGTGTTCAACTATTTGTGATACAAAGAGATTTCCATCCTATTGTGAATACAAAAACACTTGGAATAAATGAAGGAATTTAAATTAGGCGATCTGGTAATGTTGATTATCTCTTCCAACTTGAAAAAAACACCGAATGCTTAGGCGTTGGAGATACCTATTTTCGTACCCTTTTTAGCAGTCGTCCGTCAATAAAAACTAATCCAAATATAAGTAATGAACAGCATGGCCATCATTACGAGCGACATATGATGGCGCCAGGCTCTCCATTTTCCCACTCGGTAGTTCGCCGGCGACGTTGGGGTGAGAATTTATGCGAGTATGGCTGCATGCTGAAGGCTTTCGATTTCCAAACTTTAATAGAATATCCTTAACTTCTTGACTTTGCCACCTTTTATTTTGTAGTGTTGCCTGAATGAAGGCTTTTTACGGACCACCTTCATTCACGCTACGTTCTGAATTTTTTGAGCTTTAAATGTAGCGAATGTAACCCAATCCCACCAAAAGTAGAACTTCACATCACATCAAAACGAGGAATCGACATGCCCAGAATTCTTATTGCGGATGACGATCAATAATGCCATGGAAGCCATAACAAGTGAATCAAGTGATGGAAGCGCGATGGAAGATTCTAAAGCCGGCGGGAAGATAAACCTTAGAACCATGGTAGATGGGAAAGATGTTGTCATAATGGTGGAGGACACCGGGCCCGGTATTTCAGCGAAGGATTTACATAAGATTTTTGAACCAGCCTAGCCTATACCCGGAAGAAACAAATGGGCATGGGCTTGGGACTTCCTATCTGCCACAGAATTGTCGAAAATCATGGTGGGACCATTGTGGCGGATAACAGGGTTGAAGGAGGAGCGGTGTTGACCATAAAACTGCCGTTTCATTAAATTACGTACTAAAACAAAGCTGCTTATGTGTTTCAGCCTTCCTTTATTCTTGTGAAATATGATATGATCCATTGAGAGTTTAGATTTTATTTTAGAGAAAGCCAAACCTATCGTGAGGTGGGGACGGAAAGCCACGGGTCTTAAATTAAGACAGCCGGGTTGCCTGGAAAAGTTAGCCGGGTTGCCTGGAAAATGGTAACCCGGCATTTTTTTTGCATATGATTTTAAGTATTAAAAGGAGAAAGAAAATGAATAGAGAAGATTTGGTAAAAGGAACGAATTCATTAGGTTGCATGGGTATGGCTATGGCCACAAAATATCTCTTGGAGAAAGAGAGGAAATGATTATGCTTAATAAAATGTTAATTATTGGTATGTTAGCCCTGTTTGTATTTGGGTTTGCCAGTTGTGAATCTAACGGTCCCGGTGACAAAATCGGTAAAAAAATCGATCAGGCCATCCAAAATGCTAATGACAAAAGCAAATAGGCCGCTGAAGACGTAAAGAAGAAAACAGAAAACGCCACGGACAAGCAAGGGTGAGCCAGTTTCCATCCATAAATAAGGTCGGTAGAGCATCTGCCTCTACTGAAATTGCGGGTCCCGAACCCGGGTCAAAAAGTCAAATTATGAAAAGCTTAATTATCAGCAGCGATCCCGATGACAGGAACCTGCTAAATGAGTTACTGAAAGAGTTTGGAAAAGTGCAAATGGTCACCAGTGGGAAAATCGCCATCGCTTTGGTCAAGAAAGCACTGAAAACATCAACCTATTTTGATGTGATAACCCTGAATCCTGATTTACCGGACAGGGACGGTATGGAGACCCTCATGGACATCAGGAGTGCGGAGGAAGAGGCGGAGTTTAAGAACACGAAACGCGCATTAATTATCATGACGGCGGCACAATGGTCCAAAGACAGGGCCGTGAACGCCTTTTCCGCCGGATGTGATGAGTTTATTCTGAAGCCGCTTGATAAGGAAAAAGTAGCCAGGTTTATTCTTGAACAGTTGGGGGTGAAAGAAGAGAAGACGGAAAAACCGGAAGAAGGGGAGGAGGCGGACCCTTTTAACACGATTATCGATAGATTCAATAGCGGAAGGATCGACCTTCCTTTTGCCCCCCAGACGAGCATTGAATTCAATGAAGCACTCAAGAAGGATCTTGGTTTTAATGCCATTGCCAACGTCCTCAAGAAAGACATGTCGATTACAGGCAGACTGATAAGCATATCCAATTCAGCCTATTACGGGGCAGCTGTGAAAATAGGGACGGTGGAGCAAGCCCTGAATCGTTTGGGGCTGGTTGTATCCAAACAGTATGTGGACGCCTTCTGCAGTCGCCCCCTGTTCAATGCCAGCGGAAGGGTGTATTCCGGGCTCCTGGAGGAACTTTGGCAACATTCCCTCTATTGCGCCGTGATTTCAGAAGTCACGACGAAAGTCTTGAAGTTGACCCTGCAAAGCGATGCCTTTATCAACGGACTGCTGCATGACATTGGAAAAGCGGTTCTTCTGCAGAGTGCCGACGAGCTGGAACGCAGGCGAAGATTGACAAAGAAACTCAGCGCTGAAGAATTGACGCAATTTATCAATCAATATCATAATGGGGTTGGATCAAAGGTTCTGAAAAAGTGGAGATTCCCTTTCCACACCATTCATATCGCTCTGCACCACGATGATCAGGACAGCTCGGCCTTGAATTCAAAGGATCTGCAGGTGGCGGATTTTGCCAACGTCATGGCGAAAACCATGACGGGAAAAGGGATGACCGAACAAGGGGTTGCGGCAATGGAAGAGACAAGATCGGCGCGTCTTTTGGGGATAACGCCTGATTCCTTAGCTGAAATTGAAGGGAGGATTGAGGAGTCGTTGGCCCTTTATGGCGGCATGATTGATGGCCTATCCTGACACAAGAGGCTTGCCGCCGGGATCGGAAGAGAAGTCTTTTCCGTGGTAAGAGATCATTTCATATTCCCAAATAAAGGTATGGCCACGCCCCAAAGTCCTCGGGTGGCGTGGCCATGCTTAAAGAGCCATTCAGGTTATGATTTTTCCTTTGAGAAGAAAAGCGCCTATCCCATGGCGACGAGCGGCCTTGCTTCGGTCACTTCAAATGCGACACCTGCCACGATCATTTTGGCCGCATTTTCACCTGCACGCTCGGCGATCGCTTTTTTAATACCGTCCAGTAAGGGACCCTTTTTTTGAATATTCTTGGCTTTGAGGTATATCCGGTAGCCTGGTGTATTGAATGCCACCGGGCTTTCAGTAACGCAAAACAGCACGGCGAGCGGGTTTTCTTCAAGGTTCTTCAAGCTGCGGTTGTTGCCCAATCCCAGAACCACGGAGCCGTCTTCCATCAATCTCAGGCTGCCGAAATAGGCGGCATTCGGTTGTCCCTGTTTGTCGGCGGTACACAAAACTCCCACTCTTCCCGGCTTATTGACGATTTCGAAAATTTCCTTGGTGATTTCCATTATAAAGCCCTCCTTGATTAAATGATGGTTTCAACTCTCCTCAACAATTTTCAGCTGACCGGCTTTTCGCTTCCTGCCAGGCCTTTTCAAGCAACGCCAATGTGCCCGGGGTGGACTCGGTACGGAGACCGAATTTGGCATTGAATGCTTCGATATTCGCCATCAGCCCGGTTTCTCCCAGCACTTTGGTGGGCAGCAGCAGGCTGCGTTTATAGTCCCGCATCATGCGCTTCAGGATCTCGTCTTTTTTTGGCTGCAACTTCTCAGGAAGTATCGGGTCCATGATCTTTTGCCAGTGCCGGGAAAATCCGGCATTCATGAACATGGTGCCCGCGCACGCGCGTTGCTGTGCATAGTAATTTTCACGTCCGCCAATAATAAGACCCACGCAGTCGTCCACCGGGTGGTCTTCATCCATGGGAAGCATCACCGGTACACTCACCTCCGAAAAGAGATCCCGGGCGTGGTTCAGGGCATTTCCGCACAGGCCGTATCCGAGAAGGACGCTGTCCACGTGTTGGGCCATCTCCTTAACGGCAGACACCACATGGCGCTGCAGGTTTTTAATCACGGAATGCAGTCCCACCTCCATGACCCGGATCAATACATGGTGCCCGTGGCCCGGCGTTTTCCCGAATTCCATAGGGGCTGCCAGTCGATGCACGGGCTTTTTACCGTGGCCTTCGAGTTCTGAAAGCAAACCCGCTGAAAACTCGTTGTCGATAACAAACACATCCGAGACTTCCGTGTCCGCACTCAACACGTAGGCGAACTCGAGTTCCAGGATCTGGCAGGTGATAATACCAATTTTGGCCATTTCTTTCTCCCTATTTTCGAACCTGCCCCCAGGCGCCCAGCCATAAAGACGATGCGTTAAAAACGCCGAACACCAACATGCCGGCCGCGACCAAAAGGAACAGGCTGGTGATTCCATATCCCAGATACACCACCGCCACCGCTGCACCTCCCACCGCAACGAAGACTCTGACGATTGCGCCTGCCACGGGCCAGATCACCTTGCCGGCCCCCTGGGAGGCAAAATAGATGGACAGGCCAATGCCTTGAAAGGCGTATACGCTGCCGACGAATCTCAGGTAAGCGGCGCCGGCGCTGAATACGGCCGGGTCTTTAGTGTACAAACCAACCCACAACGAAGGAAACACAGCCACCACCATTCCGATAAAACCCGAGAGCAGACCGGCGGTGGCGGCCCCGATCCAGCCGATCCGAACGGCTCGCATCAGCTTGCCGGCGCCCATATTCACGCCGACCATGGAGGTGAGGGCCGCGCCGATTCCGAATATCAGGGGTATCAGCAGAAACTCCAACCGTGCCCCGATGCCGTATCCCGCCAGAGCGGCCGGACCAAAACGGCCGACGAGGCTGGTGATGCCCAGTATCGTAAAAACGTTGACGATTGGTGATAATGAGGCCGGCAATCCCACTTTCAGGATATCTCTGAAAAGAGCGATCTCCAACCGAAGAGAATGTATCCGCAGTTTAACCAGGGGATTCCCGAAGATAAGCGGCAGTAAAAGCAGCGTTGTGGTGATCATGGCCGACGAAATCGCGGATACTGCCGCACCGGCAATTCCCATTGATGGAAAGGGTCCCCATCCCAAGATCAAACTACCGGATAAGGGTATCTGAATGACGACGGCAAGCACCATCAGTACAGCGGGGTATTTCATATTGCCCATTCCGCGATATACGCTGCTGAGGATATTGGCGATCCATATCAAAGCGCAACCTGAAAAGAGAACCACGGCATAGGTTTTGGCCTGGAGCAATACATCTCCCCGGCCGCCGAGCGCTTTGAGAATGACATTGTCCAAGCTGAAATAGACTGCACTGAATATGGATGCTCCTGTCAGTGCCATTATCAGCGCGTGCCATATGAGCGCCTGGCCGCGTTCAATGGCTCCCCTGCCGATGGCGCGTGCTACGGAAGACGCCACCGCCCCGCCCAGTGCCCCGCCCGACATCATAGTCATCAACATAAACATCGGAAAAACCATGGCCAGTCCCGCCAAGGATCTCGTACCAAGTTGGCCTACGTACCACACCTCCGCAATACTCACCAAAGACTGAAGGAGAAAGGCTATGACATTCGGGCTTGCCAGACGAAGGAGCAATGGGAGTATGGGCCCATTTAAAATCTCGTCGGTCAGTTTGTTGGATTGGGCCGTCATAACGGCGGATTAACCGTTTTTACCTTTTTGTTAGGGTTTTTTCCGGCTTTTTTTTCGGCTTCGCTTCCTTGGATGACATACACGGTCTGGGGCCTTTCAATCAATGGTTTTACGACCGTGTCGAAATAGGATTTCTTATCCGTTTCGTATTCTCCCCTATTGGACTTACCGGCCGGGCATACGCCGACGCAGTGATTGCATTGATAGGTCGACCCGTAGGTGAGTGATTGCCACCAGGATACTGTTTCCAGATTACTGAAACGTTTCCTGTAGGTATCCATATCAGGCGAAGTTACCAGGGCATCGACCCAATCAACAAAATTAACAACAACTTCCCGGTAATTGTGAACCATACAGGGCACCCAGTCAAATTCTCCAGTGGATTTGATGGCTCCGACAGGACAGGCTGCTACACAGAGCTTGCAATCCAAACAGGGATTCTTGGAAATCTTCTCATCATATCGGTCGAGTTCCTTGTCAATGAGTATGGTGGTAAACCAAACGGAACTGCCCCATTCCGGGTGGAGCACGAGTCGGTTGAGACCCATGAGCCCAAGTCCTGCCTCCTCCGCTATCGGTTTCTGGCTGATGTTCAGGCTTTCAGGCCGAGGACGGGATGTATCCATAGGAAACACCGGCGGAAAGTATACTCCTTTCACTCCGGTTTTTCTTAACGCCATGGTGATACTCCTTGAGGAATTTCCAAGGATATCTTCCGCCAGATGAACATCGAAGCTTGTGAGGTTCCGGGCAGGAGTGCGGGCATTTTCCGGGTTTAAGAAAACGGCGAGGGAAATCAAGGTTTTGGTCTTTGGAAAAACCTCCAAAATCTTCATTCGTTGAGAATCAATCGCCTGCCTGTTGATGTCTACGAATCCCACATCATCCACGCCATATTTCATGCACAGCTCACGGAGGGCATCATGTTTGAGTTTTTCATCCGTTGACCAAACCGTTTTGTCATCCATTTTTTTTCTCCTTGTTAAAAGCCCGCCTGAAACCCCGGGGAGGGCATTCTTGACTAAGAGCCTGTTGAAAATTATCCCTGCTGCGGTCGGCTGTGGCTTGCAATGGCTGCGTCAGCTGCTAAAATGGGTCTTCACCGTAGCCCGACTACGCTTCCAGGCCCCATTTTCTTGCTTCCTTGCCCTTGAAAGACTCGCTCAACCTCGCGACGAGATAATTTTCAAACAGGCTCTAAGTGTAGTTACACGTATATGCGGAAAAAAACTACAGCTCTCTGGCTACGCTATGAAGGCCGGAAAGCAATCCTTCCCATCTCTCTTGGCCGATCGCCTCCACGATTTCATTTTGGGCGTTTTGCCACTGAGGCAGGCTCTTTTCAAGCAACGTTATTCCACTCTTGGTAATGGCTATTTTTCGCTCTCGTTTATCATTCCCCATTGTCGTGGAGACCATTCCCATACGCGCCAACAAGGAAACATTGCGACTGAGCGTAGTTCGTTCCATGCCCAACGTCCTGGCCAATTTCGTTAATAGGATGCCTTCTTGATTGTATGCCGCCATTAATATGGAAAATTGATTTGCCGTAATCCCGATCTCCCGCAAGGCTCGGTCAAATCTCTGGGTGACGAGTCTGGCTGCTCTTCTCAGGTTGAAGCATGCACAACTCCGTCCTATCTCCTTTCGGATGCTTTTATCACTCAAACTCAACATTGAAGTCTCCCGGACAAGATATACGTGTAATTGCACGTTTCGATTGAATTGTCAAGGCAAGAAATAGGGGAAATATGGAAGGTTCCCGGAAAAGGAAAAGGCAGAGCCCGGGATGGGGCCCTGCCTTGCATAAAGGGGTTAAATCATGAAAGGAGGTTAATCTGATCGTTGATTAGCCAACAGGGTGATGGTCAAAATGGCTTCCTGAAATGCCGTTGTTTTCTTCAGTGCAACCTGTTTCTTTTATTCTTGAAGATCGCATGGAAAAGATGCACGCGCACCCGAGAAACCTTTCAATTAAGTGCCATCCCAACTTTCTTTTTTGATTTTAACCTTTGTGGGGATTTATCCCGCACCCGGTTTATCCGTAGGTGTTAAAGTCGATCGTTGGCACTTAAAAAAAGACGAAGTTCAATTTCAAGAAACGGCTCCCGGAGAAAATACGCCAAAACCTTCATTCCCGCCTGAGATATGCCGCTTGTTGTCATTGGATGTCCTCCTTAAGATTTGATATTATTGACTGCAAGAAACATGCGCAAACCGCATGAGTCGATCAACTATTTTGGAATAAAAATAATAACAGCACCTTACGCATTTTCATGTAAGAACCTCATTTTTTGATGCAGCGTCAGAATTCCATTATCCGTCGGACAAATTGACACAATGTGGTCATTTCCGCCCGTTTTTGTATTTGTAGGTAGGCATTTTCTTCCGATCATGTACTTTTCTTCTTGAAGACCTTATTGTCTTGCCCGGACTAATTATTCATCTTTGCAAAGGGGCATCCCAGTCCATTCTTATTCCCATAAATGGCCTTTTTCCCTCCGACCGGAGGCCGCGATCCCGGCTTGGCTCGGGACGAATCAGCGTCAATCCACCGGAGGCGGATAAAACTGCGTGGCTTTTTGTGCGACGTATAGTCCTAAGGCTCCGCACAACCCCTTGTTTTTGATGTTTGCGTCGGCAGGACACAGCCTTCGAGGTGTGAGGTCTTTTATATTGACACCATTACCTGTGGTATGTACTGTATGTCTGTACATGAACCAGGAGGCACAGATGGCAATACAGACAACATACACTCAGGCCCGGGCAAGCTTGGCTTCTTTATTGGATGAAGTCACCAAGAACCGTGAAATTGTTATTATCCAGCGACGCGGGGGGGAAGATGTCGCCATGATAACCGCCGACGAGTTGGCTGGTGTACTCGAAACCGCACACCTGCTTCGATCACCCAAAAATGCAAAGCGACTCCAAACGGCACTGGATAGAGTTCATAAAGGAACCGGTTCCCCTCAAACGATTGACGACCTTCGGAACGAGGTTGGATTTGAGTAAAAGTGATCAGAAAGCATCCATTAGCAAAAAGCCGAGAGAATCTATATTTCAGCCGGAATTCAGAGAGGACCTTCGGTATTGGGTGGAGACTGATCGTAAAACAGCGCTCCGTATTTTCCAATTGGTCGAAGCGATTATGCGAGACCCTTTTCAGGGCATCGGTAAACCTGAACCTCTGAGGTTTCTTGGATCCGGTGTCTGGTCCCGTCGAATAACGCAAGAACATCGGCTGGTCTATGTTGTTGGGCATGATAGAGTCGATTTTGTGCAAGCACGTTATCATTATTGAAAATCGTTCAGAAACTGGCCACCACACCGGCAATGAAATACTCCGGACAGCTGCTCCCGACACGGGCCAAGTCCTCGCCGTCGAAACCGTGAGCGATTTGGCTGGCCATTTCAACAAACCGCCCGCAAAACCCGCCACTCTCCGATACCGTCAGTTTCCGGCTTGTAGAAAATGTCGGAAAAATTGACATCCGATAGGGTCTGGGTTCCAAATCAGACATCCCTTGGCAAAGCTTCCAAGAGATCCTCTCAAGGCTTTTGTATTAAGCTGCAATTCAAAGAGAAATCAGAAATCGAGAGGGTTTTGGCCTCTTTGATAGTTCGGCTTCGGATTGTGCGGGTATAGATCATGGTCGTTCGTACATCATTATTTCCCAGCGGCTCCTGAATGTCAGAAATGTGACCCGATATCTATTCCACATCGCCAAATGTTCTTCAGTTATTTTTCCCTTTAACTCGCACTCTGGTCAAAAATCCGGCTAATATCAGCGCTACTTTCTGACGAGGAAATGGAAATAGAGGGCTGTCGTTTATTTTTAACTTGATTTGTGCGGATTTTGTGCGATAATCTGTGCCTAATCAGATTGAGAGGGTTGTCATGCTTATCGAATTCAGTGTCACCAATTATCGGTCGTTCCTGACACCTCAGCGTCTTACGCTGACGGCAAGTACTGATGCCGAATTACAGGAAGAGAATACCTTCATCTCACCCGTATCAAGTCTGCCACGCCTTCTTCGCTCAGCCGTGGTTTACGGGCCAAACGCTGCGGGTAAGAGCAATCTGATCCAGGCGATCGGTTTTATGAAGAGATTTGTCTTGTCATCCGCCAAAGAAAGCCAGGAAGGTGAACGAATTGACGTAAGGCCTTTCTTGTTTAAAATGGAAAGCAGCCGGAAACCTTCGGAATTTGAGGTCCTTTTCATCCAGGGGGGAATCCGTTATCAGTATGGTTTTTCCGCTGATTCCAGACGGGTGACCGGGGAATGGTTGTTTGCCTATCCAGAAGGGAGGCCGCAAAAGTGGTTTGAACGCAGTTATAGCCCGGAAACGCACAAAGACGAGTGGTACTTTGGCCCCAGGTTCACCGGCAGCCGTAAGATCTGGCAGGAGGCCACCAGGGGCAATGCACTTTTTCTCTCAACCGCGATTCAGTTGAACAATGAACAGCTCAAGCCGGTATTCAACTGGTTTGATAAAAAGCTGTTTGTTCTTGAAGAAACGGAAACCATTCACCCTGGCTTCAGCATCGGAGAATGTGAGCAGCAAGAGAAAAAAAAGAAGATTCTCGCGTTTCTGAACTCAGCCGATTTGTCTATTCCAGATATCTCCTTGCAGAAGAAGGAATTCTCCATGGAAGATTTGCCCAACGAGATGCCACAAACCATGAAAGAAGAAATCGCCACAGACTTTAAGGGAAAGAAGTTGACCCGACTCCTTTTCATGCATCCATCTTCCGACAACGGCGAAGACGTGCCCCTTGATTTTGACGAAGAATCCGCGGGCACTCGAAAACTCTTCGAACTGGCAGGCCCATGGCTGGACGTTCTGGACAAAGGACGTGTCTTCTTTGTGGATGAACTGGATACGAATCTCCATCCGCATCTGGTCCGTTTCCTTTTGAAACTGCTCCATAACCCTGAAACGAACCGGCACAACGCCCAATTGGTTTTTGACACTCACGACACCACCGTCCTGGACCAATCTCTCATGCGAAGGGATCAGGTATGGTTTGTCGAAAAGGATGCGGAAAATGCCACCCGGCTCTATCCACTGTCGGATTATAAACCACGAAAGGGCGAGGCACTGCAAAAAGGCTATTTATACGGAAGGTATGGCGCTCTGCCGTTTCCGGGCGAATTGGGATTCTGATGGGCACCGACAACCTGTTCCATAAGAAAAAGGAGCGTAAGGCCTCATTGTTGCGTCGCCGACGGGCGATGAAAGATCCATACGATATTATTCTCATCGTTTGCGAAGGAGGGAAAACAGAACCGAACTATTTCGATGAATTGAAAAGGGCCTCTCGCTTGAGCAATGCCAATGTGAGGATTTGTGGCCTCGGAGCCGATCCTCTCAGTGTCGTCAATTTCGCCATCGAAACATTTCGACGGGAACCGGAATTTGATCGGATTTATTGTGTCTTCGACCGGGACAGGCACACCACGTACGATGCTGCCCTGGACAGAATACACCGCGCCAGATTGGGCAAAGGAGCCAGGATGTTCGCCATACCCTCCGTTCCCTGTTTCGAGTTTTGGCTGCTGCTGCATTTTACCTATACCACCAGGCCGTTCAATGCTCCTCCCGGCGATTCCATCTGTTCCAGAGTTATTGAGGAACTGAGGAAATATGTTCCCAAGTACCGGAAAGGAACCCGGGGCATCTTTGGCATGACTCGGGACAAGCTGGATATCGCCATCACAAATGCAAAGCGTTTGGAACAGTTCCATCGGACTTCCGGGATCGACAATCCTTCCACGCTGGTGCATTCCCTGGTGCAGTATTTGCGGGATTTGAAAAGGCAATAACAGACTATTCATTGGACATCCGCAGGATAGCTGGGGACTTAACAAAAGAAAAAGATGGGGTATTGCTCGTCTTGTTGGAGGATTTACGGGACGTTGTTGACTAACGTGACAAAATGTGGTTGGCCCTCTGTGGTGGATGAAATACATGAGGGCAAAGCGATAAAATTTCATGTCTATACAGGCCGGATTGGATTTCCCGGGTACCCTGCATCATGTCACTGTTCGGGGATAGAAAAAAAACATAGTGAACGATCAATATGATCGAAAAAATGTAGGTTCGCGTTTTGGGGATCTTGCCGAAGAAGTAGAGACAAATATTTTCGCCATGCATATCCGTCTTAAGTTCACCCTTGTGCAAGAGGGGGAAGTCGCCGGGGATGGCCCCCCTCCGGATTAGCGGCACAATTGGCCAGAGAGTTTGTCGAAAATTTTAGAGTTACCGGGGTCGAAACCACACTGCAATTGGGTGTAAGGACTTCCGCCATATCCAGGATATTTGAAAGGAAGAAACGATCGTAAAATTGCGTTTGTCACGCCAATCAAAAACGTTCCCCTAAAACACATTGATTCAGTGAATAAATTGCGAATAACGAGGAAGGTTATTTCCGACCACTCTGCTTTCGTTGGTTCGAATACTTTTGTTGAGACAGTAACGGTATGAGGCAACGCAAGGCACGGTTGACCGCCTCCGAATCGGGGAAATATTCTCTAACATCGGGTTCTATCATGACTGCCCCCTCCTCAAGCGTGAAGCGCCTGATTTCAGTGCTACCGTCTTTTTTGTGAATCTTGACCGTATGACCGGCACGGTAATCCTTGCAGTATTTGCCTCTGACACCGCCGGGCATATTCTTGAAATCATTCTCCTGGGAGCATGGCATCTGAGTTATTTTTCTCGCCCATGGATTTAGAACTCTCCCTCTTCATATACTCTCCGTTCAGAAACAGTGGCTCCATGGGAACTGATGATGCGAGTGCCTGAATATTATTTGTTTTTTGATTTTATTCTAACAACACTTCTGCCTTTTCGCAAGGGAAGAGTGTTATTCGGACAGTTTTG
>CAVVEP010000004.1:0-7091 GCA_963747015.1 uncultured delta proteobacterium
ACGCGGCTGTGACGGAAGCCGCTGAAAAGATTCACGCCGACCTCTCCGAATCAGGCATGAATGTCCTCCTGGACGATCGGGATGAGCGGGCGGGAGTAAAATTCAAAGACGCCGACCTTTTAGGCATCCCGCTTCGGATAACGGTAGGATCCAGAGGAATCAAGACAGGGACTGTTGAAGTAAAACAAAGGACCGAAACGGAAAACATTTTGATCCCCATATCCGACATCGCCTCTCACATGAAAGACAGAATAAAAGCCCTGTATGATTCGCTTAACTGACATTACCTCCAAGGTACTTGAATACCATCCCAAGGCGGATATAGACATCATCGAAAAGGCCTATGTCTATTCCGCCAAGGTGCATCAGGGCCAGATCCGGCTTTCCGGAGAGCCCTATCTGTCCCACCTCCTGGAAGCGGCCTATATTCTCACACAGCTGAAGATGGATGTCGTCTGCATTGCGGCGGGACTTTTGCACGACGTCATCGAGGATACACCCGCCGATCTGCAAGAAATCACGGACCTCTTCGGAGAAGAGACCGCCAATATTGTGGACGGGGTCACGAAGATCAGCAAGATCCACTTCAAGAATCGTGAATTACGGCAGGCTGAAAATGTGAGGAAGATGATCCTGGCCATGTCCAACGACATCCGGGTGATCCTGGTAAAACTGGCGGACAGGCTGCACAATATGAGGACCCTTGGTTTCCAGTCGGAAAAGAAACAGAAGCTGATTGCCACAGAGACACTGGATATTTACGCCCCTCTGGCCGGAAGAATGGGTATTCACTGGATTAAATCGGGGCTGGAAGACCTGTGCCTCTATTATCTGGAACCTGAAATCTACACAAAGATCAAAAACGAGACTTCCCAAAGAAAAGATGAAATTGACACATTTATAAAGGAAGTCATAAAGCGGATCTCCGAAAAGTTGACCGAAGTGGGCATCCAGGCGACTATTACGGGAAGACAGAAGCATTCTTACAGCATTTACAAGAAGATGATCGACCAGAATCTGAATGTGAACCAGGTCTACGACGTTATCGCATTCAGGGTCATCGTGAATTCCATCAAGGAATGCTATGAGGTGTTGGGTCATATCCACTCCCTCTGGAAACCGGTTCAGAAAAGATTCAAGGACTATATCTCCGTTCCCAAGGCCAATATGTATCAATCCTTGCATACAACCGTGATCGGACCTTTTGGAGAGAGGATGGAAGTTCAGATCAGGACCTGGGATATGAACCGGGTTGCGGAATCCGGCATTGCGGCCCACTGGAGATACAAGGAGGGACGCGGCGCCGGCAAGACGGACGAGTCGCAGTTCGAATGGCTGAAACAACTCTTGGATTGGCAGAAGGACCTGCAGGACCCTCTGGAATTCTTAGACACGGTGAAAATGGATCTTTTCCCCGATGAAGTCTATGTGTTCACTCCAAACGGAGAGGTCAAGGCTTTCCCGAAAGGCGCCACCGTCGTGGACTTTGCCTACAGTGTACACTCGGAAGTGGGCGACAAATGCATGGGGGCCAAAATCAACGGAAAGATGGTTCCCATCCGCTGCAAACTGGAAACGGGAAACATCGTTGAAATTATTACCTCGCCGAAACAACACCCGAGCAAAGACTGGCTTGACTTCGTTAACACGAGCAAAGCCAAGACCAGAATCAGGCACTGGATCAAGACCGGAGAGAAAGCAGACAGCATAAACCTCGGCAAGAGCATCCTGGAGAAGGCCCTGCAACAGGAGCATATCCCCATCACAAACCTGTTGAAAAGCGAATATGTGGCGGAGGTGGCCACGGAACTTTCCTTTCAATCCACCGAAGAACTGATCGCCCAGATAGGCTTCGGCAAGATTTCAGCAAAACAGATCATCACGAGGCTCAAGACCAGATTAGGCATCGAAAAGGACAAACCCCGGGGCATTGTGGGCAAAGTGGTCAGCCGTTTGAAACGGCCCAGGAAAGACCACGGCATCAAGGTTGACGGGATGAGCGACATGTTGGTCAGTTTTGCCAACTGCTGCAACCCTCTGCCCGGGGAAAAAGTTGTGGGATTCATCACCAGAGGGAGAGGGATTTCGATCCACCGAAAGACATGCACGCAACTAAAAGATATCGATTCCGATCACCTCGTGGATGTCACTTGGGACACCTCCGATAAAGAGGATTATACGGCTAAATTAAGAATCATCAGTATAGAAAGAAAAGGAATGCTGGCGGACGTCAGCATGGTCATCAGTCAGAAAGACGCCAATATCATCCATGTTGAAGCCAAGAGTACAGAGGACAACAAGGGGATTGCCCTGTTTACCATTGAGGTGCAAAGCTATCGTCAACTTCAGGAAATCATGGGCGCCTTGAAAAAGGTGAGAAGCGTGTTGATCGTGAAGAGGGTCTAAACGGAAGGAATAGCTTCAAAACGCCCCTTTTTGCCGGCCATGGGAAGAACCGGCGAAAAAGAGGTCGTTTCGAAAACATTGGACAAAACAGAAGGACCTTTACGTTGCCTGGACAACGATTTTTTTTGGTTTTACCACATGCCCGGATTTTATACACCCTGTGCATGCCCGAATTCTGACCGTTTGTCCGTCTCGGATACATTTCACGCTTTGAAGATTGGGATACCAGCGTTTCTTGGTTTTGTTATGGGCATGGCTTACACTGTATCCAACAACAGGTTTCTTGCCGCAAATATCACATACTCTCGACATGGGAGACTCCTTTAATATGGAAATTTTAAGAATCTTGAAGTATAGAACATCAAAAATAGAACATCAAGTATTTTTTCATTAATTTTTTCGACCCAAACTGTTTGCCGGGAGGTCTTGGAAACATTGCCTGAATGCGAAAATCACCCAAACCCGGGAGGCCTTTCAGCCTCCCTGAATAATGCACCCGAAAACCTTCATCATATTCACTTGATGGGCATTTGCGGCACCGGCATGGCTTCGCTTGCCGGAATGCTCAAAGCAAAAGGATATATCGTAACCGGATCCGACAAAAACATTTACCCCCCCATGAGCGATCTGCTCCACTCCCTTGACATCCCGGTCCTTGAAGGATATCTGCCCGGGCATCTTCATCCCGCGCCCGATCTGGTTATCGTGGGAAATGTGGTGAGTAGAGACAATCCGCAGGCGATGGAATTAGAGCGTCTGCGGCTCCCCTATCTGTCCTTTCCCCAGGCCATTGGACATTTTGCCCTGAAAGACAAGCGGTCCATTGTAATCAGCGGGACGCACGGGAAGACGACCACCGCCTCCATGGCGGCATGGACGCTGGAGACAGCCGACATGGACCCAGGATTCATGATAGGCGGCATCCCGCTCAATTTCAAAAAAAATTTCAAGTCAGGAACCGGCCGCTATTTCGTCATAGAGGGAGACGAATACGATACGGCGTTTTTCGACAAAGGTCCCAAATTCCTCCACTACAAGCCATGGGCAACCATCCTTACGGGCATAGAATTTGATCACGCGGACATCTACCGGGACCTGGATCACGTGGTACGGAGCTTCAGAAAACTGATCGGGATCATCCCGCCGGAAGGTGTGCTTATCGCCAACGGGGATGATCCAACCACGGCATCCGAAATAAAAGCAGCCAAGTGCAGGGTGGAGACCTACGGCTTTTCCAGTAAAAACCGATGGCAGCCGGCTGATCTGGTTACGGATGATAAATCAACCAGAGTAACCGTCGTGAAAGACGGCGCTAAATACCTCACGCTGGAAACGCCTGTTTATGGCAGGCATAACGTCTGCAACCTGCTGTCGACAACCGTCTTGGCCCATGTCCTGGGCATCCCGCCCGATCGGCTTTTGGAATCCGCGAAGACCTTCAGGGGAGTGAAAAGAAGACAAGAGATTGTGGGAGAAAAAAACGGCATCCTCATCCTGGACGATTTTGCCCATCATCCCACGGCCGTAAGAGAGACCATCCGGGCTGTGAGAGAAAAATTTAAGGATCGACGATTGATAGCCGTTTTTGAACCCAGGTCCAATTCCAGCAGACGCAACATCTTTCAGGAGACTTACGCCCGAGCCTTTGATATGGCCCATGTGATCATGATCCCGGAACCGCCCCTCATGGAGAAAATTCCGGAAGCCGAACGTTTTTCATCCCGCCGGCTTGTGAGCTGATCTCCGGGGAAGGAAAAAGTCCGCCTATTATTTTGAAAATACCGACAGTCTGCTGGAAGGCATGGCAAACACGGCAAAACGGGGAGATGTCCTGTTGATCATGTCCAATGGCGGCTTTGACAATATCCATCAACGGCTGCTGAAGATGTTATAGCAGGAACGGAGAATATGGAAAAACCAATAAAAACGGTCCCCATTGCAGGGGGCAACCTGCTTGAAATTCACGATCTATCCCACAATATCACAAAAGATATCTGGGAGTTAAAGAGCCTTTTCAGGGCCAAGATTCGCATTGAAGAAGGGATGTTCACACCGGAAGATCTCCGGACAATCCGTGTTGCTGAATTGATGGAAGCCTTGGGCCAGACCGTGCTTTTCGAAGTGATTCGGGAGAGAAAGTTTATTCATGAAAAAGACAAAGATAAGAGCTTTCAAGGCCTTGTGGACGATTTTCTGAAAAACAGCGGGAGCTATCTTCTGGACCCCGGATTTCCCCGAAAGATTCGTACTTCGAAAATTTCACGAATCCCAAAAAGGGAGCATTCCCTGGACACGTTAAAGGGAACGCAGATACTCTTCAATGCGATCCAGCCCCTCCTTGATGTTCTCAAGGGAATTTGCGTAGGAAAACCTCAGAAAACCTTCCGCGTTCTTTCCGAAATCGATTCCCGGAGAGACCCCGACACCTGCTTTTTCAAGGATGTCGAAGGCCAGATCATAGGAATTTGAAGAGAGGTGTTTTGCATTAACCAGCATGTAAAAGGCGCCGGAAGGCTCCACCGGAAGCCCGAAGCCCAGTTCTCTCACCCGCTTGATCATGAACCTGCGCCGCTCGTCATAGGTTTCTTTCATCTTCCTGACATCTTCCTGGGCCTGGTAAGCGCTGCAACGCCTGCCCACTGGGAGATACTGCCGGCGGAGATGAAAAAATTCTGCTGCACCTTTTGCAAAGGCCGAATAAAATCCGGCGGCGCAATGATGTATCCCAACCGCCAGCCGGTCATGGCAAAGAGCTTGGAAAACCCGTTCAGCACAAAGGCATCTTCCGTATATTCCAGGATGCAATGCTCTTTTTCACCATAGACAAGACCGTGGTATATCTCATCGGAAACAACGGGAAGACCGATTTCCGCGATCGCCTGCATCCGGTCGGGCGAGAGAAGGTTGCCGGTTGGATTTGATGGAGAATTGATGATCACCGCCCTGGTGCGCGGCCCCATGCTCTT
The DNA here is from genome assembly GCA_963747015.1 of uncultured delta proteobacterium. Lineage (GTDB taxonomy): Bacteria > Desulfobacterota > DSM-4660 > Desulfatiglandales > Desulfatiglandaceae > DUZB01. The sequence continues at coordinate 5,373 of CAVVEP010000004.1, forward strand.
CTTGATGAGATCGGGTTCCATCTGGAAGGCGTCCTTTTCTTCCGCTTTCACGGGCACGGCCCTCGCCCCCAGGAATTCCGCAAAATTGGGGTAACAGGGGTAGTGGGGATCAGACATGATCATTTCGTCGCCCGCCTCCAGGAGAGCCGAAAAGATCATGAAGAGCGCCGGAGACGTCCCGGAAGTGACAATAATGCGATCGGGTGTAACGGTCACGCCATACTGCCGGTAATAGGAATCACAGATCGCTTCCCGCAACTCAATGATCCCGAGGCTGTGGGTGTAATGGGTTTCTCCCCGCGCGATGGCCTCCGCGGCCGCTTCGCATATGCAGGTTGGGGTGCGAAAATCAGGCTCGCCGATTTCCAGGTGAATGATATTCCGTCCTTCCTTTTCCATTTCATGGGCCTTTTCAAGGATCTCCATCACGATAAATGGAGGAATATTGCCGGCCCTTTTCGTTACTCTTCCCATAGTTTACCTTGCTGAAGCATATAGAGGCAGTTTCAAAATGTTCAATTTTGTTCGAGGTCAAGAAAGGCGAAAATTTTACCCACAGGAATATATCTAATATTTCGAGGATTAAAATTTGGCGATCCAGCCCCTCCTTGATGTTCTCGAGGGAATTTGCGTCAGGAAAACCGCAGAAAACCTTCCGCGTTCTTTCCGAAATCGATTCCCGGAGAGACCCCGACACCTGCTTTTTCAAGGATGTCGAAGGCCAGATCATAGGAATTGCCGGAAAGGTGTTTTGCATTAACCAGCATGTAAAACGCCCCGGAAGGCTCCACCGGAAGGCCGAAACCCAGTTCTCTCACCCGCTTGATCATGAACCTGCGCCGTTCGTCATAGGTTTCTTTCATCTTCCTGACATCTTCCTGGGCGCTGGTAAGCGCTGCAACGCCTGCCCACTGGGAGATACTGCCGGCGGAGATGAAAAAATTCTGCTGCACCTTTTGCAAAGGCCGAATAAAATCCGACGGCGCAATGATGTATCCCAAACGCCAGCCGGTCATGGCAAAGAGCTTGGAAAACCCGTTCAGCACAAAGGCGTCTTCCGTATATTCCAGGATGCAATGCTCTTTTTCACCATAAACAAGACCGTGGTAGATCTCATCGGAAACAACGGGAAGCCCGATTTCGGCGATCGCCTCCATCCGGTCCGGGGAGAGGAGGTTCCCCGTGGGATTTGATGGAGAATTGATGATCACCGCCCTGGTGCGCGGCCCGATGCTCTTCTTGATGAGATCGGGTTCCATCTGGAAGGCGTCCGTTTCTTCCGCTTTCACGGGCACGGCCCTTGCCCCCAGGAATTCCGCAAAATTGGGATAACAGGGGTAGTGGGGATCAGACATGATCATTTCGTCTCCCGCCTCCAGGAGAGCGGAAAAGAGCATGAAAAGCGCCGGAGATGTCCCGGAAGTGACAATGACGCGATCGGGTGTAACGGTCACGCCATACTGCCGGTAATAGGAATCACAGATCGCTTCCCGCAACTCAATGATCCCGAGGCTGTGGGTGTAATGGGTTTCTCCCCGCGCGATGGCCTCCGCGGCGGCATCGCATATGCAGGTTGGGGTGCGAAAATCAGGCTCGCCGATTTCCAGGTGAATGATGTTCCGCCCTTCCTTTTCCATTTCGTGGGCCTTTTCAAGGATCTCCATCACAATAAATGGAGGAATATTGCCGGCCCTTTTAGTTACTCTTCCCATAGTTTAC
>CAVVEP010000005.1:0-40706 GCA_963747015.1 uncultured delta proteobacterium
TGCACAGGCACGCTGATCGCCAGCAGAGCGAATGCGGCTGCCGTCAGAACCGCGGAATGTATTGCTTTCATTGTACGTTCTCCTTTTTGTTGAAATGTTTTGTTTTTGCCTTCTTGACTATTCAGACTGAATACCTCACGTCGTACGCGTTTACGTCACTATTTCCCTTTACTTCGTGAAACCTGCCTTCCGCTTAGCCTTTCTTGCTCGATTTCATGGTATTCCTCCTTTGTATGGTGACCAGGATCATGCAGATTGTATCTGCAAAGGGTATCTGCAAAGGGCCTGCCAACAACCGGCAAAAAGCAAGAGGCTGTCATCATCCTTTAATAACGGTTGGTTATATGAATAGGAGAGAACCATGTAGAAGCTTGAAATGATTGGTTAGCCCTCCATATGTGGTGGAACCTCCATATATTGAGGGACCTTTGCCTTCAATGAAAACAAATTTTCAAGCCTTTTGATTTCTCAGTCTATGACTTAATCGTTTAATGTTCATTGATTGTTGGCAGGCTACTTGCACAGCAATAAACATGATCCCGGTCACGATAGGAGAGAGGCAAAAAACGGGCGAGATCGCCGGCAAGCCCAAAAGCAAGATCAAGCATACAAGAACAAATAGCGGGAGGATTGATCATGACTACCAGAGAGGCCTATTTGGAAAAGCTCAAAACGCAGCTTGACGAATGGGGTAAGGATCTTGACAGGTTGGACCAAGAAACCTCGGAGGCGGATGCAAAGACGAAAATCAAGTACGAGGAGCAGATCAAAGAGCTTCGTCAAAACGTGGAAGAGGCACAACAAACGCTTACAACGATCCGTGATGCGAATGAAAATACCTGGGAGGATCTCAAGCAAGGAGCGGAAACCATCTGGGATATGTATAAAAACAGTTTTAAAAAGGCGAAATCCGAGTTTAAACGAGGCTATAGGGAAGGCTTGGAAGAATAACCAAAAAGCCACTTTGATCCTGATGTGGGGGAAAGGAGGATGCAATGAAACCGCAAAGGGTATTGTTCATGATTTCAGTACTGTTCTTGCCTTTTTCATCAGCAGTAACAGGGGCAGCAGGCGATTTTGACTGGATGACGGATCTTAATATCAGCGCTGAAGCTGATCCATCAGGATTCAGGACAAGACTTGCTGCTCGATTCAATTTGGGTGATGCACAGATCAATGCCGTACTCAGCAATGTTGAAAGCCCCGCGGATGCCTATATGGTATTTCGATTTGGAGAAATATCGGCAAAGCCAACGGAATACGTGATTGAGAAATACAGATCTGAAAAAGGAAAAGGCTGGGGTGCACTTGCGAAGAGCCTGGGTATAAAACCCGGATCAAAGGAATTCCATGCCCTGAAGCAGGGCAACGATATTTACGATGACAATGATATGGATAAAGGAGAGGGCAAAGAGAAAGGTAACGGAAAAAGTAAAGATAAAGGGAAGGGAAAAGGTAAAAACTGAAGGTGAAAATAGGGTCTATTGAATAGAAGGAGCCCCGTGCTTTTGCACGGGGCTCCTCATTTCACCAGACGACATTTCGTCGTACTCGCTATGTTTCTCTAAAAAAAGCCTCAGCTTAAATGTCTATCCTCCTTCTCCTCAGATAATAAATGGCCCCAAGCCCCATAAGCGCCATGAAGATTATCATTCCCCACTCGGAAAGCGTGGGGATGGACGCCACCGGTGGCGACAGGTTCAGGTTGTTGGTATAAGTACAGGTGACGGTTCCGCCCGCGGCGAGGGCGATATTCGCCTGCGCGCCGGAATAGGTGAACGTCGATCCGGCCGTGGAGTCCGTGCAGACCAACCCGGTCCGCACCCACCCCGCCGGCATCGTCGATTCGGTCACGGTGTACGCGCCGGCCGGGAGGTCCGTCGTCGTTCCATGGCTGCCCGCGCCGCCGGACGTAATGATGTTGAACGGCGCGCCGAGCGCTGCGGTGCCCGTATACCCGAAGGTATTGTCGCCGCCCACAGCCGTCTTGTTGATCGTGATCGAACCCGGCAGCGGCGGCGGCAGGGAACACGCGGTGACGGTGTTGCCGTCCGTCGTCAAAGAGCTATTGAGCGATATGATTCGGCCGTCAACGGTTGCGCCTGAGACCAGGGTGATATCGCGCGACGCAATGAGAGTTCCTACAAATGTACTGTTTAAAGCGATGGTCGCGTCTCGGCCGATCTGCCAAAACACATTGCAGGGGTTTGCAGTGCCGGCCATGATTACCGAGCCAGTGAACACCATGTCGCGCCCAACTTGGAAAACCCAGACATCAGTGGCGAGGCCGGTGAGAGTGATGGTTCCAGTAAACGTAGTGTCGGAGGCTACAGTCCACACACCCGGCGCCGGGCTCCACGGGCTCGCACTCCACGGCCCATTGGAACCCTGACCTGCCAGGTTGTTGAAAGCACTCAAGGCAGCGCCCTGGGCAGTCGCGGCCAGAGAAAGTGGGCCAAAATATTGCGAGCCTGTCACCGCCCAAGGACCGGTTCTTGAGACCGCGAGACCCGGGCTGAGGCCCAGATCACCGATGACGGTGGTACCAGCGCCGGCGGCGCTCATCGACAAGGCAGCCAGGACCCCGAAGCTATCCGCCGCACCCAGTGGCGGTGCAGTCGCGGCCAATGCCGGGGAGGCCATGTAAAAGAAGCGCAACAAATCCCACGCTTACCAAAAGACTAAAGGTCATCAGTCGGTTAAGAATCTTTTTTGTATGAAACATTTTTAAGCCCTCCCTCCATTTTTTTTCGAATTTGTAAACCTTCCCTCACAGGAGGGCGCCCCATACTATCGTACAGACCTTACTTTTCCTCTTCCATCTTCAAGAGGCTCATAACGGATTTAACGCCTCTGTTTTGCCTGATCTTTCTGCAACCCGATCTTCGTTCCGTCTGTTATTTAGAAAACTCTGGAGAACAACATCTTGCTGTGTTGTCGTCACGTCGATATTCAGATAAGGAGCGTCCCGCTGTTTGACTATTTCCCCGTTAACTTCGTAGTGATCGTTGGGTTGTCGATATATTCGCCTATTGTTTCGCCTGTCATGGAAGTGGGGCCGGCAGACAGAGGTGATGGTGATAAGGGGGCTTTTATGAAGAGCATGGGCGAAGTGGTCCACAAAGTCAGGAGGAAATCAAATGCGATGTTGGCCAAGAGTGGAAAGGGTTTGTCGAAGGAATCAGGGGGTGTTCGGGACATGACCTGACAGACAGCATCTTCTTTCGTTGCAATGACCCTTGCAATTCTCTGCATGGTTCACATCCTTCTCAAAAGACCACAACCGTAGTTCACTAATTTTACAAACGCCGCTTGCGCTTGTCAACAACAATCTATTCTATCCGTTTAATGGCTGCCCCTGACTTTTCATCTTACCGCGGGGTTCAGGATGCTACATAGCCGGGGTCGGGTTTTTTTTGCCCAACCCCGGCCATATCCTGCGCACCCTCGCCCAATTTGACAAATTCCTAAGGAATGGGCGTCAGTTCGACCCTCCGGTTGAGGGCCCTGCCTTCCTTTGTCGCATTGGTGGCTATCGGTTTTGTGAAACCATATCCCTTGGCCGAAAGTCTGTCTTTGGCAACGCCCTTTTTGATGAGATAGTTCATAACAGCTTTCGCTCTTTCTAAAGAGATCTTCATGTTGTTGGCTGCTGTCCCGATGTTATCCGTATTTCCTTCGATTTGCACCTTGATGGACGGATTCTTCTCAAATACCACTGCGGCTTCATCTAAGAACCCGTAAAATTGCGGTTTGATGTTATGTTTGTTAAAATCAAAAAGCACATTTCCGAGAGCCCAGCAACCAAACTGGTTCACTTTAGCGCCCTTGGGGGTCCCCGGACATTTGTCCAGGTTGTCAGGCACCCCGTCGCCATCAGAATCAAGAATGACGACAATTTTTTCCTCCACCACTTTTTCAGCCATTGCCGGTTTTGGCGGGACCTTCTTCATGAAAATGTTGGCTACAAAATCCGCCATTCCCTGGCTGGATGCGATCTGGTCGGCATTTGTAAAAAATCCGCATTGACCGTCCTCCGCCAACTGCCGAAGAAGCTTTTGACCCTCGGGATCGTCCCCTATCTGGACCGGATAAATACAGATCCTGTCTCCGTACTGGCCTTTCAAACTCATTGCCGCCTTTTTTACCGCATCATAGTTCATATACTCTTTGTTCGCATCGCTGAAAATAATAACAGCTATGTCGCCTTCAACCGATTTGAAATCCTGAGTTGTTGCGTCCAGGGCGATATTCAGGGGGCTGTCTCCTCGGGCCCATCCGACTTTGTTGAGGCCTTCATCAAGTCCTGCCTTCGAATAGGCTGCCGGCCCCCACATAAGTTCGGTGAAGTTCTGACTAAAAACGGCCAATCGGCCGAAAACCCTCAGGGCGCCGGTTGCCTTGATGTCGGGAATAGTTTGATTCATCCGGCTCACCATATCTTTGGCATAATCAAGCTTCTTCTCTCCCTTGTAGAGTTCGCCCATAGACCCTGACTTATCCAGAATGACGATGAAATTATCCACCTTCTGGGCATAGTCACCCCCCGTTAACATCGGGTTCAAATTAAGGGCGTTGAATGTTGAGACTGGCTTTGGTTTTGCAGTTACACAGCCGATGAGAAACAAACCTACAGCGACCGACAGAACTGTTTTCAAACATTGCTTTTTCATGAATCGTTCTCCTTTACAAATTAGATGTCTACCTGTTCATACAGCAACACTTGTGGTCAATAGCGCTGCTAACGTTGGATTCATAATCATCCCCTTCCCATTCAGACTTCCTTTCCTCCTGTGTCTCCTTTCTCCGATTCGACGGCTTCGGCCTCCTTTTTCTCACCACGGGCCAAAATCTCTTTCGCCTTCTGACGACCCTCCGAGAGATGCCGATCGGCTTCCTTTTTTAACTCCTTCGCTTGCTGCTTAGCTTCCCTAATGATCTCTTTTGCTTTCGTGCCGGCATCAGCTAAAATTTCCTTCCCATCCTTTAAAACCTCGTTCCCTTTCCCCTTGATATCAGACCTCAGTTCTTTTCCGGATTTTGGCGTGAAGAAAATGCCTGCCAATGCACCCAAAATGCCGCCTATTAAAAACCCCACGAAGAAATGCCCTTGTGGTTTTTCACGCTCTGCCATAGCAAATTCTCCTTTCACCTGCCCGCGGTCTTCTCAATTTCGTTGATCTTTTTTTGAGCGCTTTCCCGGCAATGCTGTCGTCTCCATCGCACAATTCCCTAAATTGGCCTGTCCGCGGCGAAAAGGAGCCTGCCCCATGCCTCTCCCTTCCGCGAAATTCGGGTCGATTTTTTTCATTTCAAGAATATGTGTCAGGCGCTTTTGGTCAAATTGAGACTGAAGAATCGTCCACACCTTTCTGTAAACATCTCACCTTGTCCGGCAAGATCTTAAATGGTTACAATCGTCGTCCTTGAATAAGCTGGATCACCACTACGATGATGGCAATGACCAGCAGGACATGGATGACTCCACCCATCGTGTACCCGGTCAACAAACCCAGCCCCCACAGAATTAAGAGAATTACAAATATGGTCCAAAGCATTTTAGCCTCCTCTCTAAAGCCTCCAAAAGGCTTTTTATGGAAGCCTTTGTTTACTTACCATCGATAATAACAATTTATTAGATCAATGGAGTAGAAGTGTGGACAAGGTTGAATCGATTTACCTGACCTCAACATTTGGTGGAACCTCCATATATTGATGGGAAATTTTGGGAAAACCCTGCACGGACAAATGGACGTTTGGGAGGAGCCGGAAGCTGTACCACAATCGCCACGGACGTGGAGATCCTATGAATCACGCATTCCAGAACCCTCGGAGCGGTCCCGGCCTCGATCAGGGCGAACTTGGTTCTCGATGAGCTGCCATTAGTGGTCAGCATGCCGGGACCAGCCAAGGCCCATCAGTTAACATACCGTGAACACTCCACAAATGCACATTTATCTGCTTTCATTCATTAAGTCATCTAATTCCTCATACATTTTTTTCTCACACTCCGGGCAAATGCCATGGGTGAACACAGCCTCGGTATGCTGGCTTATGTAAGATTCCACCTGGCTCCAGTATCCCTTGTCGTCCCGTATTTTTTTGCATGAAGCGCATATGGGGAGCATGCCGGTCAATTGTTTCACATTTGCAAGAGCCTCCTGAAGTTCCCTATTGTTCCTTGCAAGTTCCACGGAATATCTCTGTAATTCTTCTTCCGCATGTTTCCGCTCGGTGATGTCCTGGACCAACCCGGCAATATGGATCAGCCTATTCCCGGAATCATAGACCGCTTCGCCCCAACCCCTGATAAAGCGGATCGTGCCGTCGGGCATGTTGATGCGAAAATCCAATATGTGCTCCTCTCCTGCATCAAAGGCAGTCATCGACGCCTGCATCACCGGTCGGTCGTCAGGGTGTATCAGACCTAAAAAGGACTCCACCGTCGGAGTGAACGTGTCCGGTGAAACGCCATAAATGCGATACAGCTCCTCCGACCAAAACATCTGCCTCGTGATATTATCGTAGAGAAAGCTGCCAATATGACCAAGCCGCTGCGATTCAGACAGAAGATGGTCTTTCTCACGCAATTTTTCCTCCGTCTTTTTGCGATCGGTGATGTCTCGGATAAGGCCCACCGCATGCCAGCCGTCATTCATTTGGACGGCGGAAAGCGACAACTCGACCGATATTTCCCGGCCGTCTTTTCGACGGGCTTCCAAATCAAGCATTTTCCCAATGGCAGCTCCGCGACCTGTCTGTCGAAATGCCGGGAACGCGGCCTGGTGCGCCGGGCGGAAACGCGCAGGCGCGATCAAGTCATGCAGGTTTTGGCCGATCGCTTCGGCCTCTGTGTAGCCGAGAATGAGCTCCGCGGCCCGGTTCCAATAGGATACTCGGCCTTCCGGGTCCATCATCAGGATGGCGTCCCGGGCCGAGTCCGCGATAGCCCGCATACGCTCCTCGGTCTGCTGAAGTCTCTCCTCCACCCGCATCTGTTCGGGAATGTCGCGATCCATGGCGTGCCTCTCTTAGAAATGATCGTTTTCACGGAGTGTCCTTTTTACTTTAAGGGTGTCCTGAACACTGACACCTGAAACCCAAGAAAAATGATAAGCAGAAAAGGCTTTCGCTCCAAATTATGGACCGTTCAGGAGTCACCTTGTTGAAAGGGCTGCTCTACCATACCTAGTTTCCATCCATAAATGGCCCTTTTCCGCAATCCCCCGGTGGAATCGGGACAAGTCGGCGTCAAACTGCGGGTTTCCTTGTGCGACGTACTATCGTACGTCTCCGCGAAAACCCTTGTTTTCCTTGATCTTGCGGAAAATTGCTCATTTCTGAATTGGAAACCCGCAGTGCCCACAATAGAATTAATGGATGGGCACTACCTAACATTCGCTACCGGCTCGGAATACCGCGGCGGATGCCCGGGGTTTCAATCTCAGATCATAATGCCCAACGGAATCCCCCCCGACAAGCTTCATCTCCGGCCTGGCTCCCTGATCGAGCTTATGCCTGCAACCACCGCAATCCCAGTAGGGCCAGGACATCCGGACCGCATGGTCCAGGCAATCCTTGTAGTAAGAGCAAAAGACACTCCTCTCTCCCCTTCTCTGAAGCGGTTTGCATGTCTTGTCCATGCATGTCTTGTCCATGATTGACCTCTTCCAACTCTTTTGGCAAGTTGTCGGCAGCGGTGTAAGAATCATTATCTCTACCGTGTTTATGATAAGGCGTTATATCTGCAAAGGGCCTGCCAACAATTCCGGAAAGGGATTTGGATGTAATAATCCTTTAATAACGATTTGTTATAGGAATAGGAGGGAAGCGTGATAAAGGTTTAAATGATGGGCTAGCCCTCAATATTTGGTGGAACCTCCATATATTGAGGGCGACTTTTGGGGAGAACCGGATCTTAATCCGGCCTTTTGGTCTCCTGGTGGACGATCCCTAGCTCATGCATCCGCGCTCTCAAGGTACTCGGATGGATGCCCGGAATCTCCGCGGTCCCGTTGACGGTAATCATCGGCCGATTCTTGCGAGGGCTCATGTTGTGGTGAAAATTTGATCCGGCAAGGGCGCGAATTTGGAGTGTTCAAAACGGAGGGGTTATATAGATAAGCTTCAATCACGCTTTCAGAGAAATCGGACTAATTCTATGGTTTATTTCCCCTCCAAGACGTGCTTAAGTTTCTCGGACAATGCCGCAAGTGGAAACGGCTTTTGAATGAAGCCTTGGGCGCCTGCATCCAGGATCTCCCGGGCTGGACCATCAATAGCATGGCCGCTGAAAACAATCACCTTAAGCTCCGGGCGAGATTCCATGATAAGCGGATAGATCTTTCCCCCTTCCATATCAGGCAGTTTTATGTCTAATAGAGCGAGATCGATATCCCCATCAAAGGTTTCGGCTATATGGATGGCATCCTTCCCCGTCCTGGCTGCCATAACCCGGTAACCTAATCGCTCCAACATCGCTTGGGTGACTTCAAGCACCACATCTTCATCTTCAATAACCAGGATCGTGCCTGTACCTTTGACAGGTTCAAGCTTTGGTTTTTCCTCCTTTTTTACCTTAACCTCCACCGCGGGAAGGTGAATTTGAACCACAGTGCCTCTTCCCAATTCAGAGTCTACATAGATCCAGCCATCATGATTCTTGACAATCCCATACACAGCGGCCATTCCCATCCCGCGGCCCTGACAATTTGTGGTGAAAAAGGGTTCAAATATCTTGTTTCTTGTTTCCTTATCCATCCCCTTACCGTCATCCTCGATAGTGAGGCAAACATAGGGGCCAGGCTTGAGACCAGGATACTTTTCCACAAACCCCTTATCAAGGACTGCGTTTCGAGCAGTTATCTTGATAATACCTTCACTTTCCATGGCCTCATCCGCATTGGTCAGGATGGCAGAAAGGACCATCTGCATCTGGGTGTGGTCGGCATGGATAGGTGAAAGATCTCTTGGAAAGGCCATTTCCACCCTGAGGGCAGGATTGAACTTATGTCGGAGAATCGAAACTGTTTCTAGCACAAAATCGCCCAATTCGAGATTTCCGGGTTGATATTTCCCTCCTTTTGCATAGGCCAGCAACTGGTCCGTCAGGCGGGACATCCGGTGACCGGAATGCTTCATTGAATTAAGATATTTGTCTTTTCCCTGATCTTCAGGCAAATCCATTCGAAGCAGTTCCACGTTTCCCACGATCCCCATGAGGGCGTTGTTGAATTCGTGGGCAATCCCACCTGCCAGGGCGCCGATCGCTTCCATTTTCTTCGCATGCAGGAGTTGGGCTTCCAATTTTAGTTTTTCTTGCTCTGCCTCCTTCCGTTTTGTGATGTCACGCGCCACTCCCAGAATTTCCACCGGGTTTCCCTGCTCATCAAATACAAGATTGACATGAGCCTCAACAGGCAGTGTATGCCCGTCCTTATGAACCGTTTCAAGTTCCCATATCGCGGAAGTAGTCCGCTTGTTTGAAAGGGTTTCTATTAGTTCGGCCTGTTGTTTTATATATGACTCCGCGGTCAATGAATCTTTCACACTAAGAGAAAGCCCCTCCTCTACCGTATAACCTAATAATCTCTCGATCGAAGGGCTGATATAAGCATATTGTTCGGTCGCTATATCAATTTTATAAATAACGTCAGCAGAGTGTTCGGCAAGAAGCTTGTATTTCTCCTCGCTCTTTTTCAGTTCCTCCTCCGCCCGCTTGCGCTCGGTGACGTCCCGCGCAATACCTATAACGACACTCTGCCCTTTCATCTGTGTCATCAGGGTACTTATTTCCACTGCGACCTGACTGCCATCCTTCCTATTAAGCATAAACTCATCAGGTCCCGCGGTCTGTCCTTCAATATGCTTTTGCAAGAGTTCAACTGCTTTCGGTAACTGTTCTGGAGCTAATAGATTCAATTCTAAAAAATTCTTACCGATTAATTCCTCCTTTTTATAACCAATTAACTCTTCCGCTGCTTTGTTGCCATCTATAAAATAGCCTTTTAAGTCGTTTAAATAATAGGCATCAGGAGCAAATTCAAATAAAGTCTTGAACTTTTCCTCACTTTCACGCAGAGCTTTCTCACTTTTTTTGCGTTCGGTTATGTCTTGAATCATCGCATGCCATAAGGATTTGCCATCGATCTCGATGGGCAACATGCTGAGGATTGCATCATAGGGGGCGCCATCCTTTCGGTTGAACTTGACCTCCATTTCGTTTACTGAACCGTTTTTCGAAAGCTGAGCTATAACCTTTTCCCTATCCTCCCGATTATGGTAGTATTCGCTTGTTGGTTCGACGACCAACCGGTCTTCTCTGCTGTATCCGTGGAGCCTCAACATGGCATCATTGAAATCCAGAATTTTTCCCTCATCGTCTACAATGGATATACCTATGGGAGCATTTTCAAAAAGGCTTCGATACTTCTCTTCACTCTTCCGCAAAGCCACTTCGGCCTTGCGACGTTCCGTGATGTCTCGCGATATACCCATCATTCCCACAATGGCGTTTTTTGAATCACGTATTCCCTGTACCCGGTTCTCCATCCAGACCGTTGAGCCATCTTTTCGGTAGTACTCCATCGCAATAAGAATGGACCGATCCAAGTCAGCTCCATCCTCTTTATCGCGTTGGAGTTCTTCCATGAATCTTTGCTGTAACTTTTTGAGTGAATCAGGGGGCACCGCTTCTAATATGGACTGTTGTTTGCGCTCTTCCGGGGTAAAGCCCAGCACCCTCTCAATGGAGGGGTTAACGTAGGTAGTTTGGAAATCCGGCCCAACAATCCAAACCATATCCATCATATTTTCGGCCAGGAATTTGTATTTTTCTTCACTTTCCCGCAGTGCCTCCTCCGCACGCTTGCGCTCGGTGACGTCGCCTACTGCCGCTCTGATCTGCTTACCATCGTGCCCTTTCTTTGTAATGACCGTGCATTCTAAACGGGCATAAAACGCATCCCCGTCTTTTTTAACAAGCCGAAGCTCGCAGGATTGGGGGGCATCTGTTTCCAGAAGTCGCTGCCTGTGTTTATAGAAACTGTCTTGGTCGTCTTTCAAAATGAAACGAGAGAAAGGTTTTCCGACCAAAGTGCTCCGCTCTACACCAAGCATGGAAGAGATGGTGAGATTGGCCTCAGCAATGATTCCCTTTTCAGTCAATGTAAAATACCCGACCGGGGAAAAATCATACAGATGAGAATATTTATCCCGTGTCTTTTCAATTCCCCTGTATCCGGCGGAGTTCCTCATTCTGCATCTTCAGCTCAATCTGATGGACCTGGAGCTCGTGGATCAGCTTCTCCTTGTTTTCGGGGGAAATCCGTGAAAGATCGTCTTCATCATGGGATGAGGCTTCCAAAGCCGCTTGGGCAAGCGCCCTCAGGTTGTTATCGAGCTGATGATTGTTTTCCTTTGTTTCGACCACACTGTTTTCTCCTGTTCTGCTTTCAGTCTACAGATGCTTTTTATTTCTAATTTTGGTCATTGTCATTTATTTGTTATCTTTCTTTTGTCATTTGTCCTTTGCTGTTTGAAATTTCCACCTCTACCCCTTCCGGTGTTCCGGCCAACCAGTCCAGATCACGTTCCGTGATCGCGATTTCAACCATTTGACCGTTTTCATCCGTTAAGGCGCTGGCGGTCAGCCAGATATTCAGGGTTTTGCCGTCTTTTGTCAGCCGCCGGGTCCGGTACGATTTTATGGTTTTGCTTTTCCGCAGTCTATCTACAATTTCTCCAAAGTCATTCGGGCTTTCCCCTGGAAGAAAGTCCGCAACATTCATTCGCAGTGCCTCCGGTTCGGTCCACCCGTAGAGCTGTTGTGCGCCCTTGTTCCAGGCAAGAATCCGCCCCTTCAAATCCACCACGGTTATGGCGTCATTGGCATCTTCCAGAACAGCAGCCAAGCGTCTTACCTTATCCGCCTGTTTGACAGTGTGTATATCCACAAAGGTCATCACCACGCCGTCAATGACATTCCTGGTGGTCCGGTATGGCAGGATCTTCAAGGCATACCAGGTTGAATCCGTTGAGAGAATTTCCAACTCCAAGGTATTGAGGTCGTTGAGGACCTGTTCCCCCAGGCGGACCAAATTGACGTCCGGAAAGCAGGTTTTCAGGTCATTGAGCGGCCTGCCCACATCCGTCTGAATCAAATGGATAATCTTTGCCGCGGCAGGGGTGTAGCGTTTAATGTGAAGGCTTGTATCTAAAAATACGGAGGCGATTTCCGTTGAGGCCAGGAGATTGCTCATATCATCATTGGCCTTGGAAGATTCTTCCACTTTGTTTTGAAGCTCCTCATTCACCGTGGACAACTCCTCATTGGTGGATTGCAGCTCTTCTTTGGACGTCTCCAACTCTTCGTTGGTGCTTTGAAGTTCCTCGTTGACCGATTGGAGTTCTTCATTGGTGCTTCTGAGTTCCTCGTTGGAGGTTTCCAACTCCTCGATGCTTGCCTGAAGATATTCCCTGGTCGATTGCAGTTCCTGTTCAAGATCTTTCATGTCCGCGTCCTGCTTTTTTGTCTTTCAATGCCACGGGCGCCTTTTCTTCCGCCGCCTTTTCCGGCGTTTTATCCTCGAATATGACGAGCAGTAAGCCGGGCGCCATCTGCTTAACGGATAAATCCACCACACAGAACGCATCATTATACCTGACGCGAACGCTCTTTAAGAACACGTTTGTCTTTTTCCGAACCGATTTATAAAGCGCAGTCGTCAGTGGCGGTTTGAGATCGTCCCGTGCCATGTTCAGAATATTGAAACTGGGCTTCCCCGTGGGCGGCGCCAGGAATCTCTCCGTATTACCCACGAAATGCAGAATCTCATATCTATCATTGATCAGAACTCCGGCGGGCGCATACTCATCAAGGATTGCCCTTTCAGCCATTTCGCGGATCGCACTTTCCCCGGGCGGATTGCCTTTTTTATCGGATTCGATTCTCTGCGGGGCGTGGTAATCGATTTCAGTGGAATAAGCAGGGATCATTTCCGAAAGCCCTTTTTTACGTTCGAAGATCTTCCATTTAGAATTAATCGGCTCGAAGAGATCCCTGTGTTCGCCGATACTTTCGGATGTGCCAAGAAACAGAATCCCGCCGGGGTTTAACGTATAATGAAACAGGGGTATGATCTTTTTCTGCAGGACGCTATCCATATAGATCATCAGGTTTCTGCAGCTCACCAGGTCCAGCCGGGAAAAGGGGGGATCTTTGATGAGGTTTTGGAGTGAAAAAACAACCATGTCGCGGAGCGGTTTGCTGACCTTGAATGATCCCGGTTCTTTGATGAAAAACTTTCTGAGCCGCTCCTTTGAAACATCCGCACGGATACTTTCAGGATAGATCCCCTTGCGAGCGATATCCAGAGCGGCCGCATCGATATCCGTGGCGAAGATCTGAACGTTGAAGGTTTTGTTGAGGGCATCCATCACTTCGAAAAGGATCATGCCCAGGGAGTAGGCTTCTTCACCGGTGGAGCAGCCCGCAACCCATAAACGGATCTTCGTATCCGGCGCCTTATTTTTCAACAACGCCGGCAACGCCTGTTTCAAAAGCAGGTCATAGGCTTCCGGGTCCCTGAAGAAACTGGTAACGCCGATAAGCAGATTCTTAAATAGCACGTCGATCTCGGCGGTGTTTTTCTGGAGATAAAGGATGTAATCGGACATGGTCTTTATCTGATGCACCGCCAACCTGCGCTCAATGCGACGGCCAACGGTTGTTGGTTTATAATGGGAAAAATCGTGGCCGGTTGTGCTGCGAATCAACGCGAAAATTTTCTGTATCTGATTTTGAATCGGAGATTCTTTGAGTTTGATTTTGTCCAATGACTCAAGAAAAGGGTGCCTGGCATATTGGATTAACGTTTCCGGCATCTTTTCCACCGGCACGATGAAATCAACAAGTCCGGTATCAATGGCGCTTTTGGGCATGCCGTCGTATTTCGCGGTATCCGGCTCCTGGACCATGACCATACCGCCCCGACTATTGATCTCCCTGATTCCCATGGTCCCATCCGATGCCGTTCCCGATAAAATGATGCCGATGGCATTTTCACTCTGGTCTTCCGACAGCGATTTGAAAAAGAAATCAATGGGCAGGTTGATGGAGCTGCTTTTTACCGGTTCCATCAGATGAAGGCGGCGGTTGAAAATGGCCACGTTTTTGCCGGGCGGATTCAGGTAGACATGGTTGGGCTCAACCGTTGTGCCGTCCTCAATTTGACTGACAACCATATGGGTCTGTTTTTCCAGCAGCGATGCCATGATGCTCTTGTGTTGGGGGCTCAGATGCTGGATGACCACAAAGGCCATGTCGCTGTCAGCGGGCATGATGGAAAAGAAAGCGTTGAGGGTTTCCAGTCCACCGGCGGAGGCGCCTATGCCGACGATCGGGAACGGTATCCTATTTCTTGGTTTTTCCTCTTGCTTCACCTTTTCCAGTGAGGTTCCATTGGCGGGCGGCGCTTTTTTCTTCTTTGTCGTCATGATCGTTGCCTTTCAATTTTACTTTCCGGGAAGAGTAACCATGAAAACGGCTCCTCTGCCGGGTTTGCTTTTTGCCGTAATGAAGCCATGGTGCCGGTCCACGATTTTCCGGCATATGGCCAGACCGACGCCGACGCCTTCGTATTCGCTTCTTCCATGAAGTTTTTGAAAAGGACTGAAAATTTTGGAGAGATAGGCCTCATCAAATCCTATTCCGTCATCCTCCACACAGATCTCATAGGAATCGGCTTTATCGGATCGGTCTTCAGTGATTGCGCGGGTATGGATCCACACGCTCGGCGACTCCCCCTTCCGGTGGAATTTCAGGGCATTCCCGATAAGGTTCTGGAAGAGTTGGATGATCTGGAACTTATCCCCTTCCACGGTGGGGAGTTCATCCACCTTCACTGATCCGTTTGTCTCTTTCCCGAGGATCTCAAGGTTGGTCAGGGCCTCTTGAACCGCCTCACCCAGGTCCACCTTTGAAAACGGATTGATTTTGGTGGTCACGCGGGAATAGGCCAGGAGAGAGTCGATCAACCCGCGCATTCTGGTCACGGAATCCTGCATCCGCGTCAAGAAATCATGGCCTTCTTCCGAGATAGAATCCGCAAACTCCTCAACCAGCAGACTCCCGAAACTCTGGATCTTCCTGAGCGGCTCCTGAAGATCGTGTGATGCGGCAAAAGCAAAATCCTGAAGTTCCTGGTTGCTCCGTTCCACTTTTTCCAGATAAAGCCTGATCTGATCTTCGTCCCTTTTCCTTTCGCTGATATCGATGCCGATAGCCATGAGAGATCCATCCGACAGTTTTACGCTGGTCCAGGTGGTTTCCAGATTTTTCCCGTTTTTTGTCCTGACAATACAATCTCTCCAGCTCTGTCCTCCACGTCGCACGTGCGACAATAGCTCTCCGCAAGTCACAAGGTCCCGCTGACACGCCTCTGCCAGGCCCGTATTTTCGCTCCTTTCAGATTCCCATCCGATAATGTCCGTATAATGTCTGTTTAGGACCTTGACCTCCCCATCAGGATCGAAAAGACATATCATAACGGGAATATGGTCAAGGATGGTCTGCAAAAGCTCCTTTTCTTGATTAAGTTGGGTCGTCCGTTCCTCCACTCGCTTTTCAAGCCCGTTGTGAGCTTCTTGTAAAGCCTCGGCGATGAGGCGCCGTTCGGTGATATCGCTCACCGCGCCTCTGATAAATCGGGAATCGTCGCCCCTGTCTTTTACAACCATGCATTCCAGATTGGCAAAAAATGCATGTCCGTCTTTTTTCACAAGGCGCAGTTCGCATGCCCGGGGTTCCTCTGTTTCCAGGAGGCGATGCCGAAGTTTATAATAAACATCCTGGTCGTCTTTCAAAATGAAACGAGAGAAAGGTTTTCCGACCAAAGTGCTCCGCTCTACACCAAGCATGGAAGCAATGGTGAGATTGGCCTCATCGATGATTCCCTTTTCCGTCAATGTAACATAGCCGACCGGGGAAAAATCATACAGATGCGAATATCTATCCCTTGTCTTTTCTAACTCCCCTTGAATCCGGCGGAGCTCATCATTCTGCATTTGCAACTCAATCTGATGAACCTGAAGCTCGTGGATGAGGCTCGCCATCCTTTCGGGCGGGACCTCGGAGAGATCTTCGCATGCCGCCGGTCGCTTCTTTCAGCTTTTCCTCGGCTCTTCGCCTGAGTTGGAACTCTCTCTGATTTTCCTTCACTCTTAATTCCTTCGCATTCATCCCATTCCCCAATGCCACTTACACCAACCAAGATCCCGTTCCAAGATTGCAATTTCAATAATCGTAGAATTCAATAAGCACCTAATGAATCTTGAGTCAATGTTATGCTCCCTTACACAATAAACCAGTTTAGCGTATCTTATTCAAAAACCCTGGCAGTAATGGAGTCACTGGGTTTTTTGCTGCCGCATCTTGGATCGACCTTCACCGACCGTTGAGAGGTACTTTAGGGTGGTACAACGAATAATCCTGAGTTTTCAACGTCCTTTCCGTACCAGCCTAAAAGGACCGGTTCACAGGAATGGGATGCGGCAGCAAAAAAGACCCTGTGACGGAATGGATTTGCTGAATCTAAAATGGTTTACCAGAGAATTTGAATAGGGCATAGTTTAGAACACTTTGGATAAATGGTCAAGACCATTAGCGAAAGTCCAACCCTCAACGGCTTGGATCGGAAAGGGATTTTCCGTCATTGGGAACATCTCCGCGGGACTTGGCGGTAAACTGCCAAAAAAATTGACTCTTCCCTAAAGAAGAGCCATTTCTAATTTTGAAGCCATGACTGCTATTTAGTCATATTGCAAGAGGTTGACAGCATAGTAAATATACAGTACCGATGTAAGCAGGTTCAAGAGAGAATTTGACAGTATAGAACTGCCAAAAATGCCATCATTCTTTTCATGCTTTTCAAAATAAACTTACCTTCTTCATGCCTACCATCGTCTACGCCAATAGTAACCGCCGCCACGCCACCGCCGAATAATAGAAACAAAACGACAACTATAATAATAAATATTGCAGTACTCATGGCATTCCTCCTTTAGGATTTCAATTTCACAGCTGCGCCGGCATCATCTCTCCGCCCTTGTGGAACTGATCCGCGAAACAATCGCCTATGACAGCTCCAGGCGCTTAACAGAAAAGGCCTTTATTCATAAGTCGACCAAGATCATACAAATTGTATTGCAAAGGGTCTGCCAACAATGGGAAGAAAGCAGAAGGTTGGATTAATCCATTAATAACAAAGCATTATGTTGACAATATGAAAGAGAGGAAAAGCTTGAAATGTTTGTTTACCCTCAATATTTGGTGGAACCTCCAAATATCGAGGGGAACCTTTGGGGAGAGTCGAATCTTAATCCGGTCCTTTGTTCTCTTGACGGACGATCCCGGGCTAAGGATGCATCCTTACGTGGAAAAACTTGAATGCGGCCGGGGTTTCCCCTGACACCTGAAAACTATAACTTCAAAACCCGATTCTTACCAATACAAACCTAATTTGCCAAAATTCATAAGCACCTTGAAAGGGTTGGCCCCGGGCCTTATGGCTTGACGATACCCAGTTTTTGCATCCGTGCCCGCAATGTGCTGCGGTTCAGCCCAAGGATCTCGGCGGCCCCTTTCTTTCCGCTTACTTGCCATTGCGTTTGTTCGAGGATTCCCACAATATGGTCGCGCTCGACCACTTCGAGGGTTCTTGGCGTAGTTGATAATTTTTTTTGCGGCCTCTTCAGTTCATCCACAAGCCGCAGCTTGGGGCCGGAGGAGTTGATCACCGCGCGTTCGAGGACGTTTTCCAGTTCACGGACATTGCCGGGCCAGTGATAATTTTGCAGGGCATTCATGACGGCCGCGGGGATGATCTCAATGGACTTGCCCATTCGTCTGGAGATCTTATTCACGTAATGTTCCACGAGAAGCGGGATGTCATCCAACCGATCCCGGAGCGGCGGCATGGTAATAGGGAAAACATTCAGGCGGTACCAGAGATCGGAACGAAATCTGCCCCCGCGGACTTCCTCTTCCAGATTTCGATTTGTAGCCGCGATAATGCGCACATCGGTCTTCATCGTGCGGGAGCTGCCCAACCTTTCAAACTCGCCATCCTGCAGCACTCTGAGCAGTTTAGGCTGTAATTCCAACGGCAATTCTCCGATTTCATCCAGAAAAAGAGTGGCCCGGTGGGCAACCTCAAATCGCCCCAACTGTCTGGAGTTGGCGCCGGTGAAGGAGCCTCTTTCATGGCCGAACAGTTCGCTTTCGATGAGATTTGAAGGCAGTGTGGCACAGTTTATCTTAACCAGTGCCCGGTCTTTTCGCAGGCTCAGGCCATGAATGGCCCGGGCGACCAACTCTTTGCCGGTTCCGGTCTCGCCAAGAACCAGGACGATGGTATCGCTATGGGCAATCTGTTCGACCTTGTAGAGCACATATTTGATCCCATCACTCCGGCCGATAATGTTCTCATGGTTGTACTCCAGTTTGATTTCTTCTTGCAGATAAGCTCTCTCGGCTTCAAGTTGATCTTTTAATTTCTTTGTTTCCAAAAGGGCGGCTTCGGCGATTCGCCTGCCTTCTTCCGCCTCTTCCCTTGCCGTCTTAATTTCGGCGGTTCGCTCTTCAACAAGTTCCTCAAGATGTCTTTTATAATATTCCCGCTCCGTCACATCTTCGATGGATAGGAGAATCATCCGGGTACGCTCCGACTCTCTGTAGATCCGTCTGGCGTTCAGATGCATGATCTTTCGGCCTATGGTCTCAAAGTGATGATCCACCTCAAAGTCATGAAATGAGGAATTCCGAGGAAGAATATCTTCAAGCAATTCCCTGAGCTTGGGGATGTCCCATTGCCGGTTGCCCACATCATAGATCAACTTCCCGTCTGTTCCTTCCGGACTAACCTGGAAGGTGCGATAAAAGGAATGGTTGGCTTTCAGAACCTTCAGATCGGAATCAAGCACTACCAAGGGCTCACGAACCGAACCCAAAATGTTGTCGAAAATCTCGATGAAGGTTTGGATCTTCTGTTTATTGTATCCTAACTCCTTCCCTGCTTGTTCAAATTCTTTAAAGGTTTGCTTGTGCTTGTCATCCATTGGAAGAATCCGCGCTTTCATGTTGTTTTTTATATCATACTGAAATTAAAAATGAAGCAGGCAAAGATCATTGAACACTTGTTTACCGGCAGGCGATGCCGGGATAGTCCTCCCATTCCCGATTTACGCTGCAAAATGCTATACTTGAAATAGATGCAAGTCAAGCCGCAATTCTTATGACGGGATTCAGACTATAGATCTCCAACTATTGGGGTCCATGGTCTCGGAATTCGGATAATCCATAATGAGGATTGACGAGAATGGTTGTGCGTACTTCAGGGTGAATTTGTTCTAAGCAGAAAATGTGTCTTGAAGAAAGTCATATCAGAGGTCTTGAATATGTCGAGAGGTTTCAGTGTTCAGTGTTCAGGTGTCAGAAAAGGACGAAATGCTTTATCCTGAAACCCGAAACCTGAAACCCGGCCATCCATACGATTAGCGACCGAAATGGATGAATCTCCTTCCAAATTTAATGGCGTGGATGGTAGAACAAAACCACCGTGGTGCGTACTTGCAATGAACGGCAAATTGTACTATAAATGAGAAATGCGGAAAATCAAAGCCATAGGTTTCGACCTTTTCAATACCCTCCTTACCGCCAAGCCCAACGCCTTGGCTACAGCGGTGGCACGCTTGATCGGGAGCCTCGAGGAAAGCGGGATATCATTTGAGCCGGAGACGTTTAAAGAAGCCCACAAGAAAGCAGCCCTTCGGTTCATTAAAGAAACCCGCACGAAAGGGAAAGAGACCCACAACCGTTTCTGGATAAGCGCCGCACTGGAAGAACTGGGCCAGGAACTCTCCCCTGAGGACCCTCGCATAGGAATGGCCGTGGAAGCCTATTTTTCGGCCTTTTATGAATTTTGCAATCTGATTCCCGGAACACTCCAAATGCTGGAGACCCTCAAAGCACGCTACCGGCTTGGACTGCTTTCCAACTTCACCCATGCCCCCGCCGCGAAAACGATTATCCAAACACTGGGTCTTACCCCCTATTTTGACTGCATCATCATTTCCGGGGAGGTTGGATACTGCAAACCCCATCCCATCGTGTTTGACGAACTGCTTGAAAAGATGCAGGCGGAAAGAGAGGAGATCGTGTTTGTGGGGGATGATCCGGATGCGGATATCGGGGGGGCGCTAAGCGCCGGAATCAAGCCGGTCTGGATGACCTACGCAAACAACAAAGAAATTCCGTTCGCCGCGTCCGACGCCGACAGGGACCGGTACGGTTTCTTGAAGGATGTCCAGACAATTGCCGACTGGGACGATTTCCTCGCCCTTTTCACAAGCCGAATAGCCGACGTCCCCTTCATCAAACAAAATCAGGCTTTTGTGCTCTTCCCCATGAGCGGAGTCAAAAATTGATACAATGAAATCGAACAGAATCGAAAGAAGCATGACATTTGGAAATGCCAAGCTCAGGGAAATTCGGGAAAGAAAAAATGAACTGGCGCTTTTAGAGCAGGATATTCTTGCCGTAAAGGAAAAATTGATCAAACGACTGGCGGAACTTAAACAGGGAACCGACCTAAAGGAGACTCAAAAATGAATGTTATTGATCTTATCGACTCCAACGCCGAAAAATATCCGGACCATATCGCCGTGTGCACTATGGATGCGGAAGTGACCTTTAAACGGCTAAAAGAAAAAAGTGAACAGGCAGCCGCCTGTTTCCAGGCCAGGGGCATTGGGAAAGGGGATTCGATCGCCCTCATGAGCCAGAACACTTTTGATTTTGTGTTTTCTTTTTTCGGGATTTTAAAAGCCGGTGGGATCGCGGTTCCGGTGAATCACAAACTGACTGCCGTGGAAGTGGATTACATTCTTGAAAACAGCGGCGCCGTGCTTTTCCTGTTTGATGGCAGCTTGCGCGCGGTCGCGGAAAATCTCACCACGGTTATTCCTGAGATGGCAATGGATACCCGTGCGGACGGAATGGATTTTCTGGGCGATTTCATGGATGTCAGCCCCGGAGTTCTCCCCGGTTAACGTGACGGATGAGGACCTGGCTGAAATTCTGTATACCAGCGGGACCACCGGCAACCCGAAAGGTTGTGTCCTCACCCACAGGAGCGTGGTATCCGCCGGGAACACCGGTGCAAAAGTCCTTGGGCTGGATAGCACGGACACCATGCTGATTGCGATGCCTATCTGGCATTCTTCCCCCTTGAACAATTGGTTCATGGGCATCACCACGGTTGCGGGCAAAAGTGTGCTGCTAAGGGAATACCATCCGCTTCACTTCTTGCAGGCCATTGAAAAGAAATCATGCACCGCCTATTTTGGAGCGCCCATATCCTATCTGATGCCATTACGGATGATTCCCAATTTTGGAGACTTCAACCTTTCTTCCATGAAAGCCTGGGTATATGGAGGAGGACCGATTGATCCCGAAACCGTGAAAAAATTGCAGAAAAGCTACCAATCAGACCGTTTTTACCAGGTATACGGCATGACCGAATCCGGCCCCACCGGAACGGTTCTGGTTCCGGAGGACCATGGGGAGCACGCCGGTTCCATCGGCAAGCGCGCATTGCCCGGCGCCGAGATGAAAGTGATGAAGGATGAAAACACACCGGCCGGGCCGGGAGAGATCGGAGAAATTTGGCTCAAGGCAACCTCCATGATGAAAGAATATTTAAACAATCCGGAGGCAACACGCAATGCATTTTATGATGGATGGTACCGGACCGGCGACATGGCGCGGATGGATGAACAGGGTTTTCTCTTTATTGTGGATCGGATCAAGGACATGATCATTACGGGCGGTGAAAATGTCTATTCCAAGGAGGTGGAAGACCGGATCATGGAACATCCCGGTATTACGGAAGCGGCGGTCATCGGGATACCCCATCCGGATTGGGGAGAGACCGTCCATGCGTCCGTTGTGCCTGCCGCGGATATGCAGTTGACCGAAGAAGAGCTGAAAGCGTTCCTTTCAACCCGTCTGGCAAAATATAAAATTCCCAAGAAATTCAATTTTGTGAAGGAGCTGCCTCACACGCCATCGGGAAAAGTGATGAAATACAAACTCAGAGAGGGTGCTGAACATGTTTGATTATCTGCTGAACAAAAAACAAAAGGGAATAAGAGAGGAAGCACGCGACTTTGTCAAGTCCATCCCCAGGCAAATGATCCTGGATATGGATGCGGACAAGATCCAGTTTCCAAAGGAGTTCTTACAGGAAGCCGGGAGGCGGAACCTCATGGGCTGTCGCTACCCTGAAAAATGGGGTGGACGGGGGATGGACTGGGTATCCACCTGCATGGTCATGGAGGAAATCGGGGTTCTGGGTTATATCTTTGCCTGCACATTCGGGGTGGGGGCTGAACTCGTGTGCGATGCGATCATCCTTCACGGCAATGATGCGCAGAAAGAAAAGTACGTTAAACCTCTGTTGAAAGGAGACCTTTTCGCGGCCGAGTGCCTGACGGAACCGCGTGGCGGATCTGATTTCTTCGGCACCACCACCACGGCGGAAGACAAGGGGGACCATTTTCTCCTAAATGGCCAGAAACGCTTCATTGTGGGGGGGGAAGGGGCGGACTTCTTTCTCGTTTATGCCCGGACCGATCCTGCCGCAAAAGCCCATGAGGCCATATCTTGTTTCATCGTTGACAAGACGGATGGCGTCAGGAGTGAATACCTGTACGGTCTGATGGGCTGCCGGGGCGGCGGCGCGGCCCGGATGGTTTTCAAGGATGTCAAAGTCCCCAAAACCAATCTTTTGGGCGAACTGAACCATGGGGTTAAAATCTTTAATACCATGATGATCCCGGAACGCCTCGGAACGGCTGCCATGACCATTGGAGCGGCCATGCCCGCGGTGGATGTCGCCACAGGGTACACCTCAAAACGCAAAGCATTCGGCCAGCCGGTTGCAGGCTTCCAGGGCGTCTCCTTCCAGGTGGCTGAGGCGGTTACCCTTCTGGATGCCTCCCGATCCGTGATTTATACCACAGCCAGGGCCGTGGATGAACAGATTGATGAAAAACAGATCCGGCGGATGGTTTCCCAGTCCAAAAAGTTTGTCACGGAATCGTGCCAGAAAGCCGTCCATAATGCCATGCAGGTCATGGGCGGCATCGGATACACCAATATTTATCCGGTGGAGAGAATTTTCAGGGACCTTCGCCTGGCATCCATCTGGACCGGAACCAATGAAGTGATGTCCATGATTATTGCCAATGAATGGTACAAGGAATACTGGAAAAACAAACAGTCCGGCAAGATCCGCGATATGGAACTGGACGCGGCTGAAGCGCAGGCAGCAGATGAAAAAATTTTTGAGTAGCACCGCCTGATCCGGCACGTTACGACTTCCTTGAAGTCAGTGCCGGCGACCTGCTCCTCGAATACATGTGTGAGGCTCTTGACCGCTACATCAGGGAGCTGAAGACAACCCATCGAAAAGCCCAAACAATTATTTTGCCCCTTTCCGTGGTACGGGACTTCGCTTTTTTCCGGTTTGTTCTTTTCTCAAATCCCATTTTCTAAAGTTTTCTTTTAAACAGTCGACAATAAATTGTAGTGCCCCAAACTTTGGCTTTTTAAGGCACATTTGTTGCATTTGAAACATGGGCGTTATCATAAATAGAATCGATGTGCTGAACAACCCTTCTTGCATTTGTTAGGGGGATCCAAAAGATCCACCAGCGTTAAGAACCAATACAGGTTGTCAACGATTAAATATATCGGGAGCCTATAACCCGGATTCGCACTCATTTATTCACCTTGCCGGAGAACAAAATTATGATGCGAAACGGGTTATTGATTACTTTATTGTAATTGGAAAAACGTATCCACGAGCTCCTGCAATCGTACTCTTCTTGAATAACGCCAAATATGCCAGTGAATTTGAGATCTCAAATGGTAGAGGAAATCTCATAGTTGTAAAAATCAAGGCATAAATTGCGCCAATAAGAACCTAAGTTGGATCACTATAGTGAAAATTACCCCCTATCCTGTCAATTTCTGGAGACACAAACATGGTTATAGAATTTAACTCAAAACGGGAATTGAGAAGATACGGATTATTGGGCTCAGGGAGATGCTCGAAAATTGTCGTACTTTTTCTTGCAGCGATGGGGCTGCTCCTGCTGAACGCCAACGCACATGGGGGAGTACAGGCATTGTCCGCCGGAAATGCTTCTACTGTTTCTGGTTCTTTCCCCGAAAAGACATCCATCTTCTCCTTATCCACCAACTCGAAATCACGAATCAAGTCACTTGGGGAGAACTATGCACTATTAGAGGTAAATCGAAAAAGCCTCGGTTTGCTCAGAACAATAAAAACTGGCAACCAAATCATCATATCGATTTTGCTTGCTCCCGGATTAGAGGTTTCCGCCTCCGTGACCAGACATGAAATTTACAAAAAAGAAGCAAAGACGGTTTTAATGACGGATGCGGGTCCCATCGATGTTCAAAGACCGGATTTATATTTTTACCGCGGACAGATAGACGGCAAATCAACATCGTGGATTGAGCTTACAGTTGGTCGAGGTTATGTAATCGGGACGGCTTCGTACAACAGGGGAATTTATCGTTTTGGACCTTTAGAAAAGCCTTCTGCTTCAATCAACGTTCCCCATATTTCCTATTCCGCTGACTCCTTTGATACTTCCTCCTGGGAAGAAAGACCTTTTTGCGCCCTTTCGGAACAGAACGCTGCACAGTTCAACATCGGAGGGAGCGGAACTGATTCAGGCTTGAATTTAGAAAACTTGAGTATTTCGGATACGGAAAAGCCTGAAGATAATGCCAGTGCAGTCTATGATCAGGTGGAGTTGGCATTGGATGGGGATTATGAGATGTACACAAAATTTGGAAATGATGAAGCGGCTGTTTTTTCATACTACGCAAGCCTCATTAATACGATTAATACCATTTACCATAATGATCTAAACGTTGATCTGGCTATTGCATATCAAACAGTATGGACCACGACATCGGGCAGCTACCCCTATACCCTGAACAACACATCGGGACTCCTCACGCAAATGAGAGATTATTGGAACTCAAACAATACAGGAATCGTCAGAGACCTCGCTTTTCTCTTGTCTGGAAAAACTGTTCAAGGCGGCATCGCATACGTTAATGCTTTATGCCACAACTCTTATGGTTATGGCCTTACACAGGTTTACGGGACTGACAACACCACCACCTGGAACGGCATGTGGGATGTTGTAGCGACAGCTCATGAACTGGGGCACAGTCATGGATCTATACACACACATTGTTACAGTCCACCCATTGACGAATGTTACAGTGCTGAGAGGGCGGATTGCTATAACGGAATCGTAAACTGCACGAAAGGCACTCTTATGAGTTACTGCCACTTATGTGGGGGGATGTTTAATATCGACCTTAACTTTCATTCCAGAGTGGTTACGGTGATACGCAACAGCGTGGATTCCGCGTCTTGTTTGACCCCGGCATCGACACCCCCGACGGTCACTACGAATGCGCCAACCAACGTTGGGCAGACCAGTGCGACTTTGAATTCGACAGTAAATCCAAACGGCGCAAACACGACGGTGTACTACGACTATGGGCTGGCTATTAGTTACGGCAGTTCGATAACCTACGGCGACATCGATTCAGGCACTACCGACCTATCGTTACCGATGGACGTTAGTGATCTGCAGTCCAATACCACCTACCATTTCCGAGTTCGCGCTAAGAACAGCGGCGGCACGACCTATGGCAGCGATGTAACTTTCATGACTTCCACCATGCCTCCCACAGTGACCACCGCTGCAATATCCTCAATAACGTCCGATAGCGCATCAAGCGGCGGAGATGTCACCTCTGATGGTGGCGACCCTTTTACGGCCAGGGGGGTCTGCTGGAGCACATCCGTCGATCCCACCATATCTGGCGACACAACCACGGATGGCACGGGAACAGGCAGCTTTACCAGCAGCATTACGGGTTTGAACCCCGCGACCACCTATCATGTGAGAGCCTATGCGACAAATACCGCCGGGACAGGCTACGGGGCCGATGAAAGTTTTACCGCCTCTTGTGTTTCAGACCCCTATGTTGTAAGCAAGGATGGAACATGCGGGGGCGAAACCTCGTGCTATGGCGCCATCCAGGATGCCGTCGATGCGGCATGCACCGGCTCCGTCATAAAGATTGCTCAGGGAACCTACACGGGGTCAATAACCCTGGATGCGGACAAATCCCTGACTCTTCAGGGTGGGTGGGATCCGTCTTACACACCGCCGCAAATATCCAACACAACTTTCATCAAGGCGCCAAAAGCAATACAGGGCTCACTTGCGCTGCAAATGGTAAGCATAACACCATAGTCGGCCAGAGGATATGGTATCCGTTCAACAAACCCATATCTGGTGAAAAGATTTGTAAGGGATGGAAAAACCATTGATGAACTCATAGTCCCGGGTCTCCGAGACCTCCGAAGGGCGTCAAACGCCTGGCAGTAACCGTTCCGGAACCTGACGTTGCCGTGGGCACGAATACCATTGCCAGAGTCCCGGCTTTGATGTGGAGCTTTGGATGCTCCGCAACAAGCGCGGCCATGCTCTTCGGTCATTATGACAACGTCGGTTACTCCAACATGTATGTCGGCCTCACAAACGGCGGCGTGTTTCCGATGACCAACGAAAGTCTGGGGCACGGCTTTAATTAATGAGAGAAAAAAGGGCCCTGTGCCCGCTAAGTGCCACACGTATGTACCTTGACGGTCGAGAAGACAAAGGACACGTTGATGATTACTGGGTAAAGTATGGAAAGTATAGAGATCGAGACCGATACATTGGACAGCTGGACACCGCATACAGCTGGAGAATGCACCGGCGATTATATGGGGACCAATCAGTCTGCCTTAGGCAACTGGGATGGCACAACGACCTTTTTTTATGGTTAATAATAACACACCTCTTGATGATTACTTATGACCCCAAGGACGCCATCGTGACGGATGTCACGGCATGCGACTTTTTGCGGAGTCCAGGGGCTATACGGTAGATGCAAATTTTTCAATACATTGC
Source organism: uncultured delta proteobacterium (assembly GCA_963747015.1). GTDB lineage: Bacteria > Desulfobacterota > DSM-4660 > Desulfatiglandales > Desulfatiglandaceae > DUZB01. The sequence continues at coordinate 27,142 of CAVVEP010000005.1, forward strand.
CGGTCATGGTGAAATTCCAGCGGGATTCACTTTCAATGACTTCAAGGCTGAAATCGACGCAGGTCGCCCGTTTTGATTCACTTATCGGGCCACGACGTATTAGGGTACGGATATGACGATGCCGGATCGAGGTTTATATCGATGATACCTACGATTACCTCTCTCACTCAATGACCTGGGGAGGCTGCTTATAATCAAACATGCAACACGTAGGTGTCACTGTAATGCGAAGAGCAGATAAATTCCGGGAAAGCGATCCTTATAATAAGCTGTTGTCCATCCTGGGGGATTCCTTCCTGACCCATGATCCTTCAGGGTGAGCCCGGCGTCCTTTGACGATCTTTTGGTGGAGGTTTCGATTCACGGGGCAACCCATGCCTGCCCGATGAAAATAGTAAAACAGGGCAAGGAAAAGACCTTGTCATTTTCATTTTTCCCCTTATAGCCGATCATTCTGATGAACATTCTTCTCTCGCTCTCATATGTTTCGTCTGCCACACTCAATATTCGGAATGCCCTTTGAAGCGGTATCGGACGGGAAGGATTCGGCATCATTCAATGGCCTGAAATTTTCGCATGAATCTCCTGTCTATGTAATCTTTGATCACGAAGGCAAGCCTGCCGCCGAAGGTAAGCCATTTTTTCTTGAAAATGCCGGTGCCGTCGCCCATGTTGAAGATCAGGAGGTAATCGCCGCCCGGATCAAAGGGTTGAAGTACACTTCCTTCCAGCTGTGCCATGAGGTTGTTTACCAGTACCGGGTTCTGTCGTACGGCATAGACTCCGACCTTGTTCAGCGGTTGATCCTGAAAATAGATGCAGTCTCCCCCGCCGAACATGTTCGGGTACTTCGTACATTGAAGGTATTTGTTCACCAACAGGCCGCCGTCCGGTCCCGTGGGCAGGCCGGAGACCTTGAAAATGGCGTTGGGAGTGACGCCAAGGGCCAGAAAGATGAAATCGAGCCCACGGGTTTCGCCCGTACCCAGAACCACATCGCCATCCGTGATCCTTTTAACGCGGTTTCCTTCCAGAATCGTGATCCCCCTTTGCGAAAGGGACTTGCGGGCTCTTTTTCGAATCCCTTCCGAAAAACCGGCCATCAGGGCGCTGCCGGCAAAGACCGCGATCTCGGCGGCGTTTTTCCCGGAATTCTTGCAGAGTCTCCAGACGTTCCCCGCGATTTCGATAGACGAGGGACCGCCGCCCACGATCCCAACGCGGATGGATTTTTGCGACAGAAGCGCTTTAATGCGCTCCCGGGCCTCCTGAAGTCTTTCGATCGGTTTTACCGTATAGATGTTTTCCGTACCCCCTTCCACATCCGGTTCGGGGACCTGGCTGCCGGCGTTAAAGGAGACCACGTCATAGGGAACGCTTTCGCCCGCTTCCGTATAGACGATCTTTTGTTCGGGGTCCACCCGCACCGCCTTGCCGAGAATGAATCTTCCCCCCTGTTTTTCCACCACATGCCGGGTGGCGAACCGGATCTCCTCCGGGGTGTAAAATCCGCCCAGCATGCCGGGGCCCATGCCTGAATAATAGTGATAGTCGGACGGACCGATTACCGTGACGGTGTGTCCTTTTTCAATAAATCCGTGAATGCCGGCCAGGGCCATCATATGGGCGTGGCCCCCGCCCACAAGCAACAGGCGCTTTCCCATGTTCAACTCCTTTCAATTCTCGATCCGATGCGCTCACTTCTTGAGTATCCTTTTCAAAACCCCATCCTTGTCGATTTTCTTGCCGCGGAAAAACCAGTCTTGACATCCCATCTCTTCCTTGCCGGGCCCTTCATCCTTGGCGACATTCCAAGAACCCGTCGGAGAGATCACAATAACAAACCCTGCTCTGTTTTGTCCTGACGTATTTACGATAAAACGAATTTTTTTGCGGGAAACCCATTAGACCACCGATCTATTACGCCGTGAAAACAAAAGAGACCGGATACACCGCCGTTTGTCAATAGCCGGTTTTCGGCAATCAAAGGCGCCGTATTCATTATTTGTTCGTCAATTTGCAGAATTGCTTGTGCCTGTCCGGAACCGGGTGTTATACTTGTGGTATCAGGAATCCCAATGCTGTTCGATAACTATCTCTGAAAGTTCTTTTTCAAAATCTTCGAAGGCACTCAGCTCTCTCAGACGTTCAAAATTTGATGTGAATCCGGGGTACACGAAAAGTAAGTCTGTTAACTGCCAGCTTTTTTAACCGCCGTTTGCTGGTGGCTCCGCTGGCCTGACACAGAAGATCATATAAAATCAATTTTGGATTGGGCAGTTTTTCGATATTGTTTATGTTCGGTAATTGTAGCGGTTCCCGGCCATGCGGATTGCCGGCCGCTTTTCGAATGGCCATTTCGTCAGATAAAAGCCATGCCTCCGTCATCCTGACCGGCACAACGCACACCACGGGTGGCTGAGCTATATCTCCAAGCGCTCGCTTGATCTCAGCGACTCTCGTTTCCCTGGGAATTCCTTCCGCATCCCTGTGGACAAACAGAAGGTCACAACGATATAGTTCCACGCTTGTTTTGATCTTTTCCGGTAGTCTTTTCGGTGGATTGGGCAGTCTTCCCAAATCAGCCCATTGGCTTTGAATGGCATATTCGGAACAGTGTTGATACAATAACCATGAAAGGATCGGCAGCAATGCTTTATCGGAACTGCCGTCCGCCAACAGGGTATATCGAATTTCCTTCATTAGATTGCTCCTGGAAACGGCAGCTTCATTTGCATCATTTCCTTAATATCTTTTCTGTCTATAACCCGACGGATTTTGCTCGCTTTTCCTTTCTTTCCGGCACTCAAGCCTAAATCCGTTTCGGTTTCGGGCTGAACAGGGTTGAGATAGGAAAGCAATTCCCCGATGGAAACAACCCGCGTATTCTCCAGATCCTCGGTCCGCCAGGTTTCTTCCAGACAACCCAAGGACAACCCCTTAAAACGTTTTGCCCCTTTCACGTATTCTTTCAATTCCGCCACGACCAGACAATCATCGGGGATCTGCCCCACAACAGCCGGAGAATGGGTATTGATGATTACCTGGCTAAGAGGATTATCCGGGCCGATGGGATCGTTCGTGTCCGTGGCAATATCCTGGAGAAGCCGAATCATCGCAGGAATTCGAACAGGATGGATGCCGTTTTCCGGTTCCTCCAGACAGAGCAGCCCCTGCTCTACACTGTCCATACTCAGAACGGTCAAAGCCAGAAATCGTAGGGTGCCGTCAGACAAAGATCTGGCTGGATGCATCGTGCCGTCATGATCCATCACCTCCAAAGTCAGTGATTCGCGCTTTTCATCCCGTTCAATCCGCACATCCTGAACATCATCAATCAGTTCGGACAAACGGCCGGCAACCTCGGCGTAAACTTGGTCCGTTGTCTGATCATCATCTACGTTATTTGAATATTGCCCATTGCCCGCCAGGCGGTATAAGGTCGCCGGCAGATGAGATCCGTCAGCTCCCAGTTTTCTGGGAGCAGCAATGTCGTCAGGTCGGCGCAGAGCGGAAGGCTCAAGCTGCAATAATCGCCAAGACTGCATCTCCCTTCTCACCAGCAAGGCAGTAGGCGTTTCTGCCGCATTAGTGGCCGAAGAAAGAGCGGTGCGAGGCAGGTTGGAGGCGGGAAAGGATGGACCAGGTCCTCGCCGCCATTTTTCCGTCTTTCCTCCGCCACTATCCTGGTGCATTTTGATGATCTTGTTTGGACCGATACCTTCGGTTGAAATGAAAGCAGCGCTTCGTCTACCTCCGTGCACCGCAGAGTCATGCCAAGCCCTGGCCTTTTGAAAAAGAAAGTGTTTTCCGGCATCACTGATCTTTATACGCTTCAATTCTTCCTTCAGAAGTTCCAGACCACCCCGAATTTCATCGCCATTATGCTGATGATAGGCAAGTTCCACAACATACCGGAGAGAGGTAATGCTGGCCTCCGCCATTTGGCCGTAATCATCCATCCCTTTATGTGGAATGATCATTTCCACCTCAAAGGACATCTTATCAGCATACTCTTCGCCAGTCTGATGGAAAAGATGGTGAACGTCGGCAACCCGACCGCCTTCTCCACGGACGGACATCGCCGCTTCAATGAGCGGCTTTTCCGCCAGAGCACTCAAGAACATTATAGCGTCAAAAAGGTTTGATTTTCCCACGCCGTTGGCGCCGGCCACGCAAGTAAACGGCCCAAAGCGTACGTCAACGTCAATAAGATTTTTGAAACCGGAAATTTTCAATCTGGTGATCATGATTGCACCTTTTTGTTCTCCTACGGATTGGCTCCCATATACGAAGCTATAAGCATGCTAACAAATGGAAAAAATAGAATAATCTATAAATTAATACTGATTCGTGATGTCATTGTCAAGGTATTGTCGCGACATGCACAGAGCAATCGTAGGTAAGCAGGTAATGGCAAGGCTATGGCGAATTGAATACGAAGGCGCCTGTTAACATGTCCTTTGCTGTGGAAATATAAGCCATGTTATGAAGAGCGTGAAGAGACGGTTGAGGGAAGATATAAAGTGGCGGAGGAAACGGGGTCTCATCCATTCACAATTCAGGATGTGACCCCCGTTCACGCTCATGGCTGATTTTTCAGGAGATGCTCGCTTTTTACAAGGGCGTCTTTTCTGGCCTGTCCTACGGTCAGAAATTTTCCCACCAGAAGCATGTGCACCGGAAGTTCTTTAGGGTTCACTTCCTGCATGAATTTCCCAACGGTAGAGCGGATGATCTTCTGCTTTTTCCGGTCTCCCGCGTAACAGACCACCGCCACCGGCGTGTCCGGAGAATAATGACGGTTCAGGTCTTTGAACAAAGCCGGATAGTCCATAAACATGGTATAAAAGATCATGCTCGCATGATGGGTCATAAGCTCTTCGTTGGTGTCCGACCTGCCGGGCCATTCCGCCGCGGTCAGTATGACGGAGTTGGTATCCCATCCGTAGGGGGGGCTCATTTTTATGGCCGCACTGGCTGCTTGAAACGCTCCCACACCGGGAATGATTTCGGTGGGGATATCTTCGGGAAGCATCTCGAGGTAATAGGTCATCCCGAACATCATGGGGTCTCCCCACTGAAGAGCCGAAACCGTTTTTCCCGCCCGAACGGCCTGGGAAATCCTGTCAATGATTTCTTTTCGTGCTTTGTCGGTCTTCATGACCGCTGCCTTCAGCTTGGGATCGGTCACCTTTTCAGGGTCGAGTCCGAAGTAAAGCCGGGCGGAATTCGGTACCATCCAGACCTCTTTTTGACCGATATAGTCCTTCCAGGCCTGTCGGTCCCCATCTCCTTCCAGCATCACGACCTGCGTTTCCTTGATGACCTCCGCGCCACGAATGGTCAAAAGATCCGGAACCGTCCCCATTCCCACAATGAAAAACTTTCCTGAACCTGCAAAGGTTGGTTGTACCACCAGAATAAGCACCGCCCATAAAAGGCAGGCAATCACATAGCCTTTTCTTTTCATATTGGTTCTCCAACTACTTGGTTTTAAAGTTAAAAGATGTGCCCGCCTTTCATCTCAAAACGGGTCAAAAAGGTTGACAGCCTCTCGCCGATTTTCCAAATTTTTTCCATTATGGAATATTCCATCATGGAAGTCAATCCAAAACAGTATCTGAAAGACGCGTTCAGTGTTTTCCCGGTTTTGTGCTTAGCTCTTCTTGAGGAGAAAGGTATTGGGGGTACTGTCGGGATCGAATTTCTTTACGCCAGCGACAAGCCTTGGTGTCGGAATAGTGGTGAGTGTATTGAAGGATTTTTGGACAGACTAATCTAGCAGAGAGGACAGGTTGAAGGTTACAAGTCTTCAAATGGATTCGGTTTGAAAAATCTATGAACGGAGAACAGCCATTTACTGGGGCTTCTCAAACGCCAGGTACAGCACCCATCCCTGTGTCCCACGGCAAAGCGATTGTGTTGCTGTCAAGCCGGTAGCACCCATTACCGGCATAGACGATGAGGCCTACCATAATCCGAGATTTTTTGTATGTTTCCCTGAATGCACGCAGCCCCCTTGTATCGTGCTTGGTAAGGTTGGTTTTGCATTTGACTTCAATGGGGTAGAGCTTTCCATCTCGATCCAGAACAAGATCCACCTCGGCGCCGCCACCTGTACGCCAGTGGTATGCCTGCGGGGGCATGCTCAGTGTTATGGCTTGGCGCAGAATTTCATTCACGACCCAAGTTTCAAACATCGATCCCAGAACCGTACTGACTGCCAACGCGTCGGGAGAAGAAATACGCTGCAAGTGGCAGGCTATCCCAGTATCCCGCACAAATCCCTTCCGTTTTCCGCTGAGCCGTTTTACAGTATTTCCCTGATAAGGAAAAAGCTCCAACCATTGGTAGCTATTAGCCAAGAGATCAAGCCACTTCCGTGCTGTAGCAGGGGTTACACCGACGTCCCGTCCGAATTGGGACACATTTATTTCTTGGGCGGTCAAAGCTCCGGTTAAGCCCAGAAATTGACTGAAAGTGGTCAGTTCTCGAATGTCTTTCATGAGTCTGACGTCCCGTTCAACGTAGGTTTGGATGTAGGATCGGAAATAGTCCGGGACGATCTCATCGGGGGCGTCCAGAAGACCGGGAAGAGTCCCGCGCCAGAGAGCTCGTGTAAGGTTCGGAAGCAGGCTTATTTTTTCATCCAGCAACCCTGGAAGCGCATCGGGGGTATCGAGATACGCAGGTAGCCAACTGTCTTGCTTGCCCATGCCTGCCAATTCATATGCGGTCATACCCTCCAATGGGAGAATTCCGACCCGACCCGCCAGGCTTTCCGAAATAGAGCGCAACATTCCGATATTTTGCGAGCCGGTCAGCAAGTATTGTCCGGGAGTATCGAGTTGATCAACCCTTCTCTTCAGAGCAGGCAGGAGTTCCGGGACAAACTGTATTTCATCGAGAATGAGAGGAGGAGGAAAATTGTTCAGGAACAAATCAGGATCCCGCCGTGCACCATAAATGTCCTGAACCGGATCAAAGACAATTGTTTTCATTTCGGGAAACAGATGGGCAAGCAAGGTGCTCTTCCCTACCTGTCGGGCCCCCGTGACAAGGACAACCTTAAAAAAGCTTTTCAGTCGCAGCAGCGTTCTTTCTGCATGCCGGTCTCTGTAATTCATAACTCTCGCATTTTTCTGCCGATGGGTCTGTAAAATATCCTTGAACAACAATTTCCTAACATTTTATTACTGCTGATACTAAATTGCAAGCTAATTTGTGCCGGCAGGTCAGCTTGCGGCACCAAGGCGAAAAATATTACCTAAAAACTGCAATTAGCTTTTAGCAATTAGCCGTTAGCTCAAAAATTGCAAAGACTTGCATGTCTCTTTCCTTGATTGGAGCGCTCATTTTTTGGTGCTACTCCATTTTCTCTTAAATGGCTGATATTGAACGGCTAATAGCTAACGGCCAACCGCTAATTGCATCTTTTGCATATTAAAGTAAGAAAAGAAGACAGGACGCCGGCCGGTGCGCCAATGGATAGAACAGATATCTATTAAAGCTCAAGCTCCATGCCATTACTAAGCGCGATCCCCCATCGCCAGCAACGGTCGCAGGGCGTTCGCCTGTTGGAATGAGATACGGATGCCGGCCTGACCGAGCAGATGGCGGATGGACGTGGCCCCTGAATGGGTGTATTTTGGGGACGTCCAGAAAGCGCCGGTTAAAACCGGCATGAAGTAGGAGGTGAGGCAAAGGTTTACGCCAAGTCCTCTGCGGAGTAGGGAGTAGCGATCCGCTCCGGCCCCGAGCTATGCCTCGACGACCAGTGATGGCGTGGGGAAGCGTTAGCAGGGGAGTGCATAGGCGCAGTATTGAGCTCCGAAATCACCGTTCGGGAGTGCCGACCTTGTTGGACGAGGGGGAAGGCAATATGAAGGAGTGCGTTATGCGAGTGCTCATTCGGCTCCCCGGAGTCAGAGACCTGTGGCATGTGCATATGCTTCATGAGCGGGAACCGGGAGATCTCGGAAGGGGCTGCTGTTAGTCCCGAAAGTAGTCCGGTCGGGAAAGGTCAAGGCCGAAATCCCGGCGTGTACACTTCCGAGAAGTCGGACAGGTAAATAGTACCTGAGAAGCTGTCGAACAAAGCTCCTTCAACCATAACCACTATGGCCACGGGGCTGCGGAGACGGTGGAGGAAAGGGGCCTGACCGAGGGGAACCTGTTAAAGTTCGACAGGTGCCGTACACTGTGACGGAGGCTTGATATGGAGAACACTAAACGGGCACAAAAGGAGAAATCCGGGATACGGCCAAGTGGAGAGACCTACGTTGAGCCAAAAGACCTGTAAAGCGGGCTTGAACGGGTACGAGAGGCAGCGAGAAAGGACTCGCAAATCCAGTTTACTTCACTGTTCCATCACATTACGGTGGGCCTGTTGAGGGAGTCTTACCGAGAGTTAAACCCGAAAGCCGCACCCGGCGTGGACGATGTGACATGGGCGGAATATGGCAATGGATTGGAAAGCCGATTAGCCGACCTGCACGACCGGGTTCACAATGGCCGCTACCGAGCCAAACCCTCCAAGAGGACTTACGTGCCAAAGGCCGATGGAAAACAACGTCCGATTGGTATTGCCGCATTGGAAGACAAGATAGTTCAACATGCGGTGGTCCAACTGCTACTGCAGATTTACGAGGAAGATTTTCTGGGTTTCAGCTATGGCTTTCGCCCTGGGCGTAGTGTGCATAATGCGCTGGATGCGATCTGGGTGGGGATAACACGGCGGAAAATTAACTGGATTTTGGATGCGGATGTCCGGAACTTCTTTGGTGAGCTGGATCACAAATGGCTGTTGAAGTTTCTGGAACACCGTGTTGGAGACCCACGAATACTCCGTTTGATAAAGAAATGGTTAAGAGCTGGGGTATCCGAGGAAGGCGAGTGGTCCAAGACCGTGGTTGGGACGCCGCAAGGGGCAGTGATTTCGCCGACGCTGGCGAATATATACCTGCACTATGTTTTGGACCTGTGGGTGGAGCAATGGCGCAAGAAATGCGCCAAGGGCGAAGTGGTCATCGTGCGATATGCGGACGACTTTGTCATAGGATTTCAGTACCGAGAAGATGCGGAACGTCTTCAACAGGAGTTAGAAGAGCGCATGCAGAAATTTGGGCTGGAAATGAATTCCGAAAAGACCCGCCTGATTGAGTTTGGCCGATTTGCGATAGAGAACCGTGCGAAGCGGGGTGAAGGGAAACCCGAAACGTTTGACTTTCTGGGATTTACGCACATCTGTGCGAAAACTTGGAAGGATGGGTATTTCACCGTAAAGCGCAAGAGTATATCGAAGCGTCTTCGGGCTTGGTTCTAACTTCGCCCATTATCCACTAAGCGGCTAATTTCAGAAGATTCCTTGGTCGTGCTGGATAATCCATCCTATCCAAAAGAAATTCAAATAGGTCGTTGGGTTTTGCCTCAAATAATCGTTCTGCAGCCGTTGTCCCGTCCCGTCTTCTGGCATAATAGTTGTGCATGACTGTGAGCGCCTGCAAATGTTGGTTACTCAATCGATGAATTCCCTGGTGACGGAGGGCCAGTTGTGCGTTCCTCCCTTCAACGCAGGAACTTGATCTTTGAAAAATTTGAGCGCAATCCCTCGCGGCTTTCTCCAGTTTCTCCATTTTACAATCTGAGCTTGCTTTAGCGAAGGTTTTAAGATCATCAACAATCGATAGCAACTCCTGAGCTTTTTCAAAGAGATCCGCTTTGCGGTCAACATCCCTTTCCTTCATTGCGGCCAGCTTTAAATAATGACCCGGGATCAGATAGTTGTGCATCAAGTACTTGTCACGATCCGACAATTGCATGTTATCAAGATAAATGTCGATCATTTGAAAAAAGAAAGCGATCGTGGCCACCATGGCACCCACAACGCGTTGGGCTTTATTAACGCGATCCTTGCACCGATCTGAAAGATCGATGGTCGCCTTATGAATTTCATTAAAACAGTCCGACAAAAGGTCAGAAACAGTGTCAGTATCCTGCTTTTGGCCGGTTTTCAGGTCGTATGGATGATAGACTCTTCCTATCTCAGCCTTTGCGTTTCGAACAGTTTCGTGGTTTAAGCGGGCTTGCTCTAAACCTTCTTTGGCCTGTTGCTCCTTTTGTTTTGCTTGCTCTATTCTTTCCTCAAAGTGGGGCCTGCGCCCCAGGGGTCGTTTTTCAGCGCCATCGAATTCTTCCTTTTGGCTCTCTATCTTGAGGGTCTGTTCGGTCCTGTTTTCGAGCTCTTTTTCGGCTTTTCTTATTTTTGACATCAATGCACCGCAGGTACCTCTGCCAATTTCGTAAATGACATGGAAACAGTCCGGTGAATGATGAACCTTCAGGCCTTTCAGGGCGTGACTGATCAGGCTGCGTCCCTCATCACTGGCAACTTGAATAACTTCAACCGGCAAATTCTTGAGCGCATCACAAACCGCTTCATCCCAGGTTTTGGTCTTGCAATCCACGGCATACCTCTCAACCAGGATAAAGTTTGACACCGGTTCAATGGCAACAAGGCAAATTTCAGGATGAAAAGTCTCGTCCTCGCAAAGTGTGATGGTTTTTGTCGGCATTTGTTGCCCTAGTCTTTTGGCCTCGATTTCTCCGAACTGGATGATCTTGGCATCCAGTTCTTTAGACACTCTTCGCTGAGACGAATAGGACGATGCCACAAATGGAGACAGCCCTGATTTCTCCAAAAAATCGACGACATTGTGGATACTGGCAGTTCCATCTTTTGTAAACGATACGTGGGCAGCTGTTACCAGCCTATGCAAAAAAGCAATTCCAACTGGATTTTCAAAGAACTCAATTAATACAGGATGCGCATCAATGCCGTTTTTTCTGGCAAGCCAATACCGCAGTGTTGACCGAGGAACATCGGCCATTTCTGCAAAATCACGTTGGCTAATACTTTGATTCCTCGTTTCAAAATCAGAAACAAGCTTCGCCCCATCTGCTCGATTCCAATTGTCTTTTCCTATTGCCACGTTAGGCGATTCGCTATATGATGTTTTCAAGGCTCGATTTGGTTTTTTTAATGAAAATAAATTAGTTGACACTCATTTATTTTCTCCTACCAAATCGAGCTTAAAATGTCCCGTACTTTCTCATTCAGAACGGTTTTTTTGTTGTTCCCCCGTCTAAATGGGCGAAGTTAGGACCAAGCCCCGTCTTCGTCGTAAGGTCAAAGAGGTGGGGGAGAAGCTGAATAAGATGAGGCATGCGCCGGTGCCTGACCAAGGTAAATGGCTACGGAGTGTAATCCAGGGTTTCTTTAATCACCATGCAGTGCCGGGAAATCGGGATGCACTTGATGCGTTTCGAACGTTACTGGCCCGTTCATGGTTCCAGTCATTGCGCCGACGTAGCCAGAAGGCCCGCAGTCTTAAATGGGAACGGATGCAGCGAATAATTGAACAATGGCTGCCTCATCCACGTATCCTGCACCCATATCCGAATCAACGCCTCTGCGTTACTACCTGAGGTAGGAGCCCAGTGCATTAGTAGTGCATGCTGGGATCTGTGCGGGGGGTGCCGGGTGACCGGCATTCCTACCGCGACTTTGTAATTAAGTAAATTGACTTTCAGACAGCAGTGGGTCGATGGGGTTCGGGCTATGAAAGGTGCCTGATATTTAAAGGATAATCGTAGATCCTACCCTCCAAAAAAAGGCCTATATCGAGTTTTTTAGGGCCAAAAAGACCGTTTTTCTCCGAACCTTATGGCGAGAGCCAAGCGACATTTTATTCCGGGCTATATCTGGCAAACCCCGGTTAAACAGCCTTCGCCGTTGTGAAATAGGCTTTGCATTTCACTTGGTAACCGTTAAACAGGGCAGGTCACGCACCGATGCCACAAACGCGAGGTTTTGCTCAAGTTCTCGAAGGATCGACACCGGTATTTGCAATAGCTGTATCAGGCCAAGAAAAGGTACGGTTTTAGTGTTCTGAACTTGGAAGCGAGGCACTTATTGAGAAAATGAAATCTCTACTGGGTTTCAAGGCAAAAGGGAGAGATATCGTCAAAGGTGACGAGGGGTATCATCTCCAAGAGGAAGCCGCCCCCTATATGGCCCTTTTTGAGTCCGAAAAAGGTGATATAGGCTCTGAAAACACCTATTCTTGGGACATAAACGCCGAATGATCAACATGTTGTCGTGGCCCGACCCCCAGGCACCAGCCACCCCAGCCATCAAATTCTACGACAGAGAAACATGTATTTTTCGTCCCACGGCCTTGGCAAACTTTTCGAGCGTTGAAAGACGGATATCAGTCGCATGATTTTCCATACGAGAAACAACAGATTTTGTCGTTTTTAGACTTTTTGCAACTTGTTCCTGGGTCAGACCGGATTCAAGGCGAGCTTGCTTTAGCATGAGCCCAAGCTTAAAAGTCTCAAGACGTTCGTCGTAGCCTGACCAGAATTTTGGATCTTGTTTCGCCCGCTTTTCTTTGTATTTTTGGAAATCGCTCATTTTTTAGCCTTTCGGTTATAATAATCTTGCTTGCGTTTTTCAGCAGTGGCAATTTCCTTTTGAGGTATCTTTTGAGATTTTTTGGTGAAACCATGGTTCAAAATCACAAGGTCCTTCCCATCCAAAAAACCCAATATCCGAAATATGTTATTGCCTTGCTGTACTCTGACTTCCCAGATGTCATCGGTGCTTTGAAGTTTCTTGAAAAACTTTCGGGGCACAATGTCGAGTTGCTCTATGATATCAAGCACAAATGCGACTTTTTCAAATTGTTTGTTCGTCAGCGAATCGAAATATTCTTCAACAGGGCTTTTGCCCGTTTCGAATTTATGAAATTTGATTTTTAGCATGGTTGCATGTTCGCATATATGCGAACTTTTTTCAAGGGATTTCTTTTCGAATGGGAAGGGGTCAAGTCTGCTCTTGACTCACCTTCATAAAAATAGGTCACAAATAAACGATAATCTTTCCTTTGCTGAAAACCAGACCGGAGTTAAAGGGAATGAATTAGCAGCCAAAAAAAATGGGAGCTGAGTCAAGAGCAGACTTGACCCCATAACTCTGATATGGAATAAATAATTATTGAAAATCATACGGCAATGCCGTATAATAAGGCTCATGATATTCGTTGAGACAACTATATTTTCAAAATTGTTGCCGAAATATCTGACTGATGATGAATATCGGGCATTTCAATGGTATCTACTTTTTAACCCTGAAGCCGGAGACCTCGTTCGTGGAAGCGGTGGTGTTAGGAAGGTTAGGTGGGCACCGGAAGGAAAAGGGAAAAGAGGCGGAATAAGGATTATGTATTATTGGAAAAAGGCGGATAATGAAATATGGCTTCTCAGTCTATATTCCAAGAGTGAAAAAGCAACAATACCTGGACATATTCTGAAACAGATTGCTGAGGAAATTGAAAAATGAGTGATCGAAATATAGGTCAAGAAATATTGGAAGGAATAAAAGAGATAAAACGCTTTAAAAAAGGCGAAATTAAATTAAACGTGTGTTCTTTGAATGAACCCTCTCCTGCAAAAACTATAAGGAAAAAATTGAAATTATCACAATCATCCTTTGCCAG
>CAVVEP010000006.1:0-15521 GCA_963747015.1 uncultured delta proteobacterium
CTGAAAAACCATTGGGAGGATGAACATGAGTTCGGAAAGCGAAGAGCCCGTTTCGAAAGAGAAGCCGGTAATTATTGAACAACTGGAATCCGTGAAGGTGAGCGTGTCGGCGATTCACGCGGATATTCCATGTCTAATGGAGTCTTCCCAGTTGAGCAGCCTGTTGCGGACAATGTATGAAATCCGTGAAGGACTTAATCAATTGGAAAAAGGTCTGCTGCAGACCCATCTCAAATGCAGTATTTCCCCGGGCATCCAGGTGCCGGGTCCGGTTATCCTGGCGCTGAGCAAACTGAGCGAAAAACGTCATGGGGCCATCATCGTAATGGCCGGGGAAGAATCCATGGACGATCTCCTTCAGGGTGGAGCCATCATTGATGCCCCCATCAGCGTACCGCTTCTTGAGAGTCTGTTCTATCCCGGAAGTCCGTTGCACGACGGAGCGGTGATCATTCGAAAAGACCGTATTGAAAAGGCGGGCGTATTGCTTCCATTGGCCCCCCATTCCATGGACATGGAACGGCTGGGGTTAGCGACACGTCACCGGGCCGCACTGGGCATCAGCCGCTCCAGCGACGCCCTGGTGGTTGTGGTTTCGGAAGAAAAAGGCTGGATTTCCATAGCACTGAAGGACCAATTATACCCCAATCTGGGTGCGCTTGCTTTGCTGGAAAGCCGAAGCGGCGCAAAGGAAGGAACCTGATTCTTATTTTTACGTCGCGGGAACATGAAACCCGCTTTGCTCTACCTTTGTTTCAGTTCTCTCTTGTTGATAGCTGGCCAATCAGCAACTAACTTCTTCGCCCGGTTTGGCAAATTCTCCTCCAATATTTCAGGAATGTCGATGCTGGGCGCTAAGATGATGGTCCTTTTGGAAGCTGTGCGCAATGCCACACCGCAACAATCCAAACGACATCGTCTTTGATTTTATAAAGAAACCGATAAAAGGAAAAGTGGTGTGCGGTCTTTTTATTTGACAAAAAGGAAAAAGGCGGGTAAGCATAGGGGTACGAAATACACTGGGGTACAGGATACGACTAAAAATTCCAACAAAAGGAAAAAAGGTGCGTACGGAAGGACATCTTAAGGATTTTGTAATAGAAAATCCATCGCTAATCCGGGAACAAGTCTACAGCAGGATAAAGCAGGAAATTCTTACAGGAAACATATTACCAGGTTCCCAGGTCCTTGAAGGAAGGCTGGCCAAGCAAATCAATGTTTCCCGAACTCCTGTCAGAGAGGCCCTTCATGTCTTGGAAATGGAAGGGTTTCTCGAATCATTTCCGAGAGTTGGCTACAGGGTAAGAAAGATTTCCTACCAAGAAGGGATGGAAATTTTTGAAATCAGGGCGGTGCTGGAACCCCTGGCTGCCAGAAAGGCCATTGAAAGCAAGGATCAAGATTACCTCGATGCCCTGGAGCAAAATCTCATACAAACGGAAGTTGCCGCGAATCAGGACGAACTTGCCGCCTTTTTGCAATATGACACCGAATTTGAAGAAATTTTCGTCAAATCAAGCGGAATGAAAACCTTGCTTAGCGTCTGGGGTGGGCTTCGACAAAAACTATCCATTTATCGGATGCAGGCACATTACGCCCTTGAGGCCAGATACAAGAGCATTGAAGGGCATCGGCACATCTTTGAACGGCTGAAGGCCCGGGACTCCGGATGGGGTTGAGCAGGCCATTAGAGACCATCTCGAAGACTCGAAGCGAACCCTGAAATACATGCGGTACACGAATGACCATTAGCGGCACGCTGCAATTTCGTCATCAATACTTTAATATCCGCTAAGAGAGGCAGGGTAACGGAAGAAAGTTATGGGACAGCGCTACTATTTGTGTTCAAGCCGGAGCGAAAAGATGTATTTTTCATTGCCTCCGCGATGGTCGGTCTCCCAATTTATAGAAAATGAAGAAGACGTCCCCACAACCTCGATCGCGGAATTGACTCAAGAGGCGATCAAAAACCCCCTTGGAACACCTCCCTTAAAAAGCATGATCCCGGGCGCCCGGAAAATTGCCATTATCGTCGACGACCGGACTCGCCCCACCCCCGTTGACGATATCCTGCAGGTTCTGCTTCCGTATCTGTCCCGATACGGCGCTGCCAGGGAAAAGGTCTCCATCGTCATTGCCCTTGGAACCCATGTACCCATGACCGGTGAAGAACTTGAATCCCGGTTGGGAAAGAAGACGGTATCCTCCTACAAAATTGTCCAGCACGATGCCTGGCAGCGTGATCTTGTGTCCGTCACAATCCCTGAAAGCGACCGGGTCGTAAAAATCAATCCGGAAGTAGCCCGAGCTGATCTGAAAATAGGGATCAGTTCCATTTTGCCTCATCCCATGGCCGGATTCGGCGGCGGTCCCAAAATCCTGATGCCCGGAGTGAGTGATTTTGAGTTTGTCAGGGACCATCACATGAGGCACACCATTCATCCCCGATCCATGGCAGGCGTCACCAAAGGAAACCCATTCCATGAGAGTTGTTTAAAGACCGCTCAGGCCATCGGTCTCGATTATTCCATAAACTGCGTCTATAACCAACATGGAGAGATTGTCCGCATAATAGGCGGGAGCCTCGAGTCGGCTTTTGAGGGCGCGGTGGATGAATGTTACAAAACCCTCGGGGTCAGATTCGAGGAAAAAGTTGACATCACAATCACTTCGACCTATCCCCACATTCATGGTCACCAATTCTGCAAAGGGTTGAATGCGCCTGATCTCATTACCAAAGAAGATGGGGCGATCTTGATGGTCGTCCCCCCCGGGGAGCCCATATCCGGGGAATTCGTCGACTCCTTTGATCTTGTGAGGAAAAGGTCGCATGACAAAGTTGCGGCGTACGTGAAGGAGAATATGTCCAAGGGGGCGCCTTTCTTATCTGATAAGCCGGTGGAGTTTAATATGGCCATGACCTGCGTGATCCTGCGGCCAAAGATAAGGACGGTACTGGTGTCTCCAACGGTTTCGCGGGAACAAATCCGCACCATGGGATTTGAATACGCCCCAACGGTGGAAGAGGGCGTGAAATTGCTTGAACGGGATTACGTGGCGGCGCGTGTGGCCATATTTCCTTCGGGAGGCCTTATTCTCCCCATAACAACATGGCCATAGTCACGAGTTCCGGAAACACCATGCCATCGGACGGGACTTCGCGATGCGGGATGAACGGATGACCAAAATCAAAATCATCGTAATCGATCAAAAGGACAACGTTGCCACGGCCCTCGAACGTTTGCCTGGCGGCAGTGAGTTCCTTGTGGAAATTCAAGGGAATATGGAGAAGATCAAGCTTTTATCGGATATCCCCCAGGGTCACAAACTGGCATTGCGAGATATCGAAAAAGGCGATTCGGTGATCAAGTATGGGGAACCCATAGGGCAGAGTCTGAAAAAAATCAGCCGCGGAGAACATGTCCACGTTCAAAATGTGGTCAGCAAGTCGCTCTTAAGAGGAATCCGATGAATTTCCAGGGCTATCGCCGGACGGACGGGAGAGCGGGGACAAGAAACATCGTGCTGGTCATTCCCAGCGTCGGTTGTTCGCAGGAGGCGGCCCGGTCCATTGCCAGACGGCCTGAAAGGAGCAGTCCATCTCCCCAATATTTTAGGGTGCGGCCAAATGGGGGAGGATCGACAAATCGTCAAGAGGACCTTGATCGGCTTTGGCGCCAACCCGAATGTTTTTGGTGTCCTGATCGTGGGGCTCGGATGTGAAGAGCTTATTCCCGAGGAGATTGCCAAAGGGATCAGGCCGAGCGGCAAGAGGGTGGAAGAGTTGGTGATCCAGGAAGTCGGGGGAACGACAAAAACCATCTCAATCGGCAGAAAAATCGTCAGACAGATGCTCGCCGACGCGGCCAAACTCGAACGTGAGCCGATTCCTTTGAAGGAGCTGATTTTAGGGACGGAATGCGGTGGGTCCGATTACACCTCCGGATTGGCCTCAAACCCGGCACTGGGCGCCGCCTGTGATCTGTTCATGGCCGAAGGCGGAACGGTGTTGCTCTCGGAGACGCCTGAACTGATCGGCGCTGAACACCTTTTGGCCAAGAGAGCCAGGACCCCGGAGGTCGCCCGTCAGCTTCTCGACGCCGTTTCCTGGTGGGAGGAACGGGCCGATAAGGCCGGGATGAACATTCGCCAGGGCAATCCTTCACCCGGCAACATGGCCGGAGGTATAACGACCCTTGAGGAGAAATCTCTCGGATGCATTTACAAGGCGGGGACAGGGCGCCTTGAAGAGGTGATCCCGTACGGGTCCGGGCCCACGCAAAAAGGCCTGGTGTTCATGGATTCCCCTGCCCATGACATCGAGCAGCTCACCGGCATGGCGGCCGGAGGAGCGCAGATCATTCTTTTTACCACCGGCCGGGGCACTCCCATAGGCTCTCCCATAGCGCCGGTCATCAAGATTACCGCCAACCGGAATACCTATGCCGGAATGAAAGGGAACATGGATATGGATGTGAGCCGCATCCTGGAAGGAAAGGAGAGGCCGGCGGAAGCCGGAAAACGGATATTTGAAGAGATCGTTTCAGTTGCTTCCGGCAAGCTGACCAAGGCGGAAAAGCTGGGCCAGAGGGACTTTTGCATATTCAAATTGAACCCCAATATTTGACTTCAGTCCTCATTTTTTATTGTGCAGGACCCGATGACGGAGGGTGGAGATGACGCCGAAACTGAGAAGTAAAAACCTAAGTCCTGATGTTCCCCAGTACTACATGCGAAGGGTGTTCCTGAAATGCCTGGGGGCCACAGAGGAAGATCTGGAGAAGCCTCTGGTGGCCATTGCCAACACCTGGAATGAAATTCTTCCCGGCTCCATCCACCTCGACCGAATTGCCGCGGCCGTCAAGCGCGGCATCCGCGATGCGGGAGGATTCGCCACCATTTTCAACGTGCTGGCGCCCTGTGACGGCCAGGGGAGTGGAAACGAAGGCTTCAAATACATTCTTCCCAGTCGCGACCTGATAGCGTCCTCCGTGGAGATGATGGTGGAGCATGCCAGCTATGACGCGGTGGTGATGATCGGCACCTGCGACAAGATTGTGCCGGGTCTTCTCATGGCGGCCGCCCGATGCAATCTCCCCACTGTCTTGGTCACCGGCGGATATATGCCGTCCGGCCGATACAAAGGGGACAGGCTTGACGTATCTTCCATGGGGAAATATTTCGTAATGCACAAACAGGGCAAGATCAGCGATGAGGAATTGCGGGAGGTCGAAGGCTGTGTCTGCCCCGGTCCCGGGGCCTGCTGCCTTATGGGGACGGCCAACAGCATGTGCATTGCCGCCGAGGCCCTTGGTCTTTCCCTGCCCGGGAATTCGGCCCTGTGCGCCACCGACCCGGCCCTGGAAAAACTGGCGGAGGAAGCGGGCCGGAAGGTGATGGGCCTTGTACGGAATAACATCAAGGCCAACGATATAATGAGTCAAGCCGCCTTCCGCAATGCGGTGAAGGTCTGTTGCGCTACAAGCGGATCCACAAATCTGACCCTCCATTTTCCCGCCCTGGCCCATGAATTGGACTATTCCTTCACGCTGGACGACTTTGAAAACATCAGCCGGCAAACACCGTCCATTATGGAAATCAAACCTTCGGACCCCAGGTATCTCATGGAGGATTTCGAGCGAGCCGGTGGTTTACAGGCGGTCATGAAATCCATGGAGAGTCTCCTGGATACAAGTGTGATGACATCGAACGGCCAATCCTTGAAGGATAATCTGAAGAACGCTGAAATCAAGGATTCGGAGATAATCCGCCCGGTCTCCAATCCAAAGGGCAAGAATGGAGGCATCGCCGTCCTGAAAGGCAATATGGGCGTCGCCGTGGTAAAACAAACGGCGGTCAGGGCCGAAATGCAGAAACACAGAGGTCCTGCCATTGTTTTCGAGCAGGAAGAGGATTGCATCAATGCCCTGCTGGCAGGGCGAGTGAAGGGAGGTGAGGTTTTGGTCATAAGGTACGAAGGTCCCAAAGGGGGGCCCGGAATGCGAGAGATGGTGATGGCCACTTGGATGCTCGTAGATCTGGGACTTGACAAATCAGTGGCCATCGTGACCGACGGAAGGTTTTCCGGAACGTCGGGCGGGCCCTGTGTAGGGCATTTGACGCCCGAAGCCATGGTCGGAGGTCCCATTGCCGTGCTTCGTGATGGAGATATCATCGATATAGATATTCCTGCCAGGAGGGTCGGCGTGGAGTTAAGCGATGAGGAAATCAGGGAGAGGCTGGCCTCCTGGAAACCGCCGGAGCCGAAAGTGACCAAGGGCTATCTTGCTTCCTTTGCCAAGCATGCGGTAAGCGCCGACAAGGGCGCCTACATGGAATAAAAGCAAGGGGACGGGGATCGATAAATTGATTGACATGATTCAATTTGCCTGTTTATTGTATCGGGCATGCCACGAATTTGCTTGTCAACACCAAGTAACTTTTAACAGGAGGTCTTCATGATGAAAAAGCGAGTTTGGTTGTCGATGTTGGTGATTCTTTCCGTTTCCTTTTTGACTTTTTCACCGTCCGCGTTTGCAAAACCGATCAAAGTGGGTTTCATCGATGCCTACAGCGGGCCGGCAAGTGTGTATTCAAATGACGTGGTGGACGCATTCAAGCTGGAAATGGACAAGGTGAACGCCGCCGGCGGTATTCAAGGACGGCAGGTGGAGATCATTAAAAGGGATTCCAAGTTCAAAGTGGACCTTTCCCTGGGACACGCCAAAGAGATGATCATGAGGGAAAATATCGATATTCTCGCCGGCACCATCAGCAGTTCGGTAGCCCTGGCCATCTCCAATCTGGCGCTGCAAGAGAAAATCCCCTTCTTCGTGACTTTTGCCAAAAGCCAGGCCATCACCGGGGAAAAGGGCCATCGATACGTCTTCGGAGTTGCCGA
This sequence comes from uncultured delta proteobacterium, assembly GCA_963747015.1. GTDB lineage: Bacteria > Desulfobacterota > DSM-4660 > Desulfatiglandales > Desulfatiglandaceae > DUZB01. The sequence continues at coordinate 6,902 of CAVVEP010000006.1, forward strand.
AAACACCACCATGGCCGGAAAGGCCGCGGCGGCCGTATTGGCGAAGAAACCGTATAAAAAGTACATAATCGCCGGGGATGATTACGAATACGGCCACGCCATCGCCGAATCCACCTGGAAAAATCTCAAAGCTGCCAATCCGGACGCGGAACTGATTTCCGAGATCTGGTGGAAAGTGGGCGAACCGGATTTCACGCCCTACATTACGGCTATTTCATCGGCCAAGCCGGACATGGTCATTCTTGCGCTTGGAGGAAGGAACCTGGTTCCCTTTCTCAAGGCGGCCAAGGCAACCGGGTTTGCCGACCGTTTCCCCATCTACACCCACACCGCAACGGAACTCAGCAATCTGCGGGCTCTTGGCAAGGACGCGCCCTTGAACACCCTGGGTACATCCAACTACTATTTCTATTATCCGGAAACCCCCGCGAATAAGGAATTTGTCAAGGAGTTCGAAGCGGCTTACCACAGAAAACCGGCTGTGGGCGCTCTTTACGGCTACCTGGCAGCCCGCTATATCATTGAGGGGTATCAAAAGGCCGGTACGGTGGACAGCGAAAAACTGATCGACGCCATCGAGGGAATGACCGTTGATTCCCCGGTGGGCAAAGTGACCATGCGCGCCTATGACCATCAGGCCCTGCTTCCCATGTTCCTGGGGGTGACGGCCAGCGATCCGGCCTATCCGGATTTTCTGATCGCCAAGGATATCGTCACCGTTCCGGGCAACGAATTGGTATTGAGCGTGGACGAAGTGAAAGAACTGCGCGAAAAAAAATAACCATCCATTCCGGTCGATCGGCCGATCATCCCTTGCTTTTGGATGTCGGCCGGCCGCTCAAATTGGATCGATGATCCGAGGGGAAAGGACGCAGGATGGAAAGTCTCACGTTGAACGCGTTGTTTCAGCAGATACTGATCGGACTGAGCCGAACGACCATTTTATTTATGGTTGCCTCCGGTTTGACCCTGGTATTGGGAGTGCTTCGGATTCCCAATGTTTTTCACGGGTCTCTGTATATGATCGGGGCCTTTCTGACCTATACCATCGCCCAGTATTTCGGTTTCGGAACCGTCGGGTTCTGGGTGGGGCTGGTCGTTGCGCCGCTGCTCGTCTCCCTGATCAGCATTATCATTGAGCGGGGAATTCTTCGTAAATTGTACGACAGGGAGCATTTGATGCTCCTGTTGTTTACCTTCTCCATTTCCATGGTGCTCTCCGATGCGGTCAAATTCGTGTGGGGCTCGCAGTTCCGGTCCATGTCCGTGCCGTCTTTTTTTGAGGGCGCCGTGAATATTCTGGGCATGCCTTTCCCCCGATACAACCTGTTTCTGGTTTGCCTCGGCCCCTTTCTGGCCTTCGGTCTCTGGTTTTTGACCAACAAGACCAAAATCGGAAAGATCTCCAGGGCGGCATCGGTGGATCGGGATATGGTGGATGCCATTGGCATCAACGTGAGCCTGGTGTTTGCATCGGTATTCATTATCGGATGCTACCTGGCGGGATTGGGCGGGGCGCTTATCGCTCCCATGCAGAACATCACCCAGGGGATGGATCACGATATCATCATTGAAGCGTTTCTTATCGTGATTATCGGGGGGCTCGGCAATATCTGGGGCGCCTTGCTTGGAGCGCTGATCTTCGGACTGACCAGCTCCATCGGCGTTCTCATATGGCCACAGTTTTCCATTGTGCTGCCCTATATTGCCGTGATCACCGTGCTGTCTTTTCGACCCAACGGGATTTTAAAATCCACATGGTAAAAAAGGAGTGAATCTTGTTCAACGGGCTCTTCAGCAAAAAATCCTTTGGACTTCTGATATCGGCGTTGATTGTGATGACCCTTCTTCCCCAGTTCCTTCCCCGTTTCTATATTTATCTGCTGGCGGTCATTCTGGTTTCAGGCCTTCTTGCGACCAGCCTCAACGTTGTGCTCGGATTCGGCGGGATGTTCCAGTTCCATCACGGGGTATTTTACGGTTTCGGGGCCTATACGGCCGCTTTGGTGGTCACCAAGGCAGGCCTCAGCTACTGGTTGGGATTCATTGCCGCCCCCTTTACCGCCGCCCTGCTGGGATTGGTCATGGGCCTTATCTGCATTCGCCTGTCCAAGCTGTATTTCGGGATGTTGCAGATTTCCCTCGGCTCCCTTGTGTGGGTTGTGGTTTTCCGCTGGTATGATCTGACCGGAGGCGATGACGGGATTCACGGTATTCCCCTGCCGGATATCATCTCTTCCACCACGGGAGGATATTATTTCATCCTTGCGGTTACGAGCGTCTGCCTTCTGCTCATGTTCCTGATTACCTGTTCCCCTTTCGGGCGTACGTTGCAGGCCATTCGGGACAACCCGGAAAGATGTGAAGCCCTGGGTGTCAATGTGCACAGACAGCAGCTGATCGGCCTTGTCTTTGCGTCTTTCTTTGCAGGCATCGCCGGCGCTCTTTTTGTTGTTGTGGAAGGGTCCGTGTTCCCGGATCTGCTGTTCTGGAGCCTGTCACTGGAAATTCTCATCATGTGTCTGTTCGGGGGATGGTTTATCTTTCTCGGCCCTTTGTTCGGCGCAGCCGCCATTGTAACCCTGCGCGTTTTCGGGAGCACGTATACGGATTACTGGTCGGCCGTTTTCGGGGTCATTATGATGCTGACCATTTTGTTCTTGCCTGACGGCATCCTGGGATTCTTCCAGAAAAATAAATCCGAAGGATAAGGATTCAGAGGGGAAAACCGCATGCTGCAAGTTGAATCGCTTCAAAAATCGTTCGACGGATTTATGGCTGTCCTTGATGCCAATCTCCTGGTTGAAAAAGGAGATATCGTTGCGGTCATCGGACCCAACGGTGCGGGCAAAACCACGCTGTTCAACCTCATCACCGGGCAGCTCAAGCCAAACGGCGGCAAAGTGATGTTCAAGGGCACGGATATCTCGGGAATGCCTCCGCACCGCATCTGTCACATGGGGCTCAGCCGTTCTTTCCAGATCGTCAATATATTCCACCGCATGACGGTTTTCCAGAATGTCCAGATCGCGGTTCTTTCCAACCAGAAGAAAATACTGAATTTTCTGACTCCGGCCCACAATATGGTGGTGGAGCGTACCGAAGAGATCCTGGCAAGCGTGGGCTTGATGGAAAAAAGAGACCGCATCTGCGGCACCCTGTCCCACGGTGATCAGAAGGTGCTGGAGATGGCCATTGCGCTGGGCACCGAACCCGAGTTGCTCATTCTTGATGAACCCACCGCCGGTATGTCTCCGGAGGAAACGGCGGTGACCATCAAATTGATCCGAAAGCTTTCCGGAGATCTGGGCTTGACCATTTTATTCTGCGAACATGACATGAGCCTTGTTTTTGCCGTGGCCACAAAGATCATGGTGATGCAAATGGGACGGACCATCATTCAGGGGGACCCGAAAACCGTCCGAGCGGACCGAAGGGTTCAGGAGGCTTATCTCGGGGGGGCCAAGTAATGCTTCAGGTTGAAGAGATCCACACTTATTACGGGTTGAGCCATATTCTGTTCGGTGTTTCCCTGGAAATCAAAGAGGGCGAAGCGGTCTGCTTGTTGGGGCGCAACGGCGCGGGCAAAAGCACGACAATGAAAAGCATCATCGGCCTGACGCCCCCGAAGAAGGGGCGCATCCGCTTTAAAGGCCAACCCACGGCCGGGAAAAAACCGTTCATGCTTGCCAGGATGGGAATCGGCTATGTCCCGGACGATAGGCGGGTGTTTGCTGATTTGACGGTGGGAGAAAATCTGGAGATCAGCGGACGCAATATGTCGGAAGGCGGATGGGATAAGGAACGGGTGTATCAGTTTTTTCCGGCGCTGAAAAAAATAGATTCAAGACGCGCGGGCTATCTTAGCGGCGGCGAGCAGCAGATGCTGACCATTGCAAGGGCCTTGATGACCAATCCGGGCCTGCTGTTGCTGGATGAACCCACCGAGGGTTTGGCCCCGCTCATCGTTGAACTTCTGGAAGAGCAGATCGTCAAACTCAAAGAGGCCGGGCTAACCGTTCTGCTGGCCGAGCAGAACCTGGATGTGGCGCTCAGGCTATCGGACCGGGGCTATGTCATCGACAACGGCGTCATCCGCTATGAGGGAAGCATCGAAGATCTGAGAAACAACGAGGAAGTGCGGAATAAATATCTTCTGGTTTAAATGAAGACCAATGGGGTCGCATCTTAACGATCACGCATGGTCGAATTTTTCCGGTTTCCGAACCCTTGGCAGGGTCAAGATTGACGTCGATGACCATCCCCCGCTTCAGCTTGCTCATGTTGGCCACTCTGACAGCGCTGAATCCGTCCATTCTCGCGTTTCGTCATCTTCTTCATAAACATCAGCATATAAAGCAGCCGATTCGCGCAGGCGCTGCTACGAGGTTTCCGCTTTGGATAAAACCTCGTCAACAAAATCTCCATCGCCCAAAATGCGCTCATCGCTTTTCACATGTACTTTGGTTTTCCGCAACTCCTTTACTGCCGCCCACCCTCCCGTGCTGCGGATCAAACCGCCCCCGGTCAAATCTTCCCGCCTCCCCTGATTCATGCCTTTGGCAACGAAGGTCAGGTGTCAGGCAGGTATTAATAGACAGAATTACATCATTCCTGAAACCTGAACACTGACACCTGAAACCCAAAACAACAATAACGGGTTATGATAAATCACGCTTGGCCATAAATTATGAACGGTTTAGGCGTCACCTTGAAAGGGCTGGATTCCATGCCCTGAAAACGGGTATTTGTCCAGCCCTTTCAAATCGTCGAACGCCGGGTTCTCCCAATCTTCTTTAAGCGCGTCTCCATTGCTCCTGAAAAGAAGGCTCAAGGATATTATCGTGGATGCCGATATAAGCGGAGAGCGGGGATTTGAAAAGACAATCCGAGCCAATGAGTGCGTACCGGATTGCATCCCGTTATTCCGGACTAACAACTGCGGGCCGCCGGTGACTTCTCTTGTAACCAAGCTCATCACACACGAGAAGGGCCAGGGATTGGCAATAAAGGAATTCATATGAAAACGAAGGAGAACAGAATGAGATTAAGAAGATGTTTGTTTGTAATGGCTTGTGGTTGGATGCTTCTTATGACATTCACGGCAAATGCTCAGCCACAGCCCCCGGTGCTCAGTGTCACCAATGGGAGTTGGGTGTACCTTTCCTGGACCGAAGTCGATGAGGCAACGGATTTCATTCTTACTTATGCCCCAATGCCCTACGCTGGTCCGGAGTCCGTGGTGAGCGTGGATATGGGAACTCAAACAAGCCTGTCGGGTGAACTTCCGGTGGGCTCCGCCTACTATGTTGCGGTCCAAGCCCGGGATCGTGCCGGCATAAGCGAATTCTCCAACGTTGTATCGGTTATCGCAGGGTCATACCCGATCGCGGCGGATGTTTTTACAACACTACAGATGACTGTTTCCCCTGTTGCATTGTCTTTGACCACGCCACAGATTGCTCCCGCGGATCTTTTTCTATACGATGTTTTCGGTTACAGTGCATGGCAGGCGGGACCCGGTCTCTCTTTGGTTAAGCGGACCGACATCATGCCGGTCGGCTATTCGGGTGCGTCGGTCATGAATACGAGCCGCCTTTTGAGTTTCTTCGCCATGACCGACGTCCATATAGCCGATAAAGAATCTCCGGCCCAGGGGAACTACTACGGCTGGACCGCGGGTTTTGGCGCGGACGCTTCGGGCGGCAACCATTCTTCGGCCTATTCGCCCGTGATTTGCTATACGACCCAGGTCCTCGACGCAGCGGTCCAGACGGTCAACGCCATCCACAATCAGACGCCGTTTGATTTCGGTATTTTTCTGGGCGATGCCATCAATAACACCCAGTACAACGAACTCAGGTGGTATATCGACGTCCTGGACGGCAAGGAAATCACCCCGAGTTCGGGCGATCATGTCGGATCGAACGATATTGATTATCAGAAACCCTATAAGGCGGCCGGACTCAATAAATCAATCCCCTGGTATCAGGTCATCGGCAACCACGATCAATTTTATATGGGCACCTTTCTTGAGGATGATTACACCCGAAGTCTGCGTATCGGCGATACGATCCAAAACTGCAGCAGCAATATGAATCTACCCCCAGGCCCTGATAACCAGGGGTACTATATGGGCGTCGTCGACGGATCGACGCCCGATGGGGATATCAGAGGTGCAGGGCCGGAAGAATACTTCGCAACACCCCCGAAGGTGGCTGCCGACCCGGACCGGCGCTCGCTCAGCACAACAAACATCTCGAACAACACTGCCACGGGCTCTTCCTCCTTGAATTGGATGAAAGAATTCTTCAATACCACTTCCCTCCCGGTGGGCCACGGATTCACGCAGACAAACATCGATAAGGACTTTGCATGCTACACCTTCGAGCCGAAGGCGGATGTGCCGATCCGGGTCATCGCGCTCGACGATACATGCAAAGCAAATGCCGATGCGCAGGTTCCTCCCTATTATGCCAGGGGTTGTATCGACGAAGAACGTTACGAATGGCTTGTCGGTGAGCTCGAAAGAGGTCAGGCCGAAGGCATGCTCATGATCATCGCCGCGCATGTACCCATCGGAGCTCAAACGAGTCTCACGAATCCGGCTCGATTGAATATATTCTATGTTCCTCCCATCACCAATCCCTATGAGCCTCCAATCCGTGATCCCCATTCCATTAAAACCGATAATGAATTACTTGCCACGCTTCACAACTATCCGAATCTCATGCTGTGGATTGCGGGTCATCGTCATGTTAACGTTATTACTGCGCAACCGTCGCCGGATCCGTCCCATCCTGAATACGGCTTCTGGGAGGTCGAGACCGCATCGATCAGAGATTTTCCCCAGCAGTTTCGTCACTTTAATATCGTGCGCAACAGCGACAACACCATTTCAATCATTGCGATAGATGTTGATCCCGCGGTCAGTGACGGATCGCCCGCGGAACTGTCGCGTTCGAAAGCAATCGGGATTGCAAGGATATTGGGCGGCCTTTCCACCTTCGAAGATACCACGTCTCATGCCTGCAATGCGGAGCTTGTCAAACAGTTGAGTCCTGAAATGGCGGATAAGATGAAGACCTTGGGAGCACCGATAGGCAAGTAATCAGGCGCACGGCGCATCAGCGTGAAGAATCGCTTTTTTGGGAATTCGGACACCGAATTTCGGGGTGAGGATCTCTCCCCGGAATTCGACTCCTACTACGATTTTTCGGATTCGAACTTGGGGGAATGCGGGACGATCATAAGTAAATAACTAACTCAGTCTTTGATCCGATAATTAATTGAAGGCCCGTTGTTCCCGTACGTAAAAGGAAGTGTGCATGGTTGGATAACATTGCCCAGGCATAGCACGAAGTTTTGGTGGCCGGCAATAATTACCCGAGATTATTCAATAGATTATCGCGGTCCTTGTCGTCTTCGAAAATATTCCGGCGTTCGATACCTCGAATAATGAGATGGTGCAGCACACCGGGGGCGTCTAATCTGGCTAATCTTGGCATATGTCCCTCATGAATGATTCCCTTCCACATGTCAAATTACTTATCTATTTATGCCCGTCCCCCGTCCTTAAACAGTCAATTTCGATAACAAAATTGGTGCTCTAAGCCTAAAGTACATGGGTGAAAATCGTTAAAGCTGTATATTTTCAACATGTTCTATTGGTCCGACCCCCTTTGTTTTCCGTCCCCATGAACACATACGATCGACATGTACCGGTTCATCATTCCTTTCCTCCCTTTTTGATGTTCATTTGAAGAGAAATTTACCTTGTCATGCTTCCTGAAGTTAGAGCTGTGATTGCCCATAAATGCTCAGCCTTTTCTACTCCTGATTTATATGAACCGTAGAGCCGTTTTCCGCGTCAAAGCCGGGGTTCGCATACCCGATCGGCGCCTTGAAGGTGACAATGGCCCCGTTCGGGACCGTAACCCCGGCGCCGATGGTGATGGATGTGGTTCAAATACATTCGCAGGCGATGCCTGTAGGGAAGGTTATGTTCGTCAGATTGACCTCATCCCCGGAACAGGAGGGGCACTGGGTAACCTGAGGGAGGACATTGGCTTCGAACTGCCCGATAATATTGCCTCGAGGGTAGTACTGACATACCCAGATATTGGCGGGATCGCCACATCCGCCTTTGTATCCACATCCGATTTGTGTGGTGCTCTTCCAGACCACTTGCGTGAAATGGCCCCAGGCAGAGTTCCATGCGGGCTCGCCATAGGGATACAGGGGCTCTTCCGAGTACCAAAGATTTACCACCTGAGTGGGAGTCATTACGTAGCTTGCCCCGGCCATATTCTCGCCGTATATTGAGCCGGAATGAGCCCAGGTGCACGTGTCCGCCCAGGCCTGAGCGCTGGCTGCCAAGGTGGCGGACCAAATGACCGGGGGAACCCCATGCAGGCTGCGGTATGTGTTGTGGGCATCCAGCCATTCCTGAATCTCAGCAGGAGTAGCGCAAAACGCCTTTTCTTCACAGTGAAAGAAGAATGGACTGATAATCATGAAGGTGATCATCGTTGCCGTCATCACCAGTTTAGCACGATTGATCATTTTTCTCCTCCTTTTTGGATGTTCATATTCCAGGGAATTTGACTCTGTCATGCCT
>CAVVEP010000007.1:0-24426 GCA_963747015.1 uncultured delta proteobacterium
GGATCATCTGATTCATCTCAAAGATGGGAAGCAGAATGGATATGACGACGAAGCCCACCACAAGCCCCATAACAAGAATCATTACCGGTTCCAGCATGGAGGTCATGGCAAGGGTTTGGGATTCGACCTCCTTTTCATAAATGTCCGCTAACCTGTGAAGCATGTTCTCCAGTTCACCGCTCCGCTCCCCGACGGAGATCATCTGAACCGCCACGGGAGGGAACCACCGGCTTCGGCCGAGAGATGCAGCGAGAGTTTTTCCGGTGCGTATTTCTTCGATGGCATCATCAATAACCTGGCCGATCAAAATGTTATTCACAATATTGCGGACGATCTGCAATGCGGAAAGAAGCGGGACGCCGTTCTGGAGCAGCGTGCCCAGCGTCCGCGAAAATCTCGCCACCGCCACTTTCGTAGTAAGCGTCCCCATGATGGGCGAACGAAGCTTTATCCTGTCCCACAGGACATGACCTTTCGGCTTCCTGACGGCTTTTTTCAGAAAGAAAACTCCGCACGCCAGAAAGAGCAACAGTACCCACCAGAATGACTTCAGCAAATTGCTGGCACTTATGAGAAGGAGCGTCGGCAAAGGAAGGACTTGGTGCATTTCACTGAAAATCTTTGTGATATTGGGAACGATGAATGCGATAAGGAAGAAAAGAACCAGAAATCCGATGATGGACATGAGTATCGGGTAGGCCAGTGCAGCTTTCAAACGTCCTTTCAGCGCGACCTGGTGTTCGCTGAATTCAGCCAGCCGATCCAACACAAGATCGAGGGAACCGGAGGCCTCTCCGGCCCGGACCATGTTGATATAGATTTGAGAAAAAACCTTCGGGTGCTGGGACAGAGAGGAAGCCAGACTGTTTCCCTGGTTGACCGATTCCTTGACCTGGACCAGGATTTTTTTGAACGCAGGGTTGGCGGCTTGCCTGATCAATGCGTCCAGGGATTCAACCAGCGTAACCCCGGCCCCGATTAAGATGGAAATCTGCCTGGTGGCGGCGGACAATTCCGAAGGTTTGACCTTCCTGAACAAAAAGGAGGAGGAGAAGGAGCTCGAAACCTGTTCTTTTGAAGCGGACAGAGATTCTTTCATCTCTATGGGAAAAATTCCTGACAACCGTAACTTCTGTCGCGCGGTTACCGGGCTGTCGGCATCAATGATGCCATTTTTTTTTCTGCCTGCCCTGTCAAGGGCGCTGTATTCATAGACGGGCATAATTTTTTAGCAATTCAGGGAGGTTTTAATTGCCGGGGAAACAGAAGCCGTTTGAGGAAGGGATTTCAGAGGTTTCCCTTTTTCTACGGAGTTGAAAACAATCCTGCTCTCAGGAACGAGCAGGATTGCAACCGTCTTAAAGAGTCATGCGCTGATAAGAAACATAGAGGGATGAACGGCAATCAGAAATGCCTTTCCCGCATAAAACCCCAGATTTGAAGCAGGGTCTTGATTCCGATAACGGTCACGCCGGTTCCCACAATACCGAGGGCCAGATAGAGAAAACCGAAAAAAATAATATATTCAATAGTCCAATGCCATTCAAAAGAAAACGGGGTCATCGTATCTCTCCTTGACCTTTTTCAAGATTATTCCGGAACGGGGTTGAGCTCCACCTCTTTGGGAAATACCGGCAGGTATCTGTATGCGGCGGAGAATACCAGGAACCCGTAGCCGACCACTGCCAGACCGATTCCCCATTCTTGCCAGGTCGGCAAATAACCCCAGAATTTGTCGAAAGGCATGACCGGTACGGCTAACGTCACAATAATAAACAGGAAGCGGTTCAGAACGATGCCGGTACAGTTCAGCAGGCTGGCGAAAATAAGCCACCCCGTACTTTTTCTGGCCGAAGGCGTCATAAGAATGATGGCCGGCAGGATGCCGCAGACGACCATTTCCAGGAAAATCATCCAAACGCCATAAGGGCCTTCCCGGAAGAAGCTCATAAAGGTCAAGCCGGCCCGGGGAATCACTCCGTATATCCAGCCCAGGTAGTCAATAATTTTCAGAACCATGTACAGGGAAAGCAGCCAACCGGATATCTTGGCCAAAAGTTGGATCGCATCGTCGGGAACCAGTTTCTTCCTCGTGAGAAATTCGGTAAGCTTGGTGCAGAGTATGGTGAAACACGGGCCACAGGCTATGGCCGACAAAACAAACAGAAAGAAGGTCCAGGGCCAAATGTAAAACCCTTCTCTTGCCGCAAAAGGCCTGGCATACATAACGCCGAACATGCCGCCCAGCGAGCCCTGGTGAAAAAAGGAGAGGAATGTTCCCGTTGCGGCAAAGAGCGCCATGAATTCGTGCAGATTGTGCCCTAACAATCTGAAGCCTTTGATCTCTTCAAGCTTCTTGTTTTCCAGGATGATAGGAATAAATTCAATGGCCAGCACCATAAGATAGCAGGTAATGCAGAAAGACACCTCAACGAGCATGGAGTGAATGTTGGCGTGCCAGAAGATGAACCAACCGCGCACAGGCTGGCCGATATCTATTCCCAGCATGGCCATGGCGCCGGAATAGCAAATGAAGCCGATAATCACCGCGGTATTGATGATGTTCTTGAGTTCTTTCTTCCCGATGATATAGGTCAGAAATCCGGTGAAAAACGCACCGGCCCCAAGAGCAATCACGGCAAGGTCGAATACAATCCAAAGGGCAAAGGCAAACACGTTGCTCATGTTTGTCTGATTCAGCCCTTTCCAGAGGCACAGAACAGCAGAAAGGCCACCCCATGCCAGCAGGGCCAGCCAGGGCAGGGTCCAAAGCAAAAACACCCCTGGGGAACATCTTTTTACACCGTGCGGCAACAATGGCGAATCCATTTATTTTCCTCCTGAGAGTTGAAAGCCGACTCAGTATCTGAACGTACCGAAAAAATCTCTTATTTTCAATGAATTCGTAAAAGGTGGAATTCATCAGGTTTTACATGCCGGAAGGGAAAACTCTCAGAATTCGTCCCTTCCAGGTTTTGTGGACCACTCCTCTTCCGCCCATGTCTTGTTGACAACCGGGGTATACTCTCCGGGCAGAAAGTTGTCTCCGAGTTTTCTTACCCAGTCTCTACTGGAATGGTAGTAGACCTTGGGGTGCGTCCCGAGCCGTTCCAGAAGCCTGAACGTGAAAGGGTGCTTGCTCAACCGGGTTACCTCATGTTCCGGATTGTTCAGGTCGCCGAAGGTGATGGCCTTGGCCGGACAGGCTTCCGTACAGGCGGTAATGTATTCTCCATCTTCCAACTCTCTTCGGTCTTCCGCGTAGGCCTGGTTCTTTGCCCGCATCAAACGATGGTGACAGAAAGTACACTTTTCAACCACCCCTCGCATGCGTACCGACACTTCGGGAGAGAGAGAACGATCCATTCCTTTATCCTGCGGAAACCAATCCCACCAGCTGAAATATCTGACGCCGTAAGGACAGGCTGCCTGGCAGTATCTGCAACCGATGCACCGGGTGTAAATCTGGCTGACAATTCCCGTGTTGGGATCGAGTTTGGTAGCGGTGGCGACGCATACCGAAACGCAGGGCGGGTGATGGTCGCAGTGCATGCATGGTCTCGGAAAATAACTGACCTCCGTATGAGGGAATTTTTTTCCATTGGTTATCCTGTAAAGACGCATCCATGTGATGGTCCGCTCTTTATCCGACTGATCCGGTCTGACCGCAACATTATTTTCGGCAGCACAGGCGACCATGCATGTTCCGCATCCGGTACATTTGTCAAGATTAATGACCATTCCATATTTGTTTGTTCCCTGGTCATGTTCCTTTTTCATGAGTTACCTCGCCTAAACCTTGATTAACTTTACGGGCGTATTCCACCAGACAGGGTCCCCGCTCAAGGGGTCTTTTCCGGCCTGAATGATGTTGTTGGGATTGGCGCCTTTTCCTTTCAGAAATTCATCGTAGGCGGTGTGCCCGAATCCGAGGGGAAGATACACGAAACCCGGCATGGCCCCTTCATAGAGATTCACTCCCACTTTCGCCTGACCCGCGGGGGATTGCACGATGACATGATCGCCCTGCTTCAGTTTATAGTTCGCGGCCGTCTCCGGATTAACAGTTGCAAAAGAGATATCTTTGAGCAGCTGATCTTCAAAGATCGTCTTGTACAAATACGGCGGATTGGGTATCCAATTGCTGGCCAGATTCATCATCTCATAGGGAACCATTGTAAGCGGATATTCGGGTCCGCCCGCTTCGGGAATCATCGCCGAATAGTGTCCCATGCATGCCTCATCCAAGGAGACGCGAATTCCCAGATCTTTTACGGAGATGTTTTTGGAGGAATCCTCGCCCAACCCGTCGAGCGCCCGTTGAATCTGCCTGCTGTAAAACTCGAACTTTTTACTGGGGGTTTTAAAGGAAGGGGGGCCCATCTTTGTTACGGGGCGATACCACATTCCAGCGGAGGTTACCGCCTTCCACATCTGATCGAAGCTCTTGAATCCGCCTTTAGGAGCAGTGCCATGCCACTTCCAGGCGGGATCCGAGTCGCTGTATTTGGCCAACCCAGTCCCTGCTTCAAAGAGACCTTTCATTCTTGCCATCAGAACTTCTTCAAAATTCGCCCATGGAAAGGCAGCCCCGACGGATTCATCTATGGCCTTGGAGAGCTCGATGACCGCATCACCGGCATTCATTGTATTATAGAGGGGGATAACCACGGGACTGGAAACCCCGTAAAAGGGATACTGGAGACCCACTGGCCGTACCACGTCGTACCTTTTTTCCAGGTAGTTATGATCTGGAAGAATCAAGTCCGCCATGACGGCCGTTTCATCCCTGTAAGGTGAAAAACTCACAATGAAGGGAATCTTCTTTAATGCCTCCAGAAAGGCGCCGCCATCAGGCTGGGTAAAAACAGGATTAGCGGAAAAAACGAGGAGGGTATCGATGGGAGAAACGGGAGCCTGGTTGATGACATCTGAAAAGTTGTTTAAAAGGCTCTGACTGAATGGATACCGCATCGTGCCGGCCCCATCGAGCCGTGGATTAGCCAGCCCTTTCTCAGCGATCTCATCCGCATCAAAAACAGGAAGGGGGCTCAGCGGCAAGGGGTCCGGCAGAAGAACACCGCCTGGTTTGTTTATATTTCCTACCAAGGCGTTCAGGCTTTGTACCGCCATGAATTCATAAACCGAACCATTGAGGGTATCTTTTCCTTTGCCGTATATGGCTATGGGGGCTTTCGATTTGGCGAATTTTCTGCCCGCGGCCACTATGATCTTTTCAGCAACGCCGGTGATTTTTGAGACCGAAGAAGGGGAATATTGTTCCAGGACCATGGTTTTGAAGCCCATATGCTTTTTGTCGCCCAACGGGGAACTCCAGTCCTCGAAACCGAAGCAGTTCCGTTCCACGAATTTCTTGTCGTAAAGGTCTTCTTTTATCATTACGTGGGCGATACCCAAAGCGAGCGCACCATCGGTCCCTGGTTTCGGGGCAACCCAGTAATTTGCCTTTGAGGCGGTGTTGGAAGCCCGCGATTCTATCTGGACGATTCTGCATTTCGTCTTGCTCGGGTTGCCCTCATGCCAGATCCCCCAGGCGTTCAGAATCCTGCCCGGCGCCCCCCAGCCTTCCAGAAGACCGCAGCCGAAGCTTAAAATGTAGTCGGCATTTTCAAGGTCATAGGCGATGGGGCTTTCATCCCCCTGCATGAATGCGTTTCCCATGCGATAGGTGTCTTGTATGGAAGCGGGGCGCAGATAATTAGGACTCCCGATTACCGTCATGAGGCGCTGTACGAGCACCGACATGGTTGTGTCGGGCGGGTTTCCGTCCACAACCGCCAGCTTTTCCGGCTGCCCCTGCTTTCGCAGCCCGTTGATTCTTTTGCCTAAAATGGCAAAAGCCTCGTCCCAGGTGATATCCTGGAATTGGCCGGACCCCCGGGCGCCGACCCTCTTCATGGGATTGGTGAAGCGGATACTTTCATTATACAAAAGCTGCAATCCGCCCATTCCCACGGGACAGATGCCACCCGGATTTACGGGGTAATCGGTGCGCCCATCTATCTTGACCGCACGTTCATCCACTTTTCGCACGGCAATTCCACATCCTCCCGGACAGAGGTTGCAGACCGAAGTCTCTTCGGTAAATTCACCAGTGGGGGGAACCGGAACCCAAGGCCAGTTTTGCGTCCATATGGCGGCATCATCTGTAAATTTCCACGGAAGCGGCGTTACCTGAATGCCCACCACTCCGCCGACAACCGATGCGATGAAGTTTCTTCTGGTTATTTTCATGGTTATTTTCCCCTTATTTGTGGCATACAAAGCAGGCGTTATTCTGTTCCTGGCCCCTCTCGGTGTGACACCTGGCGCAGTCATCCATTTTCATCCGATCCGCATACGTCTTGTTCCAGTGAAAGCCGGATATGTTTTTCCCCCAGATATTGATGCTGTACCCGGTCAGCCGGTTCTCGATGTACACAGGCAGTTTCTCGTTGCCGGCAAAATCCCCGTGGCAGGTGGTGCAGGCGATTTCTCCCATCTTCACATGGGCTATATGGGAAAAGTATACACAGGGGGGCTGCTTCGAGTAAATAAGCCACGGGACCTGCTTTTCCTTTGCCACAAACCGATCCAGAAACTCTTTCTCCGCGGCGGTTTCGCCAAGAGGAGATTCGGGATCATCGTGACATTCCGTGCACTTGTCCAGCTTCGGAATGCCGGCAAAACTGCCGTCATCCCTGAAAACATGACAGTAGGCGCACTTTTCTTCTGTTGTATCGCCTTCAATCCCCGACACTTTTTCGGGATCCAGATGCAGGGCATGATTGAAATTCATTGGCTGGGGTTGCTTGGAGTAGAGCACCATGGGGAAAATAATCCATCCCACAATCAGAGCGCCTATGAGGCCGGCAACAAAAAATCCGGCATCCTTGACAATCACGTTTATATTCATCCACGCCGGGAAAAATCCGGAACCGGAAGAGGGCGCCCCCCCTTTTTTTAAAGGCTCCTTAGAGGGATTGGTTGGATTTGTCATGTTGTTAAGCCTCTTGAATGGTGTTAAAGGTGTATGGTCTTTAAGGGGTCTTAAACTTTTGCGTATTTACCTGACTCCGTCCGTACTTGTCAAGTGAAAAAACCGCTATGCATTCGATTGTATACGGAAAAGGGATTCGATCAAGAGGAGCAGCTTGCGGGGAGAAAAAAAGGAAAATGAAGCGGTTCGGAAGACTTCCCCTCCCCCTGGAAGGGGGAGGGGTCAGGGGGAAAGAAAGCAGCCATAGACGATTAGAACCTTCTCAACCGTTTCCGCCTCCTTTTGGCGGCCTTGGCCTGTTTCTTTTTCTTTTGAACGCTTGGCTTGTCGTAGAAGCGCCTTTCCTTGATTTCGGAAAAAAAGCCTTCCTTGGTCAGCTTTCTCTTAAGGTCTTTAATCGCCTTCTCTATCTGGTTGTCACGAACAATGACTTTCATAACTGCATATCACCTCTATTCCTTGTGGTTTTACCTTGTACGGATGAAATAAAAAAAGCACCTCAACATTTTGGAGATGCTCTTCCTTGCCTTCAACTACTGCCACATAACCGGCAGATCGCTCTATTCGAAGGGAAACAATTACAAAACATCACCTCGCCAGTAAAAGTTGAAAGCCGGGAAGGGCTCATGGGTTAGGGGGTTTTTTCCAAGACGACGCAGGCCGCATGGCTTATTTGCGGCAAATATCAATGTAAAGCCTTCGGCCAATCCAATCACCCCCTTTGCTCTTTTTATTTCTTTGGAATTTCAGAAGATCCGTGTCTCCATTAACATCAAACGATAAATTATATTGATGGTAGAACGCTTTGTCAACCGTTTTGTGACGGCAATCGGCGTTTCTCCGGCAATGTTTATCCATTCTTAATGGACAACCTCGCAACGGCCTCGATGTGGTAGGTATTTGGAAACATATCCACAGGCTGTACTTCGTGAAGTTCATACGTTCCGACCATCTGGCTCAGATCTCTTGCAAGGGTGGCGGGGTTGCAGGAAGTATAAACGATCCTTTCAGGGGCCATCTCAAGAAGCCTGGTGAGAACATCCTTGTGCATGCCGACTCGCGGGGGATCAATAATCACGACATCGGGTTTAAAAGAGATCTCTCTCAGGGCATCTCGTATATCTCCGCAAATAAATCGACAATTCTTGACCTGATTATCCCTGGCATTTTCTTCCGCATCCGCGCTGGCGCTCTCGCTGATCTCTATTCCCGTTACGGACGCGGCTCTTTCTGAAATAAAAATAGGGATGGTCCCCGTTCCGCTATAGAGGTCCAGAATTGTCTCACCCCCTTGCAGACCGGCATATTCCGCCACCGTCCCGTACAAGGCGGCCGCTCCCGCCGAATTGGTCTGGAAAAATGAATTGGCTGAAATCTTGAAACGGAAATCTCCGATCTTGTCCTCAATACATCCGTCTCCGAAAAGTATCTTTTCGGACTCTCCCACCGCGATGGAGGCCTTTCGGATATTGATGTTATTAACCACCGTCCTGATTCCGTCATATTTTGCGCGCAGGAATTCAGCCAGGGGCCGGACCGTCTCGGGCCTGTATTGAGAGGTGATCAGATTCACCATCCATTCATCCATGGCCACGGAGTATCGAAGGGTCAGAAATCTCCAGAATCCTTCATGGCTCTTGAGACCGTACACGGGAATGCCGCTTTCCAGCGCATACCGTTTCACATCTCGCAATATACGGTTGCCGGTATCCTGTTGCAGCAGGCATGCCCCCATATCGATCACTTTCTGGAAGGCGCCGGGGACATGGAGACCCAGGGCGAAATCACCATGGTTTTCCCGCAAGTGCATTTCATCCGGCAGATACCAGCGTCTGTCGGAAAAGGAAAACTCCATTTTGTTCCGGTATCCGAACACCTTTTCCGATGGCAATACCTGGTGCACGGGGGGATTCTTCAGCCCTCCGATGTGTTCGAGCGGCTCCACAACCTGATCTCTTTTAAAATCCAGCTGCTTTTCATAGGCCACGTGCTGCCACTGGCAGCCCCCGCAATATCCGGCATAAGGGCAGGGCGGTTGGATTCTGTGTGGCGATGGGGTGAGCAGTTCCACTAGCAGCGCCTCGGCGTAGGCCTTCTTTTTTTTCACAATCCTGCACGCAATCCGGTCCCCCGTGATCGCCCCCCGCACAAAGACGACACATCCGTCCACGCGGCCGATTCCCCTACCGCCGTTGGCCATGGCCTCCACGAGCAGTTCTATGGTTTCGCCCTTTCGAAAACCGGCCCTTTGCTCCCTGACATCAGACATAAAACACTCCCGAATCGATTACAGGAGGGTCTTCCACATCCCATGCGTGGACCACGTCTTTGTGCATTCTCTTTTTGAGTTCCAGGATAATCTCTCTTCTTTTGTTCAACCCTTCGGCAAATGCAAGCGCCTCTTTCATGAGATTATCCATAGGGCACGCCTTCATGACCATATGGTGGGACAGGCACTCTTCGGCGGTAAGCCTTTTCCCCGTGTAAACCATTTCTTCCACCTCGTACAGGGGGATAGCCCTTTTCAGCAGGGCCAGCATGCCGGGAAGGAATGGAATCCCCAGATCCACTTCGGGAAAACAGAAGTACCCCCGGTCCGACCGCATGAAACGGAAATCGAAGGCGCAGCACAAAATGGCCCCGCCCGCGAAGGCGTGCCCCGATATGGCGGCGATGGTGGGCATGGGATAAAGAAGCAGCCTCTTAAAGATTTTGTTCATGTCGTAAAATAGCCCCTTTGCCGTCTCAAAATCCCCTTTCTTGACAAAAGGGACAAGCCAGTCCAGGTCGATTCCGTTGCAAAAGATCTTCTCGTGGGAAGAGGTGACCACCAATGCGTTCGCGTCCGTCTCCTTTTCCACCTGATCCAACGCTCCTGACAATGCATTGAGAAACGAAGGGTTAAATCGGTTCTCCCCATCATTCATGGTAACCACCGCTACCCTGCCTTTCATTTCCACCTCTATTTTTGCCATAGGCTTTGACTCCTTGTATTTAAGTCCTTTATCTTTAAATGGATGATCCGCCCTCTATCTTGAAACCGAACAGGTCGGCGGCATTTTTACCCAGAATGCCGGCAAGGGATGCCCGCGAAAGCCCCAGTTTGCGCAATTTTGAGATTTCCCTGTCCCACGCATAGGGGATGTTGGGAAAATCCGTTCCGTACATGATCCGGTCCGTTCTCATTTCCTTGAGGGAGAGTTCAAAACGGAAAGGCAGATATTCAGCCAGGGTCATGGTCGTGTCAAGCCAAAGCGTATCATACCGTTCGATCATCCCTTGGTAACTCTCGAACTCGTCCGCCCCCATGTGGGGAACGCAGACTTTGAGTGTCGGATATTCCCTTAAAACCCGCTCCACTTTCCCGGCGCCGCACAAAAGATAGGGATCGCATCTATAGGCCGGGCTCTTGGGTTCACGCCCCACATGCATGATCAACGGCATGTGTTGATCGGAACAAATGCGGTAGATATGGTGCATGCCCGGGCTATCCAGCTCAAAACACTGGACATGGCAATGGAGCTTAACGCCGTAAAGGCCCATTTCAAAGGCTTCCAGCAGGATGCCTTCGACATCCTCTTCTCCGGGGAAAACCGTTGCCGTGCCTGTTACCCGGGGATGCTTTCGGCAAAGGTCGGCCATGTGCGTGTTCAGCATCCGCGACACACCCGGTTTGTGGGCGTAGTGCAGGGCAACCACATGCCCTACGCCCCTTGAAAGCAGAAATTCAATGGCGCTGGAGGCGGTCAACCTGTATCGAATCGGCCATCCGAAATGGTCAAACCATTCCCATATGGATTGAAACAGGCTGTCGGGAAAAAGATGCACATGGGCATCCACCACAAAAGGCAGCGACGACGGAAGATTCCTTCCCTCCTTGTCATCCACGGCGGGAAGAGGGGAATGCAGTATTCCTTCCTCTTTTTCCGCGCCCTCGGGTGCGGACATTCTTGTGGGAGGGGTCTCTCTTTTCTGTTTCTTCTCCCGCTTATCCATGAAACCTCAGATCAGCATGACCAGCTTGAAAGCGATGCTCTTGTCTGTAAGCATTTTTCCCGACGTTATCCTTTTGGCGTTTTTCGGAATTTCAGCGTGAGGACGTTGCTGTCTCCGTATCTGCGGTATCGACAATCATCGGCCATCTTCTTCATAAAAAATACACCGAGCCCACCGGTTTTCCGTTCGAAGATGTCTGAAGAAAAATCCGGATCAGAAAGGGCGAGGGCGTTAAAAGGGGTTCCATCGTCCGAGATCTCCAACAAGAACTCGTCGGCGCCGGTTCTTTCGCACGCGACCCGCACCACCCCCGTTGCCCCGGGATACGCATAATGAAAGATATTTACCAACGCTTCCTCCGCGGCGAGTTCAATCTCTGTGACCCGCCTGGATTCATAGCCGGCATTTTTTGCATGCCTTGTTACAAAGAGGATCAGCTTCTCCAATTGCTCCATCTCAGCCGGTAAGACTATTTTTTCCATCGACGGCCCCTTCTACCGTATCGGAAATGGGGATGATCGTGCTGAACCCGGAGATATCAAAAACCTCTTTGACCGTATCTCTGAGATCGGAAACCACCAGGTTCCCGTCTTTCGATTTGAGCCTCTTTGCGGTTCCCAGGACACTTCTTAAGCCGGCGCTGCTGATGTACTCAAGCCCGCCAAAGTCGACAATGAGGTGGATCTCTCCCGCCTGAATCCAATCCGTCAGCTTCTTTTCAAATTCGGGAGCGGAGACCGCGTCGATTCTTCCTTTCACGTAAATGACCAGCCACTCTCCCTTTCTGCCCGCGTTCACAATTTCCATAGTTTCCTCCTTAATCCCTTTTCCCACAATTTGATCAGGGTAGTGCAGTATAGGACATGAAACAGGACGTGTCAAAGCCCAAAGAGGAACCCCGGATGGTTTAAGGGGCGTTCCCCGCCAATTTCCTGAGAGACGGGTAGTCTTCCCTCCTTTATAGGGTAAGACGCTCCGTACACCCAGTTTCGGTCCTCTTGCGGCTTGTACCGGGAATTCCCTTTGCATTTTGGTTCATGGAGGGTATAATTTTTTCGTGATACTGTCTTAAAAGTTGGTATAATCCTGCTTTCTTTCATGCATCACCCCGTTCATGGACTCACCAGGAAACCACAAAAAGGAAGAAAAGGAAATGAGATTCACCCGTCGCGAATTCTTGAAAACGATAGGCACTTCAGCCGCATGCGGAGCGCTCTTGGGGCTGGGATTTGATCTGAAACCATTTCAAGCCCACGCGCAGACGCTCAAGATCCAATTTTCAAGGGAAACCACGAGCATCTGCTGCTATTGCGCGGTAGGGTGCGGAATCATCTGCAGCACGGGAGAGGCGGGCGCGGGAAAAATCGTAAACATTGAAGGAGACCCAGACCATCCGATCAATGAAGGCGCACTCTGTTCCAAGGGGGCGGGGCTCAGCCAGTTGGTGAATAACCAAAGTCGCGTGACCGCGCCCCTGTATCGCGCTCCATACAGCGCGGATTGGACGACGGTTTCCTGGGACTGGGCTCTCTCGGCCATCGCCAAAAGGGTGAAACAGAGCCGTGATGCCAGTTTCGTCCACAAAAATGAAAACGGGCGGGTCGTGAACCGGACCATGGGCATTGCCAGCGTCGGCAGTGCCGCCCTGGACAATGAAGAGTGCTGGATGATCCAGGCGCTCATGCGGTCTCTGGGGCTGGTCTACCTGGAGCACCAGGCCCGTATCTGACACAGTGCGACGGTTGCGGCTCTGGCAGAGTCGTTCGGACGCGGCGCGATGACCAACCACTGGATTGACATTCGAAACAGCGACTGCATCCTGGTTATGGGGGCCAACCCGGCGGAAAACCATCCCGTGTCTTTCAAATGGATTACGGAAGCCATGAAGCAAGGGGGTAAACTGATCAGCGTGGACCCGCGGTTTACCCGCACGTCGGCCAAGGCCGATTTCTACACGGCCCTGCGGTCGGGAACCGATATCGCCTTTTTGGGCGGCATGATCAAGTACCTTATTGAAAACAAAAAATATTTCGAAGAATACGTGGCGGCCTATACCAATGCTTCCTTCATCGTAGCAGAATCCTACGGGTTCAGCGACGGACTCTTTTCCGGTTTTGATAAGGCCTCCGGAAAATACGACAAAACCCTGTGGGCCTTTGAAAAAGACGAGAAAGGGAACCCCAAAAAGGACCAAAGCCTGAACGCCCCCCGTTGCGTATTGCAGCTGCTGAAAGAGCATTTCAGCCGCTACGACCTGAAAACGGTATCCTCCATCACCGGAACACCGGAAGAGGACCTCCTGAAGGTCTACAAAATGTTTGCCCATACCGGAACAAGGGGGAAGGCCGGCACCATTATGTATGCCATGGGATGGACCCAGCATACGGTCGGGGTTCAGAACATTCGCGCTATGTGTATTATTCAGCTTCTTTTGGGAAATATGGGCATAGCCGGAGGAGGCGTGAACGCCCTGAGGGGCGAGTCCAATGTGCAGGGGTCTACCGATCATGCCATTCTTTTCGACATATGGCCCGGGTATCTGAAGACGCCTGTTGCATCTCACTCCACACTGGCTGACTACAACAGGGCGAACACTCCGACGACCAACGATCCTATGAGCGCCAACTGGTGGAGCAACTACCCCAAATACTCCGTGAGCCTGTTGAAATCCTATTTTGGCGACAAAGCAACCCATACCAATGATTTCGGCTACCATTGGCTGCCAAAGCTTGATGACGGAAAGACTTACTCCTGGCTTGACCTGTTCGATGCCATGGTTCGGGGGGAGTTTACGGGATTTTTTGCCTGGGGTCAGAACCCTGCGGCCTCCGGAGCGGATGCGAACAAGAACCGGGCCGGCCTGACAAAGCTGGACTGGATGGTCAATGTAAATATCTTTGAAAACGAAACCGGCTCTTTCTGGAAAGGGCCCGGCATGGATCCGAAAAAGATCAAAACAGAGGTTTTTTTTCTTCCCTGCGCGGTTTCCGTGGAAAAGGAAGGGTCGATTACCAACAGCGGTCGGTGGATGCAGTGGCGGTACAAGGCGGCGAATCCGCCCGGACAGGCCAGGGCCGATGGCCGCATCCTGATGGAACTGGGGGATCGGATCAAGGACCTTTACAGACAAGACAAAGAGGCGGTTTTTCCGGAACCGATCCTCAACTTGAAATGGGACTACGGTACCCACGGAGAATTTGATGCCGCGAAGATGGCCAGGGAGATAAACGGGTACTTCCTCAAGGACAGGTCGATCGGTGGAAAGCATTACAAAAAAGGGGACCTTGTTCCCGGTTTCGCTCTTCTTCAGGACGATGGCTCCACCAGCAGCGGGAACTGGCTGTACTGCAACTCCTATACCGGCGACGGCAATATGTCCGCACGACGGATCAGGGAGAGGAGCGGCATCGGCCTGAATCCCGAATGGGCCTGGTGCTGGCCCCTCAATCGGCGGATTATCTACAACCGGGCATCCGTTGACCTACACGGAAGGCCCTGGGACGAAAAACACCCGGTGATCGTGTGGAGCTCCGGTGAAAATGGGAGAAAAGGAAAATGGATCGGAGATGTTCCGGACGGGGGCTGGCCTCCCATGCTCAAACCGGACGGTTCTCCCGATCCGGAGAGCCGGTATCCGTTTATCATGAATGCCGAAGGCCATGGCCGTATCTTCGGCCCCGGCAGGGCGGACGGACCTTTCCCGGAGCACTATGAGGCCGTGGAATGTCCGGTAGAAAAAAATCCCTTTTCCAGCCAGTTGACCAATCCGGCGGCCATCACCTACCATACTCCATGGATATCTACAGATCCTGCGATCCCGCATATCCTTTTGTGGGAACCACTTTTCGCGTGTCAGAGCACTGGCAGACCGGAGTAATGACCAGGTGGCAACCTTGGCTCCTTGAGGCACAGCCGCAACTCTTTGTGGAAATGAGCAGGGAGCTGGCGGGTATGTTAGGGGTACGAAACGGCGAAAAAGTGATGGTGGAATCGGCGCGCGGTGCGCTGGAGGCAGTGGCTGTGGTAACCGTTCGTTTGAGACCTTTCAATATTCAGGGCAATATCGTACACCAGGTGGGTCTTCCGTGGCACTATGGATGGGTCCATCCCGAAGACGGCGGCGACTCAGCCAACCTGTTAACGCCCACGGCCGGAGATCCCAACACCCGGATTCCTGAAACGAAGGCTTTTATGGTCAACGTGAAAAAATTATAAAGGAGTGGGTGAGATGAGCGGAAAAGCTTTTTTTATCGACACGACGGTCTGTACGGCGTGCCGGGGCTGCCAGATCGCCTGCAAGCAGTGGAACCAGGCGCCGGCCACAAAGACTGCCAACCGGGGGAGTATGCAAAACCCGGAAGATCTGTCTTTCGACACGTTTAAACTGGTTCGATTCCAGGAAGATAACGGACCGGACAACAAACCGGTGTGGTATTTTTTCCCCGACCAGTGTCGACACTGTCTTGCCCCCACGTGCCTGGAAGCTGCCGAGGATCAGTACCCGGAGGCATTCTCATTGACAAGGAGACCGGAGCAGTTCTGTATACGGACAAACTGAAAAATATGGATGCCATGGACGTGAGAGAGGCCTGCCCATATGATATCCCCAGGGTACAGGCGGACACCGGGCAAATATCCAAGTGCACCATGTGTGTTGACAGGGTTCACAACGGGCTGTTGCCCGCATGCGTGAAGACATGCCCCACAGGCGCCATGAATTTCGGTGATAGAGGCCGGATGGTGGCCTTGGCCCGGGATCGGCTGGAAAAGGCAAAGGTCAGATTTCCCAAAGCCACCCTTACGGGAATCGAGTATCTCCGGGTTTTCTACCTCATGGCGGATGTTCCCAAAAAATATTACCTGTACGCCGATTCGAAATCCCCCCGGGGGAGTGCAGCTCGGGCCTGAGGTACTTCCTTATGGACAAAAGTCTGTTGGCGCATATCGATCGTTTGATTCTGGAACGGCCGGTCTACAGGGACGTTCTTTTCTCTTTCCGTGCCATCGCAGTGTTGATGGATGCGGCCGGCATGGAACTGACCTCAGCGAAAGAGGACTTATTTCAAGGGGAAATGCAAGAGGGTGTCTCTCTTTTTTCTAGAGATGCATTGCCGCTGGATCTTATTGCCTCCATAGATCTCCTGAAAGAAATATTGCGGATGATGGTCGAGGCTGAATGGCGGAGGCAGGAAAGGTTTGCAAAGGCCCTTGATGCCATTCAAAAAGATCCGGAATGGGCTCGAAATCTTTTGAGAGCGGTATTGGAAAAAAATGAAGCGGTTCTCCGAAAGATAGCCACCGAGACCGGCCTGGAACCGGCAGGGCTCGGATTCCTGGGGAAAATGGCCTTGAAACCTTTTCTGGACCGCCTTAGAAATCTTGTTTCTCCCGGGTTGAACAAAACGGGCTGGAAGCGGGGTTTTTGCCCCCTTTGCGGTTCCGAACCCTGTATGGCCCGCCTTTTAAAGAACGGCATGCGGTTGCTGCACTGTGAGTTTTGCGGAGAAGAATGGCGCTTCCCCAGGCTCCAGTGTCCTTTCTGCAATAACAGTGCCCAGGAGACCCTTGGATATTTTACGGTGGATGGGGAGGAAGGGTTTCGAGTGGTGTTCTGTGAAGCGTGTGGCCGATATATTAAAACGGTGGACGAGAGGACTTTTGAACAAACAACTCCGCTGGAACTGGATTATCTGACCACCACACATCTTGATCTGCTGGCCCGGGAAAACGGTTTTCGCTGATTCCGGTTGGAATCGGAACCCTCGCACAAACGCCTCTCAGCCTGCCTTGCGAAATTTTTCCATAGCAAAACGGTATAGATTGTTGAGGCATCTCTAAGAAATGTAAGCAAAAAAAGATCGCTTTTCCGGCACAAAAACCCTTGACAAATCGGAAACCTTTTTAAGATACTTCGTCTGTTTGTCGACATGTCTTCCAACATTAATTGTGGTCCTACAA
Organism: uncultured delta proteobacterium; assembly: GCA_963747015.1. Taxonomy (GTDB): domain Bacteria; phylum Desulfobacterota; class DSM-4660; order Desulfatiglandales; family Desulfatiglandaceae; genus DUZB01. The sequence continues at coordinate 16,955 of CAVVEP010000007.1, forward strand.
ACATGCATCAGGAGGTGCCGAATGAAAGGAAACAAGGAGTTTTATGAAAGGCTGGAAAGCAAAGGGGTCTCACGAAGAGATTTCATGAAGTTCTGCGGTATTCTAACCGCTACCATGGGGCTTTCTTCCTCGTTCATTCCAAAGGTTGCTGAAGTGTTTGCCGCGCCAAAGCAGAGACCTCCTGTGATATGGCTGCATTTTGGCGAATGCACCGGCTGCTCCGAGGCAACGCTCCGATCCATGTATCCCTGGATCGATGAACTGGTCATGAATATCCTTGACATCGAGTACCACGAAACCATTATGGCGCCTTCCGGCTACCAGGCGGAGGATGTGCTTCATTCGGCGGTGAAAAAATATAATGGAAAGTTTATCTGCGTGGTGGAGGGCGCCATAGGGACCGCATACAACGGCGGTTACGGGAAAGTCGGCGGCCGGACATTTCTGGAAATGGGGAAAGAGATCTGCCCGAAAGCCGCCGCAGTGGTCTGTATCGGGGCCTGCGCCTGCTTCGGAGGCATTCAGGCCGCCAAGCCCAATCCCGGCGGCTATAAAGGGGTCGGGGATGCCCTGGGCATCAAAACGGTCAATATCGCCGGTTGCCCGCCCAATCCCATCAACCTCGTGGGGACTATTGTAAACTACCTGCTCCTGGGCAAACTTCCTGATCTGGACAATCTGGGGAGGCCTCTCTTTGCCTATGGACAAACGATCCACGATCAATGTCCCAGAAGAGCCCACTTTGAACAGGATGAATTTGTGACGGAATTCGGTTCCAAAGAAGCCGCCATGGGTTACTGTCTGTACAAAATGGGCTGCAAAGGGCCGGATACCTACAACAATTGTCCCATAGCCAAGTTCAACGATGGAACGAGCTGGCCGGTAGAGGCGGGACATCCCTGCATCGGTTGCAGCGAGCCGAATTTCTGGGACAAGATGACGCCATTTTTCGAGGAAAGTAAATAGTTCCTCAGGCGGCAGGGATTGCAACGGAAGAAAAATACTCTTACGAAAAGAGAGGAGATAGTATGGGCAAAAGAATCATAGTCGATCCAATTACAAGGATAGAAGGCCATCTTAGAATCGAAGTGGAAATTGAAGGAGGCAAGGTCAAGGACGCCTGGAGTTCCGGACAGATGTTCCGGGGCATCGAAATCATTTTGCAGGGGAGAGATCCCAGGGATGCCCCGCTGTTTGTGCAACGCTCCTGCGGGGTCTGTACGTACGTTCATTATCTGTCCTCGGTGAGGGCGGTGGAAGACGCCGTTGGCGTTACCATTCCCGACAACGCCCGCATTATCAGAAATCTGTTGCACGGCGCCCAGTTCCAGCAGGACCATATCGTCCATTTCTATCATCTGCACGCCCTGGATTTTGTGGATGTGGTCAGCGCCTTGAGTGCGGATCCCAAAAAGACCGCCATCCTGGCCGACAATGTCAGCAATGACCCCTACGGCGGAACACAGTATTTCAAGCAGGTACAGGAACGGGTTAAGACCTTTGTGGACAGCGGTCAGTTAGGCCCTTTTGCAAACGGATACTGGGGAAGTCCCGCCTATAAGCTGCCTCCCGAAGCCAATCTCATGGCAGTGGCCCATTATATTGAGGCCCTCAGACTTCAGGCAAAAGCGGTCAGGATGCATGCCATATTCGGCGCCAAGAACCCCCATCTGCAGTCCCTGGTTGTGGGCGGTGTAACCAGTGTCAAAGACCTTACCCCGGACCGCATTGCGGAATTCCTCTACATCTGGAAACAGACCCAGGACTTTATCAAGAACGTGTACATCCCGGATCTGATTGCCATCGCATCCTTTTACAAAGATTGGGGCAGCATCGGCGGAACATCCAACTTCCTGGCCTGGGGAGACCTGCCCCAGTCCGCCAAGGAACCCGAAAGCCTTTTCCTGCCTCGCGGCGTCATCATGAAACGAGATCTGGCCGGCGTAAAAATGGCCGATCCATCAAAAGTAACGGAACATATCGACCGTGCATGGTACGACGGGGCTCCTTCCAGACATCCCTACGAGGGACAGACCATTCCTTTGAAACAGGATCCGCAGTACAACACAGACGCCAAATATTCCTGGCTCAAGGCCCCTCGTTATGAAGGGGAAGCCTGCGAAGTCGGGCCCCTTGCCAGGGTTCTCGTGGCCTATGCCTACGGTAAAAAGGACTTCCAGGATGTGGTCAACAGCACCCTGCAAAAACTGGGCATTCCCACTTCAGCTCTTTTCTCCACGCTTGGGCGAACGGCGGCTCGGGGCCTGGAAACCCTGGTCATCGGCAATGCGATGGAAGGTTGGATCATGGAGCTTGTGGGGAATTTGAAGAAAGGCAACAGCAAGACGTATACATCCTGGACCATGCCAAACAGCGCAAAGGGCTGCGGGTTGAACGATGTGGCCAGAGGCTCTCTGGGGCACTGGATCGAAATTGAAAACAAGAAGATCAAGAATTATCAATATGTGGTTCCATCCACATGGAACCTGGGACCTCGCTGTGAAAAAGGGAAAGCTGGGACCCGTGGAAGAGGCGCTCATCGGAACGCCCGTAGATGATCCAAAGAGACCGCTTGAAATTCTGAGGACCGTTCATTCTTTTGATCCCTGTATTGCCTGCGCGGTTCATGTGATCGATCCACACACGAACGAGGTATACAAGATCAAGGTGCTCTAAAAGGACATTGTATAAAATTAGCCCTTCATCTCCACAAAAAGGTGCGTGGTGAAGGGCTATTCGTTATCGATAAAGCTGTCCATACAGATTGAGATCCTTCCGGCGGGGGTATTGCCATGGCGGACACGAGTACATCATCCCGTCCCGCAGCCTTTCTGCACTATGTGGTGTTTCACCCGTGGCAGGTTATCCTCCCCGTTTTTATCATCACCCTTTTTTTTGCCTTTGTCATTCCCGATCTCCGTTTCCAGACCTCCATCTATAACCTCACTATTGAAGATCTTCCGGAAAGCAGAGAGTACGATGCCTTCAAAAAGGAATTCGGCTGTGAGGAAATTATCCTCGTTGTAGCAAAAGCCGACGATATTTTTGTTGAAGAAACATTCGGCGAGATTGAAAAGCTGGCGCAGACCTTATCTGAAATCAAAGGAGTGAGGCGGGTTGTCAGTCTTCCCGGTATTCGGAGATGCATTGACGTTACAGGCAACTGGACGTTGGATGAATTCCGAAACAAAATTAAACCGGTCGATCTTCTTACAAAAAACATTATCTCCCGGGATGGCAAGACCACGGCTATTTCTTTGATCCTTAAAGATATTCGGGATAAGGACGGCATCATTCACTCCGTAAAAGAGATTCTGGATCGACAAAAGCATTTTCTCTCCCTGTACCAGATAGGCATGCCCATTGTTTCCAAGGCCTTGGCCGATTTCACCGAGCAGGACTTTCTACGCCTGCCGCCTGTCACTTTTCTGCTAGTGGCCCTTGTGCTTTTTTTGTTCTTTCGGAATCTGCGGGGCGTTCTGATCCCGGCCGGTTCCGTTGCCATCGCGCTGATTTGGACCTTCGGTCTCATGGCAATTCTGGGGATTCCTTTGTCATTGCTAACCATGATTGTTCCCGTTTTTCTCATTGCGGTTGGAACCGCCTACTGCATGTATATCTTTCCGGAATATCTTTCGGCGCTGAAGACCGCCGGAAGTCCCGCGGAGGCCTCTTTACAGTGCTTTCTCAAACTCGGTTTTCCTACCTGTCTTGCAGTGATGACAACCACGATTGGTCTGGGTTCTTTGCTCATCAACAAAATTACCGCCATCAGGGAATTTGCCTTCTTTTCCTGCGTCGGCATCTTATTTATGCTCCTTATCCTGCTCACTTTTCTGCCGGCGGTCTTCTCCCTGATGCCGTTTCCAAAGACACGAAGCATGGGCATGCTGGACGGAGAGGGAGGAATATTTCATCGAGTGTTGTCCGGCGTTATCAAGATCGACCTTCACCATCAAAAAATCGCCTTTTTCCTCCTTGCTGTTATCACCGCTGTGGGAATTGTGGGGATGTCACGGATCCAGGTGGAAACCAACCCAATGGGGTTTTTCATGGAAAACACCCCGGTTGCCACCCACTTCCGGGATATTTACAGGGATATGTCCGGGAGTTTCCCCATCAATGTGGCCGTTGGGAGCGGGCAAGAAGATTTCTTTGAAAATCCCGCCCACCTCAAGAGGATTGCCGATCTGCAAGTTTATTTGGATTCGTTAAAAGGGGTAGATAAAACCATCTCATTTGTCGACTATCTTAAACTGGTCAATTTCGCAGTCAACCAATACCAGGCCGGTTTTTACGCCCTGCCGGAAGAGTCTTTCGAAATTCGCATGCTCATCAACAACTTCAAGGCCATGTTAGGGGAGGATATGTTGAAGCGCTTTATGAATCCGGCCTTTTCAAAGGTCAATATCATGTTGCGAACGCATATCTCCAGTTCGAGAGACTTCCTGGACATTCGGAGGCAAGTTGAAAAATATCTGAAACAAAGCTTCCCGGGTAATTTTTCCTTCACGGTAACGGGGATGGGGGTGGTCATCTCGGAGAGCAGTCAGCTGATCACGGAAGGGCAGATAAAGAGCCTGCTGCTAACGTTGCTCCTTGTTTTTGCCATCATGTTTCTGTTGTTCATGTCTTACAAGGTGGGGTTTATCGGGATGCTTCCCAACTGCTTCCCTATTATTGTAAGTTTTGGCCTTATGGGTTGGATAGGCATTCCTTTGTCCATGGTGACCAGCCTTGTTGCCAGTATCGCCGTAGGACTGGCGGTGGATGATACCATTCATTACCTCGTGCGTTACAACCGCGAGTTTAAAAAGGATCTCAACAAAGAAAAGGCCCTCAGGGAAACCATCCGCCACATGGGCAAACCGATTATTCTGACCACTCTGACCATCAGCCTCGGTTTTTCCGCACTGCTCTTTTCCCATTTCAAACCCACTGCCACTTTTGGCCTGGTCATCATTGTCACCATGTTTTCAGCGCTCATCGCTGATCTTATCCTTCTGCCCTCGCTGATGCTTCATGTAGAACTGGTCACCTTGTGGGATCTGCTCAAATTACGGCTTGGCAAGGATCCCCAAAAAGGCATCCCGCTTTTTAAGGGGATGTCGAAGTCTCAGGTTTATTACATCCTCTTGGCCGGCGCCCTGCAAACGTACGAGAGAGGAAAAGTCATCATTAAGAAAGGCGAAGTCGGCCATTCCATGTATGCTATTATTTCCGGAAAACTGGAAGTGGTTGATATAACGGATGAAGGCTCCTTTAAGGCAGGAACGGGCAGGAAAAGAATTATTTCCACCTTGCAGGCCGGTGATGTGGTAGGGGAAATGGGAATGATTCGGTCCTGCAAAAGATCGGCCACGGTTATTGCCTCGGAACCGGCTGAAATGCTCATGATCAATGAGAAAATGATTAAAAGGCTGCAGTGGTTGTACCCGCCGACCGCACAGCGTTTCTTTTTCAATCTCATGACGATTTTGTGTGATCGACTTGAAAATCTCACAACCTGCTTTCTGGAGGAGACGACAATCGACCGGCTTACCGGACTTCATCCGCTTGATTTTTCCATGGAAATGTTGGAAAATGAGATTTTACGTTCGGAAAGAGATGGCCTCCCTCTATCCATGATTGTCGTAAGCATGGACAATTTGATGGAAATTGTCGGGAAAAATGGCTATAAGATAGGGAATATATTTATTGCGGAGATTGTGAACCTCTTGAGAAACCATATTCGGGAGGAAGACTTTCTTTGCCGGGTGGATAGGGATTGCTTCTGCCTTGTGCTCCCCCGGACCACTGAGGGGGAAGGAACGGAGATCCTTGAAAAGGTGCGTGCGTTTTTTTCCACGCGTCCCCTTTCGATGGTTCCCCAAACCGTTGAGGTTCGTATGAGTTTCCGATTGTTGGCTTACGACAAAGAGTTGAAAAAGAGTGCGGCGGCCTTTCTAAGAGATGCCCATAGGGTTGGGAACGGCGATGACATGCCTGTAATTTTCCGCATAGGACTAAAAGAATTTCGGTGGTATCATAAAGAATGGACAGAAAACAGATTACCGTGCTGGGCGTGGGGAATATTCTCTTTACGGATGAAGGAATCGGGGTAAGGGTGGTGGAAGCCCTTGAGGCCATGTACACATTTCCTGAGAATGTAAAACTCATGGATGGGGGCGTTCTTGGGATGGGTCTTCTTGCGGTCATATCCGATGCGGATCATCTTATCGTGGTGGATGCCGTAAAAAATGGAGGAAAGCCCGGGTCGCTCTACCGGCTTGAAGGGGAAGACATTCCAAAACGGATCCTTGGCAAGAATTCCCTGCACCAGGTGGACCTCTTGGAAACCCTGACGTTGTGTCAGGTCTTTGAAAAAGTGCCGGAGACGATTATTCTAGGGGTCGAGCCTGAAGATATCGAGACGCTGAGCATCGAACTGACGGATGCCGTAAAAGAGAAACTGACACCGCTGAGCAACATGGTTCTTAAGGAGCTTGAACGGCTCGGGGCGGTTTATGAACATCGTGCATCCAGGGAAATTCAGAAATGAAAGGTGGGGACCGGGTCTTATGTGCTTAGCTATTCCGGCAAGAGTAATCAGACTGAAAGACGACATGGGCACGGTGGACATGGAAGGCGTGCAAAGAGAAGTGAGTATGCTCCTGCTTCAGGATGTACAGATCGGAGATTATGTGATTGTCCATGCGGGTTTTGCCATTCATCAGGTGGATCCGGAGGAAGCGGAAGAGTCCTTGAAGATCTTGTATGAACTGGCCGCATTTGCGCGCCAAGACGGTAAAGAACAGTCCTGATTTCAACGGCAATTGCGGGTTTTTCTTGACATCGGGTCTCGCTATTGATTATATTTATCGCATTAAATCAAGACTGCTGTGAAAATTTGAACATGGAAAAAAGTGCAACCAATTCTTTTATGGAAAGGAGGTGAATTTGTCAATGAGCAAGAGGTTTACAACCGTATTGATGGCCATTTTCACTGGTATGTTTTTCCTCACGGTGGGTATTTTAACGGCGGCGGATGTTCCCAAAGAAATATTAATTGAGAACAGCTATGCGAAAGATAAAAAAGGTCCGGTAAAATTCTCTCACGAGAAGCACCATGCGGATTATAAGATAGCATGCACCGAATGCCACCATGAGGTTAAGGACGGCAAGAAGGTGGCGTGGAAAGACGGAGACCCGGTGCAAAAGTGCAGCGCCTGCCACACGGAAAAAGGCGAAAAGGGCGGCGCTATGAAGCTGCAGAATGCCTATCATAAGAATTGCAAGGATTGTCACAAGGCCCTTGAAAAAGAAGGAAAACCTTCAGGTCCATTCAAGAAATGTAACGATTGCCACGCAAAGAAATAACCCCTGAACTGTTTCAACATAAAAGGCCGGTCTCCCGAGAGACCGGCCTTTTATGTTTTCTTTAGGTACGGATTTGCCCTTCCGGCTTCACGGAAACGGCGCTTTCAAAAAAA
>CAVVEP010000008.1:0-77935 GCA_963747015.1 uncultured delta proteobacterium
TCTTGGCCTGGACCTGATGGAGATGTATAAGGGGATTGTTCCTTTTGTCTGCCTTCAGATCCTGGTGGTCATTGCTCTGATATCTGTTTCCGGAGCTGTGTCTGTGGCTGCCGAGAGTGTTGATGTAATCAATTAAGACGAGGTCTCATTTATGAACATTGGAAACCTGTTGAGCAGGCACGCCCGGTATCAGCCGGACAAACTTGCCCTTATTTTTGAAGATACCAGATGGTCGTACAGGGAATATAATCGAAGTGTGAACCGCCTGGCAAACGCGTTGATTGATCTGGGGATAAAGAAAGGGGATAAGATCGCCACCTTACTTCCCAACTGCCTGGAGTTGCTTGAGGTGTACTGGGCCGTCGCGAAAGTGGGGGCGGTCGTCGTACCCATGAGCACGCTGCTATTGAACAAAGGCCTTATCTCCCTCCTCAACGATTCGGATGCGGTCATGATCATCGCCAACTCGGATTTTGTGGACACCCTGAACCAGATCAGGGAGGATCTTCCCGGAATTCCGCATGATCGATACATCCTGACCGACGGCCCGGATACCCCTGGTTTTCAAGATTACCACAGCCTCAAGGCCTCGGCCAGGGGGCGAGATCCTGAAGGAATTCAAATAAGCGGAGACGATGTGTACAACATCATCTACAGCAGCGGCACGACAGGCGATCCCAAAGGCATCGTACATAGCCATGACGTGCGAGGCATGTACTGCACCCTCTTTTCATCCATTTTTCGCATGACTCCCGAAAGCGTCGTCCTTCATTCGGGCGCCATGGTATTTAACGGCGCCTTTGTTACGCTCATGGCCTCCATGTTTTTGGGGGCCACCTATATTCTTCACCGGCAATTCGACACGGAAGACTTCATCGAAACGGTCAGGAAAGAGAAGGTGACCCATGTGATGATGGTGCCTGCCCAGATCGTTGCGGTTCTTCATTCCCCCGGTTTTTCCGGTGAAGCCCTTTCCTCTTTGGAAATGATCTGTTCCGTGGGGGCGCCGCTTCACAGAGAACATAAGGAGGAGCTGATCAAACACCTGCCGGACCGGCTTTATGAACTCTATGGTCTCACGGAAGGGTTCCTCACGATCCTCGACAAGAATGACTATATGACCAAGACCGGTTCCGTCGGGGTTCCCACTTCGTTTTATGATATGCGAATCGAGGATGAAAACAGAAACGAGGTTCCACCGGGCGAGGTGGGGGAAATCGTGGGAAAGGGACCGACCCTGATGGTGGAATACTACAAACGCCCCGATCTCACGGAAAAGGCCATCGTAAATGGCTGGCTCTATACCGGAGACATGGGGTACGTGGATGAAGATGGCTTCCTGTACCTTGTTGATCGGAAAAAGGACATGATGATTTCCGGAGGTGTGAATGTATATCCTCGAGATATAGAGGAAATTATCGTTCAGCATCCTGCCGTGATGGAAGCCGCCGTGTTCGGTGTTCCAAGCGACAAATGGGGCGAATCCCCTGTTGCGGCCGTTACACTTGCGAGTCCCGGGGAAATTGGGGAAAAAGAGCTGGCGGATTGGATCAACGCGCATGTGAGCGCAAAATTCCAGCGTGTCCAGAAGGTGATTATTCTGGATGAATTCCCTCGAAATATCGCGGGAAAGACGTTGAAGCGGGTCATGCGGGACGATTTTCTATCCGAGACGGCGTGATCCGTCCTGTTTGGACGTTTTAGGGAGAAGAAATATGAAACTGGAAGAAATACAAAACATTGGTGTTCTTGGATCGGGCATTATGGGACACGGCATTGCCCAGAGCTTTCTCATGGGAGGCTATCCCGTGATGCTCTATGATATCGGGGAGTCGATCCTGGCGACGGCCAGATCACATATCAAAACAAACCTGGAACGCTTCTGCCGTTCCGGTCTCCTGAAAGAGGACGAAATTCCTCTCTGTCTTCAAAGGCTTTCAACCACCACGGACTTGAAAAAAGCGGTTGCCGGAATGGACTTTATCGTGGAGGCAGCTCCTGAAGTCCTGGATCTCAAACAAGACCTTTTCGAACAGATAGAAACCTTCGCGGGAGAAGATACCATCATTGCCACGAACACATCGTCCCTCACCCTCGGAGATATCAGCGTCAGGGTCAGGAACAAGAGCAGGCTGGTGGTTACCCACTGGTTTAATCCTCCTCACATCGTACCCGTCGTGGAAGTGGTAAAAAACGAGAACACGAGCGATGAAACAGCGGACCTCGCCTATGCGTTGCTGGAGAAGATCAAGAAACTGCCGGTGAAAATTAACCGGGAGATTTCGGGCTTCATTGTCAACCGGATCCAGATTGCCATGGTTCGAGAAGTGCTTGATCTTTTAGAACAGGGGGTGGCAAGCGCCTCGGATATTGACCGGGCCGTCAGAGGAAGCATCGGTTTTCGGCTGGCCAGCATCGGCCCTCTGCTCACCATGGATCTGGGAGGCCTGCAGGTCTGGTACAATGTCTTTCAAAACCTCTTGCCCGTGATCCGGAGCTCAACAAAAATTCCCGATGTGCTGGAACGCCTGGTTGCCGAAGGAAACAAAGGAATTCAGAGTGGAAAGGGGTTCTACGATTATGCCGTAGATTTTTCCCAGACGGACCTGGACAAGGCAATCCACCAGCGGGATCAGGAGTTTCTGGACCGTTTGAAGCATCTTTATCTGGAGAAAACCGATGGAAAGTAAAACAATCACGGAGGGAACCCTGCTATGGGAACCTTCCGAAGCACTGAAAAGTGCGGCCAATATCACGAAATACATGACCTGGCTCAGAGAGAAAAAGGGGCTGGAATTTCAAGATTATAATGCCCTCTGGCAGTGGTCCGTGACGGAGATGCCGGCTTTTTGGGAATCCCTCTGGGATTTCTACGAGATCATCGCGTCCAAACCCTACGATAAGGTCCTGGATGGAAAGATGCCCACGGCCAGATGGTTCCAGGGATCGGAACTCAATTATGTGGAACATGTTTTTCGTCGCAGAACGACGAAACATCCCGCACTCCTTTTTCAATCGGAGGTTACCCCTCTCACGGAAATCTCCTGGGACGAACTCTACGGACAAGTTTGCTCGGTGGCAGCTTCCCTCCGGGATCTCGGGGTAAAAAAGGGCGATCGGGTGGCCTCCTTTATGCCCAATATTCCCGAAACCCTGGTTGCGTTTCTTGCGACCGCCAGCATCGGCGCCATCTGGTCAAGCTGTTCACCGGATTTCGGAACGCGAAGCGTCATCGATCGGTTTCTCCAGATCGAGCCCAAAATCCTTTTTGCGGTGGATGGGTATTCCTATGGAGGAAAAGCCTTTGAGCGTCAAACGGCCGTTGCGAAACTGCAGGAGGTTCTGCCCTCTCTCGAAAAGACCATCATGGTTCCCTACCTTAATAGAAATGCCGGAACCGAAGATTTTAAAGGCCTCAAGAACATCCTCCTCTGGGACGATCTCTCAGGGAAAACAACCGATCTGATCTATGAACAGGTGCCCTTCGATCATCCCATCTGGGTGGTTTACTCCTCGGGAACCACCGGCCTGCCGAAAGGCCTTGTCCACGGTCACGGCGGCATCCTGATGGAATTCATGAAATTCCAGGGGATTCAGATGGATACCCACGCAGGAGACCGTTTCTTCTGGTTCAGCACCACCGGTTGGGTCATGTGGAATATTGTTCAGAGCTCCCTTCTTATGGGCGCTACTCCCGTTCTTTTTGACGGAAGTCCGGGGTATCCGGACATGGATGTACTCTGGGAACTGGCTGAAAAGGCAAAGGTTACCGTTTTCGGCACGAGTGCGGCTTTTATTACCGCCTGCATGGGTGAGGGAATGAAGCCCGGTGAAAAGCATGATCTGAGCAGCCTGAAAGTTATCGGTTCCACGGGATCCCCCCTTCCCCCGGAAGGTTTCAAGTGGGTCTATGAACACGTAAAGAAAGACGTATGGTTAGCCTCGGTAAGCGGAGGTACGGATATCGTGAGCGGTTTTCTGGCCTGCTTCCCCTCTGCTGCCGGTACATGCCAGCGAGCTTCAATGCAGGGGACTTGGCATCAAAGCCGCGGCCTTTGATGAAGAGGGAAATGAATTGCTGGATCAGGTGGGGGAACTCGTTGTCACGGAGCCTATGCCGTCCATGCCGCTTGTTTTTGTGGAACGATCCGGATAACAAGCGCTATCTGGAAAGCTACTTCGACCTGTATCCGGGTATCTGGAGACACGGGGACTGGATCAAGTTCACGCCGAGGGGCAGCGCAGTCATTCTGGGGCGATCCGATTCCACCCTCAATCGCCAGGGCGTTCGAATGGGGAGCAGTGAGATTTATAGCGTCGTGGAAGATCTTCCCGAAATTGCGGACAGCCTCATTGTTGGGTTTGAGGGCCCCGATGGCCAGTACCATATGCCCCTTTATGTTGTTCTCAAAGGAGATGCCGCTACTGGACGATGCCTTGAAAAACAAAATCAACAAGAGCATTCGAAGCGCCCTGTCGCCGCGGCATGTTCCGGACAGCATTCACGCCATTGGGGAAGTCCCTCACACGTTGAACGGAAAAAAACTGGAAGTGCCCGTCAAGAAAATCCTTGCCGGTTTCCCTGTGGAAAGGGCCGTTAATGTGGATTCCATGGCAAATCCCGGGCCATCGACTATTTTGTGAACGCGGCCCGGGAGTTTGAGAAAAAAAGGAGATGAATATGAGCTGAAAAGGCCTTTCAAGATTACTATCCGGATGATTTTGCCCATTGCTACGGCTGCGGAAGGTTGAACAAAGATGGTCTGCAATTAAAGAGTTACTGGGATGGAGAAGAAACCGTTTGTCGTTTTCACCCGCGCCCCTATCATACGGGTGGTTTTCCAGGATTCGGATATGGGGGACTGGTGGCATCCCTTCTCGATTGTCATGGCACCGCTTCCGCGGCGGCTGCAAAGTACAGGGAAGAAGGCAGGGAGATGGGAACCACCCCCCCTCTGCGGTTTGTAACGGCTTCATTAAAGGTCGATTTTCTGGCCCCCACACCCATTGACACGGTTCTGGAGGTCCGTGGGACAATCAAGGAGGTAAAGGGGCGAAAAGTCACCGTGACGGAGACCCTCTCGGCAAAAGGGAAAATTGTCGCAAAAGGAGAGGTCATTGCAGTCCTGATTCCTGAAAATTTCATGGATGGAAAATAGGGCATCCTTATCCCTTTTCTAAGAGCTCCTGATAAAGCATCTCCATATCCTTCAGGAGCCGTTTTTCCGAAAACTGCTCTTCAACAAACAGGCGGGCCCGCTCTATTCGCGCGGACGTTTCTTCCGGATTCATGTCCATGAGAAATTTCAGACCCTCTGCAAAACCGGCGGCATCCCCTTTTTCACAGAGGATTCCTCTTTCATGGATCTTGAAATGATTTTTTGACCGCCCGTCCGTCTGGTCCTCCCAGCAGGTCTGGAACACCGCCCACTTCCGTGGCGATCACGGGAACGGAGGATGCCATAGCCTCGATGATGGAAAACGGCGTTCCTTCGTTAAGGGAAGTAAGAGCCAGGATATCCACGTCGGCATAGACCATGGGCAGGTTTCTCATCCATCCCAGGAACCGTACGTGGGAATCAATCCCTACGTTCTTACAATAAGTTTCGAGCCCTCCTCGCAATTCTCCGTCTCCTACCACTAAAAAAATGACCTTTCGTTCCGGATCACCGTCTATTAACCGTTTGGCCGCTTCAAAAAACATCTGATGGTTTTTTATGGGAACAAGGCGACCGATAATCCCTATAATTACGGTGCTCTTGTCAATCCCAAGCATCTGTCGGAGCTCTCCTTTGAATTTCCACGATGAAAGAAATGGTTCCAGGTCAAATCCAAGAGGGATGGTCTTGATGCGATCGGCCGTTGTAATTTTGAATTTTTCGGACAGGTCTCTTTTCTGGGAATCACTGATGGCCACGATCACGTCGGTGCCCCTTGCCAGCAACCGCTCAACCCATACAAAAGCAGAAGATTTTATTTTGCTGAAATATCCTTCAAAAACATGGCCATGGAACGTATGAACCGTTCGGATCCTTTTTCTATAAAGTAAGTTGTAAATGATGACGGCCAGTCTTGCGGTGGTTCCGGCCTTGGCCGTATGCGTATCCACGATTTGAGGATTTTCAGTGTGAAGGAGAGAAAAGATTTTAAAAAACGCTTTCAGATCCAGAAATGGCCGGATTTCGCGCTGCAACTCATCGATAGACTATGGGCTTTTCATCAATAGAATCGAACAGATAGCTCATATCTCCTTCCTGATGGGAGATCTTTCCGGTCACAAGAATGGAGTGAAATTTCTTCGGGATTGAGCCCTTTGGTCAGTAAATATACGTGTATGGACGGACCGCCTATATTCAGTCTGGCAATGAAGCGGAGCAACTTTATCCGTCCGTCGAGAGGTGAAGCTGCATTTTTTCCGCCATGGGAAACGCGCAGCAGACGATTGAACAGAAGCGATATGCCCTGGGAGCATATGCACGAAGAAGAAACGGTACAGGAGCCCCCAGAAAATGAGTGGCCTCAGAAAGGAGTAGGGCGACCGGGCATGTTTTTCAAAAAGGCGATAAATGCTCTTGTGAAATTCCAGCACGGATCGAAAGATGTTTTTATTGCTGCTGACCCCTGCAAAATGAATGACGGAAGACCTTGGAAAATAAATCACCTTCCACCCGTTCTGCCACATACGCCGGCACCAGTCCGCATCTTCCCAGTACATGAAGAACCGGGCATCCAGGGGGCCCACATGTTCTATGGATTCTCTTCGCACCATCATACAGGCCCCTGACACCCAGTCCACCGGCATGGGGGTAAAACCATCAGACCTGCTTGTCAGGATATTTTCCCGCGTGATCGGATTGTCCGGAAAAAATCTCGTGAGGATCGATCTTCTACCAAAAAGCGCCGTGAGCAGGGTCGGAAAGGCCCTTGCGGATCCCTGGACGGTCTTGTCGATATCCAGGATTTTCGGTCCGATTATTCCCACCTTGTCGTGGGTATTCATATATTCCAGGACCGGTTCAAAGAAACCTGGTGCGACAATGGTGTCCGGGTTCAGGATCAGAATGTAAGGAGCAAAACCATGGAAAATGGATCGATTGATGGCCCGAGCGAACCCGAGATTGCCGTGGTTTTTGATTAAATGCACATCGGGAAAAAGAACGCTTATCCGGTCCACATTGTCCCTGGAAGCGTTGTCCTGCACCCAAACATGGATGTCAGCCCTTGGGAAGCGTCATACAGGGATCTCAGGCATTGCAGCAGGTGGTCTGTACTGTTGTAATTGACCAGGATGACGTCCACATGAGGACTGTCCGCAATTTTCCTGTCCTTCATTTTTTTGTAATCCTCATGGCCAAACGAGGAAGAAACCGCTCTTTTACCATGAGTCTCCACAGATAGGCGTTATTCACGGACTTTTCCGACTTGAATCCGTCTCCGATTTTTCATAACCCTTTTAAAACTCTTGATGGCATGCCATTTAGCCCTCAAAAAAGGTCCTGCCATGCCCTTATACCCGAAATAGAAGAAGGCCGCCAGGTCGTACAGGGCATGGGACCAGAGGGATCGCAGGAGCAAACCGGACGGCATATTCTGGAAATAGACCCATTCAAGGTTGCGGTGTCCATAGTATATGGAAATCGCGGAATCCCTGATAATGCTGGAGCTGACCATGTGAAACACCTCCGCCGCGGGTACGTAGAGACAGGGGTAGCCGGAAAGTTGTGCCCTGAAACTGAGATCCACGTCTTCATAGATCAGGAAAAATTCCGGATCGAAGAAACCCACATGGTCAAGCATTGCCTTTCGGTACATGGCGGCCGCGGCACAGGCTCCAAAAATATATTGGGTTCGGGCATAATCTTTCGCCTGCGAACCCCTTCCCCGCAGAACACCGGCCCCGGCCGTGGAGTACCCATCCCCTGCTCGATCGATGATTTCCCGATTGTCATAATAAAGTATTCTGGCTGCGGCAAATCCCGCGGCCGGGTTGTTTTCAAGGCTCTCCGTCAGGTGTTTGAGCCACTGGGGATGGGCCACCGCGTCATTGTTTAAGAGGGCGATATATTTCGTCTTTGCCTGTGAAAAGGCCGCATTGTTTGCAGCAGCAAACCCCAGGTTCTCGAGACAGGGAGATAATCCTGACTTCCGGATAGACGTCCTGAAACAAGATCAACAGATCCATCCGAGGATCCATTGTCCACAAGGATCGTTGAAAAGTCTTGGAATTCCTGCTTTCTCAGGCTTTCGAGACAATCCGGGAGCAGTTTTTTCCCGTTCCAGTTCACAATAATTACGGTAACAAGGTCTTGCACATTATCTCCGAACCGTTATTCAAATCAATGCAGTTCGATCTCATGGCGGATGACGGCATTGTCGTAAGCAGCCATCACGTCTTTTTCCCTCAGCGTTCCAATGAGTTTACGTCCATTTTCCCCTCCGATCACCGGTAGCTGAGAAATGCCCCGCTCGCCCATAAGACCCATGGCGACCTGGATATTATCATCCGGTCCCACGGTAACAAGATCGGTAGTGGCCACATCCTTTGCAATAATCAAATAGTTCACCTCTTCCTCTTCCAGCAGAGGACGGATATCCCTGAAAGAGATAATGCCCGTCAAATCATTTTCCTTGTTAACCATATGGAGATAGGAAACATTTCTTATCTTAAAGGTGCTGAGCAGGCTGACCAGGGGCATGCCTTCGGGAATGGTGACCACATCCTTTTCCATGATCTGGCGGACTTTGATGTTTTTGAGAATATTCTGTTCAAGACCCTTGGAAAGGTCCACGCCTCTCCGGAGCAGCTTAATGGTGTAGATAGATCCGGTTTTGAGGGAAGAAGCCACGATCGTGCTCAGAATGCAAGTAATCATCATGGGCAGTATGATCTTATAATTGCCGGTCATCTCAAAAATAATCAGAATAGCGGT
Source organism: uncultured delta proteobacterium (assembly GCA_963747015.1). Classification (GTDB taxonomy): domain Bacteria; phylum Desulfobacterota; class DSM-4660; order Desulfatiglandales; family Desulfatiglandaceae; genus DUZB01. Next base: position 8,931 of record CAVVEP010000008.1, read on the forward strand.
AATGGGGGCGTGGGTGGTGCCCGCCACAAAAGCTCCCATACCCACAAGGGCGTAAGCCGCGGGAGGCGCGGTCATTCCCGGAAAGAAGAGGTTGACGACCCAACCGAAAAAACCGCCCACCATGGACCCCATGAAGAGGGAAGGCGCAAAGATGCCCCCGGATCCCCCTGTTCCAAGGGTAATAGAGGTGGCGGCCATCTTCACAAAAATGAGCGTCAAAAGCAGCGTGCCCGTCATTTGATTCAGCAGGGCCAGGTTCATGGCGCCGTATCCGACACCGAACACCTGGGGCCATTTTAGAAGAATGACCCCTAACATCAATCCCCCGATGGCTGGTTTCAACCAATCCGGGATCTTGACGAGCATCCGAAAGATCCTCCGCCTTATACAGGACCGTGATAAAAAGGATGCTCAAAAGGCCGGCCAGGATTCCAAGGAACGGGTAAATGATCAGCTCCCAGAGAGAAATCAATTCGTAAGAAGGGATAACAAAGGCGGGAAAATCACCAAAATAGTGACGGGAAATGGTGGTGGCCATAACGGATGAAAGGACTACGGGGGAAAAGGAGGCGAGACCAAAATCCCCCAAAAGTACCTCCAGGGCAAAAAGCACTCCGGCAATAGGCGCATTGAACGTGGCGGCAATTCCGGCGGCGGCGCCGCAGCCCACCATGGTTCTGCGTTGCTGGCTGGACATCTTGAAAAGCTGGGATACGCTCGACCCTATGGAAGAACCGATCTGGACGATGGGTCCCTCACGACCCACGGACCCTCCTGAACCGATACAGATGGCGGAGGCGATAATTTTCACAAAGGCCACCCTCTTTCGAATATGGCCTCCTCGAAGAGATACGGCTTCCATGACCTCCGGGACCCCATGCCCTTTGGCTTCCCTTGCGCCAAAACGAACCAGAATTCCCACGATCAGGCCGCCCAGGGTGGGCATGCCGATCATAACATAGGTTGGAACAGAGGCTGCGAAGGTCAGAATATCTTCATCGTTATGGTAAAAGAGATACTGTGCACCCTTAATCACAAATCGGAAAAGCACGGCGCCGTATCCACTCAATATGCCGATGACGATGGCGATTAGCAGGCTGAAGATATGCTGGTCGGGGCGATATCGCCGGATTCGATCGATGATGTCTCTGAGATGGATAGTGGGTCTAAAAATATTCATTATGAAATCAAGTAATGGACAATTTAACGTATCCCATTCAAGGACGCTGGCGGAAATGCAGTCACAAGATCTTTTTTGCCGCTGCAACTTGGATGAACCTTCACCGACCGTTGATAGGTTCTTTCAGGCTGGTACAACCGAAATCTTTCCGACCGTAAGTCGCACATCTCCGCCGATCGGATTTTCAGAGACAATTTCGCCTCGATTATGGGCTACCACCCGTCTTATGCGGTCGAGCTTGTCCTGCTCGATAATGCATTCAAAGGTTTTTCCAGGAGGCAGGATTCGCAGACATAAACTTACGTCTTGGTAAGCCTTTCAGCAGTCACCCCGATAATCGGCAACCTGCAAAAATGCCTTTTGGTTTTTCTTCCGCCGTTCCGCTTTCCGGTCAGTTTTCTTCAGTACCATTTTTTTCTTCCTCTTTGGAATTTTCCAGCAGGAAATCAACCAGCGCCCGGCAGAGGGGCGAAGCGATCCTTCTCCTGTCCCTTATGAGGGTGAAGTTCCGGCACATATGAAGGCCCTTCACCTGGAGAGATTTCAAGATGCCCATCTCCAGTTCGGTATCGGCGGCGCGTGCCGAAAGGATGGATACCCCAAGCCCTGCTTTGATTCCCTCCTTGACCGCCGTGGACGATCCGAAGCGAGCGACCGTATTCAACGCGTCAATCCCCTTCAAACCGGATGCCTTTAGATAGTCATCCATGATTTTCAGTGTGCCCGATCCCAACTCCCGGAGGATGAAAGGTTCACCCATGAGATCCTGGACCGTCACTTCCGTTGTTTCCGCCCATCGGTGTCCGGAGGGGACAAGCAGCACCAGTTGATCTCTCCACAGTTCCTGGCAGATGAGGTTCCTTTGGGCCTTTCTGGAACCCACCACGCCGAGTTCCATCTCCCCGGCAAGGACCCTGGTCCGTATATCGTCGGTGTTGGCAATACTCAGGTCAATGGAAACAAAGGGATATTGCTCCCGAAAACGACCGATGAGTTTCGGGAGGATATACTCCCCGGGGATCGTGCTTCCTCCGAGGGAAACCTCCCCTTTCCGTACGCCGAGGAAATCCCTCATTTCAAGACACGCGGTTCTCTTCATATCCAGGAGGAGAACGGCATGCTTATACAAAAGTTCGCCGGCTTTTGTGGGAACCACCTGCCTCCCCAGGCGATCCAGGAGTCTTGTCCCGACCAGGCCCTCCAGGGTGGCAACCCTTTCACTCACCGAGGCTTGGGCCAGGAATACACGTGCGGCCGCCTTGGAAAAACTCTTCAGGTCAACCACCGCTCGAAAGATTTCCAGCTGGCGAATATCAAAGTCTATGTTGGAGGTCTGTTTCGGCATGCCAGGTTCCATTCCTGGTTCTCCTCCTTTCAGATATAGGAAAACCAGTAATTCTCGATTGCGCTGAAGTTCTTTTCCACCGCCTCTTTTCCCAATATCGGACCCATGTGACCCGGCAAAACGAATTCCACATCGAGCTTGGACAGTTTCATTATGCTTTCCTTCAGGGCGTTTCCGTTTCCGCCTGGAAGATCGGTCCTGCCCACACCCTCCTTGAAAATCACGTCGCCCGTGATCAGAACCTTCTTTTCCGGCCAGTAAAGGCAGATGGATCCGGGAGAATGCCCCGGGGTGTAAATGACCTGAAGATCTATGTTGCCGACTTGCAGAGATCCGTCTTGGAGAAGAATATCCGGTTCGAAATGGGATATCCCGAGAGCCTCTCCGTAGTGGGGGGCAACACGTTTGATGAAATCCATCTCGATAGAAGAGATCGCAATCAAGGTCGGGGTATCTTCGAACACGCGGAGCCCTTCCATGTGGTCCGGATGTCCATGGGTGATGATCACCAGGTCGATGTCTTGCGGCGTGAGGGAAAGACGGCCCAGTTCATCTTTTACCTGGTTGAACAGGTGATAGTGGCCCGGGTCCACGAGAATTTTTTTGTCCCCTTCAATAAGGCATGTATTGCAGTTATTGGCGGAGGGGTTGTTCCAGGGAAAAAAGTAAAGTCCGTCAAATACCTTCATAAGCTTGCTCTCCTTGGCGTTTTTGCGCTATGATAGGTGTCCTTATACTTGATGTCAAGGAAACTGAAGAAGGGGTCCCGAATGAGTATTCAATCCGCTGAAACGGACATGTTCCTGAATCTGGACGAACAGAAAAAGCTTCGTATTCTGGGAGCGGCGATAGATGAATTTGCCCATAAGAGTTATGGCAATGCCAGCATGAACGTGGTTGTGGAAAAGGCAGGGATTTCGAAAGGGGCCCTCTTTAAATATTTTACAAGCAAGGCGGGTCTGTTTGGCTATGTTTACAGAATGTCGCTCGGGATTGTTAAGGACTATCTGCGGGCTGTCCGGGACGGAAGTGAAAACGAGGACTTTTTCATCAGATTGCAAAAGGTGATGCAGGCAGGGATCGACTTTACACGGGCACACCCGGGCTTGGCGCGAATTTACTACCGGATTATCTTCACGGGAGATTCTCCTCACAAAAGGGAGATCCTGGCGGAAATCCATGGTGAATCCCTTGAATTCATTCAATCATTGATCCAAAAAGGGATCGAACGTGGGGAGTTGCGGCCGGATCTTGATCCGAACTCGGCTGCATTTGTTGTGGAGTCGGTTGTGGATCGTTTCGTTCAATCCCACAATGTACCGTACATGGAACGGCCTCTCCAAGCAGGATATGCCCAACCTGAAGGTTCCGGACAGACGTTGATTGAGATTGTTGAGCTTCTCAGGAAGGGCATGGCCTTCTGATTATGAACCTTCTGATTGTGGCGGCGATGAAACAGGAACTGGATCTCCTCATAACGGCATGCCGAGCCGAAATCGGGAAACCCGCGGCGGGGTATGAATATTATTCGGGAACCGTCGGGAACCACTCGCTGCGGATCGGGATCACCGGTGTGGGGATTGCATCCGCTTCCATGGCACTTGGGACGTTCTGCGCCATGGATGCTCCGGAGGCTGCGATTATGGTGGGTTCCGCCGGCATGTTTCCGAGGGCCGGTCTTTCCGTTGGCGATCTGGTTGTGGCCCGGGCGGAAATCCTCTCGGAACTGGGGGTGGTATCCGGGCCCGGGATAGGCGACGGGGTCCTACTGAAACTCTCCGGCGTGGCGCAGGAAATCCCTCTTGATCGTGAACTCTGCGGACAGGCGGCTGAAGCTGCCATGAAAGTAGGCAAGGTGGTCTGCGGAAAGTCGCTTACGGTAACGGGGGCCTCGGCAAACAGGGAGCATGCGGCCCTGCGGGAAAAGCGGTTTGGGACTCTGGCCGAGAATATGGAAGGATATGCCTTGGCCCTCGCAGGACAACGATTCGAGATCCCCACCGCTGAAATCAGGGGCATCAGCAACGAGGCAGGCGATCGAAACCGGTCAAACTGGGATTTCGAGACGGCCACGACTCTTCCCCAAAAAGCGGTGTTGGAGTTTCTCCTATGACCCATTTGCGTATCGGCTATTCAACCTGCCCTAACGACACCTATATTTTTGCGGGTCTTCCCGCCCTGGGAGATAATTCGCCGGTCACTTTCGACCCGGTTCTGGCGGATGTGGAGACCCTCAATGGCTGGGCCATGGAAAAGCGGCTGGACATCTCCAAACTCTCTTTTTTCGCCTTTGGAAAGGTTCGGGAACAATACGCCCTGTTGCACGCGGGTGCGGCCCTGGGACGCGGGTGCGGTCCCGTCATCGTTGCCCGGCCCGGAACCCGTCTCACGGAGCTTGCAAACGGGATGGTTGCCGCTCCCGGAAACCTCACAACCGCCCGGCTGCTCTTGACGCTTCATCTCGGAAAGGAGCCCCGATTCAAGCAGATGATTTTTTCCGAGGTCATGCCTGCCGTGCGGGATGGAAAGGCGGACTTCGGACTCGTGATCCACGAAGGGCGGTTTACTTACCGCGAACACGGTCTTCGGATCCTGCTGGATCTGGGAGAATGGTGGGAAAAGGAGACGGGATTTCCCATCCCCCTGGGAGGGATTGCCATTCGGCGTGATCTAGGAGGAGAGATGGCCCGGGACGTGGATGGCTGCATTCGCGCCTCCCTCAATCTTGCCGGGAGTGGTTCAAAAATGGTCATGGAGTATGTGATGGCCCACGCCCAGGAGATGATCCCGCAGGTGGTCCGGCGGCACATCGATCTCTACGTCAATCCATTTTCCCGGGATCTGGGCGAAGAGGGCCAAAAAGCCATCCGTTTCCTCATGGATCAGGCGGAAAAAATCGGTCTCCTGAAGCCCTGCCCTCTGCCCATCATGGCGTACTGAATTCCCGCTTGTGCCCTTATGAAAAAGCCCCCGGACTCAAGAATAGGAGAAAAATCCATCACTCCAATGCTCCATTACTCCAGACCTGATTCACACGAGGCCCATGATAACCGCCAGAAGCAGACTGGCTGAGACGAGACTGTTGACTTTGAAGAAAGCCATATCCAGTTTGGAGAGGTTGTCCGGCGCCACGAGCCGGTGTTCATAAAAAAGAAGGCCTCCGGTAATCAGAGAGAAGAGGTAAAAGAAGGTCCCAAGAGAGGCCAGAAAGCCTGCAAGGAGAAAAAGGATAAAAGCGGCCAAATGACTGAGGGCCGCGAACTTCATGGCGGGCGCCGTTCCCAGGGTTGCGGGAATGGAATGGAGCCCTTTTTCCCGGTCAAACTCCACATCCTGGCAGGCGTAGAGGATATCAAAACCGGCCGTCCAGAATATGACCCCCAATCCCAGGACAACCGGGGGCCAGGCCCACGTCCCCCTTACGGCAATCCATCCTGCCACCGGAGCCATCCCCAGGGCCAACCCCAGCAGATAGTGGCACAGGGATGTAAACCGTTTTGTATAGGAGTACCCCAGAAGGACCACAAGAGCGACCGGCGCCAGTTTGCCGCAAAGCGGGTTGATAGCCCAGGGAACCGTCGAGAAAGAGGGCGACGGCGATCCCGGTAAAAAACCACACGGACGTCACGGATACGACTCCCGTGGGGATCTCCCTTTCCGCGGTCCTTGGATTCTGAGCGTCCAGCCGACTGTCTACAAGACGGTTGAATGCCATGGCGGCCGCCCTGGCCGCCGTAAAGGCCACTGCCATGAGGAACAGGGTCCAAAGATGAGGCACTCCTCCAGCGCCGAGAACGGCTCCGGTCAATGCCAGAGGCAGTGCAAACAGCGTGTGTTCGATTTTGATGAGAGAGAGGAAAGTCTTCGCACTCACAGTCCCAACCTTTTCCAAAGACCGTCCACCCTGTTTACCACATCGGAAGACATCCGGATCAGATCGGGCCAGCTACGTTCATACCCTTCCGAAGGCCACTTGGCCGTGCAGTCCAAACCCATTTTGGTTCCCATGTGGGGCAGGCAGGATGCATGATCCAGGGCATCCACCGGTCCCTTGACCTGCACCAGATCTCTGGCCGGATCCACATTGCCGCCCAGATGAAAGAGCACCTGGGACAGGTCCTGGACGTTCACTTCCCTGTCAAAAACAAAGATCATTTTGGTGAACATCATCTGCCCCAATCCCCAGATGGCCTGCATCACCTTGTGGGCATGCCCCGGATATCGCTTGTCGATGCTCACAAAACACAGGTTGTGAAAGCAGCCCTCCACGGGAAGATTCATGTCTACGATTTCAGGAAGCTGCTGCCTGATCAGAGGAAGAAACAACCGTTCCGTTACCTTGCCAAGCCACTGATCCTCCATGGGGGGATATCCTACAATGGTGGCGGGATAAACGGGATCTTTACGGTGGGTCATGGCCGTAAGATGAAAGACCGGGTAACGGTCGGCCGGAGAATAATATCCGGTATGGTCTCCGAAGGGGCCTTCCGTTTTTGTCTCTCCGGGTTGAATATATCCCTCCAGAATGAATTGGCTCTCCGCCGGCACCTCCAGATCACAGGTAACGCACGTTGCCATCTCCACCGGTTTTCCCCTCAAGAACCCGGAAAGGATCAATTCGTCCACCCCGTCCGGCAGAGGGGCCGTGGCGCAATAGGTGGTGACTGGATCGGCTCCGATAGCCACGGCCACGGGGAAAAGGCCTTCGGGCGAGGCTTCCCTGTAATGGGCGGCTCCGTCTTTGTGAATGTGCCAGTGCATGCCCGCCGTGCGACCATCGTAGACCTGCATGCGGTACATTCCCATGTTACGTTTCCCCGTTATGGGATGGCGCGTAATCACCAGGGGGAGTGTAATAAAAGGCCCCCCGTCGTAAGGCCAGCAGGTCAGGACCGGCAGGAGGGACAGCTCCGGATTTTCCGTATTCACCACTTCCTGGCAGGGGGCATGCTTTACACTCTTTGGAAAGAAGTCCGCCACCTCTTTGAGCACCGGAAGAAGCTTCAATTTCTCCACCCAGCCTTTTGGGGGCGCCATCTCCAGAAAGCGGGCAAATCCCGCTCCCAGATCATCCAGTTCCTGAATGTTGAAGATGGATCTGATTCGGTCCAGGCTCCCGTACAGGTTGGTAAGAACCGGGATATCGTACCCTTTTGGATTTTCAAAAAGGAGTGCGGGACCTCCCTTTTTTACCACCCTGTCGGTCACTTCGGTCATTTCAAACTTCGGACTCAAGGGCTCCTTGATTCTTACAAGCTGTCCACGCTCCTCAAAGTCCTTGATCACGGATTGAAGATTCTTAAATGGCATGACTTTTTGGTATCCTATTCAACAAAGTGTACCTGCAAATTTTCTTCCGAAACGAGTGCCTCAGCGACCTGTCCGGGTCGCTTTGCCTGCGCATCAACATAAATCATCTGAACTTTATTTCCAGGTCTGAGTGCGCCCCTTTCAGGTTGTCCCAAGGCTGTCGCCCCATTGACGGTTGCAAGAGCCAGGATCGTATCCGGATGTACGCCGGGATAATGTTCGGCAATAAACCCCATTTCATCAAAGAGACTCAGGCTTGCCACGGAAGCCAGAGAGTCCGTACCAATCGCCGGATCGATTCCGGCCTTCAGGAACCTTTCCATATCCGGAAGCTTTCCGTGAAGGGCCCAGTTGGAACGGGGGCAGAGACAGACCCTGCACCTGCTTTCGGCTAACCGTTCTATCTCCCGCGGGGTTACCTCCAGCAGATGGACAGCGAGGGTGTCCTTATCCAGCAGGCCCTGTTTGAAGGCCAGTTCAACGGGGCGATTGCCAAAGCAATTCCATCCTGAAAAATCAATTCCGGCTTTGCCCATCAGATCCGCCCACGGCCCTTTTCCCGTCTGGAGAAATTCCAATTCCTCTTTCGATTCGGCCAGGTGCATGCAGAATGGTTTGCCGGCCAGCCTGTCCGCTTCTTTAATTCTTACAAGAAGAGCGGGGCTGGCGGTGTTGGGAGCATGACCGGCATAGGCGTATTGAATCCTGCGGCTATCGGCGGGAAGCGGCGTCAACTCCGTGTCGTTTCCCAGAAACTCGTGCCAGATCGTGGCCCGCAGGCCGGCCGCTTCAATGGATTCCGCTACGGGGAAATGGGGTCCGAATTCTCCTATGCAGTCCTGTTCCTGTCCGTTTCAGCTCCTCGACAGCGACATGCACCGCCTTGAAGCGCTTCTTCCTCCGTCACGCCTCTTCGTTCGGACAGAAGGGCCTGTATCCATGCCGCAAAACCTGCCCCAAGGGGCAGTCTCCCGGCCAGAACGGACAGGCTCAGGTGGGTGTGGGCATTGACGAGAGCGGGCATCAACACCCCCTCGCCGTGATCTATTTGTTTCCCGGCGCCTCCACCTGCGAACCCTTTCAGAACCTGGACAATCCGGCCATCTTCCAGGATAACCGCGCCGTTTTCCAGCCATTGTCCCGGACCGGCCATGACCCATTTTGCCCTGTGAATCACCATGGTCATGGGGTAGGCCCGTCAGTTGACTCAACCGGTCGGTACAAAGTGTCTCTCTGGACGGCCCTGAAACCGGCGGTTTCAATGAGCCTGATGATTTCAGCCCGGGATATGCTATGATGCACTCCAGCGGAAGCCACCACATTTTCCTCGATCATGGTGGAACCCATGTCATCCGCCCCGAAATGCAGGGCGACCTGGCCGATGTGATGCCCCTGGGTTACCCATGACGCCTGGATATGCCCAACGTTGTCCAGAACAATGCGGGACATGGCAAGCATCCTCAAGTACGTGGTCCCTCCGACCGCACGGCTTGTCAGGCTCGTTCCGCCCGGCTGATAGGGCCAGGGAATAAACGCCGTAAATCCTCCTGTCTCCTCCTGGAGCTGCCGAATGACAAACAGGTGCTCCATCCTCTCTTCCGCCGTCTCGATATGCCCGAACATCATGGTGGCCGTGGTTTTCAGACCCAAATGGTGGGCGGTCCGCATAACCTGAAGCCACTGGGAAGTGGAAGCCTTGCGCGGAGAAAGCTTTTCGCGAACCCGATCCACCAGGATTTCGGCGCCGCCACCCGGAATGGAGCCTAATCCGGCGGTTATCAATCTTTGCATCACTTCTTCCATGGCAAGTCCGGCCTGCTCGGCCATGAATACGATCTCAGGGGGAGAAAAACCGTGGATATGAAGACCGAGGCCCCGCATCATGCGAATCCGGCTTTCGTGCCACGACAAGTCCAAATCCGGATTCAGTCCCCCCTGGTAGAGGATGTGCGTCCCCCCCAGGTCCAGGGTCTCCCGACATTTCTGCTCCAGCGTGGGTCCATCCAGGACATAGGCGTCCTGGTCGCCCTTTTGCCTGCAGAAAGCGCAGAAAGCGCAGCCGGAAACACAGATATTCGTATAATTGATGTTCCGGTCAACCGCATAGGTCGCCACCGATTCGGGATTTTGTCGGAATCGTATCTCTTGGGCTATTTGCCCCAGGGTGAGAAGGTCTGCCTGTTCATACAAAAGGAGGGCATCGTGAAAATCCACTCGTCCCTCTTCCGCAGCGTCAATGGCGTTTTTCAAGGTCTTCGTTTTCATTCCTGATCCTTACTACACAAGGCGGGTGAAAATCAATAGCGTTGAAGAGTCGAAAGTGCCGTCTTCAGCGGGACTGTCAGCACTGGAGCCTTGGAGTGGCGGAGTATTGGAGTATTGGTCTGAAACCCTAAGATGCGGAATCCAGGGGTTGATGGAAGGTATCCCGCTGCACAGGCTCAAACCCTGACTCTTTGATCAGCGCTATCAAGCGGTCCCGGGTCATTCCGGGGGCGGTCTTTGCTCCGGCCTGGTGGGCGATCCTTTCCTTGACAATGGTTCCCTCCAGGTCGTCGGCGCCAAAGTGAAGCGCCGTCTGGGTAAGCCTGGGGCCTAACATGACCCAGTATGCCTTGATATGGGCAAAATTGTCCAGGATCAAGCGGGCGGTCGCAATGGTTTTCAAGATATCCACGGCAGTCGGGCCCGGCATGTGGCTCATGGGGGTATTTTCCGGATGGAAGGGAAGCGGAACAAACGCCCGGAACCCTCCCGATGCATCCTGCTGGCTGCGCAGTCGCAGGAGGTGCTCTATCCGTTCAGCCGGTGTTTCCATGTGCCCGAAAAGGAGCGTCGCATTGGTCCCGATACCGAGGCCATGGGCCTCCCCGTGGATCTTGAGCCAGGTGTCCGCATCAATCTTGCGGGGAAAAAGCGCCTCTCTTACGCGCGCTGAAAACACCTCGGCGCCTCCGCCGGGCATGGCCGACAATCCCGATTCCCTCAACCTTGCCAGACATTCCACGGTAGAAATATGGGCAATGGAGGCCATATGCGCGATTTCAACGGCGGTATAGGCCTTGATCTTGAGCCCTGGTCTTGCATGATTCAGGGCCTTCAGGAGAGCCTGGTAGTAGGAGAAGTCGAGATCAGGGTGGCATCCCCCCACCAGATGAACCTCTCTGAGATCCGCCACGGGACTCAGAGCGATCTGCTCGGCGGCCTCTTCGGGCGTCATGGCATATCCGTCCGCCGAATCGGAAGCCCTGTGAAAGGCACAGAATCGGCAACGGTTTTCACAGATATTGGTATAGTTCAGATGGTGGTTGGAGATAAAGAACGCCTTCTCGCCATAAAGGGACCTTTTGACATCCAGGGCCAGACGGCCCAGTCCCGTCAGGTCCGAGGTGGCGAGGCAGGCCAGCCCGTCTTCCATCCCGAGTCGTTCCCCTTCCAACACCTTTTTACCGATCCTTTTCAAATCGGGATCCGCCATTCGTTCAGATATTTTCATCCGCTTTGTTTCCATTTGTTTTGCCTGTTCAATTTTCACTTGACTTGAGTGACCACCTGGTCAACAATAATATTTTCAAGAAGGATTTACAACTTTTTTCTGAGCTTGGAGGGCATCATCATGACATCCCTTTCTTGCGGAAGAATCTTTTATTTCGCAGGGCTTCTTCTCCTTTTTTTCTTTCTGGAAGCAAATCCTGCTCAGGCAGGCGACACGATCCGCATCGGGGCACTCCGATTGACTTCCTCCGCCCCCATCTTTATCGCCGTGGAAAAGGGTCTTTTCAAGCAAGAAGGGCTGGATGTGGAAGTGAAATTCATGAAATCGGCCCAACCGGTCGCCATGGCCCTGGCAGCCGGCGACCTGGATGTGGGTGCGACCGGATTGACCGCCGGGCTTTACAACGCCATGGCAAACGGCTTGAAAATCCGCATTGTGGCGGACAAGGGGCGTGTCTGGCCGGGCTATAAACTGGTGGGCATCATGGTCAGCAACGATGCCTGGGAGAAAGGAATCAGGACCCTCCCCGATCTGAAGGGGAAACGGGTGGGAATCACGCAGATCGGGTCCACTTTTCATTATATGCTGGGCAATATTCTCGCGAAAAACGGCATGCGTCTGGAAGAGGTGAAACCGACACCTCTTGGAGGCGTAAAAAATATGATGGATGCCGTGGCTTCCAACCGGATTGAAAGCTCTTTTATGGTGCAGCCTTTTTGTACCACCATGGAAAAAAAGGGATTGGGCCATCTCATGCTTTGGGTCAGCCAGGAGATGTCTTACCAGATCGCGGCCGTTTTTTTCTCTGAAAAACTGGCCGCCGATGAACCGGTGGCCCTGCGGTTTCTGCGCGCCTATATCCGGGCCTGCAGGATCTATTATGATAACTGTCTCAGAATGGAAGGGGACCATCTGCTAAAAGGGCCTGAATTTGACCGGGTAATCGGCTATATTGCAAAATATACCGATCGAAAGCCCGAACTCATAGCAGAGGGCCTGAACTATAATGACCGCAACGGGAAGCTGTTCGAGGAAGATATCCAGCGACAGATCGACTGGTATGTGGACCACAAAATGGTTGGAAAAAAGCTGGATGCAGCCCGGATTACCCGTATGGATTTATGGCGAAAGGCCCTGGACAGCCTTGGCAACGGGCTCATGAAGGCGGTCATCAGCAATGTTTCCAAGACCTTTGAATCTCCGGACGGCAGGAAAACCTCTGCTCTCGGAAAAGTGAGTTTCTGCATCCGGGAAGGAGAGTTTGTGGCGGTTGTCGGCCGTTCGGGATGCGGGAAGTCGACCCTCCTCAATATTATTGCAGGCCTCCTGTCCGCTACTACGGGGGAGGTGGTTTTTGAAGACCTTTTAAACCGCGACCGCCCTCTTACCTCCGTCGTTTTCCAGGAACTGGCCCTGTTTCCGTGGCGGACGGTTCGAAAAAATATCACGTTCGGTCTCGAAGAGCAGGGAATCCCTGTAGACCGCGGAAATCACACCGCGGACCATCTCATCCGGCTGGTGGGTCTGGAAGGATTTGCAAACCATTATCCTCACCAGTTATCGGGAGGGATGAAACAGAGGACCGCCATAGCCAGGGCACTGGCGGTTTCCCCGGAACTCCTTCTCATGGATGAACCTTTCTCCGCCCTGGACGCCCAGATCCGAATGGATATGCAGCTGGAACTTTCCCGCATTTACGAAACGACCCGGCAGAGTTTCCTGTATATCACCCATTACATCCCCGAGGCGGTTTTTCTGGCCGATCGGGTGGTTATCATGGGAGGTCGACCGGGCAGGATTGAAAACATCGTCCCCATTGAACTTCCCCGGCCACGCAGGGAAAAGGTCAAGGTGGATCCGCGTTTTGTACTGTACCTGGACCAGATATGGGAGCAGGTCAGGGGTTAAAGCCGTTCTCGATTTGCGGTTATCGGTTCACGGTTGAAAAACAAACATATAAGGATTTGAAGATGGCCGGTGAACGGAAAGTTGTTGAAGATAAGACACGATTTCTGGTACGCAGGGAGAACCGGGTCGTGAGCCTCTTATCCGTCCTGGCCGTACTTGCGGCGTGGGAAATCATCGGCCGATCGGGCCTTGTGACGCCCCTGTTTCTGCCTCCCCTTACCGCGGTGCTTCGTACGGGCCTTGAGATGGTCAAGAGCGGCGAGATCCTGGAACATCTGATGGCCAGTTTATGGCGTATCGGGTGCGGTTTTTTTATGGGGGCGGCAGTCGGAATCGTTACGGGACTTGCCACCGGATATTCCCAGCTTGCCGATGATGTGGCGCATCCGCTCATCGCGGCCACCTATCCAATCCCGAAGATTGCCATTCTGCCTCTTCTCATCCTCTGGCTGGGCATCGGGGAGGCTTCAAAAATAGCGGTGATTGCCCTGGGCGTTTTTTTTCCCGTGGTCATAAATGTTCGATCCGGGGTAAGAAATATGGAACCGGTTCTGATCAAAGCGGCCCTTTCCCTTGGTTCCGGCCCGCTTCATATCGTAACCAGGGTGATCCTTCCTGCCAGTGTCCCCATGATCTTTGCGGGATTGAAACTGGGCATCGGGATCGCTTTGCTCCTGGTGGTTACCGCCGAGATGATCGCGGCGGATAAAGGGATCGGGTTTCTGATCCTTTCCGCCGCCGATCTCATGCAGACCCCGCGCCTGCTATTCGGGATACTGGTGCTGTCCCTCATGGGCATTTCTTTTGCCTGGATCCTGGAAAAACTGGAACGCCGACTTGTTCCGTGGCGGTAATTTTGGAATTATGGAGGAATAAATGAAACGGATTTTAACCATTGCAGGATCGGACTCCGGTGGAGGCGCCGGAATTCAGGCGGATATCAAGACCATTACCGTTCTCGGCGCCTACGGCATGACCGTAGTTACGGCCCTCACGGCCCAGAATACGATAGGAGTCCAGGGCGTGCACCCTGTCCCCGTTTCTTTTATTGAAAAGCAGATGGAATCGGTCCTGTCCGATATCGGCGCCGACGCCGTCAAGACAGGAATGCTGGCCACCGGCGATGTGGTGGAGGCGGTTGCGGAAAAATTGCGGAAATACAGGGTGCAACATCTCGTGGTGGATCCGGTTATGGTATCCACAAGCGGTGATCCTCTTCTTACCAAAGCGCCGTCGAGGTCATGAAACGCACCCTCTTTCCTCTGGCGGACCTGGTGACCCCCAATCTTTCGGAGGCCTCCCTTCTGTGCGGTTTTCCCGTCGGCAGTCTTTCCGAGATGCGAAAATCGGCGGAGCGGATTCAAAAAATGGGGCCAAGGCATGTTCTGATCAAAGGGGGGCACCACGAAGGGGAAGCCGTGGATCTCTTGTTCGACGGCCATTCCTTTACCCCCTTCGCCGCCGCCCGCATACGCACCAGGAATACACACGGAACCGGTTGCACCCTTTCAGCCGCCCTGGCCACATTCCTGGCCCAAGGGCAGCCCATGAAGGATGCCGTGGCACTGGCAAAAGCATTCATCACCCGGGCCATCTCGTCCGGATTAAACATCGGCGCAGGGCACGGACCCACCAATCCCTACAGCCATATTTCAGAGAAGAACGGTTGACGGTTACCGGGTTTTTCAACCGTGAACCAGCATCTGGAAACCGGCAACCGATCAAATCACTTTGACCGTCTTCAGCCATCCCGGTCTTTCTTTTTCAGCCTCTTCCATGGCAGTGGGCGACCCCAACACCTTGACAATTCCGTTTTCCCTCACTTCTTCCAAAGCCGGAGCCATGGCCCTGAAATCGTTCTCCGTGGTAGCCAAAATCTCGTCGCGCATCTGTTGGCGGTTTTCCTCCGTCTGGCCGATGAGATGGCGGACCATGGAGGTAAATCCCTTGGCATCGGGGAGCATATAACTGTCCATATCTCCTATGGCGCCGATGATGCTCTTGGTCAGTTCCTCTCTGCTCAGGGAAATTCCTTGAAGAAACCTCGCAGTCCCGTCGAATGTTTCCACGGTCTTGAGAAGATTGGGATCCCTGTAGGAGACGAAACTCAAGACGCCGGAGAGTCGATCGAGCATGCACAACGCGCCATAAGCGCCCCCCTGCACCCGGACTTGATCCCATAACCACCCATTGCGAAGGTATCGGGTGATCACCAGCGCTGAACCGTTAAATTCGTAGGTTCCATGGTAAATATTCGCGCCTTTTCCCACATAGTTGACCTGGGATGGAATGGTGAGACCCTCAGAAACCGGAGTCTTGCCTGAAAGCCAGTCCGATTATGGGAGAGGAAGCTTCCGGCATGGTTTTCAGAAAACGCTCAGAAGGGGTTGAAGCAGGGTCCAGCCTGGCTGGTCTACCGTGATGTTGGAAAGCATCGTTTTTCGGTTCAAAAGAATCCGGTGGATTTCCCGCAAGCGTGGCGAGAACTCCGGGCCAGTCGTTTTCAACGGCCTTGGACAGATCTCTCAGAAAGAAGAGATAGCTTATCCCTCCCATCTGCTCCGAGGCCTGATGGGACTCGCTGAAATGGGACTTAAGCCTGAGATTGACCATCTGATGGCCGGAGGGGATCATCTTCTGCTCCATCCTGGCCTTCTCCTCCATCACCATCTGCCGGAATCGCTCCCGATTGTCCAGCTTCACGGTCAGGAGAATATCCCTGAAAACGTTCATCAATTCCTCCGCCTGGCTGTACATGGCCTTGCCGCTTACAAAAAGCCACGAGGTGCTCTCCGTGGAACCCTTTTTGTTTGAGCTGAACGGATGGGCATGGACACCGCCGGTGGTGCTGCTGATACGCTGGGTAAGGGCGACAAAGTCTTCCTTTTCCGTCCCCATCTCCGTCAAGGCGCGTCCAAACAGCGGAATGTAGGGAAGATACGCAAAAGGCAATCTGTGAAGATCAAGACCCAGATCCACATAGGCAATCCCGTTGGTGAAAAGGTCATGGAGAAGCAATCGACTTTCGCACTCCTCGGAAACCGTTAAAGGGATCATCCTGTTTTTTCCGTCCAGGTCGTTCAGACTCAACATGGGGATAGCAGCCAGGGCTTCCGGAGAATCGGGCGCCTGCTGAGAACGTTTCAGTTCTCCGGCGTTTTCCCTGACGCGTTCCAGATCGGCTTGTTTCATGGCCTCCTGAACTTTTTTTAAACGTGCTTTTTCGTCCGCTTCCTCCCGATCCCTGAAGGGATGCGTCCGGCTTTAACAGGACCGTGGTTCTGTGCGGATTGGAAAGCAATCTGCCCTCAATCATCTTTTCAAAAAAGAAAGGTTCCGAAAGCGCCTTATTTCGTATCTTTTGAAGGGGCTCTTCAAAGGCCAGCAGGGTCAATGGGTCGCTGTCATAAAGCCAGGTGGTCAGGGACCGCAACATGAGGAGGAGGCCCCTGGGAAAACTGCCCGTGTTGTTTTCCCGCAACCTGAATTCGATCGTATTCAAGGCGGCGTCTCTGGTTTTGGGATCTATTCCCGATCGGGCAAGATCGCCAAGTGTCGCGAGGATCAACGCTTCCACCTCGTCCATATCCTTCATCCGTACGCCTTTGAGGCCTGTGGAAAAAGTGATCTGCCGCAATTCATCGCCCAGTCCGTCCCCCGCTAAATCCTCCCCCAATCCCGATTCAATGAGCGCCTTTCGAAGGGGTGATCCGGGCATGCCAAGGAGCATGATATTCCAGAATCTGAAGGGAAAAATTCGTTTCAATATCGGTGGTTTCCGACAACAACCAGTTTAGGGTGACCATCCCTTTGGGATCATCTATGTTCGCCTCTCCCGCCATGAACGGACGGGTCAGGCGTCTGGGTTCCTTAAAGGGCGGCTGCAGATCTATTTTGGAAACCATCTTAAGGGGCTCAAAATCCTTCAGACACGCATTCATGAGCCTCAGCCGTTCGTCCGGGTCATCGTCTCCGTAGAAATATATCCTGGCGTTGGATGGGTGGTAGTATTTTTCATGAAAAGCGTGGAACTGTTCATAGGTGAGATTCGGAATTTCCCTGGGATCGCCGCCTGAGTCGAAACCGTAGGCATTATCCGGGAAAAGGCTTTGAAGAGAGTATTCCGACAGCACACTGTCCGGGGAAGAATAAGCCCCTTTCATCTCATTATAAACCACCCCTTTATAAGAAAGGGGTTCATCGATTTTTTCCAGCTCAAAATGCCATCCTTCCTGCTGGAATATGGCGGGGGTAATCCTCGGATAAAAAACCGCGTCCAGATAGACATCGATCAGGTTATAAAAATCCTGCAGGTTCTGACTGGCGACCGGATAGCAGGTCTTATCCGGATAGGTAAACGCATTGAGGAATGTCTGCAAGGATCCTTTCAGGAGTTCCACGAATGGTTCTTTCACCGGATATTTACGAGAGCCGCAAAGAACGGAATGTTCCAATATGTGGGCCACACCCGTTGAATCGGAAGGGGGCGTACGAAAAGTAATGCCGAAAACCTTATTTTCATCATCCGTCGTGAGGGAGAGAAGTTCCGCCCCCGTCTTGCGGTGGCGGAATAATTTCGCCACTGCCTTGATTTCCCTGATCTCCTGCTCCTGCAACAGATCAAAGCCGTGAATGGTTGTCATGTTTTCTCCTGGATTACATTATGTGCAAACATCGTTAGTGAAATTTCAAATTTCGTACCCTTTTCCTTTCCTTTTCTTCACAATAATTTGAATTGCAGCAAGGACAACGAACAGGATAAATCCTAAATAATTCAGCGTATCGCCTGCCCATATCATCAGGATGGCGCTCGCCCCGTACAGGATGGTTTCCACCCAGGTGAGGGAGCGTCAAGAAAATATTTCTCCATACAGATTACGAAGGCCGTAATGGACAGGATGGAGAATATGACCGTCTGGATCACCTCACCGGTGGGACCATTCAAGAGCAATGGATGATAGGCCATGATGACGGGAATGATATAGATTCCCTTGGCCAGTTTCCAGGAAGTAAAAGCGGTGCGCATGGGACTCGAGCCGGCAATGCCTGATGCGGCAAAAGATTCCAGGGCAACGGGAGGCGTGACATTCGCGTCCTGGCTGTACCAGAAGACAATCATGTGGGCCGTAAGGAGTGGTATGCCCAGGTCCATGAGTCCCGGCCCGGCAAGGATGACCAGCACGATATAGGATGCGGTAACGGGCAACCCCATTCCAAGAAGCAGGGAGGTAAAGGCAACCAGGCCCAGGGCCAAGCAGCGGGATCCCCTGTGAAAGGGAGACCACGAGAGACGAAAAACGGAGCCCCGTGCCGGTGAGATTGACCACCCCCACGATGATCCCCGCGGCCGCGCAGGCGACAGCCACCACCACGGCGTTTCGTGCACCCATTTCCAGGGTTTTCAGCAGGGTTTTAAAAGATATGCGCGATCCCTTTCTCGTCAGTGCGGTGCAGTAAACGGCAAGTATGGCGATGAATCCCGCCATCATCGGGCTGTAATTCATGATGAGTACGGTGATGAGAATCGCTACGGGGATAATGAAATGAATGCCGTTCTTCAGGGTTTGTCCGACCCTCGGCAGAAGCTCTTTCGGCAGTCCCCAGATTCCCAGCTTCTGGGCCTCAATGTGCACGAAGAGGATAACGGAAAAAAAGTAGAGAATCGCGGGAATAAAGGAAATTTTGACAATCTCAAGATAGGGCGTCTGGGTAAATTCAGCCATCAGGAAGGCGCCTGCCCCCATGATGGGAGGCATGAGCTGCCCCCCGGTGGAGGCCGCTGCTTCCACGGCCGCCGCTACATGGGGCTTGTATCCGATCTTTTTCATCATGGGGATGGTAAAGGAGCCTGTAGCCACCACATTGGCCACCGCGCTTCCGGCAACCGACCCCATGAATCCACTGGCAATCACCGCCGTTTTTGCCGGTCCTCCGGAAAATCGGCCGGTAAGAGAATAGGCCATGTCGATAAAAAAAGTCCCGGCGCCCGTCTTGTCCAGAAAGGCCCCGAACAGAATAAATATGAAGACGAACGTTGCCGCTACTCCGGTGGGAAGGCCGAATATCCCTTCCGTGGTAAGAGAAAGCGTGGTGGCCATACGTTCGATGGAATATCCCTTATGGACAAGGATGTCCGGCATGTATGGCCCGAAATATCCGAACAGGAGAAATACAAAGGCGATGAGCGTCAGGTTCAGACCGATCACGCGCCGCGTTGCTTCCAGGACCAGAACGATCAGGGTAATTCCGGAGGCGATATCCCATTGGCTCCAGTCCCCCTGCCGGTCGAAAATGCCGTTCAGATCGATAAAGATATACGCCCCCACCGCAATGGTCACGACAACAAGAAACAGGTCCACGCAAAGGGCCGCATTCATGCGATCTCTTCGGGCCTTCTGATAAAGGGGCCTGGTCAGGAAGGCGATAACGAGAATGGAACTGAGAAAAACGGCCCTGTGCCTCATGGCGGTCATGGCAACGATTCCGGCAGTATACAGCTCAAACAGACTGAGGCCTATTCCGATGACGGCAACGGTTTTCAAAATTCCTTGCCCGATGATGGAAGCAGACCCTGTTGTCTCCATATCTTTTGTCATGAACGCCTCCTTGGACTCCACAGCAAAAGAGCTTCGGTAGGGAAATCTTCTCGATTCCGAGCTCTGTCCTCCTAATTTTTCAATACTTTATTCAATTTACTTTTCAACGTTGCAAGAGAGAACGGCTTCTGCATGAAATCCTGTGCGCCCGCATTGAGAATTTCCTGGGCAGGTCCATCCATGGAATATCCACTGCAAACGATAACTTTAAGGTCCGGACGAGCTTCCATGAGGAGAGGATATAATGTTCCTCCTTCCATATCGGGCAGTTTGATATCCAGCAGGGCAAGGTCGATATCTCCACTGAAAGTTCTGGCCATATGGATGGCATCTTGTCCGGTTGCGGCCACGATCACCTGGTAACCGAGTCTTTCCAGAAGGGTCTGGGTGATTTCGAGGACCATGGCTTCATCTTCAATGAGCAAGATGTTTCCAGCCCCCATTCCCAGTTCCCCGGACGGCACTTTGAGCTCTTCGGGCGCCACTTCCATGGCAGGCAGATAGATCCGGACCAGGGTTCCGCTGCCAAGTTTTGAGTCCACAAAGATCGTTCCGTGATGATTTCGAATGATCCCGTAAACCGCGGCCATGCCCAGCCCCCTTCCCTGAAACTTGGTAGTAAAAAAGGGATCGAACAGTCTGCTCAGCGTTTCCCCATCCATCCCTTTTCCATGATCCTCAATCGTCAGGGTCACGTAATGTCCGGGAGAAAAATCCCTGTGGTTCTTAACAAATTCGCTATCGACCTTACGGCTCCTTGTGGTAATTCTTATTCGACCTTCCCCTTTCGATGCTTCATCGGCATTGGCAAGAATGGCCGAAAGGACCATCTGCATCTGTGCGGAATCCACTTTTACATGGGGGATGTTCTTCTGGAGATCTATTTCTATGGTGGTGGAGGAGGCGATCGTTTGTTTCTGGATGGGAAGGACCTCCTCGATAAAGGTATTCAGAGAAATGTCTTTCGGCCTGTATTTTCCACCTTTTGCGTAAGCCAGCAACTGTTTGGTGAGGTTGGCCATTCGCAGAGCGGAGCTCTTCATCAAATCAAGTCGCTTATGGTTTGTTCCTTTTTCATCCATCTCCAGTTGAAGCAGTTCGATGTTTCCCGTAATGCCCATGAGTATATTGTTGAATTCATGGGCTATGCCTCCGGCCAGTGTGGCAACGGATTCCGTTTTTCGCACAAATTGGAGCTCTTCTTCCAAGATCTTTTTTTCGGTAACATCTTTGAATATCCCCAGGGTCCCAACAGGTTCCCCCTGCGCGTTCCGAATATAGGAAACACTGAGAATAACGTCTACAAGGCCACCGTCCATTTTCTTCATTTTCAAATCGTAATTGTGCAGTTTGCCTTTATCCTGAAGGCCTTCCATAATGCTTTTGGCGTCTTCCTTCCCATTGTGGTAAAAGGACCACGCCTTCTTCCCGAGGATCGTCTTTTTCTTTATACCCGATTATTTCATAGAGTCCGGGAGAGCTGAAAAGAACCGTCCCATGCAAATCCGTAGAGATGATCCCATCAATGGAACTGTTGATGATGCTTTCCAGAAAATTCTTGGAATGGCTCAGTTCCATTTCCATCCGTTTTTTGTTGGTGACGTCCCGGAGAATTCCTCGGAAGCCCTGTGTCCTCACCGCTGACACCCTCCATGGCAGCAATGGAAGTTTCCAGATCCCTCTGCTCTCCATCTTTTCGAATGATCGACAAAGCAAGCTGTCTGGCAGGCGTTTTCGTGGTATGGATGGCATTAAGGATCTGGTTCAGTTTATCCACATCCTTTTCGTCCAGGTATTGCTGACTGCTGGTTCCTATCAACTCTTCCTCAGAGTAGCCGAAAATTCCGGATGCGGATTGATTCACGAAGGTGAAATTTCCCGCCGCATCCACTTCGTAATACCCTTCTTCAATATCCTCAAGGATGTTCCGGTATTTCTGCTCGCTCTTCCGGCGTTCCGACTCGGCCATTCTTCGATCCGTAATATCACGAATGGACTCAATAGCGCCGATGATTTCACCGTGGCCGTCATAGAGAAGGGATGCCTTGTTCCACAGATAACCGCCGGGCTTCACGATCGGATCATAGGTTTCGGAAATCAGGGAGTCTCCATCCTTTTTTACATAACAGTACTTTCTTTCCGCTTCCTCATTCCAATGACCCACAAAATCGATCAGTACGGGTCTTCTGTCGCCATAAAACGGGATCGCATATTCATAGTTTCCTTTTCCCAGCATGTCCCTGGCCTTAATACCCGTCATCTTCTGGATTGCCTGGTTCCACGCGATCACCTTCCCCCGGCTGTCAATGGCAAAAGTGGCGTCGGGAAGAAAATTAATGATCTGGCGCAGGTATTGTTCCGAGGTCTTTAGAGCCTGGTCTAACTCCTTGACTCTCTTTTTCAATTGTTCACAGGCCGATGGTTCGCTCATTCAAATACTCCAGGTTTTTTGGTTGCATCTGCTTTCCGTGCCTTCGGGGTCGGCATCGGTATCGCTATCGAAATCAATCCCGATTTCGATTTAGATTTGGCTGACTATCTTCCGGGTTTCTCGGTCCATCCACCTCCGGCGTGGCGCTGTGGGGGAAAAAAGACCGGTATATGGCGTAAATAAGGCTTACCGGACCGGCTGAAAAACGAACAGCCTCATGGGAAAACCCTCGGGAAAGATTTGTCCTCGTGTTTCTCCAGATGATCGTATGATCAACGCCCGGACTTCCAACCCGCAATACAAAGTTGCCGGTGGGCATGTGCATGTCTTCGATAGCTTCATAGGGCCCCTTTCTGACCATTCTGCCTATTCCAGGCATCTTGCCCATACCGGCGCCGAATTTCAGATATCGCTCTTCCTCTATGTAAATATGCCCGTTTGCATCCAAGCTGTGTTCTTCCCAGATAGGAGCGTTTTCCACGGAATGGTAGTAGTGAATGGTAAACCGTTCACCCGGTCTCAATGGCAATACCAACAAATCCCGGCCATCTTTTACCAGGGTGATGTGCAACTCCAGGCCACCCGGCAAACACCAGGCGGCGAGGAGCAGGCCCACTGCCACAACAGTCGCCCCCCATAAAAAGAGGGCTGCCGGTTTTCCAGTCAACGGAAACTTCCGGATCAAGGGATGAGTTTTTCAGGAACCTGGATGCCTTTTTCCTTCAAGTATTTGATGGTTCCCGGATGCAGCGGGATCGGCGAATACTTTACGGCATTTTCAGGTGTCGTATAGGCGGCCGACGGATGAATTTTTCGCAGCATGTCGTTGTGTTCGTAGAGCGCTTTGACCAGCTTGTAGACCAGTTCCGTGTCCATGGATTTCTGGCAGATCATCACATTCCACACGCCGATCGTGGGTACCGGTTTGTCAACGCCATTGTATACACCCCCGGCAAGATCCACGGCAGCATAGGTTTTATTGGATGCCAGGATCTTCTCGGTCTGTGCCTTTGTAAATGGAATAATTCTGATTTCATGGGTGGTTGCCAGGTCCATGATGGAACTGGTCCCCGGACCCACGGACCATATTCCCAATTCAATCGTCCCGTCCCTGAGGGCATTGGCGCTTTCCGTGAATGAAAGCCGCGTGTCTTTGAAGGAATCAAGGGGAATGTCAAGGGCCTTCAGCACGGACTCCGCCATGAAGTTGGTGCCGCTTCCAGGGCTTCCGGTACTAATGGTTTTTCCTTTAACCTGTTCGATATTGGTTATGGGGCTGCTTTTCAGCGTCACGCACTGCAGCAGGTTGGGATACATGATGGCCATGGAAAGGATTTGCTGCTTCTTCCCTTTGAATTTGGATGTTCCCTCATAGCCGGCGACCGCCACGTCCCCCATCACTTCGCCGATGACGGTTTCTCCTTTATCGGCAAGCTTCACATTTTCCACGCTTGCCCCCGTCACTTCGGCAACCGCTTTCACACCGGGGACATACCTGGTCCATATCTCGGCAACGCCCCCTCCATAAGGATAATAGATTCCACCCGTACCGCCCGTACCAATCCCTAAAAAGACGGTTTTCGCCGATGCAGAGCCTGCGGTAAACCATGCGAAAGCGGCACAAATTGCGAATATAATGCTCAGTTTTTTCATGATGTACAATCCTCCTTTATGGATGAAACGGTTTGTTAATCCATGGATTTGATCATAAGCTCGATTGATGCCGGCTTGCTTTCCATATCGGGTACCGGGTAGACGAAAGAAGCCGTTTCACCCGGCTTGACAAGACCATCCTTGGTTTTCTGAGGAATGAGTCCTCCCACCGCTTTTCCGTTATCCATGAAAATATTTACCCGGTAGCGTTGCGGTTTGTCGCTGACATTCTTGACACCCACTTTGAAATGAAGTGTATTTTTTCCCTCCCATCGCTTGAAAAAACAGGAAAATTCTTCCAGTTGCACATTCACGGATATTTTCTTTTCGATTTTTCCGTCAGCGGCACACTCAAAGATTTCGTCGCCGGCTTTGACCGTTGTCCATTCACCCCCGCCCAGCCCCAGAACAACCGCCGCGGCCATCACGATTACCCAACGCAGAACTCCCTTGCCTTGTTCCATTTTTCCTCCTCTCTCCACAGGGTTGATGAAAGAAAATATTCTGATTGTGAAAA
Organism: uncultured delta proteobacterium; assembly: GCA_963747015.1. Taxonomy (GTDB): domain Bacteria; phylum Desulfobacterota; class DSM-4660; order Desulfatiglandales; family Desulfatiglandaceae; genus DUZB01. The sequence goes on from CAVVEP010000008.1 coordinate 33,367, forward strand.
GAAAATTAGCATCCCGTGAAGGATTCGTAAATAACAAAATGAAAAATTGGCATCCTTCATCGCAAGTTTGCACTTTTTCCCGAAATGAAGTTACATTTTCCGTTTATAAGCAGAACGTGGAGGCGGATAATCGGAAGCGGACAAATTTGTCTTTTGGCAAGGATAGGAACTCGAGATATGGATGACAGGCTCCGCACGTTTCGCTGAAATGCCCTGCACTGGTCGAAAAATATTCTTGACGCCCTGCCCACAAAAGCGTATATTTTGAAACTAATTTAAATATAGACTACCATAGGAGATTAAACCATGTCGTCCAATGCCAAAGTAACCAAGGCCATCCGGGCTCGAAAAGCGAAACCAAATAAGAAGAATATCAAGAAAAATCTGGCGCGTATCTCGAACAATGCGGCGATGCTGAGAGAGCTTGCCTCCAAGGAGTAGGTGCAACTCCAACCTCATTGATATCTTTCTTGCCTCTGTTTTAAAGGTCCGTCTCCATGGCGGGCCTTTTTTCTTTACTTCCACAAGCTGTTTCGTTATAAAGTTCCAATGAATTACCATTCATTTTCTATTGAAAGGAGATACCATGAAAGATGTAGTCATTGTTTCCGCATGTCGAACGGCGGTGGGGGCTTTCGGAGGCAGTTTGAAGGATTTGAACGCGGCGGTCATAGGCAGCGTTTCCATGAAAGAAGCGATCAAACGCGCGGGCATTGATCCCGTGATGATCGACGATGTCCGTTTCGGCTGTTGCATGGAACCGGCGGACGCCTTGAATGTATCCAGGGTGTCCTCTCTTATGGCAGGCATCCCGGATACCGTACCGGCTGCAACCATCAATCGGGTCTGCATTTCAGGGATGGAAGCCGTTATTTCGGGGATGGCCATGATACAGGCCGGCATGGCGGATATTATCCTTGCAGGCGGGACCGAACATATGTCAGGGGTTCCCTACATTGTTCCAGGCGCCCGTTGGGGTTGTCGTCTGCAGGATCAGGTTTTTGTGGATGCCATGATCCATGCCCTTCATTGCGGAAGCCATCTCATCCCTCACCCGGAAGACGGCCCTTTAAAGGAGGGAATGCCCCTGGAACTGTTTAAAGGGAAGCCGTACATCATGGGACATACAGCTGAATTTATTGCTCAAATGCACAATATAAGCAGGCAGGCGATGGATGAAGTGGCCCTGAGGAGCCACAATAATGCGGAACGGGCAACAAAGGAAGGGGACTTCAAGGAGGAGATCGTGCCTATAGAGGTACCCCAGAGGAAGAAGCCCCCCATCCTGTTTGACAAGGACGAACACTTCAGGCCGGGAATGACTATGGAAAAGCTGGCCAGCCTGCCTCCCGGTTTTATACCCAAAACCGGCAAAGTCACGGCCGGCAATTCTTCCGGAATCAACGACGGGTCGAGTGCCATGGTCATCATGTCGGCGGATAAGGCCGCGGAACTGGGCCTTACGCCTATGGCAAGGATCAAGGCAATCGGTCGGGGGGCCTGTCATCCGTCTGTCATGGGTTTGAGCCCGGTCCCTGCCGTCAAAGATCTTTTCAAAAGAAATCCGGATTTAAAGTTGGAAGATTTTGAACTGATAGAAGTCAATGAGGCCTTTGCCGCACAGTATTTGGGTTGTGAAATCGAGTTGGGCCTGAACAGGGAGATTACCAACGTAAACGGATCCGGTATCGGGCTGGGTCATCCGGTAGGCTCCACGGGATGCCGGATTATGGTTACGCTCCTGTACGCCATGAAGAAAAGGGGAAAGGGCCTTGGGTTGGCAACCCTTTGCGGTGGCGGCGGAGTTTCCATGGCCTGCGCGATCGAAATGCTATAGCATTTCGGATTTCGGATTGTTTATCATTCCCATGCTCTGCTATTGCCGGCACAGGATCGGTTCGTTGAAAGGCTTGGCCTCCAACATGCCGTGGAGCCAGCGGAAGCCTTCCGATTGGCGGAAGGCTTCCGTCCTGAAATGGGTCATCCCGCCCGGCACCCTCCTCTTCATGGTGATGGCGAGTCTTCGTTTTTCGATCGTCAATACTTGCCGTAGGCCTTGCCGGTTTGAATGAAGGCCTTCAGGGTATCCTCCCTGGCCTCGTCCATAGCGCAGCCGATGCTCAGGATATATCCTCCGTCTCCGGCGGCCACATCCAATAATCGTTTGGTTTCATCTTCCACCTGTTTCACATTGCCGGTCATGATGAGTGAAACCGGAAATCCGCCTCCGATGCAGGATTTTCCGCCCAGGATCTCCCTGGCCCGGGCCATGTCGGTTTTGTCGAAGATGAAAAGGCTCTGACCTTTGGGTATTTCCGTCAGGAATTCCAATCGTTGATTGTAACCCCCTTCCACAAAACAAACGGGCACGCATCCATTGTCAATCAACCCCAACATAACCGCTTTAAGGCTTGGCCAATAAAATCTTGCAAACTGTTCATTGCTCATGAAGCCGTCGGCCCCTTTGTGCAAGGGGATGAACACCAGCGGATTGTTGTTGGCCATTGCGCCGGCCATGCCCGACTGGATCATGAGGGGCGTCAGCCTGTCCAGCGCCGCCACGACTTTTTCCGGCCTGCGGTATAGATCCATCATCAGTTGGACCGTACCGCGAAAACTGTCGCCCAATAAATCAAAGGGCGCTTTGGTGGCCCCTCCCGCATAGAAAGGATATCCGGCGCCCATGATTTGCGCCAGATACTGCCCCAGGATCCCGATCCACTCGAAGCACTGTCTGCCGGCTTTCAAAAGCGCCTGGTAAGCTTTCTGAATCGGCGGCGCACCCAGGGTGCAAAGCCACGGTACGGCCATGGGCAGTTCCATGGTGCCGTACATGGGCGGCAGGTCGGCCAGGGCCGCCAAGGCGCCATGGGTTCTCGGGAGCCAGACGCGAAGCCAATAGTCGCTTGGATCGGCAATCAGATGATCGTAGTCCTCGGCTTTCATGTAATCTTTTTCAACAAATTGGTAGTAGAGATGTTCCTTGACCCCGTGTCCCGGCCACTTGTAAAGCCGGTAGTCCAGTGTTTCCAATGCCGGACCGTACATCACCATGGGCGCGGCCCCCGCGGCGTCGGCGTCATATTCCCTGGAAAAATCGAGGGCGACTTTTCCCAGGATATGGGGATCATACATTGCCTCTTTACCCGTATACCCGTAGAGCATCGAGGGAGCGAATGTGCACAGCGGAACCACCGGCACCCTATCGGGCGCTTTTTCCAGCTGGATAGCGTCTTTAATCAACCCCGTGCGGTATTGATATGATGCCCGGGCATTCTCGTCCACGAAGTCGATGCCTTCTCCGGAGGCCCATTTTTCCAGGAACGCCGCCTGTTTTTGGCCTGGAGAGAGCTGGTCTTTACCGTCAGTCATGTTCCCCTCCCTTTATCTAACTCACCCATTCTTTACAAAGGTTTATGCCGGTCACCGCGTCAATGACAAACGCATCGGCGCCAACGTATTCACACACCTGTCCATCCATCTGTCCACCGCCGATAATCACTTTTACGTTCTGGCGCAGGCCGGCCGCTTCCAATTTGTCCACAAATTCCTTCATGGGATCGAAAGCAAGTGTCAACAGGCCGCTCAACCCCACAATATCGGCGCCGAATTCCTTGGTTTCCGAGATGATTTGGTCAATGGGGACATCCACTCCCAGGTCCCTCACCTCAAACCCGTTAAGGTCCAACAAAGCGGCGACAATATTCTTGCCGATGTCGTGTATGTCGCCTTCCACGGTTGCAATAAGAATTTTGCCGATCTTCTCCCGTTCATCCTTGGCAATTTGGCCGTCCAGATAGGGTTTGATCATCTCCGTGGCCTCGTTCATCATATTCCCGCTTAAAATCAATTCCGGAATAAAATAAACACCCTTTTCGAAACGCCTGCCCACCTCCACCATGCCTTCCTGGTAGGCTTCAAAGATCGCCATGGGAGCTGTTCCCGATTCCAGAAGCTTCCGGGTCAGGGCCATTGCCTGGTCTTCCTCCATTTCAACAATGGCTTCGGTTAATTTCTCGGTCTCTTTCATCTGTTCTCCTCCGAATTGTAGTTCGTTGTTGCCACAAGGTTTTTCATTTTGCCGGAGGGCCGATACGGCCCGCCCGATAGGCTTTGTTGAAGCCCATGCAAAACCGGTCTCTTCCCATGAGCATTTCAGCGGCCATGGTGGTTTCCAAAAGCGCGCGGTCATTGGGATCGGCAATGACGCTATCCAAACCCGCGGCCACACACATGGCCAAAAAGGTCCGGTTGATAATGCCCCGAAGCGGCATTCCATAGGAGATATTGCTCAACCCGCTGGTGATGTGGGCCTTCGGATACGCCCGCTTAACCGCACCGATCGTTTCAAGGGTAAGGATTGCATTTTCAGTGCCCGTGGAAATGGCGGTGACCAGGGGGTCCACAAAGAGCTGATCTTCCCTCAGTCCTCCCTTCACGGCCATGGCCGTCAGCCGCTTGATGATTTCCATGCGCCCCGAGCTGGTATCCGGAATGCCGACAACGTCATCCAGGGCCAGGATAACCAAATGGGTTCCGTATTCAAGGGCCAATGGCAACACGCCTTCCACACGCGCTTTTTCACCCGAAAGGGAATTGATGATCGGCGTTTTGTGGACGACTTCCAGGCCCGCCCGCAAGGCCTGAGGGTTGGCGCTGTCAAGGCAGATGGGAAGATCACTGACGGTCTGCGCGTTTTCGATCAACCAGACCATATCCTCCGGTTCGCGACCGGGCGCGGTTCCCGCGTTTATGTCCAGATAAGTGCTGCCGGCTTTGGTTTGCTCCACGGCGAGTGCTCTGATAAAATCGGAATTGCGGGCTTTTATGGCCTCGGCCACCTTTTTACGCGTGCCGTTTATTTTTTCGCCAATGATAATCATTCATGAACCTTCCTGATTGTTGTAACCGCGGACGGTGATCCCACGGTTTAAAATGTTTGTTATGGACAAAAGGACTTTACTCCGCGTCATTCATATGCTACAGTCTTATACTCTTATAGAGGATTGTCAAGCTTTTTTTTTACGTAAGGTCTATCCATCCCGGGAAGATTAAAGTGGCGGATTTTATTTTTCGAAATGTCTATTGCTATGCCCGAATTTAACGAAACCGAACGAATCGATAAAAAGGACCATCTGCCCGCTTACGCGCAGTTGGCCCGTATTATCAAGCAGCGCATTTCCAACGGAACCTATCAACCCGGCGCCCGTTTGCCGTCCGAAGCGGCCATCGCCGGAAATTTTGGAATCAGCGCCATGACGGCCCGGCAGGCGATCGGACTTCTTGCGCAAGAGGGGCTGGTGGATCGCGTCCAAGGGAGCGGCACCTTTATCAAACGACTGAAGTTCACGGCCAGCCATTTCGGACTGGCGCCTTTAGGCGCCATTCTCAGAGAAAAAGAAAAGCTGGAAGTGCGTATTCTTAAGACCGCGGTGGAGGAGGCGCGGGAAGATCTGAGAAAAGTGCTGCAACTGGGTAAAGAAAATTCCGTAATTCTGGTGGAGCGGCTTATTTTGCATGAGAAACATCCCCTCATTTTTCATGTGGGCTACGCCCGTGCCGATCCCGAGTCTCCCTTTATTGAAACAATGCTGGAAACCGACGTATTGACCGGCCTGTTACTGGAAGAAAGCCTTCCCGGTTTCAAGAAGGCCCAATTGAGGCTGCTGCCCGCCAGTCTCGATAGAAGAGAGGCAAAATTTCTTCAGTTGAACGAAGGTCAAAATGTTTTCAGGCTGGAACATCTTTATTTTGATTTTTCAGACCTTCCTTCGGCCTTTGGTTGGTTTCTCATTTCACCCGAAAGGATGCCGATGATATGCAAAATGGGAGTGTGGCATGACTGATCCGTTGGTGAATGATCCCACAGCGCGAAAAGAGCAGCTTACCGAACTGATTGCCGGGCTGAAAGAGAAAGAGGCCCTGCAGGAAATTGTCCGAATGCTGGACTCCGGATCGAAACCCGCTTATGTCATGGATTGTTGCATTCAGGGCATGAGGGATGTCGGGAAGCAATTTGAAAAGGGCCGCTACTTCATCGCCGCACTGATTATGGCCGGTGAAATCATGCGCCGGGCAACCCTGGTTCTGGAACCTTACCTTCCCCGGCAGGCCCCCGACCAGGCCGCGGGCGTCATACTTTTGGGTACCATTTTGGGAGACATCCATGATCTTGGAAAGAACCTGTTCGCCCTATTGGCCCGTTGCGAAGGATATGAAGTGGTGGATCTGGGCGTGGATGTGGCGCCTGAACGCTTTTTGGCCGAAGCACGCAAAATCGAGCCTGACATCGTCGGCATCAGTTGTGTATTGAGTTCCACCCTGCCCGATTTGAAAAAAGCCGTGGAATTGCTCCACAGGGAACTCCCGCAAGGGGGCGCCAAGGTAATGATCGGCGGTAATTACATCGATGATCATGTTTTCAGCCATGTACAAGCCGATCACTGGGCGCTGGATGCCGCTCGCGGTGTGCAAAACTGCAACAGTATGGTTGCGAAAAAGAAGAAGATTTGCCGCAAACCGCTTTTATAAATATTTTTCGGATTTCAACTTGCGGCCGATCCTGTATTCCATATGCAGCGCGAGTACGCTGCGAATCCGGTCAGCGCTTGTTGCATCCCAATCCATGCAAGGCAGTTCCCCCACTGGAAGAGACTGCATTTTTTTCAGCATGGCCACCATGGAGGGCTCGAGCCCCGGTGCACTTTTCGATTCCCTGAGACATTTCAGACAGCTGATTCCACCTTTGTCCCGGTTGAAAACCGCCGTCCCCTGCCCTGCGTATTTCCTTCCACACCGGCAACACCGGGTAAGATCGATTGCGTATCCTCCAAGGGCCATGGCCCTGGCCTCAAAAAACGCCCGCAATCGAACAAGCTCGCTTTCCCTGTCCATAGCGGAAAGAGAATCCCTGAACAATTCAAAAGCCAGCGGCTCCATTGTGCCAGAGGGAAAAAGTATCTCCACAAGTTCCAACATATAGCTGGCTAATGACAGCGACGAAAAATGGGTCCGTATCCCTGGAAAGGACTGAATCAACTTCCCTGAGTGCAGGAAACAAAGATCTCGGCCCTGCTTCATTTCGTACTCCAGACTGCAAAGACAGAACAGGTCCAGGCAGTTGACAAAACGGTTCCGGCTTTTTCTGCCCCCTTTCGCAATTCCCTTAAGCCAACCTCGGTCCTCGGTAAAAAAACTCACGATAAGATCCGTTTCACCGTATTCCCAGGTTCTCATGATTATGGAGGGGCAAAGAATTGCAGACATATTACATTTCATCAGGGAAGCAAAGACAGCCAGTGATGTGCGGTGATGATCATAATCTTCACATCATTATTGGAAACGAGTTTGCATACACCGTCTTTGTTGACAAGCTGAACCGCTGGAATATGAAAAATGTTCTGGAACTTTCGCAAGCTTTTCGCCGGGTGCTCATCCGACACTTTCGCTTCAATCAGCAGGAACGGTTTATGGTTATTGGCCAGTAGAAAATCGACTTCTTCCTTTTCCCTGTTCCGCACATAATGCAGGGAAAAATTTCCCAGTCCTGAATCATTCCAGTTGGACACGGCTCGAAGAAGTTCGAGGGCGATCATGTTTTCAAATTTTGCCGCAGGGGATTCAAGGCCGGCATAATCGAAAAGATACACTTTCTTTTCTTTTACGATGGCGCGGGATACTTTTTGATTCCAGGGGGCAACCCTGAAAATCAGAAAGAAATTCTCGAAAAATTTCCATCCATCTTTTGACGCTGTCAAAAGACACTTGAACGTCTCTGGCTAAGGCAGCCATGGATAAAGGACTGCCGACTCTGGAAGGAATCAAAGAAAAAAGTCCTTCCACGTCTTCCATATTTCGGACGGATGCCAAATCTCGAATGTCTTCCCGCAAAAGTTGCTTCTTGTAGGTGTTTGACCAGATCCGATAAAATGGAATGGTACTATTCAGATAGGGGTCTGGAAACCCACTCACTTGCTCCAGTGTGTCCCAGATATGACGATTGCTTTCAGGGTATGGGTGGACCCGAACAGGATCCTGCAGGAACACTCCCATTGGGAGGTTGTTTCCGGCCAATTCCGCTAATGTAAACGGCCACAGGTAGAAAAGGAAATATCTGCCGGCAAGTGAATCCCCGCCTTTCTGATACATGTCCAGCCTGCCGCTGCCTGAAACAAGGAACGTATAGGCCCCCTTATCCCGGTCGTACACGTTCTTAAGATAATTTTTCCAGTCGGAATATTTGTGAAGCTCATCAAAAATAATCAGAGGCAAGGAGTCATCTTTTCGATTAATTTCCTCATAAAAAGCAGGGTTTTCAAGAAGTTTTCTTTTATCTTCCAAAATATCCCAATTAAAATAAAGGGCATTGGTGAAGTTTTCGGCTAATAGCTTTGTGAAGGTGGTCTTTCCTGCCTGTCGAGGGCCAGAAATAAAAACCATCTGAGTGTGGGAGGAAAGCTGTTTCCAGATATCTTCGTATAACTGCCTGTTCATATCCGGCAATATAGAGGCCAATCGTAAAATTGTCAAGACAATATTCACATAGAGACGATTATTGTCGAAAGAGATTGTAGGCCACAAAAAAAGCCCCCTCTTCCGAATCTGGAAGAGAGGGCCTAAACATGCATCAAACAGTACGCGTCCAAACAACCGCGTCCTTCAGAAAAGAAGGTCTAGAAGGTGATCTGGAACTGTACACCAAAGACCTGGTAGCTTCCGCTGTCCTGCTTAGACTGCGTGGCAGTTACGGAATTATAGGCCGTGTTGCTGTCGCCATCGTCATACCACATCAGCTCAGGCCGTACGCTGAAGCCTTTGGCCAACTGAATGGGACAACTGACACCGTACATCATGGACCTGAAATCCGTCGGGCTGTTGTCGCCTGTAGCGCCCATTTGGCCGAAAAGCAGGTGAGGCGTAATCGGACCAAACTTGAATGCCAGATCTACCCAGTAGCTCCAGTCCGTGGTATCGTCCAGTTGGTAGTCAGAGTTCACGGTTGCCCTGTAGACGCCGATTGGGGAAGCACCGGCAGTATTGAGAGGCGTGATGCCAGTTGCCGCGTTGCCAGTTACTTTGCCAATGCCGATACCAGCTCCGGTGTTGCCCCAGTTCTGTCCGTACTGGCCTTCAGCAGCCAGCATCATCGGACCCATACCGAACTTGACGCCCAGCGAACCTGCGTAGATGGAGACGGAATCGTCAATGGAGGAATTAACCTGTTTGTCATACGTTTTCTGCTGCCACAAAAACGAAGGATAGATTACGACGGGGCCCACATTGATGTGCGCACCAATGTCAAAACGGGGGATTTTCGTGTTCGTCGTATAATCCTGGGGGTTTACGCCCGCGGAACCATCTACAAACCTGTTGCCCAGATTCGGGTCCACAATAGCCAGGGCAATGCCGAACATCTTGTTTAATTCAAAGGAACCCCGGACCTGAGCAAAACGTCCGGAATAGAATTCGCCGTAGCCCATGCCGATAATGTTAAGGCTATTGTCGCTTGTACCAAGCAACTGGCTCGGGAGAAGGGGAGAGAATGGCGTCGTAGTATGACCAGCCAAAATCTGGAACTGGGAATTCACATCCCACCATCCGTAGGCGTGCCTGATGTTGACTGCTTCAGAACTGGAATCAGCTACTGCGCCGGTGCCTAAACCGAACTCGATATACATCCCCACGTTGTCTTCATTGGTCCATCTTCCGTAAAGCCGGGTAATATTAGGCACCTGAATCCTCGTATTGCCGTAGGACTCTTTGCCATTGGTGCTTTCATAGATGGCCGCCGATTTTGAATTTCTCTGAAGATAGTAGAAGTCCGTAAAGATAATGCCGCCGATCTTGACTTCCGCCATGGCCGGCACGGAAAAAGCGACCAACAGGAGCGCTGCAATTCCCAATACAAACAATTTTTTCATTACTCATTCCTCCTAAAATTGTAAATTCGTGTATTAAAAAACAAAAACAATCATCCTCAAAAAAAACCTGAAAAAACTCACCTCCTTTCTTTATTTACGCGGATTTAACAAAATCCTCATACAAATAAAATGTAAAACTTTCTCCTTGGAAAAGGCATTTACCAGAGTACAAAAATAATGTCAAGTGTTTTTCGCCGGCAACCCTCTAAAATCAGGAAAAAAATGCACCCTATCTCCTTGAATACCGTTTCCCCGGGAACGTCAATGGATGGATACTAGCTCGTGTCCATCCATTAATGAACCTGTGGGCACTGTGGGTTTCCAATTCAGAAATGAGCAATTTTCCGCAAGGTCAAGGAAAACAAGGGTTTGCGCGGAGACGTACGATAGTACGTCGCACAAGGAAACCCGCAGTTTGACGCAGAGATTGTGGAAAAGGGCCATTTATGGATGGAAACTAGCTCTCATGCATCCCTGCCACAACCATTTCCGCTTCCTTTATCATCCTGTCAAATAGTTCTTTCACCGTAGGAATATCGTGGGCAAGCCCGATCCCCTGGCCGCAGGAAATGACTCCCGAATTCAAATCGCCCTCCCGGTACATTTTCCTTGCCTTTTCGCCCGCCGCAATATTGATGATCTCGGGTAGATTCGCCTGGGCCTCCTCCAGTTCAGCACATTTTTTCGCCGCCCCGTTGTTCCATACCCTGTGAGTGGCGCCGATGGATCGCATGATCAGCATGGTATCCAGCTCCCCGGCATTCACAAGGGCGTTCTTGAGGAGATCATGGATCGGGGCCTCCTTGGTAACCAGCAGGCGGGTGCCCATGATCACCCCTTTTGCGCCGAGGGCAAGAACAGCCGCGAGTCCCCGGCCGTCGGAGACGCCCCCTCCCCCTATGACAGGGACATGGAGGCTTTCCACGACCCTTGGAACCAGGACCAATGTCCCCACATCCAGTTTCCCGGTGGCGCCCCCGTTTTCATACCCCACGACCGTCACGATATCGGCCCCCATCTCCTGGACCTTCAGGGCATACCGGACCCCCACGCACTTATGCATCCAGATGAGCCCCGCCTCCTTGAACCGGGCACACAGGTCGGCCGGCGCCGAATGTCCGGATGTCTCGACGATTTTCACCCCTTTTTCCAGAAGGACATCGAGATAGTCGTTGTTGTCAATGGGCCGCATCATGGGAAAGAGATTGAGATTGACCGCAAAGGGCTTGTCGGTGAGGTCAAAAAGTTGGTCCAGGGCTTCCGCGAAGGTCTCACGGGTCTGATAGATAGCGGAGGCAAGCACTCCCAGCCCGCCCGCGTTGGAAATGGCGGCCGTGAATGCGGAGGTGGAGATCCACATCATGGTTCCCCCGACGATAGGATAGTCAATCCCCAGCATTTCCGTAACGGCAGTCTTGAACATATAATGAATCCTTGGCTTGGTTTTTACTACTATGGTAAACTATTTCCCCATCATCGATAGCGGAATCAGGGATTTGCCCCTTTTCCGGGCGAGTTCCATGATGGTCATCTGTCCCTTTTCCGGAGGTTCCCGGCGTTCCTCTTTCGGTTTCGCCCTGAGTTTCATGGCCTCCGTCGCACAGGTGGAGACGCAAAGGCCGCAACCGATGCAGCGATCCAGATTGACTTCGGCGACCTCGTTCTCGCCTATGGTGATGGCGTTCATCTGGCACCGGTCCAGGCAGACTTCACAGGCAACGCAAAGATCCGGATCTACCTCGGCAAAATAATTGGCGATGACAATTTCTACGGGTTTCGGATGTCTGTTGAGCATCCGCAGCATCCCGCAGCAATCCCCGCAGCAGTTGCACATCCCCCCCGGGTTCTGGGCGTTGAACGGCTGTGGCACCAGGCCGGCTTTTTCGCAATCATCCAGGATCCCCATGGCCTCTTCCTGAGTAATCCACCTTCCCATCCCCTTTTCCACATAGTAGTCGGCATGAGAACCGGCCATGAGGCAGACTTCGACCGGCTTGCCGCACGCCTGGCCCAGCAGACCCTGCTGAACCCTGCAGATACATTTTGCCACGGCAAGTCGGTCTTTCGATTTAATAATCTCGCGGGCATCATCATACGGAACAACAGGCCAGGCAACATCGATCGCCTGGTTTACCGGGATGGTTCTCATGGGGGCAATCTGTCTGGAGGTTTCTCCGGCAAAGGCCTCATTGTAATAGTCTTCCATGAGCCGGGCCAGTTCGCGATCCATGGTTTTTACCTGATATTCGTAAATCCCCACCACGTAGGGGGCGGCCCCGTACTTGACGGTGTCCCCTTTTCGAACCCGAAAGACCAGTCCATTTTCCGCCATCTGTTCCAAAAGGGTCGCCACATGGTCCGGGTCCCGGCCGGTGCGTTTGGCCACATCCGCGGGGGTCTCCATCATCAGACTGAGCTGAAGGTACATCTCCGCGGCCTCCTCGGTAAAAAGCCTTCGAAGGATTTGGATCTCCACGCCGGATTCGGTGGCGGGGAAACCCGATGGAATACTGGTCCAGTTGTTCTCTCAGCCTTGCGTACACATCTTTAGCCATTGCCATATTTCTCAGGTTCCCATCTCCCACGAAGACAGGTATTTTTCCTGCTCTTCCGTCAATGTGTCAATTTCCACACCCATCGATTTCAGTTTCAATCTTGCGATTTCCTTGTCGATTTCAGCGGGAACAGGGTATACCTTCTTTCCCAGGGACCGGTATGTTTTGGCCACATGTTCCGCCGACAGGGCCTGGTTGGCAAAACTCATATCCATCACGCTGGAAGGATGGCCTTCGGCAGCAGCCAGATTCACCAGCCTGCCTTCCCCTAACAGAAAGATTCTGCGACCGTTTTTCAGGGTGAACTCATCCACGAATTCCCGAATGTTCCTCTTATCCACGGAAGCATCGGCTAATCCGGGAAGATCCAGTTCCACATCGAAGTGGCCGGAATTGGAAACAATCGCCCCGTTTTTCATGGTGACATAATGTTCCCCCCTGATGACGTTGATATCGCCGGTGAGGGTACAGAAAAAGTCACCAAGAGGGGCTGCCTTGGCGATGGGCATGACCTGGAATCCGTCCATGACCGCTTCGAGGGCGCGCAGTGGATCCACTTCACACACGATCACATGGGCGCCATGTCCCTTTGCCTTGGTGGCAACCCCCCTGCCGCACCAGCCATATCCGCTTACCACGAAGGTGCTTCCCGCAAGAAGGCGGTTTGTGGCCCTGATGATCCCGTCCAGGGAACTCTGCCCGGTGCCGTAACGGTTATCAAAGAGATGCTTGGTATCCGCGTCGTTGACCGATATGATGGGGAATTGCAGCACGCCGTCCTTCTCCATGCTCCGCAGCCGGATGACGCCTGTGGTCGTTTCTTCCGTCCCGCCGATCACGTTTAAAAGGAGCTGCTTCCTGGCTTCTTCGGATAACCCCTGTCCCCACTTGCTGACAGATGGGCTCCAGGTCTTCCCATTTCTTGAGGGCAATGAAATGAAGAGAACTGACCAGATCCGCTCCGTCATCCATGGTCAGGTGGGGTCCGTGTTTTAGAGCCGAAAGGATATGGCTGTAGTAGGTGGCATGGTCCTCTCCCTTTATGGCAAAAACCGGTATTTCATCGTCTGCTACGAGGGAGGCCGCCACATCGTCCTGGGTGGAGAGCGGATTGGACGCGCAGACCACGAGGTCCGCTCCGCCCGCCTTAGTGTCTTGGCCAGGGCGGCGGTTTCCGTGGTAACGTGAAGACATGCGGAAAGTTTCAAACCCTTCAAAGGCTTCTCTTTTTCGAATCGTTCCCTGATGCTCCTGAGCACATCCATGCTCATCTCGGCCCATTCAATTCTGAGGCGACCCTTTGCCGCCAGGTTTATATCCTTGATATCATAATCCATGAAAATAACCTCTCTTTGTATTTTTATTTTACCGCCTGCTTCAGGTTTGCTATCGCATCCGTCTTTTCCCAGGAAAATTCGGGGAGCTCTCGTCCAAAATGACCGTAATTGGTGGTTTTTCTGTAGATGGGTCGCAGGAGATTCAGCCGTTCGATAATGGCCGCCGGTCTCAGGTCAAACTCCTTTTTAACGATTTCGGTAAGCTCGCTGCTTGGAAGGACGCCGGTACTGTAAGCGCCTACCATCACGGAAACCGGTTCCGCCCGTCCAATGGTATAGGCAACCTGAATCTCGCAGTTGCGGGCAAGCCCGGCGGCCACCATGTTTTTGGCAATATAGCGGCACATGTAAGAAGCACTGCGATCCACCTTTGAGGGGTCTTTCCCGGAAAATGCGCCGCCTCCATGGTAGCCGAATCCACCATAGGTATCCATGATGATCTTACGTCCCGTAAGCCCGCAGTCTCCCATGGGGCCGCCCACCACAAAACGGCCGGTGGTATTGATGAAATACTGGGTATCCTGATCCAGCAGTTCTTTGGGAATGACCTCCAAGATGACTTTTTCGATAATCGCCTCCCTGAGGGTATCGTAATCCACATCCGGACTGTGCTGGGCCGCGATAACCACCGTATGAATCCTGGTGGGAACCCCGTCCACATATTGCACGGTAACCTGGGACTTGCCGTCAGGCCTGAGCCATGGCAATTGCCCCGATTTTCTTACGTGGGCAAGTCTTCGGGTCAGACCGTGGGCCAGGTAGATCGGCATGGGCATGAAGACATCGGTATCCTGGCAGGCATAGCCGAACATGAGTCCCTGGTCTCCCGCGCCCTGTTCTTTGAAAAGGCCGGTTCCGTCAACCCCCATGGCAATATCAGGGGACTGTTTATCAATGGTGGAAAGGACGGCGCAGGTCTCCCAGTCAAACCCCATGGAGGAATTTTTGTACCCGATATCCTTGATGGTCGTACGGACCACTTCAGGAAGGTCTACATAGGCGGAGGTGGTAATCTCCCCTGAAATCATGGCCATGCCCGTGGTTACAAGGGTTTCGCAGGCTACCCGGGCATTGGGATCCTGTCCGATGATCTCATCGAGGACATGATCGGAAATCTGATCGGCTACCTTGTCGGGATGTCCCTCGGTCACCGATTCGGAAGTAAATAAAAAGTTGGAAGGTCTCATTCCTGTCTCCTTTCATTCAGTTGTGGTTGTTAGCACGCAGTTGTCTATCAGTCTGGTCCTGCCCACATAAACCGCGAGGACAAGCAAGGTATTTTCTGAAAGGGTGTCCACATCATCCAATGTGACCGGATCACACAGATTCACATAGTCTATCTTTGTAAACGGATAACCCTGAATCAAAGAACAGACCGCGTTCTTCACCACTTTCGCCATTTTTTCTCCGTCTCCGGAACAGTTCAAGCGCCAGATCGATCGATTTCTTGAGGCAGAGGGCCGATCTCCTTTCTTCTTGGGAAAGGTAACTGTTGCGTGAGCTCATGGCCAGCCCGTCAGGCTCCCGGTAGATCGGCGCCCCGATGATCTGAATGTCCATATTGAGATCCATGACCATTTTGCTGATCACGGCTAATTGCTGGTAGTCTTTCTGCCCGAAGACGGCAATGTTCGGTTTTACAATATGGAAAAGCTTGGCAACCACTGTCGTTACGCCATCAAAATGCCCCGGCCTTGAAAGGCCGCAGAGGTGCTGAGGAAGTTTCTCCACCCGCACGGAGGTCTGGCTCCCTTCGGGATACATCTCTTTCACGGAGGGCATGAAAACGATGTCCACCCCCACATTGTCGGCCTTTTCCAGATCGCCTTCCTCGTCTCTCGGATACTGATCCAGATCTTCGTTCGGACCAAACTGCGTGGGGTTTACAAAAATGCTGATGACCAGCCGGTCTGAATGTTTGATTCCCGCGCGCATCAATTCCAGATGGCCCTCATGGAGAAAACCCATGGTGGGAACAAAAGCAATAACCTGCCCCGCGGCCCTTACGGCATCGGACCACTGCTGCATATCCTGAACAGTCTGAATAATTTCCATTGGATAACTCTCAAACGAACAGTGCGCTAATGAGCGGTAAAACAGTTACCGGCGCCCGTTGATGGTTTCTGATCTTAAACGGCAAACTGTCCTATCTATCATCTCGTTTCCGCCTTGTCAACAGCCAGAGCCGAAGTCAGGCACAGGTACTCGTCCATGGTCAGGGTTTCCGCTCGTCTTCCGGGATCGATATTGCAGGAGGCCATCCCATTCAAGAGGTCTTCCTTGCACCACCCCTCTCCCGAAATCCCCATGGAATTCAGAAGCGTCTTTCTCCTGTGAGAAAAAGCAGCCCTCACGGTTCTACTGAAACAGGCATTACTAAGAGCCCTTTTGGGATAAGGTTTTTCAAAATCGAGCGCAACCACCATGGAATCAACCCCCGGCCTCGGGAAAAAGGCGTTTCGTCCCACTTTCAGAATCGGTTTCACGCTCGCGTTATACTGAATTAAAAGAGTCATGGCCCCGTAATCCCGATTGCCGGGCAGGGCGGTTAGACGTTTGGCCACCTCCCATTGAAACATTAATACCGCACGGGCAACATATTCCCGGTTTTCCATCAGTTTTTTCAGCACGGGAGAGGAGATGTTGTAGGGCAGATTTCCCGCAACCTGAATCTTCGTGGAAGGCGCCGGTTGGATGCCGGTGAAATCAAAGGAGAGAATATCTTCCTGCACAAGCGTCACATTGGGGATTTCCAGTCGCTTCAACTCTCCTTTCAACGAATTCACGAGCCTTCCGTCTTTTTCCACGGCAACCACCCGCCCCACGCACTTGGAAAGGGGCAAGGTCAAGGCGCCGAGTCCCGCGCCGATTTCAATGACGGTGTCCTCGGCGGAAAATCCGGTCGCGGCGATGATTCTTTCAATAACGACAGGATCAACAAGAAAATTCTGTCCTAATTTCCTATTGGGACGAATCTTCATGGAGTATCCTGTTGAACAGGAGCTACGCGACGTCTCTCCTCCTTTCGCAATTCACGCCAGGCCCGAATTTTCTTAAATAGGACAAGAAAAATAAAATAGGAAGGGATGGCAACAACGGTTCCCATGGCCAGTCCGCCCACAAGGAATATAATCACCATAAGGCTCCCGGAAGAAAGGATTTTCTCCACAATCGCCATCGATTCCTGCCCGGATCGGACGGCCGTCATAATCGACGAAAAGATGGCATCCTGCCCGTGAAGGCCTAGGATGCGGACACCGATTTTATAACTGAAATAATAGAGAAAATACCAGTTCAACGGATTGCTGATCCACGTTCCCAATGCCGCCGTAATCTTGCTTCCCTTGAACAAAAGCGCCAGAGCCAGTGCGAGGGCCATCTGGAAAGGCATGATCGGCATCATGCCGGTGAAAATTCCGAAAGACATGCCAAGGGCGAGTTCATGCGGGTCGCCCCTCAAACGAATGAATCGAAGGTAATAGTATCGGAGTAGTCTCTTTGGCTTCATTCCGAGTAATTCACTTCTTCAATGGGATATCGGGAGCGTACATCCAGAGACAGGTCGCCCGTAATTCCCTTCAGTAGTCGATGATAACCGGCTGCCGCGATCATGGCGCCGTTATCGGTGCAAAATTCCGGAGCCGGGTAAAAGGCTTTGATTCCTTCTCTTGCGGCCTCCGCGGACATCCTTGTGCGCAAACGCCCGTTGCATGCAACGCCGCCTGCCACCACCAGGGAAGTCACCCCTGTTTTCCTGGCCGCCATGATCGTCTTGTCAACAAGGACGTCCACAACGGATTCCTGAAAGGAGGCGGCGATGTCCGCAAGGTGGACAAGATGAAACGACTTGTCACGGCTGCCTCCTTCTTTCCATTTTTTCATGTAGAGGGAGACTGCCGTTTTCAACCCGCTAAAACTGAAATCGAGGGAATCCTTGTTCAGGTAAGCCCTGGGGAATCTGATCTTGTCGTGGTTTCCTTCCAAGGATATTTTTTCCACGGCGACCCCGCCGGGATAACCAAGGCCGGAGATCTTGGCCACTTTGTCGAAGGCCTCTCCGGCCGCGTCATCCACGGTCTGCCCCATGGCCGTGTATTTCCCGAAATTTCGCACATGGTAGATGTTGGTGTGTCCTCCGGAAACCGTCAGTGCGACAAAAGGAAATTCCGGCACTTCTTTTTCAAGAAAAATGGATAGGATATGCCCTTCAAGGTGATTGATGGGGATGAGAGGTTTTCCCTTCGAATAAGCCAATCCGGCGGCATAATACAGCCCCACGAGAAGGGAACCCACCAGGCCGGGGCCTACCGTCACGGCGATGCCGTCCACTGCATCCAATGCCGTACCCGCTTTCAGGAGGGCTTCCTCCACAACGTACATAATGTTCTTGATATGTTCCCGGGATGCCAGTTCCGGCACAACCCCGCCATGGGGACGGTGAATGCCGACCTGTGATTGAACCACGCTGGAAAGGACTTTCCTCCCGTCTGCCACTACGCCCGCCGACGTATCATCGCAGGAGGTATCGATGCCTAAAACGTTCATCAATCTTCAACATCCAGTCCGAAGGCGGTGTGCAGCACGCGCACGGCAAGCTCCGTATATTTTTCCTCGATAACGCAGGAGATTTTAATTTCCGAGGTGCTGATCATCACGATATTGATATTTTCCTCCGCCAGGGTTTCAAACATCTTCTTGGCGACGCCGGCATGTGTTCGCATTCCCACTCCGATGATCGATATCTTGGCAATGTCTTCATCGCCCATAACCTTTTCCGCTCCGATTCGTTCCGCCACCTCTCCCACGAGCTTCATGGTTTTGTAAAAGTCGACCTTGGGCACCGTAAAAGTCAGATCGGTAAAGGCATCCTGACTGGTATTCTGCACGATCATATCCACCACAATGCCGGCCTTGAAAACAGGTTCAAAGATCGTCGAAGCGATTCCCGGACGGTCAGGGACCTTCGTGATGGTTACCCGGGCTTCATTTTTGTTGTAGGCCACCCCTGTTACGACCACCTTTTCCATGTCTTTTGTTTCAGCCACCACCATCGTACCCCTTTCTCTGGTAAATGTTGACCTTACATGAATCGGAACATTAAATTTTTTCGCAAATTCCACGGAACGGATTTCCAGAACCTTGGCGCCGAGACTTGCCATTTCCAGCATTTCGTCATAAGAGATGAAATCCATCTTCCCGGCCTTCGGGCAGATGTTGGGATCCGTTGTGTACACCCCTTCTACGTCTGTAAAAATTTCACAGACATCCGCCTTGAGCGCTGCCGCCAAAGCGACGGCCGTCGTATCAGACCCCCTCTTCCGAGGGTTGTGATATCCCCATGGTCATCCAGACCCTGAAATCCGGCCACGGTAACAATTCGGCCTTCATTCAGATTATTGCGGATTCTCTCCGTATCAATGTTGTGAATTCTGGCCTTTCCAAAAAGATCATCCGTATGGATAGCCACCTGGAAACCCAAAAAAGAACAGGCCTCAAACCCCAGGGACTTTACCGTCATGGCAAACAGGGCCACGCTCACCTGTTCTCCGGTCGCCAACAAAACATCCAGTTCTCTCGGATCCGGCTCACGGGATATCTGGGAGGCCAGTTTGATGAGTCCATCCGTCTGGCCCGCCATGGCGGACAGGACCACCACCATCTGGTTGCCCTCTTTGTGGGTTTCTATCACTCTTTCCGCAACGGCCCTGATCTTTTCTACACTGCCGACGGACGTTCCGCCGTATTTCTGCACAATAATCGCCATAGTTATTCCTCAATAAAAACCAGTGACCGGTTGCCGGTTACAAGTTGCCGGCTTTCTTCACTGGAAACCGCCAACTGAAAACGGCATACCGCTTTTTTCCATTTCCGCCAATATGCCCGCTGCTCTAACATGATCTCCCGAAAAAGTAAACTTCCGCGAGAAATCGTCCAGGATAACAATTTTAATGGCAATCCTCCACTCGGGAAGGACTTCCGGCCATCGATCCGCCCATTCCATCACCGTTACGCCATCTTCATAAAGATACTCTTCAAGGCCGGTGGAAAGAAAGTCGGAAAGTTCCCCAAGGCGGTAAATATCCATATGAAAAAAGGGACATCTCCCCTGGTATACGTTAACGAGGGAAAACGTAGGGCTAACCACCACCGTATCGGCCGGCACCTGAAGGCCCAGGGCGATCCCTTTCGCAAACCAGGTTTTTCCACTGCCCAGCTCACCGGCGAGGGCAACCACATCCCCCTCCGCAAGGAGAGAGCCCAGCTTCCGGCCCAGTTGAATCGTTTCTTCATCGGATTTGGTTATGATGGCAAGCTCTTCTTTTTTCAAGCCACGAGAGTCCTGATAATATCCGATTTGCCGATGATTCCGACCATCCGTTTATCCTTCATGACCGGGAGGGTGTAGATCTTCTTTTCCGTCATGATGGTGGCGATTTCGTCAATGGGGGTTGTTTCATCCACGGTGACCGATTTCGGCGTGTAGAGTTCTCCCACGGTGGTTGCACTGATCCTCTCTATCTCCTTTTCCATCTTCTTTGGCCTTTCAAGGTAGAATACGGCGTCAAAAAGCGCAAAGACCGTGGGGATGTGGAGCTTTTTGTTGTTACGGATGAGATCGGTTTCACAAATAATCCCGATCAAAACTCCGTCGTCATCAACGACCGGAACACCATTGATATTTTTCTTGTAAAGAATCTCCGCAAGGTCGGTCAATAATGTTTCTTTTTTGACCGTAATCACATTCGTGGTCATAATATCGCTTGCATTCAACATACGCATCACTCCTGTTCAGAAATCCTTTCACAATTTCTATCATTTTCCTCACCGCATTTTCAAAACCCGTCAGGACGGCCATGGCAACAATGCTGTGTCCGATACTGTATTCTCCAATCAGGGGAAGCTCCCTGAACCGCTTTATATTGAAATAGTTAAGCCCGTGGCCCGCGCTGACGTCAAGGGAGAGGGCTGCCGCGGATTCAACGGCCACGGCAATTTTTGCGAACCGTTGAACGGTCTCTTCTTCCGTTTTTGCTTCTGAGTAGTGCCCTGTGTGGATTTCCACGATATCCGCTCCGCAAGCATGGGCCGCCCGTATCTGTTCAGGATCAGGATCCACGAAAAAACTGACCTGAATGCCGACGGTTTTCAGCCGTTCCACCACCTGCAGGTAATGTTTTGGCCTGCCCTTCACGTCCAATCCGCCTTCCGTGGTCAGTTCCTGCCGTTTTTCAGGGACAAGGGTAACCAGGTCCGGCCTGTTTTTCAGTGCAATCTCCACCATTTCATCCACCGCGGCCATTTCCATATTCAACCTGGTTTTCACGGTCTGCCTCAGCAGTTCAAGATCGCGGTCATGAATATGTCTTCGGTCTTCGCGAAGGTGACAGATGATTCCGTCAGCCCCCGCGAGTTCCGCAAGGCCGGCTGCCAGGACCGGATCGGGTTCGTTCGTCCCCCTTGCTTCCCTGACAGTCGCTACGTGATCTACGTTCACGGCCAAACGCGCCATAATATTCATTCCTCCATATTCTTCTATGTCGAATGGTTAATCGTTATCCGTTACTGGTCACTCACCCCTGTCACTCGTCACTCCTGTATGAGCGCCAGCAGTCTTTTTTCCATTTCTTCCATCACAAGGGCCTCTTCCTCGTTCTTTTCATGATCATACCCGACAAGATGCAATACACCGTGAACGAGAAGGGCTTCCACCCTCTGCTGCAGGGTCTCCCCGGACTCCAGGGATTCCTGCCGTGCCCTGTCAATGGAGATCACCACGTCTCCCAGCAGGACGGATCGAGGGGTCAGGCAGCCGTCTTCCTCTGCGACCGATTCATCCATGGCAAAGGCAAGCACGTTTGTAGACCCCTCTTTGGCCCTGTATCGGCGGTTGAGTTCACTCATTTCCCGATCATCGGTAAAGAGGATGCTCAATTCCCTGTCATCGCAACCCAAGTCTTTTAAGACTTTCTCCATTTTCCGCTTTATCGTCCGTTCTTCTAAAAGCGGAATCGGATTTTGAAAGCTGATCCGTATCTCCATTTTTTCCCTTTTTCGAGGCATCGCCCTTTTCCGCCCCGGTGAGGGCGGGGTCCTCCGTACGCCCGGAGGCGATCTTGACGATCGGTTCCGGGTAAGCAATACGATGATGGAAAATGCCACTCAATGTCTGATTGAAACTCTTGGCGATTTCATGAAGATCCTTGAGGGTCAACTCGCATTCATCCAGCTGGCCGTCTGAAAATGCCTTGTTCATGATTTTCTGAACCATTCCCTGAATTCTCGCCGTAGTCGGATCCACAAGCGTTTTCGAGGCTGCCTGGATCTGGTCCGCGAGCATGACCAGCCCGGCTTCTTTTGTTTGGGGTTTGGGACCGGGATAGCGAAAATCCTCTTCTTCCACCTGTATGTTTTTCTCTCCCTTTTTCTCGGCCTGATTCTTGGCCTTTTCGTAGAAAAATGAGATAAGACTTGTACCATGATGCTGTCGAATAATCTCTATGATCTCTTTTCCCAGTTTGAATTTCCTTGCCAGTTCAACGCCGTCTTTTACGTGGGAAGTCAGAATCAGACTGCTCATGGAGGGCGCCAGTTTTTCATGTTTATTTTCGCTGGTTCTCTGATTTTCTATGAAATAAAGCGGCTTCTTTATCTTTCCTATGTCATGATAATAGGCGGCCACTTTTGACAGCAGGGGATTGGCATGAATCGCCCGGGCCGAGGCCTCCACCAGATTGCTGACAATAACGCTGTGATGGTACGTACCCGGCGCCTGAACCATGAGTTCACGCAGGAGCGGCTGGTCCAGACTTGCCAGCTCCAACAGCTTGATATCCGTTGTATAGCCGAACGTCATTTCCACGAGGGGCAGAATTCCCGTAGCCATGATTCCCACGAGAATTCCTCCCATAAAAGCGGAACAACAGGCCAACCCTGTTTCAAGGGTGAAAAAAGAACCGTACAAGACCTCAAGGCAAAGGGCCAGAATCATGTTGCAGAGTCCCACCTTCAGGCCCGTGCGAATAAAAACGCCCCTTTCTCTGCATTGCGTTACTCCGGATGCCGCCACAAGAGAACCGGTAAAAAAATACACGAAGAAGCCGACGCGTCCATCCACGATGAGACAGGACAGAACAGATATCACGAGAGAAAAACTGGCGGCGACCTTGATTCCCTGGAATATGGAAATCAGCATGGCCCCACTGGCCACGGGAATGACAAACAGCAGAACCCTGGGACCGAAGTGGTGGAACCCGCGGGCGATTTCGCCCGATACCAGGTCGAATGCAATGACCACCAGAAACATCGTCAGGAGGGTTGCCAAAAAGAAATAGAGATCTTTCGAAGAGGCTGCCGAACCTTCAGAGGCTCTGGTGAGCAGGCCGACAACGTACATGACCCCTAAAAAGAGCGTGATAAAAACGACCATGGCAGGAAATCTGCCTAAAAAGTCATTCTGCTTCAGAAGCCTGTTTTGTCCGGAGATTTTCAGGAGATGATCGGCGGTGATTTTTTCCCCCTCCCTCACCAGCATCTCCCCTTTTTTGACCATGAAATAGAACGGTTTTACCGATTTTTCGGCCTCCTCCCTCTTTACCGCGGTTTCCCGTTTGTTAAAGGTAAGGTTTGGTTTGATCAACAGAAGGGCCATTTCCAAGGCAGCTTCCTTCAGCTGCACCGGCCGGATGTTGCCCCCTTCGATTTCTCCCTGTTCTTTTATAAATTCTTCGGCGGATTCCACGTCGTAAAACTGGCTCAGATCGCTCGCTTGTTTCTCTTTTCCATCCACGATATCATGCAGAATGATCCCTTTTCCGTTCTGGCTCATGAGGGTTCCCCTGTCTCCAACTACGCCGATCTTAAAGACCTGGCTCACAAGGGTTAGAAGAAATTTTTCCACATCCTTGGGGAAATCATACTGGATCAGCGTATCGATCAGTTCATCGTTATAAGGGACGGCCAGGATTTCAAAGAAACGGTTCTTTAGCGAATCCGGGGTTTCCGTGGTTTCATCGGAAGGTTTCTTGGGAGTTTCACCGGTAGTCTCGGGGACGGAAGAAAAGTCGGCATGAGCGGTCAGGTGATCCCGGCCCAACGCAAAGGCCTCTCTTATTCTTGAAGCAATATTTGCCGCGGTAGGATCATAATCGTAGACGTAGAGTGCGGCTTTAAGGGCGTCTTCCCGGTTCTTATTCGTTAAGTCGGTATTCTCAACCAAGAAACGCCTGTCGGCCTTGACGTCGCGATCCGCAATATCCCCGAGTTTATAGGTCTGCGGGCGGACGAGAATGCTCGGAAAAAGAAGGATTGAAAAAAAAGCGCTCAGGGCGATCAGGGCATACCATCTCTTGGCCTCCATCCCCAACAGGATATCCTTTTTTTCTTCCCGTTTCTTCTTTCCCAGTATGGCTTTCTCCTTTTTCCCCAGAGGCATGCCCGTCTTCAGGGACTTCGGAGCGCTCGTCTTGGATTTTCTGGTCATTATGCTGCGTTACCCGAACCGTTTTTCCCTTTTTCAACGTTTTCATAAGCATCGATTATTTCCTGCACAAGGGGATGCCTGATAACGTCCTCTCTCGAAAAAGCAACAAAGTGTATGCCTTCAATTCCCGCCAGGATTCTCCTTGCCTCAAGGAGCCCCGATACCTGGCCTCTCGGAAGGTCGGTCTGGGTGATATCCCCCGTAATAACAGCCTTCGATCGAAACCCGAGGCGCGTCAGAAACATCTTCATCTGTTCCGGAGTTGAATTCTGGGCCTCGTCCAGAATCACAAAAGAATCATTGAGCGTTCTGCCTCTCATAAAGGCAAGAGGGGCTACTTCAATGACTCCCTGATCCAGGAGTTCGGAGGCATTTTCAAAAGGCATCATGTCGTGGAGGGCGTCGTAAAGCGGTCTCAGATACGGATTCACTTTTTCATAGAGATCTCCGGGCAAAAAGCCCAGGCGCTCACCGGCTTCCACGGCCGGCCTGGCCAGGACGATACGGGAGACTTCTTTTCGCATCAGAGGAAGAGACCGCCATGGCCATGGCGAGGTAGGTTTTGCCTGTTCCTGCCGGCCCGATTCCAAAAACCATGTCAAATTTCCGTATGCTTTCCACATAATTTTTCTGGTTTATGGACTTGGGGACGATCGTTCGCTTCTTGGCCGGGATGAATACTTCCGTCTTGAACAGTTCCTTCAGGTTTACCGAGCTGTCGCTGCTCAGTATCCTGACAGCATAGCCCACGTCGCCGGAATAAAGAGGGTATCCTGCCTTTAACAGTTCGTAGAGTTGCGTAAGGACTTTTTCGGCCAGATCGACTTCCCAGTCTCCTCCCTCGAGAAGCAGCACGTTGCCTCTCACGTTTAGAGAAACACCGGTCTTTTTGGCGATAATGTTCAGATTTGCATTCTGTTCCCCGCAGAGCGTCTGCATCAGGGCCTGGTCGGGAAAATTTATCTTTTTGGAAATATTCGTCATATCTCTTTCTTCTCGTAAATCTGAGCGGATATGCGTCTTTTGCGGGGCCGGTTGTCGAAATCGTGACGGATGATCTCTCATTATTTTCGCACTATATCTCCTCAAGGGCTATCCTGTCCATGGCCTTTTTGAGCGCCTTCAGGGCGCTGCTCTCAAATTCAATGATCGGGAATTATAATACATTTTTCAATAAATGCACAGATTAGGTGCTATCTGCCTAAAAACTGGGCTTGTTGAAACATGAAACGCCTGATGCTGATGTTCATGAGAAGCCCCAGCGCCGCCATGGAGGTAATCAGGGACGAACCGCCATAACTGAAAAGAAGGAGAGGAATTCCCACCACGGGAAGAAGACCGGTTACCATGCCCACGTTGATGACAACCTGCCAGAACACAATGCCTACAATTCCCACGGCCATCATGGAGCCGAACCTGTCTTTTGAACTCCTCGCAATATTCAATCCCCACAAGACTAAAAAAAGGTATAGCATGAGAAGGGCAACCGATCCTATGAGACCCCATTCCTCCGCCAGAACGGAGAAAGCGAAGTCCGTATGCTGTTCCGGCAGAAAATGCAGTCTCGTCTGGGTCCCCTGAAGAAAACCTTTCCCCCACAAAAAACCTGACCCTATGGCAATCTTTGATTGGTTGATGTGATATCCGGCGCCAAGGGGATCCATATCTGGATTGATAAAAGTCATAATTCGAGCCCTCTGGTAGTCTTTCATGCCGATCCAGACAAAAGGAGCAAAAGATGCACAGGCCCCGAAGAAGATAAGCAATGATTTCCAGTGTACTTTTGCAATCAGCACCATGGAACCCGACAAAAGCGCCAGAAAAAGGGCCGTGCCGAGGTCGGGTTCCTTCAGGATGAAGGCGAACGGGAAAAGAATCAGAAAGAACGGTTGCCACAAATCCCTCAGCCGATAGGCGGAAGGATCGTCACGGTCACTGAAAAATTTTGCCAGAACCATAACCATGGAGATTTTCATTAATTCAGAAGGCTGAAAAGATATGGGGCCCAAAATAAGCCATCGCTGGGATCCGGATGAGACTTTTCCCACGATCAATACGATAAGAAGCAAAATAACGGAAATGAAATAGGCCGGAAAAGCCATCCGCTCCAGAACGGAATAGTTAAACGTGGTCATCAGAAAAAAAACAAAAAACCCGATCAGGAACCAGTATATCTGCTTTTTGAAAATCTGCGCGCCGCCGATGTCTCGGATAGGGTAGGTTGCGCTGTAGAGATTAAGGATGCTGACTCCGGCGATGAGAATGAGCAAAATCAGCAAAACCCAATCGAAATTCTGGATCAACCGGCGATCAAGCATCATTTCCAAACCCTCATCCCGCTTTGTCTTCAGCCAGAAATGACTCAATCAGTTTCTTTGCAATGGGTGCGGCCGCGCTTCCGCCATGACCGCCATGCTCGATAACAACAGCCACCGCTATTTTAGGGGCCTCAGCCGGTGCAATGGCGACAAACCAGGCATGATCCCTGTATTTCCATGGAATCTCCTCTTTGTCTTTCGGAGCCTGGTCCTTTTTCATAGCGATCACCTGCGCCGTTCCTGTTTTTCCGGCCACCGTAATCCCATCTATCCGCGCGGATTTTGCAGTGCCGTGCGGTTCATTGACCACACCGCATAAAGCGGACCGCACATCGTCCAGATATTCCTTCTTTATTTCTGCTTTACCCGTGGGCCGCGGGGTAAACCGGTGCGTGATTTCACCGCCGGGTTTTCGTATCCATCGCGTCACCTGGGGCTTGAATATGGTCCCCCCGTTGAAAACCGCGGAAATCAGGGTAGCCATTTGAATGGGCGTTGCAAGAACAAAACTCTGTCCAATAGAGGTGGAGATCGTTTCGCCGGCCTGCCATGGAACACCCCATCTCCTCATTTTCCATTCTTTCGTGGGGACCAGCCCGCTTTTTTCATTGCCCAGAGCCAACCCGCTCTCCCTTCCCATACCGAAAAGCTTTGCATAATGGGCAATCTTGTCAATTCCCAATCTTTTGCCAAGCGTATAAAAATAGACATCGCACGATTCCACCAGCGCCCTGTGGAGATTTACCTTACCGTGGCCATATTTTTTCCAGCATCTATATTTCTGTTTTCCCAGAAAAAAAGATCCGCCGCAAAATATCTCCTCGTCCGGTGTCACGACCCCTTCCTGCAGGGCAGCCAGGGCAATGATAATCTTAAAGATCGATCCCGGCGGATACTGGCCCGTCAGAGCCCGGTTCTGAAGCGGAAAATCGCCGGATGAAACCATATCCTTCCAGGTTTCTTGATCGATTCCCTTGATAAAGAGATTTGGATCAAAGGAGGGACTGCTTGCCAGGGCCAGTATTTCGCCGTTCATGGGGTTCAGACAGACTATGGCCCCATGTTTTTCCTCAAGCAGTTTATTGGCAAGGGTCTGCAGATCGGTATCCAGCGTAAGAAAGACATCCGATCCGGAAACAGGGGCTTTACGTGAAATGACCTGGATTTTTCGACCTTCAGCGTCCACTTCCACCTGTTCTCCTCCTCGAAGGCCATTGAGCAAGGGCTGCCATCTCCACTCTATTCCGGTCTTTCCGATCAAATCCCCCGACCTGATATTTTCATAGATCCCTTTCTGCAATTGATTTTCCGTGACTTCCCCAAGATAACCAAGCACGTGAGGCGCAAAATCGCCTCTGGAATAACGCCGCTGAGGCTTCACCTGTATGCCGATTCCGGGCAGATCAAACTCATGGGTTTCAATCCTGGCCAACTCATCACGGGAGATGTCTTTCTTGATGAGAACGGGCTTGAAAGGCATGGCGCGTGCGCTCGCGTCGAGCTGCCGGGTTGCCTGATCCGAATCGAATTCAATCAAGCCCTGTAATTTGGAAAAGAGGCTGCCGCGGTCCCGGATGTCCTCGGGAATAACATACAAGTTGTACGAAGGTCGGTTATCCACCAGGATATCCCCTTTTCTGTCAAGGATCATGCCCCGCGAAGAATCTACATACTGAAGCCTTATACGATTATTTTCCGACTTGGACAGATAAACCGGACCGTTCACGACCTGCAGAAACCACAAACGAAGGATTAAGATACTGAATATGGATAGAACGAACAGAGATGCAATTTTCAGCTGTTTTTGAAACACTTCGGATGAAACAGGATCAAATTTAGATGTCTTCAAATCGTTCTCTCTACTTCCGGACGGTCTGCCGTTTATTTGTCATCGTTCACGGATTTCTGAAAATGGATGGACCGCCCCGGAGAAAGGTCGTCTTCATCTTCCGGCGGCATGGCGCGAAGACTGTTCAGCAGCATGAATGCCAAAGGGGCGATAATCCCACTGCCAAAAATCGAAATGGCGGATACCTTGAAAAAATAGGATGACGCAATCAGTGTATGGGAAAAAAGACCGACAAGCAAAACCATCAACATCTGTTTGAACAGAACCGCAATCGCCACAATGATCGCCTGTCCCCTGGCCTCTCGGAGATTGAAAAACCTGGAAGCGATGGTGATTCCCAAGAAAACGCCAAGATACAGGGCGGGAAAAAGCCCCTGCAATCCGGTTGAAAAAAGATCGATGACAATTCCCTCTCCCAGGGCGAAAGATCCTGCTGCTAACTGTCCCGATGACAGGAAGAGATAGGCGGTCAGAATCGTCAGAAAGTCCAGGTCAAAAAAATCAACTCCCCAGGGATTGGTCCAAATCCCCTTCAACAGGGTCAAAAGGATTCCGGCCGACCACAACAGGATATGGAAACTGATTTTCCTATCCGGTTTCGATTCTTTAATGTATCTGAGATTTCTCTTTTCTATTCGTTTTTTCCACATTGAGTATAATCATTACTTCTTCCAGTTTGGAGAAATCGACCGCGGGCCTTACCGTGATCTTTTTAAAAAGCATCCCCGGATTTTCACTGATATGCAAGATTTTTCCTACCGGCAGGCCTTTAGGAAATACCCCCCCCAATCCGGATGTAATAACCTGGTCTCCCACCTTGGCATCCGCCGTTTTAACGAGATATTCAAGATTGCACACGTCCGTTGAAAGTCCCTTGAGAACACCCCTGTCCCGCGATCTCTGCAGGAGGCAGTCTACCGCGCTGTTCTGGTCCACGACCAGCAGGATTTTGGCAAAATCAGGGGATACGGAAATCACCCGTCCCACAACTCCCGAGGCATTCACCACGGGCATATCGGTTTTCACGCCGGCCACAGTCCCTTTGTCCACGATAATTGATTTGAACCAGCCGGAAGGATCAAGCCCGATGACCTGGGCCGCAACAACGGTGTTTTTGATGATCTGCTTGAATTGAAGAAGTTTTCTTAGCCTTTCTTGCGTTGCCAGCAGTTCTTTGTAGTCGACTGTTTTCTGATTTCAAGGTATCGAGATCCTGCTTCAAACCTCGATTTTCATCCCTCAGGCCAACAAGGTAAAAATAATCCGTCCAGACTTTTTCCACGGAACCCACCACCTGTTTCATCAATTTCTGAAACGGAGCGGTAACCTCAATGATGAATTGTTCGGCAGGGTTCCACGATGAATCCGGACCGGGATTTGTGGAAAGCAGAAAAAGTGCGAAACCTGTGAAAACGATCCAAATCCATATTTTGCTGAACCCTTTTTCCCTTAGCAATGCCGAAGTTATCCCCCGTTTTCCATGTTTCCGTCGCGAAGAAGGAAACAGTAACATACCGACTTTTCTACCGGATTGTAACTTCCTTGAGGATCGCTATATTGTCGAGAGCTTTCCCTGACCCGAGAACAACGGTAGAGAGGGGGTCTTCCGCTATGGTAACAGGCAGTTTCGTTTCCTCTCGCAAAAGGGCATCAAGATTCTTGAGCAGTGCGCCTCCTCCGGTCAGTACGATGCCCCTGTCCACGATATCCGCCGCCAGTTCCGGCGGGGTTTGTTCCAGTGCGACTCGGACCACTTCAACAATCGCATCCACCTGTTCGGAAATAGCCATCCGGACCTCATCGGAATCGATGGTCAGGATCTTGGGTATTCCGCTGACAAGGTCCCTTCCTTTCACCTCAATGGTCTCGGGTTGCTCGCTCGGATAGGCATTGGCGATTCCCGTCTTTATGATTTCCGCGGTGCTTATGCCGATGAGAAGATTATATTTTCTCTTGATATGCTGAAGGATGGCTTCATCCATTTTATCCCCGCCGACCCTTATGGATTTGCTGTAAACAATGCCTGCAAGGGATATGACGGCAACTTCCGTTGTCCCTCCGCCGATATCAACGACCATGTTGCATATGGGTTCGGTAATGGGCAATCCAGCCCCGATTGCGGCCGCCATGGGCTCCTCAATAAGAAAGACCTCCCTGGCCCCCGCGGATTCGGCCGACTCGCGGACAGCCCTCTTTTCCACCTGGGTGATGCCGCTCGGTACGCAGATCATGATTCGAGGTCGTACAAAGGTCCTTCTGTTATGAACCTTTCGGATGAAATGGCGGAGCATGGCCTCGGTAATTTCAAAATCCGCGATTACCCCGTCTTTCATCGGGCGAATGGCGACAATATTTCCAGGCGTTCGCCCTAACATCATTTTTGCCTCTCTGCCGACAGCCAGGACTTTGTTGCCCCCTCTTCCGTCCTCTCTTACAGCTACCACCGATGGCTCCCTCAGCACAATCCCCTTGCTCTTCATATAAACCAGCGTGTTGGCAGTACCGAGATCGATGGCCAAATCGTTGGAGAATAGACCCAGAATCGGATCAAAAATCATAAAGTTCTCCTTTCCTTTAAATACATTGCTCAGTTTTGATGGATTCGCAAAAAAGCCGACTTCATTACGTTTTCAGGCGTCACGTAAAACTTAAACTTAAAACCTCTCGTACAAACTCCTCTCGTATCTTATTCAAAAACAATGGTACGAATGGAGTCACGAGGTCTTTTTCAAAAGATATACTTATTTTGTTATTCTTAAAGGATGTAAATCAAATTATCAATTATAAAATGGTCGGGTCCTCAAAAACCTGATTTCAACCTATCATCATAACCTTTTGAAATATTTATTTTAACGAAGTTCTCCAGGAATTTCGAAAACCTGACGGCTCCCGGAAAACTTTTCAAGTCCCGAACCTCCGAAGGCGACCGGGGCGCCATTTCGAAACAGGGGATGCAATGGCTGCTTATTTTGTCTTGACAGAGAGTTTGACCTGTGCTTATATTGACGATTACGCTAAATCCAACGTAGGGGATACTATACCATTATGAAAAGAACTTATCAGCCCAGCAGAATTAAAAGAGCAAGGACTCACGGTTTCAGGGCCAGGATGCAAACCAAAGGTGGAATGGACGTCTTAAGGCGAAGAAGAGCCAAGGGAAGAAAGCGACTGACCGTATAAACCCTTTCAAAAATCCTGCTGACTGTAACGCGATTTTATGGGACCTTTTTCGTTTCAAAAACAAGTAAGGTTATTGAAACGAGCCGAATTTGTCAATCTTAATCGGTCGGGAAAGCGGCATCACGCAAAACATTTTATCGTTATCGCCAAATACAACGGATTACAAATCAGCAGGCTTGGGGTCAGTGTCAGCAAAAGGGTGGGAAACGCGATCGTAAGAAACAGAGTCAAACGGCTAATCAGGGAATTCTTCAGACTCAACAGACCTTTTTTTCCCCATGGATATGATTTTGTAGTCATAGCGAAAAAGGATTCCGGATATCTGGATTTCAAGAAAACGCAAAAGGAACTCGGTGAGTTCTTCCTGGATAAAAAATTTGTTTCTTCTCTGTAGAAAGCTGCCCGTGTGGCTGATCTCCGCTTATCAGCTGCTGGTGTCCCCTTTCTTCTCGCCTTCCTGCCGTTTCTATCCCACATGCTCTAACTATGCCCGCCAGGCCTTTCAGAAATACGGTGTGCTGAAAGGAGGATACCTGACATTGCTGAGGATAGCCAAGTGCCATCCGTTTCATCCCGGCGGATATGACCCCCTTGTGTGAAATGTTATTATGTTCCATCGGTTTCCCGCTGAATGCGGGATTTGCGCTTCAAACATCAGAAAATCTCGCCCCGCGCGACAATCCGGCATGCAGCCTGACCTTTATGATACACGCCCTTCGTGACTGATCATGAAGATCCTCTGCAAAAAAGATTGAAATGCTACAGCTTGAGCAGGTCCACATCTTATGGATAAGAAAACAATCATAGCTTTTGCTTTATCTTTCGTCATACTCGTAGGCTGGTCATTCTTTTTCGGACCATCAAAAAAGCCCGTTCCAACGGAACAGAAAACCGCATCACAGGAGACCGTTGGGCAACAGCCCGCTCAGCCCGTACCGGCGCCGACTGTTGAAAAGGCGCACGAGACAAGCCTTAACAGCCCCGTTCCCGCGCCCGCGGCCCCTGTTCCGAGAGCCGACGAAAAGGATATTACGGTAGACACCCCCCTGTACAAAGCGGTTTTCAGCAATGTCGGCCCCACCATTAAGAGTTTCAAACTAAAGAAATACCGTCAGACAATCGCCGCCGATTCTCCCCTGATCGATCTGGCCACTCTAAAAGATGGATTGGGCCATTATCTTGCCGTCGGTTTTCAGGACCAGGCTGTCAAGGGGCTCGGGAATCTTGTTTTCCATGCCGACCGCGACATTATCCGCCTTGATCCTTCCTCTCCCCCGGAACAACTTACGTTTAAAACGCAGACCGAAAAAGGCCTTACGCTGGTACAGACCTTTCATTTTTATCCGGACCAGTACCGGATTGATTTGAAGGTGGACGTAACCAATGGAACGGCCGCTCCTTTGACGGGGAGCTTCACGGCCTCTCTCCTGGCCATGCCGCCGAAAACAAAATCCAGCTATTACTCCTACGACGGATTTGCCGTATCTGTTAGACGATAAACTGGAAGAAACGAAGGTGGAAGATGTAAACGAAGAAAAAACCGTTTCCGGCAAATTAGGCTGGGTTGCCTACGAGGATAATTTTTTCATTTCCGCGGTGGTTCCCGAAGAAGCGGCAAAAGGGACCTTCCAGGTCCGGAAACTTTCATCCGGAGCTCTCCAGGGGAACTATATGCTGCCTCCCGTCACCATTGATCCGCTCTCACTCCAATCGACCCGTTATGAATACTATCTGGGCCCCCGGGACCTGGGCATTATGAAAAAGTTCGGAAAGAACCTGGAGCAGGCCATCAATTTCGGATGGACGGATATCATTGCAAAACCGCTCCTTTACGTGCTGCGTTTTTTCTATAATTACATTCACAATTACGGGGTATCCATCATTCTGCTCACCGTCCTTGTCAAGATTCTTTTCTGGCCTCTTACCCACAAGAGTTACAAGTCGATGAATGAGATGAAAAAACTCCAGCCTCTGATGGCCAAAATACGAGAGAAATATAAGAACGACAAACAGAAAATGAATCAGGAGATCATGGGGTTGTACAAGACGTACAAAGTGAATCCCATGGGGGGGTGTCTTCCCATGGTCATCCAGATCCCCGTATTTTTCGCCCTTTTCCGGGTATTGGGGAACTGCATTGAACTCCGGCACGCCCCTTTTGTTTTTTGGATCAACGACCTTTCAGCTCCAGACCGGCTTTTGCACTTTTCGTTTAAGATTCCGTTCATGACCCCTCCTTACGGAATACCGGTGTTGACCCTGCTGATGGGCGCTTCCATGTTTCTCCAACAGAAGATGACGCCGACACCCGGCGATCCGGCCCAAGCCAAAATCATGATGTTTTTACCCGTTATTTTCACCTTCATGTTTATCAACTTCCCATCCGGACTTGTTTTGTACTGGCTCACGAACAATCTCTTATCCATAGGTCAGCAGTACAGAATCCATAAGAGTTCGGTGTAATTTCTGGAGGACACCCATGCGACCCTACGAATTTGAAGGAAAGAACGAGGAAGATGCTGTAGCCAAGGCCTGCAGCGCCCTGAATCTCACGCGAGATGAATTGCAGATCAAAGTCCTTGAACCGGGATCAGCGGGGATTTTCGGTTTGGTAGGAGGCAGAAAGGCCAAAATCAGAGCCGTTCCCATCGTCAAGGAAGCTGTGCCGGAGGAGAAACCTGTTGCGGTGCAGGAAGAGGCGCCGGCCGAAAAAGCACCCGTGGAGCCTGCAACTCCGCAGACTCCGGCAACTCCGGAGACGGAGGAAGAGAAAGACGCCATTGCCGTAGCCAAAGAAGCCCTTGAAAATATTCTGGCCCTCATTCCCATGGAAGGCACGGAAGTAATCGCGACATATGTGGATAACACGATCACGCTGAACATAGAAGGGGATAAATCAGGACTGTTGATAGGACGGAAGGGAAAAACATTGGATGCCCTTCAGTTTATCGTGAATAAGATCGTGAACAAATCGCTTGAAAAAAGGACCCGCGTCTTCATTGATTCCGAGAACTACCGCAGCAGGAGAAAAGATTTTCTGGTTGAAATGGCCAAAAGAATGGGAGAGAAGGCGAAAAGGATCAAGAAGCCGGTGGCAACCAACCTCCTCAATCCACACGACAGACGAATCGTACACCTCGCCCTGAAGGACGATGCGGAACTGGGAACAAAAGGCAGCGGCGAGGGTATTCTCAAAAAGGTGGTAATCATTCCGAAGAGTCGTCATTCCGCAAAATCCGGTCGTGCCGGCAAAGGGGCGCCGGAAACCGGGAATCGAGTATTGAACAGCCATGAAAACCGGGAGCTAAAGGCCCACATGACCGCAAAATGAGCGAGATCCCCAACGATACCATTGCGGCCATAGTCACCCCTCCGGGCCGGGCGGGGATCGGCATCATTCGCATAAGCGGACCCCTTTCCCATTCCATTGCAGAGACCTTGTTCCGGCCGAAATACGCCGGAACGCCAAGAAGGCCTTTCAGAGTCACCACCTCTATCTCGGGCATCTCGTCGATCCCGCCACGGGGCGCACGCTGGATGAAGTCCTCCTTAGCTTCATGCATGCCCCCCATACCTACACCTGCGAAGACGTTGTTGAAATCAACTCCCACAGTGGTTACGCCCTTCTGGAAACCATTCTGAGAATGGTCCTGGAACAGGGCGCCAGGCCGGCCCGACCCGGTGAATTTACTCTGAGGGCATTCCTCGGCGGCCGTATCGATCTGACCCAGGCCGAAGCGGTCATGGATCTCATCAACTCCAGGTCGGAGAAAGGCCTTTTCCTTGCCGCGAGGCACGTGTCGGGGCTATTCAGGGAGCAGGTGGAGGAATTGCGGGCTCGTGCCGTCCATATCCTTGCAGGCGTGGAGGCGGCCATGGATTTTCCGGAAGAAGACCTGGAAACGACCTCCCGGGGCGCCGACTGGCCCGAGGCCATTGAAAACGAGCTGATAAGGCCCGTCAAAACATTGATCGGGTCAGGTTCCAACAGAATCTGGATGGAAGGGGTTCACACGGTCATCGCGGGGCGGGTCAACGCCGGCAAATCCAGTCTCCTGAACCGTCTCCTGAATGAAGAGCGGGCCATCGTTGCTCCACTTCCCGGAACAACCAGAGATTTCATCGAGTCCGGCGTTGAAATCGCGGGCATCCCTTTCCGTCTTGTAGACACCGCCGGTCTTCGGGACGCAGCCGATGAGGTGGAACATCAGGGAATCAGTCTGACGGAAAAGAAGGTCTCCGAAGCCGATCTGCTCCTGATTGTCTTGGACTGGAGCCGACCCTTGTCACGCGAGGACAGGGAGATTCTTTTAAAGGCGGACGGCATGCAGGCCATCCTTGTTCTGAACAAAACCGACTTGCCCTGCCATTCCGGGGAGGCATCGGACCTTGAGACCCTGCCCGCCTTTCCGAAAGTCAGCATTTCCGCCCTGACAGGGAGCGGCATGGAGGACCTGAAAAGAACCATGACGGAGACGGTCCTCGGGGGCGGACAGGAAGCGCCGCTGGAAACGGTGGGACCGAACCTGCGGCAGCAACAGGCGCTGAAGCAGGCCCTGGAGTTTTTTGAGGCATCCCTGAAAGGAACCAGGGAGGAGGTCCCCCTGGAGATCATTGCCCTGGAACTGAAAAGCGGACTGGATGCCTTGGGCGAGATCATCGGAGAAACCACGAACGAGGATATTCTGGAAAGTATTTTCAGCCAGTTCTGCCTCGGGAAGTGAGATTAGGAAAAATACTCCCTCACCTGTTTAATCGCACAGTATTTTCCGCACATGGTGCACACATCGTCCTCGCTGGGCGGATTCTTTTCCCGATATTCGCGGGCCTTTTTGGGGTCAATGGCCAGCTTGAGCATGGTGTCCCAGTCAAGATTGTTTCTTGCAACAGCCATCTGCCGGTCTTTTTCAATGGCGGCTCCTGTTCCCTTTGGCAATATCCGCGGCATGGGCCGCGATTTTCGTCACGACCACCCCTTCTCGAACGTCATTCGCGTCAGGAAGGCAGAGATGCTCTGATGGAGTCACGTAGCAAAGGAAGTCGGCCCCCGCCGTTGCCGCCAGGGCCCCCCCGATCGCGCAGGCCACATGGTCGTAACCGGCCGCGATGTCTGTAACCAGGGGGCCAAGCACATAAAAAGGCGCGTCGTGACAGAGCTGTTTTTGCAAAATCACGTTGGCTTCTATCTGATTAAGGGGAACGTGTCCGGGTCCTTCTATCATGACCTGCACATCCTTTTCCCAGGCCAGCTTGGTGAGATGTCCCAGGGTCATCAGTTCATGGATCTGGGCCCTGTCCGTGGCATCGGCAAGACAACCCGGCCGCAGTCCGTCGCCAAGGCTCAGCGTGACATCGTATTTCCTGACAATGTCAAGGAGCCTGTCGTAGTGCTCGTACAACGGGTTTTCCCTGTCGTGGTGAAGCATCCAGGTGGTCAGAAACGAACCCCCGCGGCTTACGATGTTGGTAATCCTCCCCTGGGCCTTCAGCATCTCCAGCGCCCCACGGGTCAAACCGCAGTGAACCGTGATGAAATCAACGCCATCGGCGCACTGCTTTTCAATGACTTCGAATATTTTGTCAACACTGAGATGAACCAGGCCGCCCTTTTCCTCCACCGTTTCGACCACGGCCTGGTAAATGGGCACCGTTCCCACGCAAACAGTGGATGCCTCCAGGATCGCTTTTCGCGATTCATCAATGTTGCCGCCGGTTGAAAGATCCATGACGGCATCCGCGCCGGCCTCTATGGCGACGCGAACCTTCTCCAGTTCTTCATCCAGCAGGGCCCTGTCTGAAGAAGTTCCAATGTTTGCGTTGACCTTTACCGTAAGGCCTTTCCCGATCCCGCAGGGAACCAGATTCTTATGGGCGCTGTTTGCCGGGATCACCACTTTGCCGTTGGCTATCTGATCCCTGAGCCACTCCTTATCCACTTTTTCCTTTTCCGCCACGATCACCATTTCCGGGGTGATCGCGCCCGTTCTTGCTTTTTGTAGTTGCGTCATTGCTATCTCTTTCATCGATTGGTTAAATGGTTGCGCGGTTGAAAACCTGCATTTCAGGGATGGCCTTTTTGTTCCACGGCGGGGGGACCGTTGGGGGAAAAGCCGGACAGAAGGAGCAGCCCATAATCCTTTTTCAGCAAAAAGGCGGCAATCTCTTCGGGAACATCCACGGAAGTCACCAGGACTTTCTTCCCGTCGACTCCTCTGAAAAGAATGCCCGGGATGGTAATATCCATCTTTAAATGTTCAGCATCATGAATAGCTTCCACTCTCTGCGGACCTTTATTGCTCTTCACCTGGAGCTTATCCAGTATCCGGTCCGTCAGGACAATGGGATCCTTTATCATCAACCAGGGACAGTACGGAAATTTCTCGCTTTTTCAAAAGAGCGATGATTTGCGGGTCCAACCCGGTGAGGTCCAAAATGATATTGCCCTTGCCGGTTTTCACAAAAACATCCGCATTGACTACGAGTCTGAAATCTTCTTTCTGCCCCGTGAAGGCCGGAATCTGCTTCCGGACGGAAAAAGGATAGCCCGTAAGTTTCAGAAGGGCCTCTATCAGTGACAATCTGTCCCCCGACCGGTAGCATTTCGCCTCGCGGTTCGCGGCATCCACGGGGTTGGCGCCGGGAGGATATTCAATCACTTGAACCCGCAGCCTCTCCAGGTATTTCTTCAGGCTTTCCGGAACATATCCTTGAAGGGGAAGATACAAGATTCAACACAAGGGTTTTTGTCTCCGGGTCGGCAACCTCATCCGTTACGGCCAGAATCCAATCGCCTCTGATTTCAAAGCGAATATCCTTTCCGAGGAGAAGCGGCTCTCCCGCCTTGACCGCCCTGGTAAACCCGCAGGCCTTCAGAATTTTATCGAGAGCCGATCTCAGGTCGTCTCCCCTTTCGAGCTGGACAATCCGGTAGTCACTCCAGGTGGAATGAATAAAGCGGCTCATGTCCCGCGGCAGTTCACCGGTCATATCCAGGATAACCGTTATCCCGTCGTTCAGGCGGATGACCGGGTAGGACGATGCTTTTAGATTGATCTGCCCTCCGGATTTCAAGGGAATGAAGTGCTCGCCCGGAATCGATACCAGTCACTTCCCATTTCCGTGAAAATATCCCCGATATCCTTGGGTTTATAGGGGATCATGACAGAAGCGGTTTCACCTTTCCTTTTTTGGCCTTCAGAGTGCTGCCTCCTTTCTCGGAATTTTTCGACGGACCGGAGGAGGAAGGTTTTTTCGGTGCATGCGGGACCCGGGCCGCGTCACGGGGCGGCTCAGGATGCGGCGCAGGGGATTGGACGGATGTTTGTTCCGGGTTGACCATAGGATTGGGGATCCTTGTTCCGGTATTTATGGGATGGATAATCACCCTTCCGCCCGATGCATTGTCCAGGTCGGGGATGCGGGGCGCTTCTTCAGGAGAGGCTGCGGCCCGCACAGGAGGGAAAAGAGGAAGTCGGACATTCTGCCCGACCAGAACTCTGTCCAGGTCCTGAATGGAGGGATTGCACTCCTCTGAAAAGAGGGTAATACTCGTTGTACAACTGGTCTCTGGAAAGCCCGTACAGGGCTATGGCAAGGGCCCCGATAGAATCTCCCTGCCGCATTTTGTGAGGCCACATATTTGAGCTGACCCGGCGACCCCTTCGAAATTTCGGGTTCCGTCTTGACCGTCCCGTATTCCCTTGCTCCTTGTTCTCAGCTCCGGCGCTTTCCGGCGCACCTATTTCTACAGCCGGTGCGGCAACCGTTCCAACTTTTTCAGGAGAACCGGCCTTGACGAGGATCACGATCTTTTCCCCCGGCCGGATCACGTTCAGGTCCCGAAAAGAGGTGTTGAGCTCCTTTAACAGCTTGAGAATTTTCAACACATCCTCTTCATCAGGAACGCCCTTTTCCCTGAGGATTTTGATCAGCCAGTCCCCTTCCTGGACCACATACTCCTCCTTGATCAGATCCACATTGCCCAGGCGAACGGAACCGGTTTCATCCTTTCCGGTTTGCTCGGTTTTCGCCGTTTCCGCGGGTGGAGAAGAAGGCGGCGTCTGACCCTGCTCCGCGGGCGCCGCGAAAGCATAGACCGGCAGGAGAAGCAGAAAGGCCAAAAGGATGTTTCTGTAAGCAGGCAGTGTCGTTACCTCACCATGAATTCATAATCTTTGCCCATCCATTAATGGAAACATGTTAAAATATGTCGGCTGTTAAGTCAATGGAGTTCTTGTGAAAGAAGAAGAGCCGTCTCACCAGGAGAACCGGGCAGAATTCCAAGGCGATACCGGTGATGAGAAGAACGGTCCGAATCAGAAGCGTTCTGTTTGAATTCGACGGAACATTAGCGGTCCCGGGCGCTATTGATTTCAAGACCATTAAGCGGGATTTGGGATGCCCTTTGGATCGAACCCATCTTAAGCATATTGAAAAGCAGCCGGCGGAAAAGCGAGTTTTTCTCAAAGAGCTTCTTGAAATCCATGAGGAGGCGGTGGACATTCTCTTTTACAACGGCCGCCATATCACTCCCCATGTTACGGGAGAGTTGAAAGCCTTTGTGTGTCCATGGGGCCACTATTCAAAACGGCCTACCAGGCATTTGGCATCTGCGGGTGAAGGTGGGGCAAAGGACGTACAAGCCTGCCGCAGCAAGAATCGCGGCGACCGGCCGGCTGCTGATTATGATCGATGCCGATTCCTGAAAAGACAGGCATCCATATTACAGACAAAGTTTACCGTTACTTATTGACGGATGTCCCTTATTCACGCACTTATTCACGCAGCTTGGCGAGATTGGTCCGGGAAGGAAGTGGCTTCGAAGAAATGCAGGGTTAGGCCATTTGATTATTTTTTGAATGCTTCATGATAAACATTTTTGCAATAGACGTCTCCAAAGAAACCGATGAAAAAATGTCAGACGGGTAAAGATAATCTTCACCCTCTTCGTCAATCACACGGATTTCATTGTGCCTCTCCGCTTGCTCATCAGGTAAACACTGGTAAACCTTCCACTGTTCCAAGGAGGCTTCGTTTCCTTTATTGTCAATGCAAATGACGAGTCTTTTTCCTTCAAGTTGATTTATCATCAATATTCAATATGCAGATCCAGTAACATCCAAACAGGCGTGGAAGAGAATAACACCGTGCTAATGCTTCTGTCAAAGAAAAATAGGAAATGCCAGCAATTTCTCATTATGGCTTTTATGGGTATGAGGCCATGGGAAAAAAGCCATAATGAGAATTGTAGGGAAATGCACCTGTCATTTCGGAATCTTGACGTTGGTTTTGGAAAGGGTTAAACTCGCAACCCATATGGTCATATGGAAAGAATCGGAACGACACGGAAATTTCCTTCCACAAAATGGGTTTGAAATTGACCGGGAAACCTCAATACCTTTGGTAAGCTTAGACTGCGCCCCCATGAGCACACAGGATCTTTGATTCAGGCCTTTTTCTCAGATGATTTATTCAAGGCTTGTAAGGGAGATTGAAGAGATAAAGGACTTGCCGGACGAACAGGAAACGATGGCCAAGCAAACAGCATCGCATACGACAAAAAAGACTCCGCGAGGAGGAACATTCAAGGATAAGGTTGATCGGCTTAATACCCTATTCAAGATGTGACACCAATTCTACACTTTTGATGCTTCCGTAAAAAGTCCCCAAGGCCGGCATCCGTGTTCCTGGGAATGACGAATAAGGATGATTTTCGACTTTTTACGGGACCATCACTTTTAACAGGGGCTTTTTTCTTAAAATCCTGCCTTCGGGCTTTTTTGTTTGACAATTGCCGGCCCGTTAAAGCATCCTGAAAGAAATTCAAAAAGCCCTTTGTTTTTCAAGGAGATTCACCCAAATGCCCCCTCTCAAACTGCCCATTGACCTGCAATCCTTTGAGATCATTCGCCGTGAGGGGTTTTTGTATGTGGACAAGACTCCCTGGATTCTCCGAATGCTCGGGGAGGAGGGCCGCTACTACTTCATGGCACGCCCCCGCCGCTTCGGCAAGACGCTGATGGTCTCCACCCTTTCTCAACCTCTTTGCCGGGCATAGGGATCTGTTTGAAGGATTGTGGATTGACACCCACGGCAACTGGTCTTGGGAGCCATTCCCCTTCATTCTGCTGGATTTCAATGCCATCAGCCCACGAACTCCGGAGAGAGAATTTAATCTGGATCTGGAGATGGCCCTGTTGCAATCTGCACAGGCTGCTGACATAAAGCTTCGCCAGCCTTTGTTGAAAGGGAAATTCCAGGAATTAATTCTCGCCCTTTTCAAAAAAACCGGTCAGCCCGTGGTCATCCTCATCGACGAATACGATAAGCCCATTATTGATCACTTAGGCAAAGGTGATAGCGCCATGGAGATCGCCAAGGCCAATCGGGATATCCTCAAGTCTTTTCTTGGGACCCTCAAAGGTGCGGATGTGGCCAGCCATACCCGGTTTGTGTTTATCACCGGGGTCTCCAAATTCAGCCGGGTTTCCATCTTTTCGGATTTGAACAATCTGATCGATATCACCATGGAAGACGGTTATGCAGACATGATGGGCTACACCCATGACGAGGTGATCCACAATTTCCGGACACCGCTCTAAACCTGGCCAGGGCTTTAAATGTTTCAGAAGCGGCGGTCTGCGAGCTTATGCGGCTGCACTATGACGGTTACCGTTTTTCAGAGTCCGAGGTTCAGGTTTACAATCCCTTTTCACTCCTGCGCGCCTTCAGAGAAACCAAACTCAACAACTACTGGTTTGAAACCGGCACCCCCACCTTTCTGATCCATCTGCTGCGGAGCAAAACTACCCCCTTCCGGATATGGAAAATATGGAAGTGACCAAATCCATTTTCAGTGTGTACGACCTGGAACGTTTGGGCGTGGAGGCCCTGCTGTTTCAAACCGGCTATCTGACGGTCAAGGATGTCAAAGACGATATGTGGCGCCTGGGCTACCCTAATCTGGAGGTCAAGTGCGCTTTCCTGAAGCATCTGTCTATTCGTTCACAGAGGGTCTTCCCGGCCCCGACCAGTCCCGTTCATGCGGCTGTCTAAATATCTGCAAACCGAAGACCTGGGATCCTTTTTGAGACGGTCAACGCCATCTTCGCCACCATCCCTTACACCCTCAAGGAGACACCCAGCGAGGCCTGGTTTCACACCCTGTTCTATCTCATGATAGCAGCCTCGGGGGCTTATGCCCAAAGTGAAGTTCTGGCGAGTCGCGGCCGCATCGACATGGTCGTTCACTCCCCTGACAAGATCTGGATTCTGGAATTCAAGTGCAGCCGGCCGGCTGAAGCCGGCTTAAAGCAGATTCATGAAAAAGGCTATTCCGAACGCTAAGGGCCTGGGGAAGAAGCTCCTTCTCATGGGTATCGGCTTTGACCCAAAGAATCGGCAGGTGGCTGACTGGAAGCTGGAGACACTATTCCGCAGTCTCTGAGAACATTCATGGGGGCGGCAAATGGGCATCAATCTGATCGTCATTGTTGAAAACAGCCGTCATATTTCCCTTGAGGAGTTCAAAGCAGGCCTTATGAAAGATCCGGGCCTGGGGCCGGAAGGCCAGGCTTTGGGTTGCCCCTGGCAGGGGCTGGTTACCTTGAAATTATATGAGGAAGCGACGCCTGAACTGATAAAAAGGGGGGGAAAAAGCCAAAAAGAAAAAGGGGGAGCATGACAAGGTCGCCAAAAACGAGGCGTTCCTTGAAGCAAAAATACAGATCATGAAGGAAATGGAGGGATACTCCCTGTCTGGTGGGATAATCATACCCTGTAGAGGCTCAGTTTCGGACGTTTCGCCAGCTGGTTTTTGTCATATTGTTGAAAAATATTTGCCCTTCAGCGCGCTGTCGTAATGGACGGATCCTGAGTTTTTTATGTCCACATTACTCCCCCAAACCGCCCCATAAAAGGCCGCGCTGTTTTTTACGTCAATAGGTGCGTAAGGCGCATACACAAGCCCAACGAACGTGCTTGAATGCTTGAAGTCTATTTTGCTGGTGGAATTCGAAAAAATGGAAAATTTTGTTGCGTCCAGTGGGTTAGGGGTCAAAACGATGGCTGAACCGTTTTTCGCATCAAAAGGGCCAGTCAAGAAGATATTGACCGCTCCCAATGTGGTGTCTATGGTCAGAGTTGCACCATTTTTCAACTCCACGCTGCTCAGATAAAAATTTGAACCTCCGGCTTTTCCGGTAAGTGTTTGATTGCTGTTTGTTGAAATGGTATTCCCCGCGATGGGGGGGGTCGCCTGCCCCACATTGTCGTTGCCGGCACTGTATGTTGGGGGTCATATTGCGCCCCTGAGGTCACACCCAGCGGATCCGGATCGATCCTCCCTTGATTGACGGGAGTTGTGCCATAAAAGGCGGTTCCTGCGTGAATTGAGTTTGT
The DNA here is from genome assembly GCA_963747015.1 of uncultured delta proteobacterium. Taxonomy (GTDB): domain Bacteria; phylum Desulfobacterota; class DSM-4660; order Desulfatiglandales; family Desulfatiglandaceae; genus DUZB01. The sequence continues at coordinate 77,405 of CAVVEP010000008.1, forward strand.
GGCGGCAGACCCGTCCGCCTTTTCTCCTAAAACTCCGCTCCCGTCAATGGATGCCCCGTTATGGGTCACCAGCCAGTCGTTGGATCCCACATCGGCTTCATGGGTCGTTTGGAAAGAAGGGGCTGCCGGATCGTTTTTCGTGGGATCGGGACTGCCGCTGTTATAACTGAGCGTCGTTCCTCCGTTCTTGGTGTCCAGCTTTTTTATCCCCAAAGGCGGCGAAGTTGATAGAGGAATCCCTTTTGAATCGCACCGTAATTTGACCCTGTGCGTTATCGGGCCCGGACGCCGTACTTGTAAGGAATAGGAATTTGGCCCAACCATCTCGATGTTTGAAAGGCTGAAGGAAAATCCCGCGGGTGTGGTATAGGTAAGAGATGTGGCATTTGCCGAACCGGTTGCAGTGGGCAGGGTGAATGTCCCCGCGGCCAGGCCCGCTTCGATCTTGTTCAGCGAAATTGATACCGGCGTCGGCATTAAAAAGCGCTTTCCGGCTGGCGCTGTAATTGGCTCCGATCTTGATGTCCGTAG
>CAVVEP010000009.1:0-56299 GCA_963747015.1 uncultured delta proteobacterium
ATAGCGGTTGCAATAAGCCGGATAACATAGCGAAATGGATGATATCTGTATTGAACAAAGAGTCAGATCCGCCAATGATCTATTTTGAGAGCATTAGTGAAATATCATCTACGATAATGGAACACTAATTTAAACGTATTACTTTAACCATCTCCACAAAACCGCATTTTATACGGGAGAAGCCTGAATTTCCCCTTCTTATGCGTATCATTCTAATCATTGTTCGTCCCTGTTACGACTGATCGAGAACCTGAACCAGGAGGCGAACCATGCAGATGTTTCGCAAGGAAACCGATAGCCTGGGCGAGGTCGATGTCCCGGCCGACAAGCTGTGGGGCGCGCAGACCCAGCGATCGCTTGAGCATTTCAGCATCGGCCAGGATCTGATACCGCGGGAGATGATCACCGCATACGCGATCCTCAAGAAAGCCGCCGCCAACGCCAACCACGCTGGCGGGCGGCTGAACGACCAGCTACAAGCTCATCGTCGCAGGTCTGCGACGAGATCCTTGCAGGCAGCACGACGACATGTTTCCGCTGCACGTGTGGATGACGGGCAGCGGGACACAGTTCAACATGAACGTCAACGAGGTCATCTCCAACCGCTGCTGCCAGCTCGCCGGCACGCCGCTGGGCAGCAAAACGCCGGTGCATCCGAACGACGACGTCAACATGTCGCAGTCGTCGAACGACACCTTTCCCTCGGCGATGTACATCGCCGCGGCCGTGAACGTCGAAGCAGCGGCTGATTCCCGCCGTCAGGGCGCTGCGCGACGCTATCGCCGCGAAGGCGGAAGAATGGAAGGACATCGTCAAGATCGGCCGAACGCATATGCAGGATGCGACCCCGATGACGCTTGGTCAGGAATGGTCCGGTTACGCCGGCATGCTTGACTGACGATCTTGAGCGCATCTGAAGCTGCGCTGACGGGCGTATATCAGTTGGCTCTGGGTGGCACGGCTGTCGGCACGGGCATCAACGCCGCTCCGGGTTCGCCGAGGCCGCCGCCGCTGAGATCGCCAAGCTCACCGGACTTCCCTTCGTCAGTGCGCCCAACAAGTTCACCGTGCAGGGCGCGCATGACGCGCTGGTTCAACTGTCCGGCACGCTGCGGACGCTCGCGGTTTCGCTTTACAAGATCGCCAACGACATCCGTCTGATGTCCTGCGGCCCGCGCGCTGGCTTTGCGGAACTGATCATTCCGGAAAACGAACCGGGCTCGTCGATCATGCCCGGCAAGGTCAATCCCACCCAGGCCGAGGCGCTGACGATGATCGCGGTGCAGGTGATGGCCAACGACGTGGCCGTCGGCTTCGGCGGCGCGGGCGGTTACCTGGAAATGAACGTCTACAAGCCGCTGATCATCTTCAACATCACGGACTCGATCACGATCCTGACGGACGGCTGCACGAACTTCCGCAAGTTCCTGGTCGAAGGCACAAAGCCAAACCTGAAGAAGATCAAGGAGTATGTGGACCGCTCGCTGATGCTGGTGACTGCACTCTCGCCGGTCATCGGCTATGACAAGGCGTCACAGATCGCGCACCATGCCCTGGACAACGATCTGACGCTGAAAGACGCCGCATTGAAGCTGGGTTTTGTGACGGAGGAAGAGTTCGACCGCGTCGTCGATCCCGCGACGATGGTCCACCCGCACGTCGCAAAAGGCAAGTGAAGAACTGTTTGTGATCTACCAACATTGTCGCGAAGGCAAAGAAGGACAATATGACGACGAGCAAACATGGACTGGACGTGCTTCTAGAGCCGTCTCTGAACAAATCGACCGCCTTCACCGAGGACAAAAAAGCAGGCACTTGGAATCGTCGGGCTGGTCCCGGACGTCACAGAAAGCGAAGGACTGCAGCTTGCCGAGTGATGCTGCAGCTCGGCCATAAGAACACCGACCTCGACCGCTATATCTACCTCGTCGAATCTGCTCGACCACAACGAAACACTTTTCTACCGGACAATCATGTCGGATCCGGCGCGTTCCTGCCGATCGTGTACGATCCGACGATCGGTGAGGCCTGCCTCAAGTTCGGCCACATCTACCGCCAGACGCGTGGGATGTACCTGTCGATACCGCCGCGGCAAGGTGAAGGAGATACTGAAGAACTGGCCGCAGAAGGACGTGCGTTTTATTTGCGTGACCGATGGCGGGCGGATCCTCGGCCTTGGCGATCTCGGCGCGAACGGCATGGGCATTCCCGATAGGCAAGTTACAGCTCTATACGGCTGCTGCGGGCGTGCCACCACAGGATTGCTGCCCAATGTATCTCGATGCGGGGACCAACAACGATCAATATCTGCAATGATCCGCTGTATCTGGGTCTGCGGAAAACAGTCCCTCGACCGAGGAGCTCTATTCGTTCGTAGATGAATTCGTGGACGCGGTGCAGGAAGTCTTTCCGAACTGCTGCATTCATTTCGAGGACTGGACCGGCGTGGATGCGGTGCATCTGCTTGAACGCTATCGCGACAAGTACTGCGTTTACAACGACGACGTGCAGGGAACGGCCGGTATCACGCTTGCGGGCATGATCAATGCTGCAAGATGAAGGGGACAAAGCTAAAGGATGAAAAATACCTGTTCCTGGGCGCGGGTTCGGCAGGTGTCGGGTTGGCAACCTGTTTGTGCTCGGCGTTTGTGGAAGGGGATTGACGCTCGAAAAGGCGCAGTCGAAGGTCTACATGTTCGACATCAATGGGCTGCTCGAATCGAGCCGTACCGACCTGGTCGACTTTCAGAAGTCCTTATGCGCACCCGCACGCGCCGACTCGAGATTTCGTGGCCGCGATCGAGAGTATCAGGCCGACAACGATCATCGGGGTCAGCACGATCGGCGGTGCTTTCAACCAGAACGTAGTCGAGACCATGTCGCGTATCAATGAACGACCAGTGATCCTTGCGCTTTCGAACCCGACTGAGCAAGCTGAGTGCACGCCAGAGCAGGCGTACACGTGGTCAAAGGGCAAGGCGATCTATGCAGCGGGGGTTCAGTTTCCACCGGTTCACTTTGGTGGAAGAACCTACTTACCGGGCCAAGCCAACAACTTCTACATCTTTCCGGCAGTCGGCATGGCGATCTTCGCAACGCAAGCCTCCCGTGTTACCGATGAGATGTTCATCGAGGCGGCTCGGCCGTGGCGGACCAGGTGCCCTCCGAACTGCTGCAGCAAGGGCTCCTCTACCCGCTGCAATCGAACATCCTCGAAACCGAAATTCAGACGGCTGCACATGTGGCGAAACTCGTCTTTGATTCGGGACTCGCACGTGTGATGGTCCGACCGACATGGTTTCATTTATTCGCGAGCATGTCTACACACCCGAGTATGCGACATTGACCTAACAAATTTACCGGGAAACGAGATTTAAAAAGCCAATACCTCTGGTTTATAGCCCTGCTTTGAAAAAAAACGCCAGTTATCCTTGGATTGAATCAGTGGGTGATTAGACCCAGAAAGGGGAAAACCGAGGAGATCATAGTAACGCTATTCCTTCGATCCCATTGTTTTAAGAAAAAGGACTGTGTAGACATCTGGAATGTGAGCCCCTAAATACACATACAGCAGCTTTTTGGTTTTCGGATGTGGGGTGTATGGGGGACATAAAAAAGAAGCCATACTCTTAGGAAGATACAGGCTTCGCTGGCAAGGAAGAATTGGAGAAATAAGCAATTCTTGTCCTTCAGTTCGATTGAAGATTTCCTATATGCAACATTCGTTTGATTTCACTGGCGAATAGTGTAAGATTGATCTGCCAGCCTTGTGTGGCTTTGACACATATGTGAGCTAACTTAATGCAAGGACCCTTTCGTTTGATCAGATCAGCGGCAAATCAACCGACCCCCCATATCTTAGTGCGCCACGAAGGCGCAAATTACCAGCGGGTGAAATTCCCGTCCGGCTCCATTAGGACAAAGAAAGGATGTCGGCAGTGCGACTTTTGCGGGAGTATGGAGGATGAAAATAGACTCTTCCTTTTTGAGGAGTGGGATACCCGGGAGGACTTTGACCGCTATCAAAAGTCTGAGGGTTTTAAGGCATTTCGGGGGAGCGATGAACCGCCTCCATGAGCCCTGTGAAATGATGTTTAACACCGTAGCGGGAAGTCATGCGTTAAGTGGAACTGAACCGTATTTCTATCAAAAAACCTAAAATGAGGAGGAACAAGATGAAAATGAGAATCATGGTTTACCTGATGCCGGCGCTATTGCTTGTCTTTTCGGGAAATCCGCTCGCCGCTGAGAACCCTGTGGACGCAGTGGCAGAGCCTTCAGAGATCAGCACCTCCGAAGAGTCTATCGGTCTAATTCAACCGCAGGGATTAGAAGGTCCAAGCAACACATTTTATGGAGTTAATGCCGGGGTTAATACCACCGAAGTCAACAACTCCTTTTTCGGAGCGGATGCCGGGTATACTAACACCACCGGAAGCTTCAACTCCTTTTTCGGAACGTTTGCCGGGTATGCTAACTCCACCGGAGGTTCCAACTCCTTTTTCGGAAGGAGTGCCGGGCAGAATAACTCCACCGGAGGCCTCAACTCCTTTTTCGGAATGGGTGCCGGGTTTTGGAACACCGCCGGAGAGCAAAACTCCTTTTTCGGAATGCAGGCCGGGTATACTAACACCACCGGAGCCTCCAACTCCTTTTTCGGAGAGCTTGCCGGGTTTTCTAACACCACCGGAGCCTCCAACTCCTTTTTCGGAACGCAGGCCGGGAATAATAACACCACAGGAAGCCTCAACTCCTTTTTCGGAATGGGTGCCGGGTTTTGGAACACCGCCGGAGAGCAAAACTCCTTTTTCGGAGACAGTGCCGGGCTGAACAACACAGGGTCTGGAAACGTCTTTATAGGCTTTAATGCAGGATATAATGAAACCGGCTCCAACAAGCTTTATATTGCCAATTCCAACACCGCCACCCCCCTTATCTGGGGTGATTTTACGACAAAAAGTATCATCATCCACGGTAATTTCAGGGCCATCGCCACAGCCGTGGTTTCAGACAAACGATGGAAGAAAAACATCCAGCCCCTAGACTCCTCCCTGGACAAAATATCAAGCCTTCAAGGGGTGACCTATGAATGGAGAACCGATGAGTATCCTGATTACGGGTTCACGGAAAACAAGCAGATCGGTCTTATTGCCCAGGATGTTGAGGCGGTCCTGCCGGAACTGGTTTCAGAAGACCATGATGGGTATAAAGCGGTATCCTACGCCAAGCTCACAGCGGTGCTGGTGGAGGCTGTAAAAGAACTGAAGGCCCAGAATGAAAGACAACAGGCTGAAATTGAACGATTACAAGAGTTGATTAAAGATTCGAAAATCTGATAAACGTACCATTTTGTAATATCGAGATTATTATGGGGAGCGACGATTACGGATTACACGGTCCTTTTGACGGCAGGATTGGCCTGTCGGCAATTAAGTGAAGTCGTCAGGCGGCTTCCGGCACGGGGTCACCACCTGCCCACCAGTTTTGCGGATTATTGAAATTCATTTTCCACTCGAATATCTGCAAATTCTGGACGGAAGGTTTCTGCAAGAATCATGGAATGGGGCGGCCTGACCTTTTATTTTGAGGTTTTTATTGAGACAAGAACCAACTTCTTCAAAGCATGATCCAGGAAGATGAGAGGACGAATGAGTTTCACAAAGGCTCATACCCGTGTCTAAGGCAAAACCGTGTATGGGCTTCCTTATTTTGAGGGTATTTGGGGGATCTTCTGATGACCACAAAACCGACCTATGAGGAACTCGAACAAAGAGTCAAGGAGTTAGAGCGGCAGAATCTGAGCGGAATCATGCAGAGGAGGCGCTGCGTGAGAGCGAGGAGCGATACAGGGCTTTGTTTGAACGCTCTCTTGAATTGGTGTACCTGTCTGATTTTGAGGGAAACTTCATTGATGCAAACAATGTGGCACTGGAATTATTAGGGTACACCAAGGACAATATTAAATCTCTTAATTTTGGGTCACTACTGACCGATGATCAACTTCCTCTTGCCGTTGAGGCGATGGGAGAAATCTTGAAAACCGGTTCACAGAAAGAGGTGGCGGAGTACAAATTGAGGCGAAAGAATGGCGAATATGTCTATGTGGAAAGCATGGGAGCGATTATTTATCGTGATGGAAAACCCTTTGCAATTCAGGGTATTGCGAGGGACATCACCGAGAGAAAGCAGGCTGAAAAGGCGCTGGGAGAGAGTGAAAGGAAATTCTCAAAACTCTTTCATGCAAGTCCCGTTTATATTGCCTTTACAGCCCTTAATGACGGACACTTTCTGGACGTAAACGATGCCTTCACAAAAGTCACAGGCTTTGAGCGAAATGAAATACTGGGCGTACTTCAATCGAAATAGGTTTATGGTTTACTCCTGAAGAAGGAGCAAGTATGTCGAACTTGCTCAGAAGTATGGAGGCTTTCATGAAGAGGAAGTGAAGTTCCGGAAAAAGAATGGCGATCCGTTGTATGGCTTTTGGTCAGCTGAAAAGATGGAATTAGGAGGAAAAGCCTGTCTTATTAGCGTGTTTGTAAACACCACAGAACGAAAGAAGGCCCAAGAGGCTCTGCAGCAAGAAAGAGACAAACTGCGTACTGCCCTTTCTGAAATTAAAACCCTGAGCGGATTAGTTCCCATCTGTTCCAATTGTAAAAAAATACGAGATGATCTAGGATACTGGAACCAGATTGAAAAGTATATCGGCGAACGTTCCAATGCCCAATTCTCTCATGGTATCTGTCCGGAATGCGCGAAAAAACTTTATCCGGAATTTGATCTTTATGATGATGAAGGAAAAGTCATTGAGTAAGTGAAAGCACGCAATTCCTATATGAGCATCTTATTGATTTTACCGGAAGTAGTGTAAGGTTGATCTGCCGGCCTTGCACGGTTTCTGCCGATTTGGGGTGCGGGTTTATGCAAGGTATGAAACCGATAAGTTCCAAATCCTAAAAACCAAAACCGCTAATAAGGAGGTTCGTTATGTTCTGTTACCAATGTGAACAAACCGCTAAAGGCACGGGTTGCACCGTACAAGGTGTCTGCGGGAAATTACCTGAAGTTGCTGCTCTGCAGGATGGCGGGTCTCAGACAATGATGTGAATGTTTTCACGGTCAAGGCGGCCTTCTCAACGTTGACAAATGTAGATTTCGACCCTGATCGTTTTGTGGATTTAATCAAGCAATCCACAACCCTGCGCGAAAGATTAAAAACAAAAGTCGAATCTGCCGGCGGCAATGTCGCCTGGTCTGACGGACCCGCCAAATTCCAACCCAAAACCAGCCTTGATGATTTGGTCAAGCAAGGGGAGCAAGTAGGAATAAAATCGTACCCTGCTGACAACCCTGACATCCTGTCGTTAAAACACACTGTGCTTTATGGTATTAAGGGCGTGAGTGCATATGCGGACCACGCCCATATCTTGGGACAGGAAGATGACAGCGTGTATGCCTACGTGCATGAGGGTCTTGCGGCTATTCAAAGAGATGATCTGGGGGTTGACGACTGGGTTAAAATGGCGCTCAGGTGCGGTGAAGCAGCCTATAAAGCGATGGAATTGCTTGATGCCGGCAATACGAACACATATGGTCACCCTGTTCCGACAAAGGTTCCGCTGGGTTATAAGAAGGGAAAAGCCATTCTTGTCTCGGGTCATGACTTGAAAGATCTCGAAGAACTGCTGAAACAAACTGAAGGGAAAGGGATTAACATTTACACCCATGGTGAGATGCTCGCCACTCATGGTTACCCCAAATTAAAGGAATATCCACATTTCTACGGGCAATTCGGTACAGCCTGGCAAAAGCAGCTGAAGGAATTCGCTGATTTTCCAGGTGCCGTTCTGATGACCACCAATTGTATCCAGCGGCCTCAAAATGTCTATAAAGACAATCTATTTACAAGCGGCATGGTTGGTTGGCCGGGCATTCCACATATTTCGGATCTTAATTTTCAGCCGGTCATCGAGAGAGCCCTTGAACTCCCGGGTTTTGAGGAAGATTACGTCAAACAGGAGGTTACGGTCGGTTTTGCTCGAAATGCCGTTCTTGGTGTCGCGGACAAGGTCATCGAAGCCGTGAAATCCGGAGATATTCGACATTTCTTTCTGGTGGCCGGTTGTGACGGTGCCAAACCGGGACGAAATTACTATACTGAGTTTGTAGAAAAAGTTCCCAAGGATTGCATCGTTTTGACATTGGCCTGCGGCAAATACCGTTTCTTCGATAAAGATCTCGGCGATATCGGAGGCATACCCCGTCTCTTGGATGCTGGTCAGTGTAATGATGCCTATTCAGCCGTTCAGATCGCTTTGGCATTGGCAAAAGCATTCAATATGGAAGTCAATGAATTGCCATTATCGCTGATTATTTCCTGGTATGAACAAAAAGCGGTTTGCGTTTTGCTGGCGCTGCTTCACCTCGGCATCAAAGGCATCCGCTTAGGGCCTTCTCTCCCAGCTTTTTTAACGCCGAATGTACTGGATACTCTGGTGACAAATTTTGACATCAAACCGATTTCATCGGCTGACGAGGATATTAAAGCCATTTTAGGATAATTATCCTATTCTTGAACCTGGTCTAACCTGAATATTTAATAAACACGGAATGCAAGAACCAATAAAGCTTGTGTTTTCACAGTTCTCCTCTTGAATGGGCCACCAACATGTTGCGCGACTGTATTTTCAAAAATTCCTGAGGTATCTCCAACGTATCTCAGGATCGACTTCAATGATTGTCCTGTCAGCCTTGCGCAATTTTGAGGTCGTTGAGGTGCAAGCAGTCCTTTATCGTAACCTGTTAGGCTGCGAGTTCATCAGCACAATATGTAGTAGTCGTGAGAATAAGGAGGGAATGTATATTGAATGGTAAGGATGTTAGTTTGGAGGTTGATGGAGAAGAGTGGGGGGGGGGGTTCAGATTTGACGTCAGGCAGGCGAATGTATATTTGAATGCGTAAGGGATGTTTCAGCTCTCTGGAGGTCCTCAATCGCCACGACAGAGTGAATTTATCCCAGATTAGCATCAGAAGATGATGATTTCTTCTTTGACTTCATAGGTGCTTGATAGCATTCGCACACGGCCGGTATTGATGACACCCTTTGCGGTTGCCGCCGGCATGCTTCCCGTTGCCCTTGGGTCCTCCATCGGTCTTGAACGTCTGGCTCCCCTTGACGCGGTGGCCATCGGCGGTCTCATCGTGAGCACTTTTTTGACCCTGTTGTTTATTCCGCTGATTTTCGTTTTGTGGGTGAAAGACCCTAAATAGACATTGCTTTCATTTCTCATTTTATCAAGCGAATAATGCACGTTCTTGACTTAGGTCAAGGCAAAACCTCTTTTTTTCAAGGATGATGGTTGCAAACATTTGAACATTATAGAAGAAATAGGACGGAAAAATGGACGTCAATTCGAATCACCCCTTTGATATTTCAGAGGACGATATCTATGAAGCCATGAAGCAGATAGACGGCTACCTGGATATAACCCCTGGCGATTTTAAGGCGTTATATGGCTTGGCCCACAGACATGCGATTGCGCGTCTTACAGAGTCGGTTAAAGCCGGTGATGTGATGACCCGCAACGTCATTTCCGTTGAGAAAGATACGCCATTGGCAGAGGTGGCGGAGAGGATGGTCCAGGCGGGTGTTTCGGGCGTTCCGGTCATAGACGGCCAAAAAGTGATCGGGGTTATCTCCGAGAAAGACTTTGTCTTTGAGATGGGCGGCAAAGACCTTCGATCCTTCATGTCGGTGGTGGCCCACTGTTTGAAGGGCAAGGGTTGTGTGGCCTCACCCATGCGCCACCAGAAGGCGGAAGACATCATGACGCACCCCGCTGTTACGGTAAGGCAAGAAATAACGCTTTCAGAGGTGGCAAACATCATGGCCGCAAATAACCTGAACCGGGTGCCGGTCTTGGATCATGAGGGAAAACTCGTGGGGATTATTGCAAGGGCGGATATCGTTCAGACATCGTGCACCGTGATTATCCCCCCAAAAGGCTTAAAACAAGAACCAGAGGGAATACCTTGGAATACTTTAGAAAGATGATGGGAACCACAAAAAGCCCGCCGGCGGTTAGCCTCTTCGAGATCCTGTGGTCGTGGATAGGCGCCTTTCTTGGTATCGTATCCGTTGCGCTGGTCCACTACAATCTCCTTGGAGAGGGCGCCGATCTGATCATGATCATCGGTTCTTTCGGGGCTTCAGCCGTGTTAATTTATGGGGCCACAAAAAGCCCCCTTGCCCAACCCAGAAACCTTATTGGAGGCCATGTCATTTCCGCGATCATCGGCGTGGCCTTATACAAGGTGTTTCATGATCACATGTGGCTTGCGGCTTCAACCTCCGTCGCAACAGCGATCGGCGTGATGCACGCCACAAAGACGCTACACCCTCCGGGAGGCGCGACGGCCCTCATTGCGGTCATCGGCAGCGAAAAGATCCATGCCCTGGGATATCTTTATGCTTTGATACCGGTAGCCTTGGGCGCACTGATCATGCTGATCGTTGCGCTTCTGGTCAACAACATCCCCAAGAACCGCCGCTATCCGGAATTCTGGTTCTGACGATTTTGATGCTTCTGACCTCTCACGAGGCACGATGAAAAAGCCCATTCTTGTTTGCGCCGGTGCAAAGACGTCAAAAAGGATAACACCCGGAACTCAAATATAACCCAAGGGCCGGATTGCCATACCCTAAGAGGGAGGCACTGCCATGAAAGCAAAAGAATTAAAGACCGTATTTGTTGAATGGGTTCGGTGGATTGGGATAGACGTCCGTCTGTTTCATTGGCACCCCTCCGGATGGAACAGCCAGATAGAACATTTGTGTTAATCCATAAGCATAAACAGAAACATTACGGAGGTGACACAATGTTTATAGCAATAATCTCTTTTCCGCCCATAAAAGCAGGCAAAGATGCCGAGTTTCAAGAGTGGTTTGCGTCGTCGAACAAACAATTCTCAACGTTTAAGGGTTTTATCGGAAGAAGGCTTTTAAAACCGCTGAAGGAAGGCAACTACGCAGCTATTGTTGAGTTTGAAAATCAGGAAACTTTCCAGGCAATGCATAGCAGTCCTGCCCATGACAAGGCGGGTGAGCGGGTCATGCCGCTATTTGACGGCAACCCGACGCCCCGTTTTTATGAAGTTGTCATCGGATAGATCTATCAGGACCCATTATAACCCGTGACAAGAAAGGGACCAAAATGAACGAGCACCTATCCGACACGCTGACCCTCTCCCCGTGGTGGCGTCGCAGTGTGATATTTGTTTTTGTTTGCGGCATGGCGGTTTTAATCTTCATGTCCGTACAATCCTACCGATATGCTCCCCCCATTCCGGTAAAAGTGGTCGACACTGCCGGCAATATCATAATCACCGGGACGGACATCGAAAAGGGCCAGCAGGTCTTTCTGAAATATGCGTTGATGCAAAACGGCACAATTTGGGGGCATGGTTCTTATTTGGGTCCGGATTTCTCCGCGCGATATCTTCACGAGTTATCGATTGATGTCGGCAATGCGATCGCCAGGACAGGAAAGCCTCGATCCATCGTTGCTCAACCCGGGGCAGCGCTCACTGATAGACGCCAGGGTTGCCGAAGTGCTCAAGGAGAATCGATACAACCCCGAATCAAAACAATTGACCTTCACGGATCCCGAAAAAACTTCCTACCAGCGACAGATCACGGTCTGGACCGATTATTTTCTTCAGCCGAATACAAATACGGGTCTTCCAATCAAATACATCCACGACCCCGAAGAGATTCGTGAACTGACGGCTTTTTTTGCCTGGACTGCCTGGGCCAGTGTCGCCAAACGTCCGGATAAAGCTTATTCGTATACCAACAACTTCCCCTATGACCCGGTGGTCGGCAACCGTCTTACAGCCGATGCCCTTCTCTGGAGCGCTCTGAGCGTCGTCATGCTGCTGGCCGGGCTGGCATTGGTGCTGTTTACATTCGGCAGATTCGACTACCTTGGCTGGAAAGGGGATCCCGGGGACTTTCATCCCCACATGCTGCCGGGAGGCGTCACCGACGGCCAGAAGGCGCTCATTAAGTATTGTCTTGTTGTTTCGCTGCTGTTTCTTACCCAGGTCATGATCGGTGGCGCGCTGGCACACTACAGCGCGGAACCCGGCAATTTTTACGGCATCGATCTGGCGCAATACCTGCCGAGCAATATTTTGCGTACCTGGCATCTCCAGCTGGCCCTCTTCTGGATCGCCACGGCCTATATCACCGGTGGGTTGCTGCTGGCCTCTTCGTTGGGCCAGAAAGAACCTGCCGGCCAATCGATCGGCATTCATATGCTGTTCTGGGCGCTTGTCGTTCTGGTTGCCGGCAGCATGCTGGGCGAAATGCTCGGAATTCATCAGCTGTTCGGAAGGCTATGGTCCTGGTTCGGTCACCAGGGCTGGGAGTATCTGGAATTGGGCCGTTTTTGGCAGATTATTCTCGTGATCGGATTAAGTTTCTGGATCTGGCTTCTCTTCCGGGCCATCTCACCCGCCCTGAAGGACCCTGAACGCAGGGAAATCGCACTGCTTTTTACGGCAGGAGCCGCGGCCATTCCTTTTTTCTACCTGCCGGCCTTTTTTTTCGGCAGCACCACCAATTTTACCGTCGTGGACACCTGGCGCTTCTGGATCATCCACCTGTGGGTGGAAGGCTTTTTCGAGCTGTTCGTCACCGTTCTGGTTGCCGTCACCTTTTACCAACTGGGCGTTGTCCGTCGCACCAATGTGATTCGGGTCATCTACATGGATGCCATCCTCTTTCTGTCCGGCGGCATCATCGGAACGGCACATCACTGGTATTGGACCGGACAGGCCAACTTCACGATGGCCCTGGCAGCCATGTTTTCAGCGCTCGAAGTGGTTCCGCTAACCCTGTTGACGCTTGACGCATGGGATTTTATCAAATTGACCGGAACCAAGGAAACAGGCGATGCGCCGGTAAAAGTCATTCCGCACAAATGGGCCTTTTACTTTCTCATGGCCGTTGGGTTCTGGAATTTTGTGGGCGCGGGCATCTTCGGGTTTTTGATCAACATGCCGGTTGTCAGCTACTTTGAAGCCGGTACGGTATTGACGCTGAACCACGGCCATGCCGCCCTTCTGGGGGCTTTCGGCATGTTGGGCATGGCGCTCCTGGTGCTGGCCCTGCGCCATGTTCTGACCGAGGAGCAGTGGGTGGCGCCGCAAAAGTTCATCAAGATTTCTTTCTGGGGCTTGAACCTCGGCCTTGCGCTGATGGTGATTACCAACCTGTTTCCGCTTGGCGTCATGCAGTTATGGGATGTCCTTGAAAATGGTTACTGGCATGCGCGGAGTCTGGAATTCGTCGGGCTGGACCGGATTCGACTGCTGGAATGGTGGAGTATGCCCTCACACGTGGTCTTAATTGCCTTTGGGGTCTTGCCGATGGTGATCGCTTCCGCGCTGACCTATCTGAAGGTACGAAAAGCCTGATAGCATACACAAAAGCTTTTTTTCGCGAAGACGCAATGGAATGAATGAGAGAATAACGCATGCTGTATAGGGTCTTCGAGTTTGCCTTTCTTCTTGACATGTTCGCATTCAAAAAGTAAGTTGCACTAAGATTGTCAATGTTTTTTTAAGCTATTTGACTTTCGCAGACCCGCGGAAGCAGCCCCAATTTCAACAGCTTTTCGTAATGCAGCGTTTCGCGGCGTATCACGCCGGTAACATGTCGCTACTGCCGCTTTCGGCTACCGGGGGTGAACATGAAAGCTCGCTTCAAGTGGATTATCTTCATAGCCATCGGCATCGTTATCGCCTTTCCGCTGTTCAGCATGACCTACTTCACCATGGTCCGCACCTCCACCCCGCAGTTCTGTTCCTCCTGTCACGAAATCCAATTCGCTTATAACAGCTGGAAGACATCCACCCATGTCAACAACCCCCAGGGATTCGTGGCGGACTGCATGGACTGCCACCTGCCCGCTCCCCAGGATACCTTTGATTTCTTCTACGCCAAGACGGCGCACGGCATCAAGGATATCGTCATCCATTTCGCGGGGGGAGCATACGACCACGAAAAGGCACGGCAACAGGCCTACGCCGGTTTCCGGAACGAACAATGCCAAAAGTGTCATCGCAACATCCTCTACCTGCCGGACAAAAGGGGCGCCATGCTGGCCCACCGCTCGGTGATTTACGCCAGGCCGGGGTATGAGAAAAGATGCGTGGATTGTCACAAGGATCTGGTTCACAACAAGAGAGAGTTGTATCAGTACAAGCAGTTTAGTGAACCTTACAGGGGCCAGGGACTCTAAAGGGGAGACTTTAAGGGAAAAGGAGGCTTTTCATGATCAAGAAAACGCAAATATTGGTTGCCCTGATTTGTAGCGGAATAGGACTCACAATGGCCGCGACCATCCCGGGCCATGCCCAGACGGCCCAAAATGAACCAAAATCCAAAGAATTCCGTATCGAAAGAAGCATGCCCAAGGAGGCCGTGGCGTGCATTGAATGCCACAAACGGGAAAACCCGGGTATTTTTACCGATTGGGCACACAGCCGCCACGCCTCGGCAAACATCACCTGCTACGATTGTCACAAGGCTGAGGAATTCGACCCGGATGTGAGCAAGGAGCATTACAAGCAGTACGAACGTTCCGACCAAACATATGGAACCAAGGAATACAAAGTCCCCGTTTCGGCCGTGGTTTCCCCCAAGGACTGTTCCCGCTGCCATCCGGATGAGGCCAAACAGTACAGCAGGAGCAAACATGCCAATACCCTGGAGATTATCTGGAAAATCGATCCCTGGCTCAACGACGGAATGAACAGCGACAATGAAAGGACCACCGGCTGCTACCATTGCCACGGCAGCATCATCAAGTTGGAGGACGGCAAATTGACGCCCGAAACCTGGCCCAGCGTCGGGGTGGGAAGAATCAATCCGGACGGAAGCCGGGGGTCCTGTTCCAGCTGTCATACCCGGCACTTGTTTTCCGTCATGGAAGCCAGAAAACCGGAGGCCTGCGGACAATGTCATCTGGGGCCGGATCATCCCCAGATCGAAATTTATATGGAATCCAAACACGGCGATATCTATACCGCCCACGGAGACGATTACAACTGGACGGCCGCTCCGGGGACCTGGACCGCGGGGGTGGATTACCGCGCCCCTGTCTGTGCTTCCTGCCATATGTCAGGGGCCGGACCGGCCCTGACGACCCATGACGTGACGGAACGGCTTTCCTGGGAACTGCAGGCCCCCCTCACGGTCCGCCCCCAGGATTTCAAGCCCTTTCCGGCCAAGACCAATTGGGAAACGGAAAGGGATAAGATGAAAGCCATCTGCATGCAATGCCATAGCAAGACGTGGGTGGACAACCATTATGCTCAGCTTGATAAGACGGTCCAGGAATACAATGATGTCTACTTCAAACCCGCGAAGAAGATGTTGGACGAGCTCTATGCAAAAGGGCTCTGCGACAAAACCCCCTTCTTTGATGAAGCGCCGGAGCTGGAGTACTACTACCTGTGGCATCATGAAGGCCGAAGGGCAAGGATGGGAACCGCCATGATGGCGCCTGATTACGCTTGGTGGCACGGTTTTTTCGAGTGTAAGGGCCGATATAACCAATTCATGGAACTTTCCAGGGATCTCATCAAAAACAATAAAAAGGCCTTCAAGGCCCCCGATTACCCCAATGCCACCGGAGACAAAAACAAGCCTCCTCAAGTCTTGCCCAGAGTTCAGTAGTTCGTAAAAGAGGCTGCGCCCCTGAGAAAACTCCCTGCCTTCCGTACTATTATGGATGCGCAGGAAGTTTTTTTAAGGCAAGCGAAACAGGTTGATAACGGGCCTTATCAACACATTGTATTTTGGCGTGGATAACACTACAAAAGTGATGATATTCGGACCTTCGCAATCACTGTTGTTTTATTGGGACTAAATTGAATCGATCACTATCTGTAAGAATCACTCAAAGGATCTTGGCCTTCGCAGCGGCATTATTCGGCCTCGTAACGATTATCGCCGGAACTCGTGTCCTTGAGGGTTCCGATCCGGGATACATCGTGTTTCGACCGTTACTGATCTACAACACTGCGATGGGAATAGTTTACGTAGCAGCAGGTGTTATAGGGTGGATCAGCCTTGACCGAGGAAAGTATGCCGCAGCCACGATCTTCGTTCTCAATTTCCTCGTGCTCGCAGCAATTTGTTATTTGTACACAGAAGGAAATACTGTTGCAATTGAAAGTCTTCGCGCAATGACCTTTCGAACCGTCGTTTGGTTCGTGCTGTTTCTCGGGTTTGCATGGATGAGTCATAGAAACCACCGATCTGATTCCAAGGCTGATGCCCAACCCGTCACTCCACCGGACAGCCCGCACGCGGACTGATGGTGACTTTGAACGTTCAGCGTGGCCAGGGGACGAGAGCGCCCTTGCGCTGCATGATTCAAAATGTCTTTCTAACCGTGACTGCAGAGCCCAACATCTTGTGGTCGACCCCTTGACGGACTATCGGCACATGATGCTACCTTGCCTGTATCATTGTTCTGTTGGGCCTGGAGCCCGGAGGCCTAAAAAAAGCAACTGTCCATCTCGAAATAAACATGGCGCCTGTCTGCTGACGGGAAAACGGAAATTTACTCCTTCCAGTCTCAACCCGGGCCGGCTTAAAGTTATCGCCGAGGAAAGCGACATACGTAGGCCCTTCCGGGCGAAAAGCGGTCAGGTCCCTCGATGATCTTTTTCTTCGCAGCCTTTGCTATGTGAAAAAGCATTCCTTTGAAAATCCACTGATGTATGGGATAGAGTGCATACCAGTATAGAATGCCCGTCAGGCCCCGGGGCAGAAACCGGGAGAGTTGCTGGAGTTCCGTTGTGCCGTCGGGAAGGCCGTAGATCTGAAAATCCAGGACGGCTTCCCCGGGCATTTTCATTTCCGCCACCAGTTGCAGGTGGGTGGGCGCCTCCACGGCCAATACGCGCCAGAAATCAAGCGCATCCCCCGGACGAATTTCCGAAGGGTGTCGCCTCCCCCTTCTGAGCCCCATCCCGCCTGCCAGCCTGTCCATGGCGCCTCGCAACGCCCATAATGAGTCCGCGTAAAACCAGCCCGTTGTTCCCCCGATTTTCCTGATGACTTTCCAAACCTCTTCGGGGGTCGCTTGCAAGACTACCCTGTAGCCGCATTCAAGGATTGTTCCCCCCGCATAAGGGGCGTCGCCGCAGGTAATCCATTCCGGAACCTTGACGGCGCCGGCGTCGGACAAGCAGGTTTCCACGGCGTGCTGGTCGATTCTTTTGAGTGCCAGGCGGATGGCCTCCCGACAGGTCAAAAGATCCTGGGGGATGATGGAGCGGATACGGTTTTCCCTGCAAATCACCGGAATCTTAAGCCCTTCGATCAGAGGAACGGCAAGGGATGTCGGGACCGGCGTTACCAGGTGTACCCAGTAGGCGCTGAGGCTCGGTGTCAGGGTGGGCACCGGAATGATCCATCGCTTCGGCAGCCCCGCTTCCTCCGCATAGATCCTCATGAGTTCTCCGTACGTAAGGACATCGGGTCCCCCGATATCGAACGTTTCTCCCGCGGTTTCGTCGTGTTCCAGGCACCCTTTCAGGTAGGTCAGCACGTTTCGAATGGAGATGGGCTGACAGGGGGTATGCACCCATTTCGGGGTAAGAAGGACTGGAAGGCGATCCACAAGATAGCGCATCATCTCAAAAGATGCGCTTCCCGATCCTAAAATCAGTGCCGCGCGAAGGAAGGTGACGGGGACTTTGCCGGATTGCAGGATTCTGGCCACTTCCGTTCTGGATCGCAAATGCTTGCTCAGTCCCTGTTTTTCTTCGCCAAGGCCTCCCAAGTAGATGATTTTTTCCAGCCCCGCTTTCTCAGCGGCAGATGCCATGTTTCCCGCGGCCATGCGGTCCATTTCTTCAAAAGCCTTCGCCTTTGCCTCCATGGAGTGGACCAGGTAAAAGGCCGCCCGACAGTCCTGTGCGGCCGTCTCCACCGACTTGGAATCGAGCATATCGGCCTTGACCAGCTCCACCCGCGAATGACCCGCCCAGGGACGGCTCTGCAGTTTGTCCAGAGACCGGCCCATCACACGGACCCGATAGCCCGCATCGAGAAGGAGGGGAACCAGCCGTCCACCCACATATCCGGTGGCGCCGCTGACCAGAATGGCCTTTTTGTTCATCGCTCCTCCTTCCTGCCGACTCTTTCCAATTTCCCGTCCACCGTCTTCCGTCGTCCGATCTTCCGGGTAGAACTGGGAGGTTGTCCTCCCAGAACCCCCACAGACCCGTGCGAGCGCGATTAGCGCACACGGTTCCTCAGGATTATGGTTTCACTACGCAAATTTGTGCACGATCCGGGGTTTCGGTAGTGGGTAGTGCTCCAGAAGTCGGTTGAATCGTTCCCATGGCATATCGTTGTCACGAGAGCGCCTATTCAGCCATTTGCGCCATGAGCGCTTGACCTGCTCGTAGAACCGACCAATTCCCTTGAAGTTGAATGTGACCCCATAAAAGCCGTAATGCCCCTTCAACTTCCTGCAAAGCGCTTTCCACTGATCCTTTACAGGGTCGTGGCGGTGCTCCTTGCACCAGTCATACACCCTTTGCACAGAGGCTTTCAGCTTCTTCGCCGCAGTCTTGCGCTTCATCACCCAGTTGCCTTTTCTCGACTTGCCCCAGTAGTGGGTAAAACCGAGAAAGACAAAGGTCTCCGGCTTGTGCCGGTCCCCTCGGGGTCGGTGAAAGTCCACCAGCCGGGTCTTCTCCTCATGCAGCTCCAGGCCGTACTTGCCAAATCTCTTCGGCAGTACTTCCCAGACCCGATGCGCATCCTGCTCACTTGAAAACAGAATCACGTAATCATCGGCAAATCTAATCAATTCTGCGCTCCCATGGAGCCTTGGCTGTACTTCTTCCTCAAACCACTTATCCAGCACTTTGTGCAGGTAGATGTTGCTCAGCAGCGGTGATATTACTCCTCCCTGGGGAGTCCCCTCCTTCGGGAAGTGTATCACCCCGCCTTCCATCACTCCCGCTTTCAACCACTTCCCGATTGTCCGCAGCACTACACCATCACGCACCCGCTCCTTCAGAAATTCACGCAGATGATTGTATTTCACCTCACCGAAAAAGTTCCGGACGTCAACTTCCAGCAGCCAGCATCCGCCCATTTCCATGACCTTGCGCCACATGTCCTCCAGCGCCTGGTGCACCGAACGCCCTGGTCGGAAAGCATATGAACAGTCCAGAAAGTCCTGCTCATACAGGGGGGTCAGTAGCATCACCACCGCCCTTTGCAGAATCTTATCTTCCAGGGTCGGTATTCCTATCGGCCTGACCCGCCCAGCCCCCTTGGGGATGTATACCCTCTTTACCGGCGGTGCAACATAACTTCCCGACTTGAACCGCTCCAGCAGACTTCGAAGATTACCGTCAAGGTCCTCCTCATATTCCTTTGCTGTCACGTCATCCACTCCCGCCGATCCGTCCTTCCGAGTCTTCCGGTACGCTTCGTACATCCATTCCAGATCAATGTAGTAGGCAAGTGAGGTGAAGCTCACATCCGGCATGCGCTTCCCAAGTTCCGCTATCCGTTGCTGTTTCGTGTACACGTTCCCGGATTTCAACGCATCCTCCATGTTTCCCACCAACAGTTCCATAATCCCGACACGGCCCTTCCCTCTTCCGGCTCCCCGCGGGTCGGGTTCGCCGTCATCATCGGTACTATGCCCGTGCTAATCCCGCCAAGGCGGGACTAATGCCGTCCCGCCGCACTTCGTTTCCTTCGCTTGGCGGTACCACCGACCTCACCATTTCTTCGTATCTCCTGTACATCCCCTTGAGGTGGGTTCTGTACAAGCCTGGATGTTTACGGTCCACCCGTTGGCCACCCATAGGCCACCTCTTTCAACCGGTGGAGCACTTCGGGTCTCCCAGGTTCCTGGGGAGTCCTCTCGTACCTTTGCCATGCTCAAGAGACCCCGGCCGCGCCGTCACGCCTCGCCTATTATGGCGTTCCGGTGTTGCCCCCGCTAGTCAGACGACGAAGGCCACAGCTACAAGACGATTTCGAGGCTGATTCACATGGCTTCAGTACCCGCTGTCTACGCTTCCAGATTCGGCTTTCCCTACACTGGCAAGACTCGCTTCCGGTGGGTGGCGAGCCCTTACCGGATGGGATTTGAACCCATTAGACTCCTTCAGCGAATTTCAAGCGGCTCTCTCGCCGCCTATCCCAACGCTCCAGACTTCGCCTGGCGCGACCGACCTCCGTCCTTACGTATCACACATGATTCCGCAGCTTCAGGGCAACCGGGTGAGGATTCAGATAGGTCTGCTCATTGAGATAGGGTTCATGGTATTTGCGCACATAATGGTTGAAGAGGGTAACGGGTACAATGAGGGGAATCAGGCCGCGATGGTAGTTGGAAATAATTTCGAGGAGTTCCTGTTTTTCATCCGCCGAAAGGTTCTTTTTGAAATATCCCATCATATGGTGAAGAACGTTTACGTTTTTCTTGACGGTCGTTTTGAGGCGCAAGACCTCTAAAAGCAGCGCCTCGTATTGTTCATAAAGGGTTTCAACCGGGTATTCCTTCCCGTGGGCTACCACCTTGCCCATCTCCCGATAATGTTTCTGGCTGTGGGAGAGAAAGAGCAGTTTGTTCCGGGTATGGAATTGGACCAAATTCCCGACGGTTTTCTGCTTCTCGCAGGTCTCGCGCCACTGTTTCAGGACGAAGATGCTTTCGATAAAATTTTCCCGCAGCTTCGGATCATGGAGCCTCCCCTCATCCTCCACCGGGAGCAACGGGAATCGGTCCATAAAAGCCCTTGCGAACAGGCCCACCCCTGTCTTTTCCGGCATGCCTTTATCATTATAGACTTTAACCCTTTCCATGCCGCTTGAGGGGGAATTGCTCTTGAAAATGTAGCCGCAAAGTTCCATTTCCGCGAGTTCCGCAACTTTTTGATGCGCCCAGGTCAGCATCTGCTCGGTCAGATCCTTCCTGGTGCGGATGGTCATCAGTCGGGGCGATTCCGGGTTGCCCGTCAGTCGCATGGCTTCCCGGGGAACCGGCATGCCACATTCCACTTCAGGACAGACCGGGACGAAATCCACATACTGCCCCAGGGTGTCCCGGATAAATCGATCGAGCTGGTGTCCGCCGTCGTATCGGACATTTTCGCCCATGAGGCATTGGCTGACCCCCAGCTTTATGCGCTCCGGAGCAGCCTCCGCTATCGTGTCGGGAGTGATTTCATTTTTCGAAGCCATGTCGCGGTCCTCTTCGTTTTTGGTATATCATTCTTTAATCCAACGGCTAACAACCAAAGCTCGTGCGGATTTTCTGGTTCCGCTGTTTCTTTGCTTTTACAGGGAGGTGAGTCACACTCTACCAGCAGCCTTGACCCAATGCAATAAAAGAACGATCCGGTCAGTTTGCGGAAGGGAATGTGTTCTGTTCGACAAAAGAAAATTGTATCCTATTCAAATTCTCTGGCAGCAAAATACAGGCTCAGGAAGCCATTTCGTCACGAGGTCTTTTTTGCTGCCGCATCTGATTCCTATGGCAGCACCGGCCCTTCTATGCTGGCACGGACAAGTGGCTGAATGATATAAGGTTTCTTTGTACCAGCATAGAAGGGCCTCTCGACGGTCGGTGAAGGTTTATCCAAGATGCGGCAGCAAAAAAGACCTCGTGACTACATTCCAGCCATTGATTTTTGAATAAGATACAGAAAATTATTGACAAATGAGAACCGTCTGTATAAATATCAAAAAGTTTATTCAATAATAGGAGCAGGAATGATGGATCGGCAATGCATGGGCTTTTTTTATTTTAGTTTTGGAGGGATAACCATGCCCATGGATTGATGCCGATTTTTGACAATAATCAAGCCGTGGGCGTTCCGATGCCCGCGGCTTTTTTTTTGCTTTTTTTTCGCCGTGAAAGACCTGAAATTTCGAAATGAAAACCCTATTGACGAAGGCTCCAAAATGAAACAGACATGTCGCAAAACCCACTGTTATTACCCCTGATTTCTTTCGATTGGGTACACCGGCCTTTCCTTCATTCCTCTCCCTTGGAAAGGTGGGCATGATCATCGAGGGAGGAACCGGGCCGACCTTTCCCATGATCATAGACCAGATCAAGGCACTGGGAATCGAGATGGACCGAATCGAATACGTCCTTTTGACCCATACCCATGCGGACCATATTGGAGCAGTGCCTCACCTGAAGCGCAAATGGCCCCATTTGAAAGCTGGTGGCCAGCGCTCGCGCCGCGAGAATATTGAATACCAACGAGTTGTATAATGAATTTCTTCTTGGTGGATCTGGGAATCGCACAGTTAATGAAAGCCAAAGGGGAAATCAGCGGCATGCCTTCCGTTCCCGAAGACTTCCGTTTCGAGGTGGACCTGGTTGTGAAGGGCGGGGATACCATCGAACTGGGCGATGGGATTGTCTGGGAAATCATCGATACACCGGGTCATTCAGCCTTGCCATATCTCCGCCTATGAAAAAAAGGAAGGCACGCTGGCCGTGGGGGATGCCACAGGCTTTTACGTTCCGGAAAAGGATGCTCTTCTGGCCCAACTATTTCGTTTCCCTGACCACCTACTTCGACAGCATACGAAAGTTCTCGGAATTTCCGGCCAAACGGGCCGTACTCAGCCATAATGCAGTGATTGAAAGCGAAGTGTATCGCTACTTTGAAAAGGCGATGGAGGCTACCCGGGAATACCATAAAGATACCGTCAGACGTCTCGGTCGCGGAGATTCAGCGGAAAGCGTTGCTCTCGAACGGGCGCATTTTGTCAGCACTCTCACGGATATTCAGCCCTTCAAGGTAATGTACGATCTGTGTAAGCTCATGATTCATCGTTCACAGGTCAACGGGGTTGCGTCATCCTTTTTTCTGCTCGAAAGTCCCGAGGGTTCCGTACCGGATGCCCCTGTTTCGGACCCGGAAGAATCGGAGAAGGCCCCTTCGGATGTCGGGCGCCATCACGCTTCCCGCAAAGAAAATGCCGCTCAGCCTCAATGACCGTCTGAGTCTTATGGCCCTGATTGATGAGGGTATGCGCCGCGGACTGGCCGAGGCGCCGGTTTCGGCGGATCTTTTTAATGATTTGTGGGAACTGGTGGGCGCCACCGCGAAGGGGGGCAGGATCAATCGTCTGAAATTTGAGGATTCGAAAAACGGATTTCAGATGTTCGAGGTCAAGGCGGAGAGCGGAGAAAACCTGGCCCGCCTGAATATGATCTACCTGAGAAAGCCGATTCCCTGCTACTACCTGGTCTATGTGGAGGTCGCAGCGCCCTTCAGGCGAAAAGGGCTTGGCAATCTGATCCTGAAGGCCTTCGGAGATTTTCTCACGGAGAAATCCGCGGTGGGGATTCTGGACAATATTATTCCGCTTGAAGATCCCACAAACGACATCTACCTGAAACACTCCTGGATTCCTGTCGAAGAAATCATCGGCGATCAGATGTTTTACAAAGAAAACAACTACATGCTTTTCATCCCTCCCGCGTTTAAAGACAAAGATCTGAAGCAGCCGGTTTTGCGGCTTATGGTGCACTTGAAGCGGAAGCGGGCGGTGATCGATATTCGTGAAAACGAAAACATGGTCAGGAAGACCCTCAGTGAATTCAGGGAGCTGTATCAAGTGCTTTTGACGTATTTCGGGCAGGAACTGGAGACGCCCCATTCTTCCCTGTTCATGCGTTTCATGTTTACCCGTTTTGTGACCAAATTCATCGCATTCAGGCGCCGCATCGGCGACCTGGTGGGCTATACCGGAGGTGAGTCAACCGAGCAGATTATCCTGGAGCCGAGGATTCAAAAATTGCAGGTGAAGACCTATGCCCCCCGGGAGCTTTTGAAGGATCAGGCAACCTGCATGGGGGATCTTGGATTGTTGTCCGTGCTCCCGGAAGAATTGAAAAGAAAGCCCGCCCAGACCATCGAACGACTCCCCAACTACCGAAGGCCAAATTTCCTTTCGTGGCTCAAGGAGCACGGGAAGTCCTACGAAGAGCCATTGACGCTGGGTGACCTGATGGATCTGGGGTTTGATCCCACCCGGTCTGAAGGAAATTACGCTCGATAATCACGACTACATTTTCGAGCGGATTCAGGCGAGGCAGATAGATTCTTTGCAGAAGCGGGGCGAGCTGCTGAAGAGAATCTCCTTGAGTATGCCCAATGTGAAAGTGAAAGGGGCCCAGTTGCGGATCAATCCCATTTTGTTGATTATCGGCGACCGGGGAAATGGATATGTGTTGAGGCGAAAGATAGATGCCATTCACTGGGAGGAAGCCATTGAACAGCTCCAGAGCAATCGGAATCTGAAAACACTCAATCAAACCGCCCGACTGGACAGGATTATTCTCAGTACCGTTCAAGACTCCGCCACGGCTATTGCAGAAAATGGGTCTGCCGAGGGAAACCATTATCGACCAGTTGACGCCTTTTGTTTCCTGGGATTTAAAGAATAACCAGCCCAAAGTGGTCATCGATTTTTCATTCTCTTACCTGGCTGCCCTCTGGGTCGCATGATGGGCTCGCCTGTTTTGGCTTGTCGGTCGAAAAAGCAGCTATTGTTATTTGAACCTCGGAACCTTTCATACGAGTGTTTCCAATGGAACAAGAGACCATCAGGGAATTGAACCTGATTATTCTGCCGAACGGCACGCTGCATCTGGAATGGGTGGATACACGAGATGCCATTGGCAAGAGCAGTGGGTTGTTGCAAAAAGAGATCTTCGATCGGTTTTCCGACAACACCGGTCTGTGGCTTCTTTTCCTGGGGTTTTCCGATCCACAGATTCCGCTGCCCCCTTCCCTTGATTACTGGCGGCGCTTTTCCGGAGCGTTTGCAAGAAATTGTGCCAGACCCCGGAGCTGGAAGCCCTCCGTGAGCGGGTGAAGATTCCCGTCACGGAAGAAGAACTGGCGACCCATCTGGCACTGGCTCCCATGACGACGGGCGCTGAATATCTAAGCAAGGAACTGCTCGAAGAACGATGGATGGCATTAAAGAGACTATTTTCTTCCGCCATTCAGGCCTACGAGGGATCTGTTGAAGGTTTTATCCGGACTTACAGCCCCAATGCCCAGTCTCGTCGGCAGGGTGTTTTTTCACCTGGTGGAAAACAAAGATCCGGAATATCCCTTTGCTTTTATGGCGACCTACACGACAAGGTTGGACCGGCCAGGGAAAATCCAAACACCTGCCGCTTAAGCATGCCTTGGAGGAATATGAAAAGATGATGAAAAGCTCCTGGAATCTGCTGACAACCGTTCATCTCGCCGAAAAAGGAAGTCCGCTCATCAGGGAACTGCTGGAAACCGGCGAACTGTTTCATCCCCTGGCCTGGACTTCGGGGGAGGCCTTTACCTTTCTTACGGAAATCCCTCTTTACGAGGAATCGGGCATTTTATGCCGGATTCCAAACTGGTGGAAAGGAAAGCAATCGGGCGTTCGTTTGAATTTCAGCCTTGGGGATAAAAAGCCTTCCCTGGCGGGTATGGATGCGATTCTGAGTTTTAATGCCCGGCTGTTCTTGGGGGATGCCGAGATTTCAGAGGAGGAGGCAAGGCGGTTGCTGGCCGAGTCGGAGGGACTTGCCTTTATAAAGAACAGGTGGGTGGCCGTGGATCGGGAAAAGCTGACCCAAACCCTGGATGCCTATGAAAAGGCCAAAGACATGATGGAAGAAGAAGGGTTGACGCTGGGAGAGGCCATGCGGATGCAACTGATGCCGGAGCGATTTTTGGGGGTGGACCCCCGGGAAATCGAACCCGGCATCTCCAACGGCAAGTGGCTGGAATCGGTCATCCGGAAGCTGGTGGATCCATCCCTGACTCCTTCGGTCCGGCCTCACAAAACCTTCAAGGCCAAGCTTCGCGGTTATCAACAAAAGGGGGTCAACTGGCTCCACTTTCTACATTCCCTTCAGTTCGGCGCCTGCCTGGCCGATGATATGGGGCTGGGAAAAACCATCCAGGTGTTGGCATTTCTGGATATTATAAAGTCGGATCTACAGAAAGCCGAAAAACCAAGCAAGGCCAGTCTGCTTGTTATTCCGGCCTCCTTGATTTCCAACTGGGAAAGCGAAATCAAGCGATTTTCCCCCGAGACGCGGTTCTTTGTGGCCCATCCCGGCTTCGGCCTGAAAAAAGGCGAACCACCAAAGGATCGAAATCAGTTGGACGGCTTTGACCTGGTTATCACCACCTATGCCTTGATTCAACGGGTCTCATGGCTTCAAGAGCACGCCTGGAACTATGTCATTCTGGACGAGGCCCAGGCCATCAAGAATCCGGGGACCAAACAGTCAAGAGCCGTCAAAAAGCTCATTTCCGCAAACCGGATCATCATGACCGGCACGCCCATCGAAAACCGTCTGTCGGATCTCTGGTCGCTCTTCGACTTTCTGAATCCCGGGCTCCTGGGAAACGCCGGGGAGTTCAAGAATTTCTCCAAGGAATTGGGCCGGGATCCATCGGGATACGCCAGGCTGCGAAGAATCATCAGTCCATACATCCTAAGACGTCTCAAAACGGACAAGTCGGTGATCACCGACCTCCCCGAAAAGGTGGAGATGAAGACCTATGCATCTCTTGGCAGAAAACAGGTCCTTCTCTACGGAAATCTGGTTCAGGACATCAGAAAGGCTATAGAGGAAACGGAAGGGATCCAAAGAAAGGGCTTGATCCTTTCTTCCCTCATGAAGTTCAAGCAGATCTGCAATCATCCGGACCAATATTTGGGGACGGGAGGATTCGAAGAGAAGGATAGCGGTAAATTCCAAAGGCTTCGTGAAATCTGCGAAACCATCTATGAAAAAAGAGAGAAAGTCCTCGTCTTTACCCAATTCAAAGAAATGACCCAACCGCTCCACGACCTCCTGGAAGGGATCTTTCATCGAAAAGGGCTCATTCTGCATGGCAGTGTGGCCGTAGGAAAGAGAAAAAAAATTATTGAACAATTTCAAAGCCCGGACTATGTTCCCTTTATGGTGTTGTCCCTGAAGGCCGGCGGGATCGGATTGAACCTGACGGAGGCGAATCATGTGATCCACTTCGACCGGTGGTGGAACCCCGCCGTGGAAAACCAGGCAACCGACCGGGCTTTCAGAATCGGCCAGAAGAAAAATGTAGTGGTGCATAAGTTCTTGACCCAAGGCACGGTGGAAGAAAAGATTGACGGGATGCTGGAGGAAAAATCCAGATTGTCCCGGGAGGTGATTGCCGACACCGGCGATCGGTGGATCACCGAGATGAAAAATGACGAGCTTTTGGATCTGTTTAGATTGTCGTTGTAAATGACCGGGAATTATTGAGAGACGATGATGAGCTATTGGAACTATCCCCGTTATGTGTGCGTGGCGGAAAAGAGGGCAAAGGCCGAGAAAAAGCTCAAGCAGCTTAAAAAGAAAAACCCCCGCATCAACCCTATCGTGATCGAGGGCTCGGCGATTGCTCATACCTGGTGGGGGAAGGCATGGAACCGTAACCTGGAATCTTACGCGGATTATAGCAACCGTATCGGCAGGGGGCGCAGCTACGTCCGCCATGGAGCGGTTCTCGATCTTCAAATCGGTTCGGGCAAGGTTGAATCGTTGGTCCAGGGGTCCCAGTCAAAACCCTATTCCGTAACGGTCCGGATCAAGGCCATGGGCAAAGAAAACTGGAAGGAGATGAAGGCCGCCTCCGAAGGGAAACTGGATTCATTGCAGGAACTCCTGGCGGGAAAATTTCCCAAGGCCCTGGGGGAGGTCTTTACAACCCGCGGGAAGGGGCTTTTTCCATCCCCGAAAGAGATTGATTTTACATGTTCCTGCCCGGACTGGGCCTCCATGTGCAAACATGTGGCCGCTACCCTCTATGGGATCGGCGCCAGGCTCGACCAGGACCCGAGCCTTTTTTTCACCCTGAGGCAGGTGAAAATGAAGGACCTTGTTTCGGAGGCGGTGGAGGGGAAAACCAGGGCGTTGCTCAAAAAGGCAGGGAAGAAGACCGCAAGGGTCATTGCCGATTCCGAGCTTTCGGAACTATTCGGAATCGATATGGAAACTCCTGTTCCTGTGCCGGCCGGAAAAAGAAACGAAGAAACCGGGGTGAAGGCAGGGGAGCAGAAAAAACCGTTAAAATCCACGCCCGGGAAGCTCAAAGTCAAACCTCTAACGCCAAAACCCGGAAAGAAAGTCTCCACCAAAAATGCCTCGCCGGCCACGGAAAAGCCCAAGACGGAAAAGACCAAGACGGTATTTGAGAAAGTGGTGGAGATTGTGCAGGGAAGCAGAAAAGGCGTTACCGTGGCTGCCATCAGGGAAAAAACCGGGTTGGGCGAAACCCAGATCAGAAATGTCATCTTTCGCGCCAGAAAAGAGGGGAAAATCAAGAACAAGGAAAGGGGAATTTATGTGTCTTCCATAAGAAACTGACCCGTTTGTTTGTGTCCGACAGAATCATCGTCCAACCCTCCAATCGCGTTATTCCAAAGCACTTCTTTTTCTCTTACGACCATTTGCCGCTACCGGGCCTAAGAGCCTGTTTGAAAATTATCTCTGCTGCGGTCGGCTGTGGCTTCCGATGGCTGCGTCAGCTGCCAAAATGGGTCTTCACCGTAGCTCAACTACGCTTCCAGCCCCATTGTTTTGCTTCCTTGCCCTCGAAAGCCTCGCTCAACCTCGCGACGAGATAATTTTCAAACAGGCTCTTGGATCTCATCCCCTTAGACGGCGTCAATAATTTTCCAAAAAAGACGTACGCTTGGCGCGGCCGATCTTCCCGGATTTGAATAAGATACATTTAGGCGATATTTGACGTGCTTTTTGCTTTTCATATTTGTGGCGCAAATCTTGCATAATCAACTCGTGAATGTTTCTTAATTCCCCGTAATGGTCGAGAAGACGAATGCTTGCTGTCGGCAGGCGCCATTTACGAAAAAATGAGGTCTTAGAGCCTGTTTAAAAATTATCCCTGCTGCGGTCGGCTGTGGCTTCCAATGGCTGCGTCAGCTGCTAAAATGGGTCTTCACCGTAGCCCGACTACGCTTCCAGCCCCATTTTCTTGCTTCCTTGCCCTTGAAAGCCTCGCTCAACCTCGCGACGAGATAATTTTCAAACAGGCTCTTAAAGGAAAAAGACGATGAAACACCGGCTTCTGATTGTTGATGACGAAGAGTCCATGAGGAATCTCTTATCCAGGATCTTTGAGAGTAAAGGGTATGATTGTTCCGTTGCGGAAGATGTTCCTTCGGCTCGTGAACGTTTGTTAACAGTCCCACTCGATTTGATCCTGTGCGATATTATGATGCCCGGCGAATCAGGCGTGGATTTCATTCGATTCTGTAAAAAGGAATATCCGGATGTGGGGGTTGTTATGGTGACGGGGGTCGCGGATCCCCAGTCCGCCAAGGAACTCTTGGAACATCGGCGTATATGGCTATATCATCAAGCCTTTCGCCAACAATCAACTGATGATTACCGTGGAAAATGCCCTGAGACGGTGCGAGCTTGAACGTGAACAAAAGGTGCAGTCTGAAAGACTGGAGGTCATGGTCCGAGAAAGGACGAGCGAACTTCAGAAAACGATCCGGCACTTGGAGGATACCAAAAATAGAATACAACAAAACGAAAAGAACTTTCGAATCGCCATTGAACAGGCCAATGACGCCATTGCCATCGCCCGGAACCGCGAACATCTCTATGTGAACCGGAATTTCTTGAAAATGTTCGGATACGATCGGATGGAGGAGGTTATCGGCCATTCACTCAAGGAGATTGTGCATCCGGACGACAGCGCGCGATTTATGGACATTCACGATCGAAGAATGAGAGGGGAAAAGGTCGCGAACCGGTATGCGTATAAGGCAATCAGGAAAACCGGCGAAACAATCATGGTGGAAGTCTCCGTCGCCCGGATGGACTACCAGGGAAAGGAGGCCTCGCTGGCATTCCTGCGAGACGTCACGGAAAGCACTCGTATTCAAAAGGCCTTAGAGGAAAGCGAGAAAAGGCTCAAGGCCATCCTTGAAAATGCGCCGGTGGGCATCAAAATAGTCGACGCGGAGAGCAGAAGAATTGTCGAGATTAACCGTTTCGGCGAGGAGATGATCGGTATCCCGAGGGAGATGATCATCGGCAGGGGGTGTTGGGAATTTCTATGCCCTGAATCAAAAGATTTTTGCCCTGTCATGGACGCAGGAGAACAAGTTCGCAACAGGGAAACCATTATTACAAAGCCCGACGGACAAAGCATTGTGGTTGCCAAGACGACGGTGCCCATTTCTCTTGAGGGCAGAAAGCATCTGATTGACATATTCGTGGACATCACGCATTACAAAAATGCCGTGGCGGGAGTGAGAAAGGCGCACAGGGAAAAAGAGTTACTCATCAAGTCCATCCCTTCCATTCTGATCGGTGTGGCTCCCGATGGTCTGGTCAGTCAGTGTAATCCCCTTTCCGAAAAGACTTTCGGCATCCCCGCTTCGGAGATGCTCGGCAAACCTTTCTCTCTATGCGGTATTCAATGGGATTGGCCCAGGGTTAACGAAGCGGTCGCTGATTGCTTGGGCCGCACAAGCTCGATTTCTCTTGAAAAGCTTCGCTTTACAAGAGAGAACGGCACGGAGGGATTTTTAGGGGTGACCCTTACGCCGGTCGCATC
Organism: uncultured delta proteobacterium; assembly: GCA_963747015.1. Lineage (GTDB taxonomy): Bacteria > Desulfobacterota > DSM-4660 > Desulfatiglandales > Desulfatiglandaceae > DUZB01. Next base: position 30,722 of record CAVVEP010000009.1, read on the forward strand.
CGATGATGGCGACAAGCCCGGTTTCCTTTTAATGGGAGCGGACATTACGAACCGCATTATGCTGGAACTACAGCTTGACCAGGCCAGAAAACTGGAAGCCATCGGCCAACTGGCCGCGGGCATCGCCCATGAGATCAATACACCCACACAGTATATTGGCGACAATATTCGTTTTTTTCAAGATGCCTTCAATGATATGAAGCCGCTGTTGGAACACTATCGGGTGTTGCCCGATAGACTTTCGGAAGAAGGGGTTTCGGAAAGCATCCTCCGGGAAATGAAGGAAAATATTGCAGGGGGGGATATGGACTATCTGCTTGCGGAAATCCCCCAGGCCCTGGAGCAGACCCTGGAGGGGGTGGAGCGTGTTTCCACCATTGTCCATTCCATGAAAGAGTTTTCCCATCCGGGCGCCAAGGAAAAGACGGCCGTGGATATCAACCGGGCTATTGAAAATACGGTTACGGTTTCGCGAAATGAGTGGAAATACGTGGCCTGCCTGGAGACGGATTTGGATCCCCTGCTGCCGCCTGTTTGGTGTCTGCCGGCTGAGTTGAATCAAGTGATTTTGAATATGATCACCAACGCCGCCCATGCAGTCGGCGAGGTGGTTGGAGATGGATCGGACGAAAAGGGGCTGATAACGATCAGCACGCTGAACAAAGGCGATTCGGTCGAGATTCGCATAAGCGATACAGGCGCCGGGAATTCCGGAGAAAATCCAGGGCCGGGTATTCGACCCTTTTTTCACCACCAAGGAAGTGGGTAAAGGGACGGGACAGGGATTGGCGATTTCCCGGTCGGTCATTGTTGATAAACACGGAGGGACCGTCACGTTCGAAACCGAAGCGGGAAAAGGCACGTCTTTTATTATTCATCTGCCGGTTTCCTTGAACGAGTAAACCGGTTGGGGTGGCGGGGTTGGAAAGACGGGGTCTTTTTATTTACAGGGCAATCGATTTTATTCCTTTATGGCGGACGTTTTTTTCCGACGAATGAAACGATGTGGAGATTTCATACATGGATGACGGACAGATTCGAAAACGCCGGATTCTTTTTGTTGATGATGAACCAAGGGTGATCCAGGGCCTGAGGCGGATGCTTCACAAAATGGGCGGGAATTGGGACATGACGTTTGCTGAGGACGCCCGGGAGGCACTCGGTCTGCTGGAAGGGCAACCCTTCGACGTGATCGTTACGGATATGCGCATGTCGAGCATGGATGGCGCCGAACTCCTGAGGGAGGTGCAAAGACGACATCCCAATATGGTCAGAATCATTCTCTCAGGTCTGTCGAGCCACGAAATGGTTCTCAAGGCGGCCGGTTCGGCGCATCAATTCCTGCTGAAACCGTGCGAACCCGAATTACTCAAACGTACCATAAATCGATCGTGCACGCTGCGGGATCTTCTTGAAAACGAGGCTCTTGGGCGGATCGTCTCCCAGACGGAATCCCTGCCCAGTCTGCCGGATCTTTACTGTAAACTTATGGAGGAGATAAGGGCTTCAGAGGGTTCGATCCGGCGGGTGGGAGAAATCATTGAAACCGATCTAAGCATGAGTGCGAAAGTGGTGCAGCTTGTGAGTTCCGCTTTTTTTGGTTTGCCCAGAAAGGTGTCAAGTCCTTCCGAGGCGGTAATGTTGTTGGGACTGGATACGGTGAAGGCCCTGGCGCTGACGATGGGGCTATTTTCGATGTTTGATGAATCCACTTTGTCCTTCATTCCCATCAAAAAGATTTATGAGCATTCCATGAAAACGGGGAGCATCGCCAGGGAAATTGCCAAAGTGGAAGGATCAAACAATGCCGTGATTAATGATGCCTTCATGACAGGGTTGCTTCATGATGTGGGGAAGTTGCTGCTTAGGACACAATATTCCTGAACTGTACAAAGAGGTTTTGGAATTATCCTCTCGGGAAAAGATGCCTCTTCATGAGGCTGAAAAAGCCGAGTTGGGTGCAACCCATGCGGAAGTGGGGGCCTATCTCCTCGGGCTGTGGGGATTGCCCGATTCCGTTGTGGAAGGGGTGGCGTTTCATCATAATCTGGGGGGGTCTCTCGTGAAAGGTTTTGAGCCCTTAATAGCCTTGCATGTGGCCAACGCAATGGAACATTCCCCGGATGCAAAGGAAGGCCGGGAGACTGCCATGGAGGGCATTGATATGGAGGAATTGAATCGTTTGGGATGTAAAAGCAGGTTGCCCGTGTGGATCGAGGCAGGGCGGGAAGCGGGGTGAGGGTAAGATGATAACGAATCGAAATTTACTTGTGGTGGATGATGACCAAAATTTGTTGAATTCGCTGATCTCGAGGGCTGAGAAAGAATTTTCAGGTGGAGACGGCTCTGGGTCCGGAAGCAGGGCTGCGTATTCTTACGGCGAGAAAATCGTTTGCGGTCATCATTTCGGATCTGCGCATGCCCGTTATGGATGGGATACAATTTCTTTCCAGGGCAAAGATCATCTCTCCGGACAGCGTGCAAATTATATTCACCGGGAATGCCGATCTTCAAAACGCCATAGAAGCGGTGAACAAGGGAACCATCTACCGCTTTTTGACGAAACCCTGTCCCATTCAGATCTTAAACGGTGTTTTGGAACAGGCCGTTGAACAGTATCAGCTCGTCACGGCGGAAAAAGAACTGCTGGAAAAAACTCTGAAGGGCAGTATCAAAGTGCTGAGTGAACTTCTTTCCCTGCTCAATCCGGAGGCTTTTGGAAAGTCCTCAAGAATAAAACGCCATGCCGTGGATTTGGCAAATCATCTGAAAGTCACCGATACCTGGCGCATTGAGACCGCCGCCATGCTTTCGCAAATCGGTTGCGTGACCTTGTCCGAGGAGGTCATAAAGAAGATACATCAGGGACGTGAACTCAGCACCGAAGAGGCCAAGCGTTTTGCTTCCCATCCCAAGATTGCATCCGAACTTCTGTCACACATTCCGAGGATGCAGGAGGTGGCGGAAATCATAGCCCATCAGGCCGCACATTTCGATGGAAAAGGGCAGATCGAGAATTTTCGAAAAGAGGAACATATCCCGCTGGGTGCAAGAATTTTGAAAGTTGTTCTCGATTTTGACGATCTGGAATCACAAGGGTTGTCGAAGAGTGACGTATTGAAAGAATTGAAGGGGCGTCAGGGTTGGTACGATCCTGCCGTCCTGGAGGCCTTCGAGGCGGTCCTTGGTCTTCAGCGAAAATATGTGGTTAAGGATGAACCCGTGGACAGACTTAAACCCCGAATGATCCTTGCGGAAGATGTGAGGGCACTCAATGGAAACCTGCTTATTTCCAGAGGACAGGAAGTCACTTTGGCGCTGAAGGAGAGGCTGAAGAGTTTTGGCGACGCGGCAGGGGTGAAAGAGCCGATCCGGGTGTTTGTGCCGCTGGAGATCGCGGAGAGCTAGTGTCCATCCATTAATGTGATTGTGGACACTGTGGGTTTCCAATTCAGAAATGAGCAATTTTTCGCAAGGTAAGTCGGAGATCCCGTGCCGTTAACGGGAGAGAATCCCGCCGATGGCGGGACACGGAGACGTACGATAGTACGTCGCACAAGGAACCCCGCAGTTTGACGCAGAAATTGCGGAAAAGGGCCATTTATGGATGGAAACGAGTTAGAAATTTGGTTTTTCCAGCTGCCTACAGCCAGCAAAGCAATATCAGCAAGGATGTTAACGTCACCGGGATTCCAACGGCTGCGTGTTGCCGGAATGATATTTTCACATGACAATTTGCGGCCTGTTCCACGACTATGAGATTTGCTATGCTGCCCAGCAAAAACAAATTGCCCGCAAAAGTGCTCGATACCGCCAGGGTGTACCATTGGGCATGTTCAAGGGGATTAAGAAAACCAATGAGCAACATGGTTGCCGGCACATTGCTGAACAGGTTGCTTAATAGCGCCGATATTCCGGTCAATACAGGAAGGTTATGCGGATTTATTCCCATAGTGGAAACTTGATTCATTAAGATGTTCAGATAATCACCCCGCGAGACGCCGCGAATGATGATGAAAAGGGCGCAAAATAGCGTAATCAGGCGCCAATCCACCAACCCCATAATATCTCTGGTCTTCATCTTCCTACTGCATAATAATACTCCCGCGATGCCGATGGCCGAGAATTCCCTCGGTATTGAAGTGAAAAACAGCGCCGTGAGTATCAAGATCGCAATCATTCCTTTTAAACTCTGCCATTGGTTGAAAGGCTGTTTCGACTGTTCCCGTTCAATGGGCCTCTTCCTCTCCCGGTGATAAAATCCGTGCCGGTATATCCACCATATGATCAAATAGCTGGTGAAAAGAGCGAGAAGCGACGGCGGACTGCACCAAAAAAAGAATTTTGCAAAATCCAAATGCCCGGTTTGACCGATGAGCATATTTTGAGGGTTTCCGATGATCGTCGCCGCCGAACCGATATTGCTCGAAACCGCGAGTCCGATAAGAAACGGCAGAGGATTCAGGCCTGCCTCCAGCAAAGAGAGGGCCAATACCGGAGTGAATGCAAAACATACAATATCATTGGCCAATATGGCGGATAAGAGAGCGCTGACCAGCATGGTAATCAACAGGAAAAGTCGCGGATGGGAATAATAGGGAACGATTTTCAACGCAATCCAGGTGTAAAAACCACCAAGTCGGAGTTGCGCTGAAATAATCATTAAAGAGTAAAGGAGCAGGATTGTCGGCAGATCGATCGATTTAACGGCGTCTTCCGTCGTAACAACGCCAAAAACGACCATGGCAATGGCTCCCAGAAGCGCAACGCCAACCCTGTCGATGGCAAGCCCCGGGATCTTTCCAAGGGCTATGCCGAAATAGGCAAGACAAAAAATAGTGATCGCCAGCATGTTGATGTCAGATCGTATTACATATTATTTTTCCATAATGCCTAGGTTATGAGGCCTTTTTGTAGTTCCGGGTCCGGGTGCGAGCTGCGCTCGAGCTGAAAACGCTGACGATTGAGCATTCCGGGAAGATCCGGGCTTGTTCCTACGAGCGATTTTCCGTTGGCGGTGTTGTGCACCCGGCATACTCCGGCCGGTCGAGGCGTTTCTTTGTACTTCCGAATCAAGTCTTTGCGATCCAAATTTTTACTCCTTTATCGCTATCCTCATACGCCGGGCAAGGCAGGGGTCGTTGTTTGGATTACTGGTTTCGTGCAGCATCAAAACGCCAACTTTCCAAGCCTATGGGCACCCAGGGGCCGCCAAAGCTATTATTGCCCATATAGGTCACGGTGGTTCCCCCACTCATGACATTGTCGGAACGTTTTATTATGACCACTTCAAATTTAGCCCCGAGATTGGGCTGGTTCATGAGATTTGGAACCATGGCCTCAAAATACCAGACGCCGTTGGGAAACTCATTGGTTCGGGGAACAAAGCGCCCGTTAATGGAGCCATTTGGCGTGGTAAGCGTGGCGGCATTGCCGTTTTGTTGAATCTGCCATGCCTCATCCTTTCTGAAGCCTTCCCTGACATTGGCGTTTGGAACCGATGTCGCCGTAAGAACCGCTCTGATATACCACTGCCCCTGGATGAAGGGGGCCTGCGTTTGCGCCTGAGCAATCGTGGTGCAAAGAAGAAATGAAATGAAAATTATGAATTTTTTCATACCGTGCCCCTTTCTCCATATCCGTCCCGTCAAGAATTTCTCCTGTAAAGATGACGCGCCTATTTTCAGAAACGGAGGAGCTGGTCATCCGTTAAGAAGCTTTTCATTCTATGGAACAGCTCTTCCGGTATTGCTATCGTTCCCACCGGCGGGTCGCCAATCGAAAATTGCTTAGCCCGCTTTTGATAAATCCCGGTCTCTTGCATATCTTTAAAATCTTTCCATGGAATAAGTACTTGAGGATGTTTGCTGAATATCACATGAATGCAAAAATAGAAACCCCGGGAATCGATATCGATGGTAACGCACTTTCTATAGCGCACCGCGCCAATTTGTATCGTCTGCTTGGTAAACCTGTCACCTTTCGGGGGAAGGTCGGTTGAATAGTGCTCCGCAATCCTTGAAAATTTGCTCAAAGCTGAAAATAGTCGCATGAACATCGGCTGCCCTCATAAAGGTCCTTAATTATCCATGCCGGAGAATACACATCCACTCAGTTTGGCATAGGCCTGTACTGTAAGGTATCCGTGGACTGCCATTAAATGCCATTACCTTTAAAATAAATCTCCTTTGTATCCTATTCACACCCTCCATGGGATTCGAAAAATTAGGATGCAACCTTTAAGGAAAGTAACAGCTGAATAATCTTACAACATCATACGGCTGACAGCAATATGATTGCTGCGAAAGGGGGGGGTGTAAAATTCTTGTTTTTAATGATGTGGTGAAGAGAACAGCTACCCGGGCTGTAGCTTCGCTCTTTCAATAATCAGATCAGATAGCGCCGGCATACTGAACTTTTTGGAAACTCTGTCGCTAATGTATTCGAAAGCGTTGACCCCCAATTTCTTGGCGGTTTGGACAACGGTGAGAAAGGCATCTTTTGCTGTTGTACCGGCCTCGGATATCGTATGTAGGCTGACATCCTGCCTACGTTTTTCAACTCTTGCCCCCAACTCTGAATCATTGTTATGCAGTGGCAACCAGGGATATTCCAGGACCAACAGGAGCTCGTCCTTTTTGTGCCGGGTTTTTTCAATACGATCATTTAATGCATCATAAATCGTTTTGGTGGAGAACAACTCGTCGAATTCGATGGATAGCTTTGCCGCTGTTTCAGGATTTGGATTCTGTTTGTATTTCAGAAGATCACCATAGAAATCCCAGAAACGTGTTTTGAAATCCTTGAGAGCCTCAACATTGCATGGCATGACCGGATCCAAACGATTGTAGTGACGACCCTCATGAATCCAGCAAAGGGCCAGTGCCTCAACAATCTTCTTAAATTGAGGCGCATCATCGGCAAGCAAAATATCTACAATCGGAACATCTGTTTGGCGATGATAGGCGGCTATGGCAGCGGCTTCCATAATTCTGGCCTTTGTGTTTTTCCCTTTTCCTTTTTCAAAGACCTTTTGCAGCAACAGTTGCATTTCCTCTTCAGAGATTTCCTTGTCTTCGGTCAAATCCCGAAGCTGATCGATCACTTTCTTTGAAACCTTGAAATCCGCCATTAAACAAAATGCCTTCGGATCAAAACGGTATCTTCTTTCCCTGCCACACAGCAACAAATCAAGTATCGTGAGACGATCTTTGCGCGGAACCGTGAAAAAGGCTGTATAATATGGATTACAGAAAATCTGTGAATAGTGGTTTTTGCCGTTAACCCTTACCGTGGTATCGTCGATTTGGTGGTAAAGCGTATGCTCCAGTGCAGCGAGAAAGATGTCCCTTTTCTCCTGGTTGAACCCGGTTTCATCATTGATGAGGATTCGCGAAATAGTCGATTGTGAAATGTCTATGCCGCAGTTCTCAAGTAACTCCCGAATCTTTGGCTGAGACATGTTTGCTATATATTTCAGTGTGCAAACCAGCGATCGTATTCCGGGACCGAACTCACCAACTATCCCGGCGGGTAATTCTCCTACGTAAATGCGGTTCTCGGAAGGGGAATAAAAGATCTCTTTCCTATATTCGACGTTGTCTGTTGTGATCAGGATTTCCTGCACAAAGACAGGTTCATAGCCTCTGTATTCGGCATCAGCGGGCAATATGGAGGGATCGACTTTACATGTTTCGCTTCGAGCGATTGGGATATTTTTCTTCTTGCTTTTCGACTTTTTCTTCTTTTTTCCTTCTCGTTTCTTTCTTTCGTTTTCCGAGGATACGTTTTTCCCTTTGCCGCTTCCTTTCTTACCACGAATATTCGGCTTGCCCTGTTCTCCTTTCAGTCTGTTGTTTTCATCGCGAAGTTTCTGGTTTTCAATCTTTAATTCCTCGTTTTCTTCGCTCAATCTTTCGACAAGATTTGTCAGGATTGGAAGAGTTCCGGCATGCGGTTCCTGGAGAGAACTGTCTACTCGAAAATCAATATTGTGAAGAATTTCCTTTATCTCTTGACGGCTCATATTTTGATCATAGCATCATCCTTTCGGTTTGTCCCGCAAAAAATCCATCTTTTCCAATTTTTTTCCATTTCCGTGCCGTTCCACGCCTTCTCGTACTGAATCCACCAGGGGGGGTGAATAGGATACTCTCCTTTCTTGTATTTATTCGTAAAACGTTAAGGGGAAGATGTCAAGAAAGGATCTTATTAGAGGAACGAGAATGCTGTTAGGCTCTTGAATTTCCGGTAAAGAATAGGGTTTTCATCTGCAATCCTCCGGCGGCGGGTTATGAAATCGGGGAAGGACGGAACGGATATCCCGGGTCTTCGCCGAGAAAGGCATGGGGGTATCGCATCGCGCACATTGAGATAAAACAGCCCCCGCCATCTTGGCGAGAAGACATCCGAATTTATTTTTTGACTCAAATTTCGTACAATACGGGCCAAAGATACCCGTGGGGGGTGTTTGCGGCAGATTCAGCGAGGCACTCCGGGTTGATGTGGTTTCGTAATTTGACTTTTCTTGGCAGAGGATAAAAAAGGTGGCGGAAAGAACAAACGACCAGCCGGACAAACCTAACGTACTCATCTCTTCCGTATTCCTATCGCTTACCATCGGTGTTCCGTTCTGTGTGTTCAAATACCTGTTCGGTGCGCTCGCCGTGCGCGAAGGCGCCGCATCCGGACTGGATTGGCTGATTTTCGGCGGCTGGGGAGTCATCGTCTGGGCGGGGATCGATTTGCTGATAAATTTGAGCAGAAGCACGCTTAAGTTAAGAGGTCAAGAGACCGCCCTTGAATTTTGCCTGATCGCTCAGATCGGTCGTTTATTCGATCATCAAACCCTCTTCTTAACATTCGACACATTCCTTTCCTTTTTTATTATATGCTTCGTCTTATGGTCCGGTTGGATCGCTCATTTGGCAGGATACGAGAAATATATGTGGTATGGGGCAACCACGGTAAACCTTATCAGTCTGGCAATTGTCAATATATGGACGGAACTGGTCGTTAATTCCGACAAAAGCAGTGCCGGGTGATTCATAACGTCCTTTTTCAACGGATGCTTTCTTCCGGGCAGCAAGAAGGGGGGCCCAAGCCTTCTTGGCCGGCGTAGCGTCATGGCCTATTGCGTCCATTGCACCGATCCGAGCTGAAACGAATGGCTGAGACGCAAGCATCCATCTCCCGTTGTCCCATCAGCCAACAGTCTCGAGTGGGGTCTGCGTTCGGATGATCCCGTAAAAAGAAGCCATGGCCGGCTCTACACAGTGCTCATGGCATGCAATGAGGTTGCCCTTGCCGGAACCTATGTCCTGAGTATCCCGGTCCTATTCCGACAAACGATTTGAGAGCATTTTGTCGAAAAATAAAGACGGCCAGTTATGCTCGGGCGATTAATCCAAATCAACAACAGCCCTTTTTTATACTGACTTTTTCGTGGCGTGCATGTTTAATAGCTCCTCGATTTCGGGTCTGGTTTCTGCCGCTGTAATCACCTTGATCTCAAGCTTTTTTTCGTCGACAAAGTATTCTTCGTGCGGGATTCCGACTCTCAAGAGTTCATCCACTGCATTTTTCATGGCATCTTTAGAAGCATAAGTGACAGTGACGGTTTCGCTCATGGTGTTTTCTCCTCTCAATGGGTTGCAAAGCCCACCGGAAAAGAAGGTTATGAGCCGTTTTCAATGAAGAAAACTTACTTTTCCGGCGCGTCATTTGCGGGGGTTAATGCCTTTTCCGCTAAAACCAACATTCAGTCAATACAGCAGGTTCCAATAACGGAAGTTGTGCCTTCCCGGGATTCTGCGCATACCAACCACTCTTGTTTTTACCGGTACTTCATTTCAACGGGGAATGGAATGGGGTGAAGTGTGTATTTGCACCCCTCGAAGAGGGTATATAAAAGGGAGGTAGGATTTAAATTCCGGCTTCCCGATATTTTTCAAAAAGTGCCAGATAAGAGTGAATCCCGAGATTCAAGTCGTTTCATGAAACCCGACTTGACCTCTCCCTGGATCTTGCCGGGCACACCCACCACAAAAGATCGATCCGGAATCTTCATTCCGGTACTGACGACACAGCCTGCGCCAATTATGCAGTAGTCTCCGATCTCGCTATTGTCGAGAATTGTCGCATTATTCCCAACCAAAGTATTGTTACCAATTTTTCTCCCATGGATGACGGCGCTATGCCCGACAATGACATTATCTCCTATCTGCATGGGTGCGCCGCAATGGAGCACGGAGTTATCCTCAATAAATGTACTTCGTCCTATTTGAATGGAGGCAAAATCCCCTCGAATCAGCACACCAGGCAGGATCCCGGATTGATCGCCAATCCGCACATTGCCTATGATATAGGCAGTCTGGCAAATATAAGCGGATTCCGAAATCCTTGGTTCATTCCCTTCAAACGCTTTGATCATGATATGCCCCATTTCGAGATATTAGGGTATCGGTTCCATATTTAGCACAATCCCTATTCTGCTTTCGGTGCGTGCCAATTGTGCGGGATGGGCTGAAGGATACTTGCTCGGTTGCCCTCGGTATCCATGAACGATACATATTTTCCAACATCGGGTATATCCATGGGCTCACCTAACACTTTACCGCCCGCATCTAATATTTTCTTCATTGATTCTTGGATGTCTTCCACCGCGATAACGACCGACGGATATTGCGCGGGCCAATCAGGTTTTTTCGGGAAAAACCCACCGTTAATCGCGCCGGGTTTTTCAGGACCGTTCTTGCCGGTTTCGGTGGTCGTAGCAAGGACATAATTTCCCATATCTTCTCCAAGCATCCGGGTCTGCCAGCCGAACGCCGACCCATAGAACTTCGCCATACGCGCCCGATTGTCGTACGGCATCTCAAAGTGAACGACGGGATCCATCTTTATTCCTCCGTATTAATAGAAGTGTGATTTCTTTATACACAAGGCAGCCGGATGACCGGTAATTACTATTGCGAGTTTTGCGCTTGGCATTCAGAAACCGGAAGTCAGAATCCAAAATCAGGCCTTCGCTGCAATCTTTGTCGTGGAATACGTTTTTGAACCACGGATTCCGTGGTATGTCAATGTTTTTCTAAGAGTGTCTGACAGGCTGGATCTGATTGTAGTCAAGGAGGCCCATCCGATCGGGATTGGGAGAAAAGAGGATCAGCTTTTTTATACCCAGCAGATAGAGAACGCTCCCGACCTTGGGGGTGAATTGACGACCACAGTAACCTTTCCCCCGGGAGCGGAAGGCATAATGGGGGACCTGCCCCTCGGGGGCGTCAGCGATCAAGACGGCGGTTCCCACCCCGCCCGGTTTGAGCGTCATGGGGGCAAAACCGACCGCAATGGCCGATTCATTGGCCTTCCCATAGGTATTGCAGACGGCGATATCGTATCCGGCGGCACGGCGAATTCCGTGGTGTTCCCCGCCTTGCTCCGCCCCGTGGGCATGGGTCGCCCTGAAAGGGCCGGCAAAAAGATCGGCAATCTCTCTCCGGCGGTTGATCAGACAGTCCACCTTGAAAATGTCAATTCCCGCTCGTGGTTTTCATACCATCGCCTTAAAGGAATCGAAATCGTTTTCATCAGCTTCTCCCCTTTTCCTTAAGCCCACTCCCCCACTTCCTGAGCCACCGTTCTTTGATCTCCGGGTTCAATCCGTACAGGGGCCATTCTCCCCTGAGTGCGGCGACCACCTGCGGCATCGGTTTATAAAATAGTTCCGCATAGGCGGCCGTGGAGTAATAGGCACTGTGACCGGTAAGGATGACGTTGGGCATCTTGAGAAGCGGGTTATCGGCTTTTATGGGTTCTTCCACGGTCACATCAATTCCCGCCCCGGCGATGAGCCCCTCCTCCAGAGCCCTGATGAGGGAGGGTTCATCCACACATCTTCCCCTTGCCGTATTGATGAAATAGCAGGTGGGTTTCATCTGTTTGAAGGCTTTGTCATCAAACATATTCTCCGTTTCGGAGGTGAGGGGCGTATGGAGGGAAATAAAGTCCGATTCCTTGAGCAAAGTGCCGAAGTCCACCGGATTCACCCCGTGGCTTTCCATTACTCCGTCCAGGACGTAAGGGTCGTAGGCGATCACCCGCATACCAAGCCCTTTTCCCTTCAGTGCCGTGGCCGTGCCGATCTTCCCCATGCCGACGATGCCGAGGGTCTGTTCGCTCATCCGGAACATGGGATACCCGATCTCCCTTATGGCGTTCCCGCCGCCGGTAAAGTTGATTTGCCGCTCCCTGACCGCCCTGTCGATCAGGGGTATCTTATGCCCCAGGGAAAGCATGAGTCCTATGGTCAGACCCGATACCTCATCCAGACAGTAATCGGGGACATTGGTTACGGCTATTCCCAATTCGGTGGCGGCGGCAAGGTCGACCCTGTCGTACCCGATGGCGATCCCCGCAAGGATGCGACAGTTCTTCAGGTTTTCAAGCACCCGGCGGGTAAAAGGTTGTATCGCGACAACCCCTATTACCGCGTCGGCATCCCGTGTATTCTTGATAATTTCATCTTCTGTCGGCCAGACTCCTTTGATAAGGCGGGCATCAAGGCTTTCAAGCAGGGCTTCTCCATGATCGACGCCGGGTACCGCATACGTGTGCACCACTTTAAAGGTCATCCTTTGTCCCCTTCCATTACACCGCTTAAACCGTCTCGGATCCGCGTCGCCCGACATCCTTTTCCCCTGCATTGACTTTGAATCCATATCTTTCCTTCATTGTTTCAGAAATTTCCCGTGTCATCTCAAAGACATGGTCAGACTGTTCAATGGTTAAAAGGACCGTTTCGCAGGATGGGAGAACCCATGAAGACCGTGCCAGTTTTTCTTCATCAATACCACTCTTGATGAACAACCCCATCCCGTCTTCCAGTTTTTTGAGCAGGCTATGAACATTCTCTCTCACCAGGAGATCTTCTATAACCGGAACTATCCCCCAACCGATCATACCGCCTCTATCAAGAAACTCATTAAATTCCCTCGCGTATAATGCGGCTTTATCGGCATAATTATATGCGTCAAAATTTAGGATATCCACTTGGGCATCTACCAGCAGGGTCCAGTCGATGTTGGCGCAGCAGTGCACCCATGTGTGGCACGAAAGGCCTTTAAAACCTCCGTTGAGGGCATCGATTACGTCCTGCCGTGATCCGGTCCCCCCTGCGGCGGTGAAATTGACAAGGGAGGGCTCAGGCTGGTCGCAAATAATTCTAATTCCGAGAAGTGTTTCTCTTATCTTTTTTTCTATCCATCTCGACTTCATGTTTATTCCTTTGATCAACATATCCCGCATTGTCTCATGGTATATGACGGGGGTCCCGTCCGTCTGCCTGATGGAGTCACCCAATACGATCGGCCCGCCGATCTGAAACGCCACCCATTTTAACCCGTAAAGGCCGGCTTCCTTTATTCTCTTCAGCATCATGCTGAAAGATGGCGTTTTTTCTTCCGAAATGGCGAAATAATCCAGATCCTCTCCTTCTACGCTTTCATAAAAGGCAATCACATCTTCTTCTCTCTCTTCGGGAGGGACCATCAGTATCTGACCCTTTTCCCGGTTGATTTCAATGCATGGCATCCCTTGAAGCATCCATCGTATACTCCTGGTCATGATCGGCAAGCGCGGGGCTTCCGGAAAATTCTTCAATATGACATCGGCCGCATATTCCACATCACGATAGGGAACCGCCCCCATCATGGTAGCCGCGAACTCGGGCGATTGCTGCAATTTTCCCATGGGTCATCTCCTCACTTTAGAACCAATGCCCATGACTGGACATTATTCATTTGGGCGTCATGGCATGAAATTCTGGAATCGACATCCCCCGGTTGATCCAACGCCCTCCGTTCCCCCTTATCGGTCCATGTCCTGAATCCGTGATTTCTTCTTCCTCTTCACCTCCTGCATGCACTGCAACCGATTTCCCTTCAAAATGGTGCCATAGCATTGGTTGCAGGAAATACAGGTGGGCCTGTAATGGGGATCTTCCTTCCATTTGTTTACGATGAACGGTTCCCTAATGAAAGGCCGGCATAAGGAGACAAAATCGGCCTCACCTTTCTCAACCGCCTCTTCCATGGAGGAAAAGGTCCTGAGGCCCCCCACCATCATGACCGGGATGTCCACCTCCCCTTTGATGGTCTTGCACCATTCCCGAAAATAGGCCTCACGCTCGGGGCGATTGATTTTGGTCCTAAACTCGGTTCCCTCATAGTGTTTCCCCCTCAGTCCCGAGCTGATCTCGATGGCGTCAAGTCCCTCTTCGGACAGGAGACGGGCAGCCAATGCCCCCTCGCGAAAGGAAAGACCTCCGGGAAAGCCGTCCTCCACGCCCAGCTTCATAAAGAGGGGATAGTCTTCTCCCACCTTGGCCCTGATATCTCGCAAAATTTCGCGGTGGAGACGTAAGCGGTTCTCCAAAGTCCCTCCCCACTGATCCTTTCGACGGTTCAGGTACGGAGAAAGAAACTGGCTCAGCAGGTAGGCGTGGGCCCCGTGCACCTGGACGGCATCAAAACCGGCCTCCTTCACCCTTCTTGCCCCATCTCCGAATGCACTGACCACTTCGGAAATTTCCTCCCCGGTCATGGACCGGTACGGTTGATTGAAATAGGGATCATCCGGGACAACCGAAGGACTCAGGGCTTCACGGTTTCTGGTCACTAAAAATTTTGCCCCTTCCCTGCCGGCATGAAAGAGCTGGATCGCGATTTTGGCCCCCAGAGCCTGTACGGCCGAGGAGAGCCTCCTGAGGCCCGGGATACAGTCATCGCTCGCCACCGAATTCTGGATCGGAGAAATCCGACCCGAATCGTGAACATAGCAGATACCCGTAACGATGAGCCCCGCTCCACCCCTTGCAAGGTCCTCAAAAAACCGGATCTGGTCGTCCGTCACATGTCCTTTTTGATCCGCGTAACCGTCATAGGTTGCAGACCTGACAAAGCGGTTCTTCAGTTCGCATTCCCTTTATGTTCATCGGTTCAAACAGAATACTCATTTTCCTTCCCTCCAATCATACCGGCAAATTCCGTATCGGATTCACGCTTGATTCTTCTTTGGCTTTCATCCAGAAACTATTTTCCCGCCACCGACGCCCGCCATTTGAGGGGATTCGTTCGTATATATTCCGATATCTGATGATACGATTCTTCATTACGGATAATATGTTCATAATAATTGCGTTGCCATAATGTTTTGTTGAACGGCGGCCAATTGTTTTGTTTAACATTTCGAATGTAATGGTTTGTGGTCGAGATTTAAACGCCCCACCACATCCCCCAAGTAGGGGCAATCCCTTGTGGTTGCCCATGTGATTCCCCCACATTTCGGGTACCCACATCGGCATTTCGGGTACCCACTATATTTCGGGTACCCACGAGGGCACCCCTACGAATTCCATGATTGCATGGAAATGATCGGGCATGACGATATATTCATGTAATTTGATGTTACAAAAACGAAAAATCAATTCTTGCCATTGGTGTTCAACCATTTTTCCCGCATCATTCAAACACATTTTCCCCTGTCCAATTTCCCCGAATAAACACAATCGATTCTGGGCGCAAATGGTAACAAAATACAATCCCGCCCTTGAATAATCATACCCTTTCAATCGGATGGAACGACGTCGATGGATGTCGGGATCGTATTCCATTCCTTCGATTTTCTCTCCGAAATTCAGATAAAATTCTTAAACTACGGCCCGTTCAGCGCGGAACGGGCAGATTTCTATCCCGACGGCGATACCAAACCTGTTCCTGTCCATTCCCACGTTCCAGCGGGGAAACACACCCAAAATATATACCGCCCCGGTCCGGGAGGGGTCAATAAAAATCGGGGAGACGTTTTTTCCCAAATGGATATGAAATCGAATGCGTTCAGAACTATTGAAAAAATCTCCCGATGTGCTATGCTGTCCAGGATAAATAGAGATTTGGAAATATATGAGCTGTTGCAATCAACACCGGCTAATTAGGATGATAGAGCGGGAGGTTATTGATGAAGCGCTTACCGATAGGGGTTGTCCTCTTCTTTTTTGCGCTGGGGGGGCTTTTCGGATGTGGCGAAAAGATCGAGCCGGGGACGACCATCCACGCCCGGTCCCACGGTGAAAGCGGTTGTTGCCGAAGCCCGTATTTCGCAACAACCGCTGATCTATGAGGCCGTCGGAACGGTTCAGGCCCGAACGGCCAGCACCCTGAGCAGCAAGGTGATGGGAACCGTTCTTCATATCCGGGTCAAAGAAGGAGATACTGGTCAAGGCGGGAGAGGAGCTGGTGGTCCTGGATTCCCGCTGGATAACGACCCAGCTTCGGCAGGCCGAAGCCGGTCTGGCGGAGGCCCGCAAGGCGGAGACCGCCGCCCTGTCGGCTTTGGAGGCGGCCCGGGCCCACGAGGTCCAGGCCGAAAAGGCCCATGAGCGGGCGCGCAAGCTCCTGGAAGGGGAAGCCGCCACCCGGGAGGACTTTGAAGCAGCCCAGGCAGCTTACAGGTCGGCCAAGGCGGCCGTCTCTCAAGCCCAAGCCATGCTGGAGGCATCCCGATACCGCGTCAAACAGGCCCGGGCCGCTGTGGACGGCGCCCGGGTCAGCCGGAAAGATACCCTTCTCCTCGCCCCCTACGATGGAAAGGTAACGGCCAAGATGGTGGAGGAGGGAGACATGGCCGTACCCGGCGTCCCCATTCTGGCCCTGGAAAAGACGGGAGAGTATCAGGTCGATGTCATCCTCCCCGAATCCTATATCCGAAATATCCATAGGGATCAAAAGGTCCAGTGTGGGGATTCCGGCCCTTTCACAAGAGACCATGGAAGGGACGGTAGAAACCATTGTTCCCCGGGCGGACGTAAAGAGCCGCACCTTTCTCCTGAAAGTGACACTTCCGGAACACGCCTCCCTGAAACCCGGACTTTTCGCAAGGGTCGCCGTACCCGTGGGCGAAGATCACCTTCTACTCATCCCTTCCTCCGCCGTTGTCTCCCAGGGGCAGCTAAGAGGCGTCTATCTCCTCAACAGCGAGCACATCGCACGGTTTCGCCTGATTCGAACGGGAAGGGCCTTCGGCAACCAGATCGAAATCATCACGGGCCTGAACGCGGGCGACCGGTTCCTGGTGTCTCCCACTCCACAAACGGTTGACGGCGCACGGATTGAAACCGTCGTCTCATAGGTGCGAAATGGGCCCTGCCGGAAAAATCGCAGCATTCTTTATCGACTCCAAGCTCACCCCCCTGATCATCATCGCCTCCATTCTTTTGGGGGTGGCGGCCGTCATCGCACTACCCAGGGAAGAAGAGCCCCAGATCATTGTTCCCATGATCGATATCTTTGCTCAGTTGCCGGGCGCCAGCGCCAAAGAGGTGGAACAACGGGTGACCAAACCCATGGAAAAACTCCTCTGGGAGATCCCCGGAGTCGAATATATCTACTCCACCTCCAGCCCGGGGCGGTCCATGGTCATCGTCAGGTTCCGTGTGGGAGAAGACGAAGAGAAATCCATTGTCCGGCTTCAGTCAAAACTCATGGCCAATGCGGACCGGATACCCTGCTGTGTGGCCGGACCTCTCATCAAACCCCGCTATATTGACGACGTCCCCATCCTGGCCCTCACATTTTCAAGCGACAGCGCGGATCATCTCACCCTCCGCCGCGTGGCCGCCGAGGTGGAAGACCGGGTGAAACGGGAACCCGATGTATCCCTCACCACCCTGATCGGCGGGGTCAGCCGCCGGATCGAGGTCAGGGTCGACCCCGTCCGGCTTGCAGCCTACGGGCTGGACCAGGATCACATTTCCCAAATGATTTTTGCCGCTAATCAGGCCTCCGATGCCGGCCAGTTTCCCTCCAGGGATGGCCAGATCATCGTCCACACAAACGGATTTTTAAAGACGCTCGAAGATGTTAAAAACGTGGTGGTGAGTGTCCATGCGGGCAGGCCCGTGTACCTGCGCGATGTGGCCGATGTCCTCGATACGCCCGGCGATCCCGATCAGTACGTTTTCTTCGGCGCCGGACCCGCCGGGACGGAGAAAGGGCTTCCGGAGGGTCTTGCCTCGGGAGGGGTCCGGCCCGCGGTAACCCTGACCCTGGCCAAGCGCAAGGGCGCCAATGCCGTGAGCGTTGCCGAAAAGGTCCTTGAACGGGTGGAGGAACTCCGGGGAAGCGTGATCCCCGAAAACATCCGGATGACGATCACGCGCCATTACGGCGAGACGGCCAAGGAGAAGTCCGACGAACTCCTTTTCCATATGATGATCGCCATTGTCTCGGTCACCCTGCTCATCTGGTTTACCTTGGGGCTCAGGGAGTCGGGGGTGGTGGCCCTTGCGATTCCCGTAACCCTGGCCCTCACCATGGCGACCTTCTATTTCTACGGGTATACCCTCAACCGGATCACCCTTTTTGCCCTGATCTTTTCCATCGGCATCCTCGTGGACGACGCCATTGTGATCGTGGAAAACGTGGTTCGCCACTTCCATCTGGAAGAAAACCGCGACCGTTCCCGGTTCGCCGTAGCCATCGAGGCAGTGGACGAGGTGGGAAACCCCACCATCCTGGCCACCCTCACGGTGATCGCGGCCATCCTGCCCATGGCCTTCGTCGGGGGCCTCATGGGGCCCTATATGCGGCCCATACCGGTGGGCGCCTCCGCGGCCATGGTCTTTTCCATCCTGGTGGCCTTTGTGGTAACGCCATGGGCCGCGGTCCGCCTCATCCGTCACCAGGCCGGAGCGAAGACGGGAAACGGGCAGACCCCACAAGGATGACTGGTCCACCAGGCTCTACCGGCGGGTCATGGGACCCTTGCTCCATAAACCTTTCTGGCGCTGGCTGTTTCTTTTGGGGGTGGTGGTTCTCCTGCTCCTTGCCTGCGCCATGGTGGGCCTGGGGCTGGTCCGGGTGAAAATGCTTCCCTTCGACAACAAGAGCGAGTTTCAGGTCATTCTGGACATGCCGGAATCCGCCACCCTGGAACAAACCGCGGCGGCCGCCATGGAGATGGCGGATTACCTCAGGACCGTGAATGAGGTCACCGATTGTGAGATATACGTGGGCACGGCCTCTCCCTTTAATTTCAACGGCCTTGTCCGTCACTACTATCTGCGTCAGGGCCCCAATGTGGCGGACATCCAGGTAAACCTTGCGTCCAAGGGGTTTCGAAAGGACCAGAGCCATGCCATTGCAAAGCGGGTAAGACCCCGAACTCAAGGCCATTGCGGACCGTTACGGCGCCAGGGTCAAGATCGCCGAGGTCCCGCCAGGACCGCCCGTGCTCTCCACCCTGGTGGCCGAAATCTACGGTCCCGACTACGACCGGCAGCGGGAAATCGCCGGAACCGTCATGAAGATCTTCGAAGATACGCCCGGAGTCGTGGATGTGGATTGGTACATGGAGGAGGATCAACCGCGATACCAGGTCACCGTGGACCAGGAAAAGGCCGCCCTTCACGGGGTCAGCGTCGCCCAGGTCGCCAGGGTGCTCCAGTCGACCTTAAGCGGCAGCCAAAGCGGCCTGCTCCATGATCCCGACGAAAAGGAGGACATCCCCATCTTCCTGCGGCCGTCCCTGGCCACGAGAGCCGGCCTTCACCGCCTGGAGGCCATTGAGGTGTCCACCCCCGGCGGCGGCACCATCGCCCTTTCAGCCCTCGTCAAGGCGGAGCGTACCCCTTCGGACAAGAGCATCTACCACAAAAACCTCATGCCGGTGGTGTACGTGATAGGGGATGTGGCGGGCGCGAAGGAAAGCCCGATCTACGCGATTCTGGAGATGTATAAAAAGATAGAGGCCATTTCGCTCCCGGAGGGCTATCAGATCGCACAGCATACGGCCGCGATCCCTGAAAGCGACCGGCGCTTCGCCATGAAATGGGACGGAGAGTGGCACATCACCTATGAGGTCTTCCGGGATCTGGGGCTGGCCTTCGCGGTGGTTCTGGTGCTCATTTTCGTTCTGGTGGTGGCGTGGTTTCAGTCCTTTATAACGCCGCTTGTCATCATGGCCGCGATCCCCTTTTCCCTGATCGGCATCCTCCCCGCCCACTGGCTGATGGGGGCCTTTTTCACGGCAACCTCCATGATCGGGTTTATCGCGGGCGCCGGCATCGTGGTCCGTAACTCCATCATCCTGGTGGACTTCATCGAACTTCGCCTGGAACAGGGCGCCCCCTTGGATCAGGCGGTCATCGATGCCGGGGCCATCCGTTTCAGACCCATGATGCTGACCGCGGCGGCCGTGGTGGTGGGGGCCTCCGTCATCCTTTTCGATCCCATTTTCCAGGGCCTGGCCATCTCCCTCATGGCCGGAGAGGTGGCCTCCCTCCTCTTTTCCCGCATGACCGTTCCGGTCCTTTATTTCCTGAGCAAACGGGGGAAAAGTAAAGATCCTCACAGTCCACCCGATCCGCATCATCGAAAGGAACCCCTTCCATCTCAAGCAGCGCCCGCTTCATCTCAAGCCCTCCCTGGTATCCTCCCAGATGCCCGATCCGAACGGATAGCCCGATGGCAGGGCACGATCAGGGGAAAGGGATTACGGGCCAACGCGGTCCCCACGGCCCGGGCGCCGTTATGCTTTCCCACGTGTTCCGCGATGAGTTTGTAGGTGCTGACCCTGCCCCGGGGGATCTCGGCTTCCGCCCGAAGAACCGATTCCTGGAACGGTGAGCAGACGCTCCAATCCGCCACATCCAGAGGGATTTTCCTGTCCTCTCCTTCCAAAAACCCCTGGATCACCTCCGCCACCCCGTCAATTTCAGCACAGGAGGCTGTGACGGAATGGGGATAGAGCTGAAGCGTACGATCATTCGCGGACAGATCAGGTTTTGAAAGAAGAATCCGGACAATTTTGGGCGCGTCGTTTCGGCACATCCCAGAGGATTGCAACCGGCCCGAAAGGCGTTGTCTTGATAATTTTTTGATTCATAGATTCGATTGTACCCCCTGTGCAAAAAAAAGGCTATACCCTTCCGATTTCTCTTGGCAGCCTTCGGGGTCTGCTTTTATATGGAATTAAACGCGGAATACGGTATTCAATATATTTTACTTTATGCATTTGACAAACCGAAGACGAGTTGAAACCGACAGGAATACGGCCCGAAAGGACCGTCCTGTTCGGATAAAGCTGAAGAGGAGGAGGGGGTAAATGACAGTCAAAGAAATTGCAGTCATCGGGGGCGGAAGCGGCGCCCTGACCACGGCCGGGGACATGGCGCTGGCAGGGTTCAATGTCCGCATGTGGACCGCATTTCCACGGGAGTACGAGAAGATCTATGAGAGCAAAATCGTCAAGTTGAAAGGTCTGGGTCGAACGGGAGATGCAGCGATCCCGGTGGTCACCAGGGATTTGAAGGAGGCGCTTCAAGGCGCCGAAGTGATCTGCTCCCCGAGCCCGGCCTTTGCCCAGGAAGAGATTGCCAAGCGCATGGCGCCCCATGTGGAAAACGGGCAGGTCATCTTTTTGTCTCCCGGATCCCTCGGAGGTTATATCTTCGCCAAAGGGTTTAAAGAAGAAGGCATTCAAAAGGATGTGTCCATCGCGGAACCCGGAACGCTTCCCTATCTGACCAGGAAGGTCGCCCCGGATGAAGTGCTCGTAAGCGGACACACGGTCCGGTTGCCGGTGGGCGTCTTTCCCGCCAAAAACACGGAACATGCCATCGGCAGGCTGAAGGCACTGTATCCGGTCATTCATCCGGTGGAGAACGCCCTGTCGCTCGCGTTGTTGAACGTGGGCCCCATCATTCACTCGGTGCTCATGCTCATGAACGCGGCGCCCATCGAACATTTTGAAGCGTGGGACATTCACAACGAGGGGACGACCCCGTCAGTGAAAAAGGTGATCCTTGCCCACGATGAAGAACGGATCGCGTTGCGGAAGGCACTGGGATATACCACCCATCACTATCCCTTCTCCGACCACTACAACCAGCATGGCAAAGACCCCTGGATGTACGGCAGAAAGGCCCATGATGCGCTTGTCGAAAGCAAGAGCTGGCGTGAACCCCTGGATTTCAACTATCGATACATCACGGAAGACGTAAAGTGCAATCTGGCCCTGATGGCTTCCGTGGGGGACCTATGCGGCGTGGACACGCCGATTGCCGATTCACTCCTGAAACTCCTGGGTGTTGTGGTGGGAGAAGATTTCCGCGAAACCGGCAGGACCCTGAAATCTCTCGGCCTGGACCACATGGGGTTAAAGGAACTGGAACAATTGCTACAGAACGGCCTTTAGGAATCATTGCGCCATGATTCCCCGTCGGGAACCTGAACCCTGCATCGGGTGTTTTCAAGTCCCTTCCAAAATACCGGATGCAGGGCTTATAAATGAAAAGGGCAAGAAAAAAGCAGGGAAAAGATGTGAAAGGCTATCAGATAACAAAATCGGAGTGGGCATCTTTCCGAGCAATTATGGTCAAGCAGGATTTTCAAACAGGAAACTATTGCCTCTTTTCATAGGACTGCCTGACTCAATTTCCTCATCGAACATAGTATAAACAACTAATATCACTAATAGTATTTGCTATCATCGGAATATAGCACGGTTGTTGCATAGTGGCTCAATTAGAATCGAGCCCGGGATCGCCGGGAGAATTATTGAATTTTCGGCTTAAGTTCTTCCCTGTTTCCGCCGATATAGATAGCACAAGAGAAACCAAGGAGAAACCAACGCCATGAAAATCGATCCCAATCCGGAAATCCTGAGAATGCAGTATCCCGAAAAAGCTTCTAATGCCGATAAGCCTGTCGGCAAGGACGAATTCTCGGCTATGCTCGAAGAGGCCATCAACAATGAACCCTCAAGCGCAGTAAAAGGGAGCAAGAAACCACCGATGATAAGCAGTGTCGCGCAGTTTCAGTTCAACACCCCTTTCGCCGTTCAGAACGACCCCGTCGTTGAACGTACGGAGAAATTCCTGGACATCCTTGAAGAATACCGGAACAAACTACTGGACCCTCGGGCAACCTTACGGGACATTCATCCTTTGATTAAAAGAATGGAAATCGAAAAGGAAAACCTGACCCCGGTCCTCCATTCACTTCCAACCGGAGACGGGCTGAAAGAGATCCTGAACGATGCCTTGATCACATCTTCCCTGGAGGTCATAAAATTTAAGCGAGGTGATTATCTTGATTCCTGATACCCTGACCATGCTGGTTGTAATTTCTTGTTTATGTTTTGCTCTTCAAATTACGATAGATAATCTCGGTATATTCGCAAGCCCACGTAGACTCCTACCATGCCGGCGAAGATGCTTAAAACATATGCAGTGATAAATCCGATTTTTGCGCCGATCCACCAGCCTATCCAACCGAATGCAGTTACGCCGATAATAAGGCAGAGCTTCTTCATGATTTCCTTGATGATCTTGTATCCGCTTTTGCGGCAAACATCCCTGCTATGGTTTGGCCCAGTTGTTTCACGTGATGGTGGACATCGGTGATTTCCCGGCCCGGATAGTTTCGAGCGGGTTATGGAAATACACTCTCCACCTCCTCCATGGCCAGATCCTGGTAGGCGTAGGTCAATTCGTGACAAAACCGGTGCCAACGCGTGCAAACGTCCAGGGTCTTTTCGTCCTGACCGACCAGGTCCGGGTGTGCCACCAATTCTTTGACTTCTCTCTGGAGCCGGTTCTTTTAGCCATGGTCTCCATTTCCCTACCCACTGCATTGGCAACCCTCTGTCGAACAGATCTTCTCCATAATAATCCGCGGTGTTCCGCCGCTGGAGAAACTCGTCGAATGAAATCGCGCTCTTTTTGTCAAGTTCTTCAATTTGTATCTCAATCATGGAATGTGAGGAAATCAAGGCGGCCGGAAATTTTGGCACAGCTTTGGGGCGGCAACCTACTCCTGCTTAAAAAAAAGCAAAAGTCCATTCTTTTTTTTCAGTTCGTGCTATACTGTCTTTTCGGGATTCGGTCATTGGGTTTCCTGTTCAATGGGCTCTTTCCCATCAACACATACACGAAACCACCGGATTTGTTCCGAAAAAAAATGATCCCCTATGAAATTTTTGTCGTTTCACCCCGTGATATCGCATACCAAGGAATGATTCCTTTTTCCCTTTGTGCCACCGTGACGCGAAGCAGAAGGATAACCATTTTGCAAACATCGTCTGGAATTCGGAGGACCCATCCAAATGACCAAGAAGATGATGGATATCATGGTACGAATAGCCGTTTTGGTCGGGCTCTACTTGACCAGCCTTTACAGTTACCCGCTTTTTCATACCCTGGCCGAGATATACACCGTCGTTATAGCCGGGAGTATCTTTGTACTGGCCTGGAACTGAACAAAATCTCTGGACAACAATTATCTTTCGTTCATCGGGATCTCTTACCTGTTTGTCGGCATTATCGAATTGCCCCATATGCTTGCCTACAAGGGAATGGGGGTTTTCCAGGGTTTCGACGCGAATCTGCCAACCCAGTTGTGGATAGCCGCCCGTTACATGGAAGGTCTTTCGTTCCTGATTGCTCCTTTCTTTTTCCGCCGGAGGCTGAACCAGAACCTTGTATTTGCGATTTATGTCGCGGCCACGTTCTTCCTGCTGAATTCAATCTTCTATTGGAATATTTTCCCTGACTGCTTCATCGAAGGAAGCGGGCTCACGCCGTTCAAGAAGATCAGTGAATACATCATTATCCTGATTTTTGCGGTCAGCGTCGTTATGCTGCTCCGCTATCGAAGAGAATTTGAACGGGAAGTATTGCGGCTGCTTGCGGCGTCCATTTTCCTGGCCATTCTTGCGGAACTATCCTTCACCTTCCATATCAGCGTCTACGGCCTGTCCAACATGATTGGCCATTTCTTTACCCTCATCTCCTTCTATCTCATTTACAGGGCCATCGTCATCACGGGCCTGACAAGACCTTTTGATCTCCTGTTCAAAAACCTTTCACAGAGTGAAGCGGCATTGAAAAGGGTGAACGAGGAGGTGGAAGCGACCGTGACCGAGCGGACGGCGGATCTCATCAGGTTAAACGAGCAACTCAAGATCGAGTTGACGGAGCGCAACAGGGCGGAGGCAGAATTGCGTAATGCTCATGAAGCACCTGCAGCAACTCATCTCGTCAGCGAATATGATGATCCTGGGGCTTGACGCTGATGGCCGTGTACGGATGTTCAACCATGCCGCGGAGCTAATTACCGGCTACACCATGGAGGAAATGACAGGCATTGATTGGTTTGAGAAGATTGTGCCGAAAGAGCGCTACGGCTATGTATGGGAGACGTTCCAGGACTATCAGCAGAAAACCGGCGCCATGCCGACAACACTTGAAAACCCTATCCTCACAAAAGCAGGGGAAGAGCGGTTCATCTCGTGGCAGAACAGCACAATCTCCGGGGCGGGTGCAGACATCTTAACCGTCTCCTTCGGCATGGATATCACGGAGCGCATTCTGGGAGAGGAGGCCCTGCACCGCCTGAATCGGGAACTGCGGGCCATCAGCGACTGCAACCAAGTCCTTATACGGGCCGAGGACGAGCAGATCCTGCTCGACGAGGTCTGTCGTATTGTCTGTGACATAGCCGGCTACCGCATGGCCTG
>CAVVEP010000010.1:0-19848 GCA_963747015.1 uncultured delta proteobacterium
TAATAACCTGGTGGAACCATCGTCACCTCTCGCGACATGGAGGAATATCGTTCTCATTTCGATGATCGGGAGACGGGCCTGATGTGGCAATCTTTGATGTTTAAGATGAGCTACCGGTGCAGCTACTGCATGGCGGTCTGTCCTGCGGGAGAAGAAGTCAAACCCGCTTATCTGGGAAACAAGAAAGAACATGTAGAAAGGATACTCAAGCCGCTGAAAGACCGTCAGGAGAGGGTATACGTTACGGCCGGATCCAAAGCGGAATCAAGGGCCAAAAGCAATCCCAATAAAGAAGTGAGAATCGTTTCCGGGATGATGCGGACACCCCCGAAGTAAAGCAAACTGGATATGAGGAAATGAAGAACCTTTTGCCGGATCTACACCAGGAAAGGAGCGTATCATGGAAGAATGGAAGAAGACCACCTGCGTAATGTGCGCTGTCTGCTGCGGCCTTGAAGTCAAAGTTGAAAACAACCGTATTGTTAAAGTCCGCCCTGACAAGGACAGCCCTGTCAGCGAAGGATACGTCTGCCGAAAGGGCTTGAACATCGCATATCATGAGCACAATGCGGACCGGTTGCTTTACCCGATGAAGAAGGCGGGCGGCAAGTTTGTACGCATAAGCTGGGATCAGGCAATCGGCGAAATCGCGGAAAAACTCAAGAAGATACTTCAGGAGCATGGGCCGCGGTCCCTGGCCTCGGTAGCCGGCGGGGGCGAATTCAACTTCTACCCGATCCGGTTCCTGGCCGGCTTTATTCAGGCTCTTGGGTCCCGTTACCATTACTCATCCGCCAACCAGGAGTTTTCCGGCCGGTATTGGGCGCACGGGCTGACATTCGGAAGCCAGTTGCTCGAACTGGCGCCTGATTACGAGAATACCGAGATGCTGATGGCCGTCGGTTGGAATGGGATGATGAGCCACCATATCCCCCAGGCCAGGAGAGTATTGACCAGAATCTCCAAAGACCCGGACAAGCTGCTTGTGGTGGTCGACCCGCGGCGTTCGGAAACCGCGAAAATAGCGGATATCCACCTGGCCCTTCGGCCGGGTACGGATGCCTTGCTGCTGAAATCGATGATTGCCATCATCCTCAAAGAGGGTATGCATAACCGGGAATACATCGACAAACACGTTAACGGGTTCAAGGAGATACTGCCCTGGTTCGCCGGATTTGACGTCAACGCGGCGCTAAAGGTCTGCGAACTGGAATACGACCAGGTGTTCCGGGTCTGCCGGGAATTCGCCAAACGCCGGTCCTGCCTGCGTGACGATCTTGGCATCCTGATGAACCGGCACAGCGCCCTTGTATCCTATCTGCTCGTTGTGCTGCCGGCGATCTGCGGACGCATCGGTGTGCCGGGAGGAAACTACCTTGTTGGCGGAAAGATGTACTCAGATCCGAATGACCCCAAGACGTGGAGGACGGCGGTAACCAACATTCCGGCCATTGCGGGGATGTTCCCTCCCAATGTGATGCCGGAAGAGATCTCGAACGACCGTCCCGACCGGCTGAGGGCCGCCTTCGTCCTGGGCGCCAATCCATTGCGGTCTTATGCCGATACGACCGCGTATGAAGAGGCATTCGGGCGGCTCGATCTGCTGGTGGTAACCGAGATTGCAATGAGTGAGACCGCCGCACTTGCACACTACGTCCTGCCCTGCAGGTCGGCCTACGAATCATGGAGCCCGGCGGACGCTATTATCCCCTCCAAAACCAACGAAGGTTTCCTGGACGTAATCAGCCGGTTGCGCCGGCCTGTTGTTGAGGTAGAAGGAGAGCAGAAAGAACCGGGTGAGATATTCACTCTCCTGGCCGACGCCATGGGGCTGATTCCCGCACTGCCCGACTCCCTTTACCAGGCCGCCGGAAGCGGCAGCCTGAGGACATACCGTGACGCGCTGATAGGTTATGTAATGAAGCATCCCGAGAACATGAAGAGGGCGCCCTTCATAGCAGCCAAGACGCTGGGCAATGCTATCGGTTCCGCCCACCTGGCCAGCTATTTCACCGGGTTTTTACAGAGGTCCCCGGCAAAGCAGGAGGAGGCCGCAAGGGTGGGATTCGACGCCGGACCGGACCAGGGGCAGGCCCTCTACCAGGCCATCATCGAGCATCCGGAAGGCGTGTTGGTCGGAGTACAGGATATCGGGAAAAACCTTGGCAGATTGGCCACAAAGGACGGCAGGATACGGCTTCATACCGCGGAGGCGGAAGACTGGATGAAGGAAATCAGTCCCGGTGAGGAAGAGAAACGGCTGAAACTTGATCCTGAATTTCCATTGATCCTGATGGCGGGACGTCATATGGACATGAATTCCAATACGGCTATGCGGGACCCTGCGTGGAACGAAGGCAGGCGGCCCTGCACCCTGGCAATAAATCCCTCTGATGCGGAAACGCTGGGCATCGTTGATAAACAGATGGTAAGGGTCATCACGGAAGCCGGGGAGGAAAAAATAGAGGCCGAAGCAACCACGGATGCCAGAAAGGGCCAGGTCATCATTCCGCAAGGATTTGGTCTTGTCTACGATGGCGTTACATACGGCGCTAACGTCAACAGATTAACAAAAAACACAAACCGAGACTTTGTCGGAACCCCTATGCACCGCTATGTTCCCTGCCGGGTTGAAGCGGCGTAGTTTGGAAGTGTAGAAAGGAACAGTTGCCATCGAAACAAAAGGCGACCGTTTCGAGGAGACGGCCGCCTGGATCGAGGACATGGGAAACAAGATCGGGTTCCCGTTGAAGTCCAAGGGTGCGATCATCATGAACGTTGAGGAGATATAACGAACGAGGATGATATTTTGAAAGAATCAAAGGCCATTGGCGGTCATAAATGGATTTATGAGGATCTTCTCACACATCTATCAGTTGTGGATATTGCCGCCTCAGCAGAACACCTTAATCTTCAACTGAACGATGCGGGGGAGGCTGAGGTCTCGTTTTCAGGCGTCAACTACCTGGTATCCAATGATGGTGTACGGAGATTGGATGGCCAAAGAGTCTCATATCCTACTGGAAGTGCATTAATTCATTACATTTTAAAAGCCAGCCGCAGCCGACCGGTCGGACAATTTGTAACTTTTGCGGAGCTTGCCGGGCCTTTGTTCAAGCAAGGCAGTTATTCTGAGAGCGCCTTGGAACGTCCCATCATAAAGTGCTTTCAAGGTCGAGTTCCAGAATTGTTATCGGCCGCGGAGGCTATCGGGGGCCATCAAGGCGAGGTCGCTGGATTGGGTTCGATCAGCATAACCTTTGATTTGCTTCCGCACATTTTACTTCAGCTCATTTTCTATGACCGAGACGATGAATTTCCTGCCCGGGCCACCCTGTTGTTCGATCGCAATGCGACTCAATTGATTGATTTTGAGTCTTTAGCTGTATTGGTCACCCTGTTTGTGCAGTCCTTGACGGGGATGAATGATGAAGAAAACCCAATTTTACGCATTAGCTCCTCAAGCACTTAATTAGATTCTTTGCCGAATAATCCCCAACAGGAGTATGAGATGAAGCGCCCTGAAAGACCTTGTGTGATTTCCTGCGGTATTTTGCGAAAAGAAATTGAACACCTCTTGGGAAAAGGCGATATCGATGTGGAGGTCCATTTTCTGAGTGAACGGTTGCACGTGGATTACAATCTGCTGGATCGTGGGCTAAACAAAGCCCTCAAAAAGTATTCAGAGCTGCGAACGCAAGGCATCATCGTCGTCTACGGCGATGTCTGTCTGGGGTTTAACGGTGAAATGAAAACGCTGATGGACAAATACGATGCGGTCAAGGTCGATGGATTGAACTGCATCGACTGCCTGCTCGGGGGTAAAGGAAATCTTCTTAAAATGGACCCGGATCATAAGTATCTGTTTTTGAATCCAGCTTTTATCCAATTTGCGGAGAAAATAAGGGGAAAAACAAAAGAACGAACCCGTGAAATGTACAGCATGCTCGATGGCATCATTCTTTTGGATGCCATGGGTGATTTGGACGATTACCAGTCGAGGATCGATGAGATCGTGGACTTTACCGGTCTCCCCATTCTCGACCGTAAAGAAATAGGCGTCGATGGCCTGAAAAATGTTCTCATGGAAGCTCTGGACCGCAATCGATGGAAAAACACCGTCAAAAAAGAGCAGAACGCATGACCGAGAAGATGGAAGGGAGCAACCCGCTTGTCCGATTAATAAGAAAATTTCAAAAGGGAACCAGGCCGGTCACCCTTACGGGACCCTTTCTGCCTCTGGTCCGCCTCAAGGAAAGGGGGTTGCCGTTCAATGATACCATGAGGGACCCCCGAGCCATGACTGAGGCCGCCCTCATGAGCTTTGAGTTCGGCTTTGAATCGACGGTGCTGCCCTTTGATCTGAATGTGGAGGCGGAAATGCTCGGTGCCCGGGTCCAATACCACGACGGGTTCGATGGGAATCCGGTATACCCGACCATCGCTGACAAACCCTTCACCCCGGAAGACGATATTAAAATTCCAGATGCCCTGGCTGAAAAAGGTCGAATGCCGGCCATATTGAAAAGCATTGCGTTCATCAAAGAACAGGCACGGAATAAAGGCTCGGTGGGGGTTTTCATCCCCGGTCCGTTTACGCTGGCCGGCCAGGTGATGGATATGGAGAAGCTTTATCGGATAGTATTGAAGCAACCGGATAAAACCCGCAAAATCCTCGACCGCCTTACGGCATTCATCTGCAAATTAATGGATCTTTACGCTTCTGCAGGCGTTGATTTTCTGACTGTTGTTGAGGAGGGTGGCGCCAATATCTCACCAAAACCATTTCGCAAGCTGCTTCTTCCTTGCCTTCAGGAAATTTTTCAACCCAGGCAGATTCCCAGAATTGTTTTTCTTTTCGGTAATTCAGAGACGGTTGTTGAATTCACGCTGGCATGTGACCCGGACGGGGTTATCCTGGATAAAGGATGCAACATCGAGAAGACCATAGGGCGACTGTCTGAGCGGGTGCCGCTTTTTGGTCAATGTGGAGATTCCGGTATGCTTGCCAATGCCACCCCGGCTGAGATAACCGAAAAAGTCAATCAGTATCTGGACATGGGTTTCACAGCGGTAAGCCCACCAGCGGATATTTACCCGCCCGCAAGAAACGAGAACATTGAAGCTTTTGTAAAGGCATTGAGAGAATATGAAAAAGGAACGAGAAAACGGCTAATCCCCCATTATGACAACCCAATCTAACAAGCTTAGCTGCGATATTTTAAATGGACCGATACTCCCGTTACTGCTTCGTCTGGCAAGCCCGAATGTTATCGCCTTTCTCTTTCAGTCATCAGTGAGTATTGCAGAGGTGTGGTACGTAGGCCAAATTGGTACGAGGTCATTGGCAGCATTGGCCTTGGTTTTTCCAAGATTTCATCGACGCTGATCACCACAACACTGCGGCTACTGCCACTCATCTTTGGGAATCCCCTGGTTAAACTGCGGATACATTCTCTTCGGTTAGAAATCGCTCTTTTCAGAGATATCCTGAAAGTGGGATTGCCGGCCTCATTGTCACCAATCCTCAACATTTTTACGATATTGTGCATCACAAGCCTCGTCAGTCGCTTTGGTCCTGCCGCTCTGGCGGGATACGGCATCGGGGCACGGTTGGAGTTCCTGCTGATAACCCTGATATTCGGAATCGGCGCGGCCCTCACCTCCATGGTCGGTGTGAATATGGGAGCCAGCAAAGTGATTTGGCCCGTGGTAGGCGCAATCGTCAGAGTCTTCATTGCGGTGGGAGGCCCGGCGGTGGCGGTGGTGTATCTGGGATATGGAATCACCAGCCTGTTCTTTTTGGTCGCAGCCGGCATGTTGGTGTTCGGCGGTTTTAACGCATCGTCTTTATGGATGGGCGCTGGGGGCAGGTTCCAAAATAGGGAATCAGGTTTAGACTTCAGTGAATAATCAAAGTACGTCTTTTAATATCTTGACAGAAAACCCAGCAATTCTCATTTTGGATTTCTGTAATCTGAGGCCATGGGGGTCTGTCTCGAAATGGCGCCAATGGTCCGATTCGGACGCCTTTAGCAGAGGCATAATTCCATTTTAACATTGCACAACAGGCGGTAAGACGGTTTTTGCACAGGATACCTTCCTTTAGACGGTTCACGAAGCACAATTTCGTCGCCGCGCCGAAAAGCCTCCATGACTTTACTGTTCAGGTGTACGTTGAGAAAAGCAACTGCTGACTTTCCCTTCCCTTACCTTCCCTCACTGATCCATTTCTTGAGTGCGGGCAATTCCTGGTCGTGCCATTCCGGAGAAAACCGCAATTTTATGAAATTGGCGTAGATTTCATCCATGGCGGCCACGGCCTCTTCAATCAGGAACAGTTTTTCATAGAAAAGGCCATCCGGATCGTCCTTTTTATCCTGCATGACCCGGGGTGTCTTGAGTGTCCTGAAATTCATCCAGGTGGAATCAAGGGTGAAGGACCATTGATTGTCGCCGATGCCCAGTTTGATCATGGCCTGGGTGATTCCTTTGCTCTCGGCCAAGGCAAAACGAGCCTCTTTCATGTTCTGGGCTTCCCCTGTGCAGGTGATGGTTTCCACCCCCCTTTCGTTTTCTCCCTGAAGCGTTATACGGCCATCAAGCCAGAGATCCGCTTTCGCACCTTCGGAAAGATCGTAAACGCCCTGCTCTGTTTCCGCTCTGAACCACAACCAGGCCAAAAACTCTCTTCCAAGAAATTCCGTCTTTGTTACTTTTTCCAGCAGTTGCATGCCTAATTTTCCTCCGTAAAGTCAGAAGGGGTGAGGGAGTCGAGGAGTTCGGGAGAGGTTCCTTCTTTTTCCAGAAACCGGCTGCCAAGGGTGTAGGGGCAGACCGCCTGGAGATGCAAATCGAATGTCTGAAGAAAAAGCTTCGCGAATTCGTCGCACAGTTTGTTATTGATGCCGCCGAACAGAACAAAACCGGTGGAATAATTCCAGATCATGTCATAGGTCCTGGCAACGGGAATGGCCCTTTTGAGGAGACGCATCTGGACGGCCTCCTTGATCTCCGATCGTCTTGTCCTTGAGAGAAAATCCAGGTTCTCTTCCTTTTTAATCCGGTTCTCCGCTTCAAGGCAGTGCTGCCTCAATGCCGTAGGGGGAACTTTTCTTTCATCAATCCGCAGAGTCATGGCAATGTAGGGTTCCTTCAAAAATTCGAGGGCCGAAAATCGGCTATCAAACATGTCCATGATGTTCACCCACCCCATGCTGCGTCCTTCCAGGGAGTTTTCGTCCAGATCCCGAAAGAGGTATGGGGAAATTCTTTCAAACAGGGTTCCCAAAAAATTATTTTCCAGCTCGCCTTCCACAATATACCGGGTAAAGCTCCCGGATCCGGATATGAGGCCCATGTACGCTCCTTGTTCCATCCATTTTCGCAACCGTTTCCGGTTGGTGGTCCGATTTTGTTTGTCTAATCAGTTGATCCATCCTCAAAACAGCGGCGAACAGTACCACGCCAAGCGGAAAAATGAAAGATGGAATTTATATGAAAGGATCAAGCATGAGGCTCGGTTTGTAAATCAAACCGCCCCGCATTCAGCCGTCTGCGTTCAGTGCCAGGTTGTGGGTTTAAAGAGAACAAAATCTGTTGTTCCTCGTATGGAGAATCATGCTACTGATATCCGTCTGTCAACAATCGAAAAGCTTTGCCAAAGGCTTCGGTGCCGGGAAATACATGTATCTCTGTCGTAAAAAATAACATTTCGCCTGAACTGAAGTCCCATAATACATTGACTTGCTTTTTTGGGAGGTAGCATGACCTGAGCGTACGACGCCTTCCCACGGCCCGACCTGTTCGCTATGTCCTGTACGTTCTTACATCCTCTCTTTAATTCCCTTCCTTAGCAGCCACCAATTGACCGGATAGCTGGTCATCAATCCGAAAAGCATCGCGATTTGCATCATGAACCAGAATAAAGGGCTTGTCTTCTCGATCTCGTGGCCGAAAAGGCCGAAGGTAACGATGGCCATCCATCCATACATGCCGATTTGCCAACTGGTCAGGGAGAGAAAATCCGCCTTGAGAGCCTCCACGATGCCCCGGCCAACAGTGATGTCGCGCATCGGTTTGATGGTCCAGTATTGGAACAGAACGCCGATGACAAAGGCCAGAACAAAATCCAATGCCCAGGCCCCGAAAATGGTTTTTCCAAAAAGGGTGATTGGAAAGAAGAAGACCGCCCACTCCGCCCAGATATCTCCAAGGGTACATCCACTGCCGCAGTGTGTTGCTCCAAGGAATGTACTCTGCCATATGGGCCTATTTTTTCCCGGCGGCGGTTGTCCGAGTTCCTTTGCGCGATGAACGCTCTCTCGGGTGGAAAGCCGTCCAAGGCGGTAGTAGGCCCACAACCCCAAAGGCCCGCTATATAAGGCGGTGATAGGCCAGACGAGATTCATTATCTTCATATGTTGGCGATGTTTGACTACATCCAACGCAATGATCAAGCTGCAAATGCCGGCTGCCGCCAGAGAAGCCACAGAAAGAAAATGTAACCAGAAAGGCATTTTTCCAGAAAACCTCCCGCTGCGTATTTCAGAATACGGCCAGGAGCAGCTCCCGTAAACCGTAAAGACACCAATATCCAACAGCACGCTAACCATCGCTCCTTT
Source organism: uncultured delta proteobacterium (assembly GCA_963747015.1). Taxonomy (GTDB): domain Bacteria; phylum Desulfobacterota; class DSM-4660; order Desulfatiglandales; family Desulfatiglandaceae; genus DUZB01. Next base: position 8,625 of record CAVVEP010000010.1, read on the forward strand.
GATGAAACCGATGGGCCGTCCGGGGGCATGAGTTTGAGCCACCGTTTTTTAATTATATGCAGCGTATCCGAAAAACTAAGTAGGGAAAGGCCGTATTGTGCGCTGAAAATGAACCCATTTGGCAGGGAAGTATTGGAGATTTACGTAGCCTTATTCATTCCACCCTCAAGAATGAGTCAAGAGCAGGCTTGAGCCCATCCATGGATGCCATTAGCAAGTCATTTAGGCGCCACCGTCGTGTCCGATCCGACAAGTGCCAGTGGCAACCTTGGTAACAGGACAATATCCTTGACAAAAATGCCTTCACACGCCCTTCAAGAAGGCCAAATAATGCTCTGCAGCATCTTTCGGTCTCTCGATCATGGGCAGGTGCCCGCAGTCTTGCATGATCACCACAGTACAATTCGGCAGCCCTTTCTTTAAGATTTGCACACACGATACATCCAGGACCCGGTCTTGGTCGCCCCAGAGCACAAGCGTACGAGCCTTGATCTTCGGTAGGTCCGGCTCCAGCGACGCGCTTTCATCTAAGATTTGTTTGAAAATTCTCTCGTTGCTGGTTTTGTGTCTCTGAGCCTCCTCCACGAGGAGTTTCTTTACGAATCTCGGAATGTCCGGCGGTGTTGAAAACACGAATTTGATCAGCCGATCAAACTCGTCCACTGATCCAGCGACCAGTGGGTTGGGCTCGCCTTTGGATAGTCTTTTGATCATTTCACTCGGAACGGGTGATCGCACACCAGCTGAGTCGAAAAGCCCCAGCGTGAGCACTCTGTCGGGAAACATAACTGTGTATCGAGCCGCGATATGCCCCCCCATGGAATTGCCTACTATATGAAACTTCTTAAGGCCAACAGCATCGGCAAACCGGTTCAGCCTCTTTGCTTGGTCCGCAATGCTGTAGGATGCGTCTTCCAAACAGGTGCTTTCCCCGAAACCGGGAAGATCCAGTGCCACCACATGGTAGGCCGGAGAGATCAATTTGGCGAAACGGGGCCAATTGTCTTTGTTGGCTGCAAAGCCATGGACCATGAGGACGGTCTCGCCGTGCCCCCCTCGAGGTACGCAATCTCATGGTCCCCGACACGAACTGTCTTTTGCTGCAGACCCGCAGCCTTTCTTTCCGATTCCGTGGCCCATTTTACGAGCAGGCCTGGAAGAACCAAATAACCGACCAACGCGAGAAACACCGCCACGGCTGTGACTACCACTAATTTCTTCTTCATGCTAAGCTCCTCTATGCCACCATTCGAAATCCACGCCATCTTCTCAAAATCTTAACCAATGCCGAACTAGAAGGTAAGGGACCGGGCGGTGTAAAGCCAAACCTGACAAAGGTTAAAAAAAATCCGGTCGGGGTCGGACCACGCCATCATATTGTTTCTTAAACAGGGTCTTCCCGGAAACATTCATTTTGAAGCCTTAAGGGCTCATTTTCGAGCGCCAAATTGCCCTTGTAAGGTGCCCGGGATTCCTTCAGTTGGGAACTCCCATCGCCTTCAATTACCTTACGTCCTTTCGCCTTGAACCAAAGCTTCTCCCCAATTGTATCGATTCGCCCCGAATACAATGAGTCAAAATGTCCCCTACGTTCCCATTCCCCACATCTCACACATCCTACAGATTTTTCTGATATTTCTTAAAATTTTCAGCCTGCTCGAAAATCTCCTTATACACTTCATCCCGGTCGATCGGCGGATAGCCGTGCTCTGCCAGGAGAATAATCAAATCAGCCTTCAGCTCCGCCTTGATGTCATCCCGTCTGCTCCAATCGGTGTATTTGGCTTTGTCATCAACAACTATTTTGACCTCTTTGGCAAGCACCAACAACTTGTCTTCCGGGTACTCAAAGTCGTACTTTATGGTCAATGCCTTCAGGATGTCATAAAAAGCCTTCTCCTCAAAATCGATGCCCAGGTCGGCAAAAGACTCTTTCTCTTTCTTCAGTGCGTGAAACAGATCGATGATCTCATCGGTGAAATCTTCCAGTACATTACTCACCAGAACATCGTGTTCCTTACGCTCGTTATATTTGTCCACCAAGGCTTTGAACTTTTTTGAAAAATCAATTCCCGCGACTTTGTTGACTTTTTTAAAATCGTTAATGGCTTTGGCCAGCAGTTGCTGCAATATTCTTATTTTCGTATTGGGCAGTTTGATCTTGTCGATCTTGGCCAAATAATCTTCGTCAAAAAGGTCGATCTCCTTGCCTTGTTCCTTGCCCAGCTTGAAAATCTCTTCCACGCCGTCGCTGGCCAGCGCCTCCTTGATCATCTCCCGAACCTTGGCATTCATCTGGGCGGCGTCGGGCGCATCTCCTTTGGTCAATTTGAAAACAATGGAACGAATCGCCAGATAAAAGTGCACATGGTCGCGTTCCTCCTGACTGAACCCATCACTGCCGCAGCAGATGTCATAAGCCGCCTTCAGACGCTGAACCAGATACATGAACCGCTTTTCCTGTTTGTCGGTGATCATGGCAAACTCGGCCGCCATATTCAGGCACTGCAGCTGGGCAAGGGGTATCCCATTAAAATAGGGAGTGGTATCAAACTTATGAAAGATCTTACCCAGCAGATCCAGATGGTCTTTCACCACCACGATGGATTGATCGATCTCCTCGATGTTGGACTTGTCGGCATTGGAATAGTGGGCCAGGGCCTTGTTCATCTGGCTCTTGATACCGATATAATCGACAATCAGCCCCTTTTCCTTATTCTCAAACTTGCGATTGACCCGCGAGATGGTCTGGATCAGGTTATGGCGCTGAACCGGCTTGTCGATGTAAAGGGTATCCAGGAAAGGCACATCAAAACCGGTGAGCCACATATCAACGATAATGGCGATCTTGAAGTTTGATTTGGCGCTTTTAAACTGCCGGTCCATCTCCTTGCGATACTCCTTGGCGCCCAGCAGATTGTAGAGTTCTTTGGGGTCATCCTGGCCACGAGTCATGATCATCTTGATTCGCTCCATGGGCTTGATTTCTTTCTGCTCTCTTTCGGATAAACTCGCCCCCTCTTCACAGACCTTGATCTCGGCCCATTCCGGCCTCAGCGCAATTACCTCCCTGTAAAAATCGTAGGCAATGAAACGGCTGGAGCAGACAAACATGGCTTTGCCCTTCACCGTCGCGCCCTCGCTCACCCGCCTTTCATAGTGTTCAACAAAATCAGCCGCCACGGCCTTGAGGCGGTCCGGATCACCCAGGATGGCGTTCATCTTGATGTTGGCCTTTTTGCTCTCCTCGATCTGGTAGTCGCTGGCGCCCTGTTCGGCGCACTGGGCGTAATAGTCCTCGATCTCCTGCAATTTGGCGTTATCCAGCAGCACCTTAGCCGCCCGCCCCTCATACACAATGCGGACGGTAATGCCGTCCTGTACCGATTCGGTCATGGTGTAGGAATCAACCAACGCTCCGAACACATCCAGGGTAGCGTCAATGGGCGTGCCGGTAAAGCCCACATAGGTGGCGCCCGGCAAGGAGTCGTGCAAGTATTTGGCAAAGCCGTAGGTACGCTTGACGCCTTCCGGTGTCACCCGCACCTTCTGATCCAGATTCACCTGGCTGCGGTGGGCCTCGTCGGAAATGCAGATCACGTTAGTGCGTTCGGTGAGCAGCTCGGTGTCTTCGGTGAATTTATGGATGGTGGTCAAAAAGACGCCGCCGCTGTTTCGGCCCTTGAGCAATTCCCGGAGCTGGGCCCGGCTCTCCACACTGATCACCGCATCGTCGCCGATATAGCCCTTTGCTCCCACAAACTGGGCGGAGAGCTGGTCGTCCAGGTCGGTGCGGTCGGTGATGAGTACAATGGTGGGGCTGGCAAAATCAACACTCTTCATGAGCAGCCGGGTCAAAAAGAGCATGGTAAAGCTCTTGCCGCAGCCCGTGGCCCCGAAATAGGTGCCGCCCTTGCCATCTCCCCCGGGGCGGCGATGGGCTTTGATGTTGGCGTAGAGTTTGGTGGCCGCATAGTATTGGGGATAGCGGCAGAGGATTTTTTCTTCCTTGCGCGAGCTGTCAGGCAGATAGATGAAGTTGCGTATTACATCTCTTAACGTATGCTTATTGAAGAGGCCTTGAATCAATGTGTATAGCGTGTTTATGCCTACTGCGGCTGACCCTCCGGTTGAGATGTAACCCTCACCCCCGCCTCTCCCAGAGGGAGAGGAGCCTGATGCGTTGAATGACGTTGATGCGATTTTTTGAAGCGTATTCTCCGGATTCGACAAAAATTCTTCATTTTTGATTCTGAGAATCGTAAAACCTAATGCGTTAAGGTACGCGTCTCTTTTGGTATCTTTTTTGTGCTGTTCTTTTTTTTGGTGAATAGCACCGTCAAGTTCGATCACCAGGCTTCTTTCATTGCAGAAAAAATCGACGATGTAATCGCCAATCTGATGCTGCCGTCTGAATTTCAACCCCATACACTGCCGGTTACGCAGTAGCTGCCACATAACAGCTTCAGCCGGAGTCTGTTTTTTTCTTAATTCCCGAGCGATATCAACCAAGCCCGAAAATTCAAACCCGCCACGATAACATTGTTCTCCCTTCTCCCCTTGGGAGAGGGGTCCGGGGTGAGGGTCGCGTTTTTGTCGCCATGAGTAAAAAAACTCATAAGGAGCAAAAAATGACCCCGTTTTGGAATTGACCCCATCGCTGATCACCAAAAATGCGTTGTATTTGAAGAGTTCCGGGATGTCTCGTTTATAACGCACCGTAAGCTGGATAAAGGCGTCATGAATGGTGGCATCTTCGCGGACGGCACTCTTAAACTCAAAGACCACCAGGGGCAGGCCGTTGATATAGAGAATGCCGTCGGGAATACGTCTTTCATACCCGAAGATCTCAAACTGGTTGACCATCTTGAAAATGTTATTGCCGGTCCCATAGACTTTCTGGGGATCGGCAATCACGGTTGCCACCTCGCCGGCCTTGGGGGTGCGAAACGCCGTCAGATCCGAATAGTCGATAAGTTGGATATAGAGATCCTTCTGGTTGCGATCCTCCCGCTTGAGCAGAAAACCGTCGGCCACCATCTTCATGATGGTCTTGTTGGATTCGTAGAGATCCGAGGCGGGCAGGGTCTCCAATTGGCGGATAATGGCGTCAATCTCATTGGCCGTGATGTTGTCTTCGGCATATTGACCGGCCAGGAAGTTTTTCAGATCTTCCTTGATCAAAACCTCGCCCGGCTCGCGGCTGATAGTTTCGCCAAGGACATGGGGATAGCCTTGCTTGCCCAGCAGTTCGATGATGGCCGTTTCCAGTCGTGCCTCGGTAAACTTCACTTTCCTTCCCCCTTACCGGACGTGGTGATCTGTAATGCCTTAAAGTCCATCTCCAGTTCCCGCAAGCTTGCAGCCTTGCTCAAGGCTTTTTGTTCCGCTTGATACTTCTCATACTCCAGCGTTGATTTTTCCAGGGCCTGGGTGTGGCTGATCTTTCCGGCGTGGCTCAGCAGTTCCCGGCCGTTAAGTCGGAGAATGACGTCCAGCCGTTCTATCCAATCCTCCATGTACATGGGGGTGTGTTGCTGGGCCATGGTCTCGGCAAAGGCCAGGTATTGCTCCACCAAAAGGCCAAGAAGCTTCATCTCATCTTCACTCAGATAATTTTTGGCAATGGTTACATCTTTTTTACTTATGGCCGCCTCGTTTGTTTTATCCAATGATTGCATGCCCATTCGTGGCAAAGAAGCATCTGCTCTGTGATAGACCAGTTCCGCGGCGGTCTGCTCACTGATGGCCCACAGCAGCTTGTTCTGTACCTTTTTAAAAAAAGTAATGGTTTTCTCGTCCCGAGGGTCATAATCAATGGAGGTGGTGTAGATATCCTTGATCTTTTGATAAAAAAACCGTTCAGAAAGGCGGATCCGGCGAATGCGTTCCTGCAACTCGTTAAAATAATTCATGGAGCTGCCACTCTTGAAACGCTCGTCATTTAGTACAAAGCCCTTGACGATATACTCCTTCAGGCGCTGGGTGGCCCAGATACGGAACTGGGTTGCAACCTGAGATTTTATGCGGTAGCCGACGGAAATGATCGCATCAAGATTGTAAAATTTCTGTTTGCGCTCAACTTTGCGGTCCCCTTCAGTTTGAACTTGTAAGAATTCTTTACAAGTTGCCTCTTGGTTCAATTCGCCTTCCAAGTAGATGTTTTTCAGGTGCATGGTGATATTCTGCGGTTTCACCTGAAAGAGCCGCGCCATCAGTTTTTGTGTTAGCCAGACGGTTTCCTCATGCAGCATGACATCTATCTTTATCCGGCCGTCAGGGTTCTGATAGATCAGGATTTCGGACTTTTGGGGTTCTATAACCAAGCTCATAGGGCCAGTTCCTCCACCATTTTTTCAGCATCCGGGATGCGGAGTTCTCCGGATAGGAGTTTGGGAAGGAGGGTGTCGCGGATAGAAGAGAGGGTCCTTATTCCATATCCTAATTGGTCTGCTTTAGTATAGATTGGTTTGGTGAGGTTCTGGAAATGATTTAGTATCTGACTTCCTGGGTTTATTGTCGGAACAGATTCAATATGCCCTTTCGTCACTGCTTCTCTGGAACCTCCAGCATTAAGCCCCATAAGATAGTCCTTTGTCTTTTGTTGCAATAAGTGCAAGTGCAAAAATCGTGACGGAACTCCTTGTTTTGATCTTATAATCGCGACATGTTGATTCACGCGAGCTGGCAAAACGTCTGGTATGACAACACATGTTCTTAAAATTGAAGCACCTGTAATGTTGAGTAAAACGTCTTCCTCTTCAACGGTCACGCTACTTAATTGCATTGCAGCCTCTTCAGAAATACGAGCTAAGCCCGCCCAGGACAAATTCAGAATCGTAAACATTTTGACTGCGGATTAACGCTGTTCCTTCTTCCAGGTAGACTTTCTGGCCTCCGCGAGGAGTTGCGCCGCTCCCTATCTTGGTAGTGAGACTTTTCAAAACGGTGACCTCCCACCCTTTGGGAATCCAGCCCAGCTCGTCGCTGTAGGTGAACTCGTCGGGGAAGAGGGTGCGGATTTCTTCGGGCAGGGGCCGGCGCTTGTCGCCGAGGGCGGCGCGGGCCTGGGCCTTTTCGCTGAGTTCTGCGGGGATCTCCTTGCCGCCGGCCAGGGCGTTGTCGATCACCGGGTCAAAATCAACAAACCAGCTCTTGAACAGGGCCTGGGCCATGGCCTCCAAGGTCTCATTCATCCGCCGGTTCAACTTCGATCTGGTCATCCAGTGTCCCAAGAACATGGGCAATGGCTTTTTGTTCGGGAATGGGAGGGAGTCAACTTATTGTAAGCGATGAATCATTGATTGTTGTTGAACGACTCCGCACGAGTACCGACATCGTAAAAATGACCAACATCTGTGGTTTCTAACTGAAATACGAAGAATACCCACGATTCTGGGATGACTTAATTCCTACGACGAACCTTTGAAACCCATAAAGTGTAGCATTTTCAAAGTCCAACAAAGCAATTACAAATCATTCCCAGTTCGATATCTTCCACTGATTCGATTACAATAACAACATCACCACGGAAAGTCTTGCGTTCCATCTTTAGACTGAATCAATGAGAAAGACCTTCAGGCACATTGAAGCAAATATAGAACACGTCTTTAAAAGCAAGAATGGATGTCCTGTCTCCAATATCTAATGCCATGGTTACGATAGTCCAGATGCAATTTCATACAACTCTGTCTAAGAACACTTCACGCCACTCACTCCCCATAACCCAGCACCTCCAGGTTCTTGCGGATCACGGCGTCCAGTTCCGCACCTTCCCGCATCTGCTCATAGAGGGTGGCGCTCAACTCGGCCATCTTCTCCTCAAAGGGAATGCCGTCGTCCTCCAGCTCTGCTGCCCCCACATAACGGCCAGGGGTGAGGACATAGGCATGGGACTTGATCTCCTCCAGGGTGGCGGACTTGCAGAAACCCGCCTTGTCCTCATACTCACCAGCTTCTGCCTCTCCACGCCAGGCATGGTAGGTGCGGGCGATCTCGGCAATCTCCTCCTCGGACAGATCCCGATGGACCCGATCCACCAGGGTGCCCATCTTGCGGGCATCGATGAACAACATCTCCCCCCGGCGGTCGCGCAATCGATCCCCTCGCCCTCTGGGAGAGGGGCCAGGGGTGAGGGTTGCCCGCCAGACTTATCGCGGGCAATAAACCAGAGGCAGACCGGAATCTGGGTCGTAAAGAAAAGCTGTCCGGGCAGGGCAATCATGCAGTCCACCAGGTCGTTTTCAATGATTTTTCTGCGGATCTCCCCTTCACCACTGGTATTGGTGGACATGGAGCCATTGGCCAGGACAAAACCGGCCACCCCGTTCTCCGAGAGTTTGGAGATCATGTGGAGAATCCAGGCGTAGTTGGCATTGCCCGCGGGCGGCACCTCGTAGCCGGCCCAGCGCGGGTCGTCGGTGAGTTCGTCGGCGCCCGCCACGCCTTGAGGTTAAAGGGCGGGTTGGCCATGATGTAGTCGGCCTTGAGATCCGGGTGCTGGTCCTTAAAAAAGGTGTCGGCCGGGACCTCGCCCAGGTTGCCGGAAATGGAGCGGATGGCCAGGTTCATCTTGGCCAGCTTGTAGGTGGCGCCGATAGACTCCTGCCCGTAGATGGAGATGTCTCTGGTATTGCCGTGGTGGTTCTCCACAAACTTGATGGACTGGACGAACATACCGCCCGAACCGCAGCAGGGGTCATAGACCTTGCCCTTGTAAGGCTCGATCATTTCGGCAATGAGGTTGACCACACATTTCGGGGTATAGAACTCGCCCCCGCCCTTGCCCTCGGCGGCCGCAAATTTGCCCAAAAAATATTCATAGACCCGGCCTACCACATCCTCTTTCTTGTCGGCCACCGTATCAATATTACTGATGGTATCGATGAGCGCCGCGAGCTTGCTGCCATCCAGCCCCAGACGGGAGAAATAGTTGTCCGGCAGCGCGCCTTTGAGGGCCTTGTTGTTTTTCTCCACCGTGGCCAGGGCCGTATCGATCTTGATGGCCAGATCATCCTGCTTGGCGTGTTTCTTGATGTAGCTCCAGCGCGATTCCTCCGTCAGGTAAAAGACATTTTTCATGGTGTAAAACTCCACCATGTCCAGATACTTCTCCTTGCCCTCGGCAATCAGCTCGGCCCTCCGCTCCTCAAACTTGTCACTGGCAAATTTCAGAAAAATCAGGCTGAGCACTACATGCTTATATTCGGATGACTCCACCGAGCCCCGCAGCTTATTGGCCGTATCCCACAGGTTCTGTTCAAAGCCGTTTGTTTTATTACTTGTGTCATTCTTTGCCATTTCATTCTTTCTCTAACACCACCATTCCGGTGATAATCTTTTTGCTGTATTGTTTTTGGGGCTAATCGCCGCGTAGGTCATCGCCGAGAACGGGCGCGGGTGAGGAGCACGTCATAACTTGTCTCACTCGAACCGCGTTGATGGGCCGCGCTTCGCGGCTTCGTGCGACTCACCGGCGCCCCGATGGGTTCGGTGCGAAGCGCCGGACACATTATGCCACTTGGGAGGATAAATAGAAAACTGCCTTTTCCATAAAAAACCCCACATCCTGGTTCCGGAAATGGGGTCCTCGCAGTTGATATCCATTTTGCCCTCTATTGAAGGTTATTTCTACAGATTTATGTCAGTGAACTTTTGTTGAGAGAGAATATAGTGGATTTGGTCTCATTTTTTCAAGTGATTTTTTCGTAATTGCACCAGCCGGACCGTAAGGATTTGGGGGACGCTCGCGCAGAACGTTGACATATTTTGCGGGAACATGAGAGTATCTTTTTAAGCCGAGATTAGCACGACTGGATGTCCTGGGTGTTCCGCATTATATGACGGGCCGAGGTGTTGAGAAGAAAAGGATATTTTTCAACAGCCGCCATATGTAAGAAGAGGAATAGACACGGAGAAAAGACCTGAGTCGGTGGTCCCGGCATCGCGAAGCTTCAGATTCATCATCGCTCTCCTTTGAGACAAACCCTTTGCGGCGGACCCGACTTTCCGTTGAATGCGGCGGCCAGCGCTTCAGGGGTCGCGATCAAGGCGCGTGCACCCGAAAGCTCCAATTCTTCCCTTGTCCCGTACCCCCAAAGCACCCCGAAGCCGCACACACCATTTTCTCTTGCACCGATCATATCATACTCGCGATCCCCGATCATGGATGCCTCGGACAGGGCGATCGATTCTTTTCTCAGGAGATAAGATATCAGGCTCGTCTTATCATTACGGGTCCCGTCAAGTTCGCTTCCATAGACGCCATTGAAGTAGCGCCCCAAACCAAAATGGTCCATAATCCGCTCGGCATAAACCGCGGGTTTGGATGTGGCCACATAGAGCGAATGGCCATTTTCAAGCAGATCCTCCAGTGCTTCGGGAATACCGTCATAGACTTCATTTTCAAATAGACCAACCGATCCGAACCGTTCACGATAAAAGGCCAGGGCCTTTTGACTAAGTGCGCCGTCGTCAGAGGAAAGGAGTTTGGCAAAGCTGTTTTTCAAGGGAGGGCCGATACACCATCCCAGACTCTCCCTGGGCGGTAATTCTCGGCCGAGCCTATCCAACGCATAGGTAATGCATTTTGTGATACCCGGGAAAGGGTCCGTCAGTGTGCCATCCAAATCAAATAATAGATTCATTGTCTTTTGGCCGCCCGCCAGGGTTTTGCCGTTTCACGGCAGCTTCCTTCGGCATATTGTTTCAAATCCGTGTTAGGGCTATTGGAGATTTTCGGGATGTCCATAAAATCATAAAATATCATTCGTCCAGAACTTGAAAGCCATTTTTCTCGGAAATCACCTGGCCCCGCCTTACCGAAATGCTCACCGCGGGTTGGGTAAAACCCCGGGACTTCAACCTGAACTTACGCTCGAACTGTTCCTTGCGCCAACGGGTTCAGATGGATATATCGGACCAATTCAAGGAGATACGAGTCTTCCTGGCACGGAATGGATTTGTAGCGATTTTGGACAAGCTGCCCGTTTCTACGATGACGGCGATTGTATCCTCTTGCGCATCCGGTCTTGGATTCAGGCAGTATATTACTTATTCTGTTCAGGAAATCATTCCCGTCCGGATCATCCTGAAAGATTCTTTTTCGTTCAATCCCCCTGATGATGATGTGGTGGAGAGCACCTGGCGCGTCGATTCGGGCTTGTCTGAGCATGCTGAAAACATACAAAAAGGCACAGTAGCCGTCAATTTAATAATTTTATGG
>CAVVEP010000011.1:0-53847 GCA_963747015.1 uncultured delta proteobacterium
ACCAGTATTGCTGTCACGAGGTCTTTTTTTGCTGCCGGATCCGATTCCTATGGGGACACGGGCCCTTCATGCTGGTACGGACAAGAGGTGAAACGCAAAGGGTTTTGTTGTACCAGCATAGAAGGGCCTCTCGACGATCGGTGAAGGTCTATCCAAGACGCGGCAGCAAAAAAGACCTCGTGACTCCATTCCTGCCGGGATTCTTGAATAAAATATGTTCTTTATTCCTTTTTTGGGGATCTCCTCTTAATGTAGATCTCCCGTTTCGGGTAAGGAATTTCTATGCCTTCTTGATCAAATGCTTCTTTGACGTGATCCGTGATGTAGGAAATCGTATCCATGCGGCGACGGGGATTGCTGATCCAGACCCGTGCCTGCAGGTCTACTGAAGACTCGCCGAAACTCCTTACGACCACCTTCGGTTCAGGCATTTTCATGACCCAGTCCAGTTCAAGACAGATTCGAACGATAATTTCTTTTGCCTTTTTCAGATTGGATTCGTAGGCGATGCCTATGGGTATCCTTACCCTGATTTCGTCGGAGATGGCCGTGTAGTTGACGATATCCCGATTCATGAGTTCATTGTTGGGGACGACGATGATGATGTTGTCCGTTGTCTTGATCTTGGTGGCGCGAAGACCGATGTCCACTACATCTCCCCAGGTGGACGAGTTTTTCGGGGCGCCCCACACCTCAATGCGGTCTCCGACTTTCAGAGGACGATCGATGATCAGGAGGATGCCGGAAATAAGGTTGGACAGCGTATCCTTGGCCGCAAAGCCTATGGCCACGCCCGCCACGCCCGCGCCGGCGACAAAAGGCATTACGTTTAGGCCCAGCTTGTCCAGGGCCATGATGCCCCCCGCGGTGAAGATCACAACCCCCGAGAATTTCTTTGAAAGTTCAATAATCACATCGTCCATCTTCGTATTCGTTTTTTTGGATACCCTATTTTCGATGAACGGCAGGATGTTGGCCATGATCTTATAGGCGATGGAAGCCAGCAGCATGATCATGAAGGCGCCGAATATGTCGTGGACAACGGGCGACTGAAAGAGATCGAGCAGATAGGTTCCCGCCACAATGATGATGCCGTAATGCCCGGCACGTTTAAGGAGGCTGAAAAAATGATCGTTTTTTGTGAAAAGAGGTCTGTCCCCGTATCCCTTCTGAAGACGGTTGACAACGATATTGACAATCCACCAGCTCACGGCTAAGGCAAGGAATACCGCGACGAGGTTTACCGCGGGCATGAGAAACTGTTGTGGGTCGGAAAGGATCTGGTCGTAATACTGTTTATAGGGGATTTTCATGGGTTATCGTTCATTTTCCGTGTTCTCCACAAGGAGATATCCGTCCGGTTTCAAACGGGCGAAGATGGTTGCCCCGGGGCAGGGCGCCACCAGCTTTTTATGGTAATCGCGGCCCAGCACCTGAAAGAGTTCCACGCAGCATGAACAGAGCCACGCACTGCGGTTGATGGAGTAGGGGATCGGACCGCGGCTGTCCTCTATGAAAAAACGGGGATGAATAAAGTTTGCGTGGTTGACCGTATGGGAACGGTAGAGCGCATCATAGTCCGCGGGTTCGGCTCCCAGTCTGCGCGACCATCTCAGATAGATCCGCTTTTCTATTTCCTGCACTTTTGCCCACTCTTCCGGCATATTTTCCTTGAGTTTTTCCTCTTGAAACAGTTCTTCTATCTCTTTTCCCGTGGCGAGTTTCGGGGGCTCAAAGTTTGTTTCAGTAATTATGGCGGATCTTTCTTTTTCATAACCTTTCAGCTCGAAGGAACTGACGATGAGAAACTGTCCATTCCTTTCCGATTGCCTGTACCAGCTTCCCTGCCTGGCGCAGGTCTCGCTCCATACCGCGGGCGAGACGCTGGCAATTTTATTGATCCGATCGAGCGGGGTGCACACGATCCCTTTTGCCTTTTTCAGCTTTATGTTTTGCCGCAAAAGCTCTTCTCCGAGCCGGGCCTCCTGACTTGCTTTCATCCAGTAGATATGTTTTTTGTAGACGTCTTTCGGTTTCACAATTTTTCGATCTGTGCCGGCAGTCAGGTTTCGGGTTTTCCCGCTGCAGCGGGATTCAGGTTTCAGTATGAGCAACACCGCGTGCCTATCGAATGAAGGCCCAATGACCGTTCGTTTCCTACTGAATGCTCTTCGGAGTTTTCTGAAACCCCGTGAGTGGGCTGAAACCTGAACACTGAAACCTGGCCCAGTGAAAGGTTACGAAAAAAGTTCATTGATTCATCCTTTGATTTCCTGCTATAGGATTCCCACATCATACATTCCGCGTCTTTTCGGGTAAATAAGGAAAAAATCGGTTCCATGGCCGCGGAGAGAACATCTTTGCAGAGACCCATCAGACAGTCAAGAAAAACCTAAGGAGTCGACACTTGAGCAAAAAAATTGTTTTAAAGGATGCATTCAAAGGATATACGCTGGATCAGGATAAAGTCGTTACCCCGGAACAAACGGTTCAGCGATTCAAGGACCGACTTCGGAAAGTGGATTCGGACATCCTGGAGAAAACCGTGAGGATCGATAACGGCCGTCTCGATATACCGGTCTATTTCAGCGTTTGCGGCCGTGATGCGGAGCGGATGATCGGTACAAAGAAACAGATGGGAAAAGGCGGGACCCCCACACAGGCGGAAGCCAGCGCGGTCATGGAACTTGCGGAACGGTTCAGCTTTTTCAGCTTTTCCAAGACAGCCGGAAATTTTATTGTGGGAGAATATGCGAATCTCAAAGACAAGGCCCTTCCGTTTGAGGCCATCGCAAAGTCCGTCCACGACAGTTCCGACGAGTTGGAAAAGAGCCGTCGGATTTTTTCCGAACTTCCCCTCAAATGGACCATGGGATACAACCTGACCAAGGGAGAAGAGGTTCTTATCCCCTTTGACTGGTTTTTTGCCATCAACGAGTTCAACGGCCCTTCGGCCGGGAACTGCGTCGAAGAGGCGATAAGCCAGGGAATCTGCGAACTGGTTGAAAGACATGTCTGTTCCATTGTGAGCAGGGGGAAAATGAAGACGCCCGCGATCCATCCCGATTCCGTTACGGATCCTCTTGTCCTCGAGATGTTGGGGAAATACCGAAAGGCGGGAGTGAAGCTGTTTATTTCGGATCTTTCCCGTGATATGGGGATTCCCTCCGTGGGCGTTCTGGCCTATGATCCATCCACCTTTCCCGAAAAAAGCGAAATCGTCTGGACCGCGGGAACCACCCCCGATCCCCAGAAGGCGTTGAGCAGGGCCCTTACGGAGGTGGCCCAGTTGGCGGGAGATTTTAATTCGGGGTCCAATTATGTGGCAAGCGGGCTGCCTAAGTTCCGAGAGCTTTCCGAAGCCGATTTTGTCATGCAACCGGGCTCCACCATCGATATTTCTTCGTTGCCGGATCTCTCGCACGACAATATCCGGGTGGAAGTGGAACGCTGTGTTTCGGCCCTGGAAAGAAACCACCTGGATGTGCTGCTCATCGATGTGATGCATCCGGCCCTTCAAATACCGGCCTTTTACACCATCATTCCGGGGGCGTATTTCAGAGAGCGCGCGGTGGGAACCAGCGTGGGAATGTTCTCGGCCAAACTTATCTCCCAGAACGAAAATCCGTTGTGGGCACTGGCCCAATTGGAGAAGATGGACCGGTTGCTGCCTGACAAGTATTACGTGAAATTTTACAAAGGGTTGGTTTATCTTGCTATCCATGAACATGAAAAGGCGCTTGAGGAGTTGGGCGAGGCCCTCGGGCTGGGACCCAAAGAGGAGGATATCCCCAGCATTTACTCTTATATGGGGGTTTGTTTCAAGGAACTGGAACAGTACGGGAAGGCCATAGAAGTGTTGCGAAAAGCGGAACAATACGATGATGAAAGGACGGATATTTACAACCTGTTGGGCTTCTGTTTCTATAAATTGGGAGAGCATGAAAAGGCGATTAAATGTTTTCAACAGGTCCTGAAACTTGATCCTTCCTCCGCCATTGACTACGCCAACATCGCCTCCAACTACAGGGATATGGGCAACAGGGAGATGGCCATCCGATACTATGCATTGGCCTTGGAGTTGGATCAGGGCATTGAATTCGCAAGGGAAAATCTCCACAAGTTGGAGACTGAAGGCGCCGGGCGGGAAGGATGAAGGAAGGATGCCGGAAGAATTTTTTTTGCGCCTTGACTGTAATACCAGCCGGATTATTTTTTTACAGGTTTGGAACCTCTAACAAAATCTGAAACGGTGTAGATCCATGATTGAAGCAAAAAACCTTACCAAGACTTTCGGTGAAAAACTTGCGGTTGACGACGTGTCCTTTTCGGTGAAAAAAGGGCGATGTTCTCGGTTTTTTAGGTCCCAACGGGGCCGGTAAATCAACGACCATGCGCATGATCACCGGTTTTTTCCCGCCCACGTCCGGTACGGCAACCATCGGAGGCAGCGATATTCTTGAGGCTTCCCTTGCGGCAAGAAGGAAGATCGGATATCTGCCTGAAAACGCCCCGGCTTATCCGGATATGACCGTAGCGGGATTCCTCGATTTTATTGCCGGTATAAGGGGGCTGACCGGTCGGAGAAAAAAAAGCCGGATGGAGGAGGTCCTCGAACAGTGCTTCCTGAAAGAAGTGCGTTTTCAGACCATCCAGACCCTTTCAAAGGGCTTTAAACAACGGGTATGCTTCGCGCAGAGCATTATTCATGATCCCGAATATCTCATCATGGATGAACCGACCGATGGGCTCGATCCCAACCAAAAATACGAAGTCAGAACCATGATCAGGGAGATGGCCAGGGATAAGGCGATCATTCTTTCCACGCATATCCTGGAAGAGGTGCAGGAGGTCTGCAGCAGGGCGATTATTATTGCAGGGGGAAAAATCGTCGCTGACGATACCCCCATGGGCCTCAGGGCGAGATCTCCCGTCCACGGCGCCGTGCGTTTTACCGCGAGAAAGGATCCGGAGAAAGACATCCTCACGGAAGCCGAAAGCCTTCCCGGCATTTTGCGTATGGAGATGGTGGAAGAAAACCCCACCGATGTGACGATTCGCATCTTCCCCGAGGACCTTTTTACATTCAGGCCGGATGCCGCTTTTATGGCTTTGGCTGAAAAGGGATATGCGATTGAGACTTTTTATGTGGAGCAGGGTCGTCTTGATGAGGTGTTCCGCATGATCACCACAGCGGAACAGCCGGAGAGGGAAACCGTATGAACCATTCTTACCACAACACCTTACGCATTTTAAAGAGAGAGTTCTCCGCCTATTTCGGATCTCCCGTCGCCTATGTTTTTATTGTTATTTTTCTACTTTTGAGCGGTTTTTTCACGTTTATGATCAGCCGGTTTTATGAAGCGGGTCAAGCGGACCTGCGAGGCTTTTTCGACTGGCATCCCTGGATTTTTCTTTTTCTCGTTCCGGCGGTGGGGATGCGTTTGTGGGCCGAAGAACGACGCACGGGCACCATTGAACTGATTTTGACGCTTCCCGTATCGCTTACGCAGGTCATCCTGGGGAAATTTCTTGCCGCCTGGTTGTTTATCGGGGTAGCGCTTCTGCTTACCTTCCCCACGTTCCTGACCGCGCTTTACCTGGGCAACCCCGATACGGGAGCGGTTTTCACGGCTTATCTGGGCAGTTTTCTCCTTGCAGGCGCCTATTTGAGCGTGGGGTGCATGACTTCGTCATTGACCCGGAACCAGGTGATCAGCTTTATCCTGTCCGTTGTTATCTGTCTCTTTCTCGTTTTGGCCGGCTGGCCTCCGGTAACGGACTTCTTCTCGGGATGGGCGCCGATCTGGGTGGTCAATGTTGTTTCCGGTTTCAGTTTCATGTCCCATTTTGCATCCATTGAAAGGGGAGTGATCGATCTGAGGGATCTATGCTACTATCTGTCGGTCATTTTTTTTATGCTCTTTGCAAACGGTGTGATTCTGCAGAATCGCAGGGCATCCTGAAGGAGAACCGACCATGGGGAAAAACCGAAGTTCCATTCGTAAAAAAACATTCCTGTCCATCACCGGACTGGTCATTTTGCTGCTGATCCTCATTCTTGTGAATATCCTTGTCTCCTACGCGAACCTAAGGTGGGACGTTACCCAGGACCGCGTGTATTCCCTCTCTGAAGGGACCAAAAATATACTGGCCTCCATAAAAACCCCGGTGGCGATCAAATTCTTTTATTCCCGGAGCAACCCCAACATCCCGGCCGGCATCGAGCTTTACGCAAAAAGAATCAAGGATTTTCTATCGGAATATGAACATGCGGCCAAGAACAATGTCCGGGTGGAATTTTACGATCCCAAGCCGGATTCCGATGAAGAGGAATGGGCCCAGAGGTACGGGTTGGAGCCCATTCAGCTCCCCGGGGGAGAAAAGATTTATTGCGGGCTGGTCCTCGTTTCGGGGGATCAGGAGGATGTCATCGAATGGCTGGACCCAAGCCAGGAGAAGACGCTGGAATATAATGTTACCCGGATTATTCAGGATCTGCAATCCGTCCAAGAAAAAGGTGCTGGGGATTGTCAGCGATCTGCCTGTTTTCGGGAATCCGGCGGGACGGATGGCGCCGGGTCAGAAACCGGAAGGCCCCTGGTTTTTTGTAGAGGAATTGAAAAAGGCCTACGATGTTCGAAATATTCCGGTTTCGTCAACCGAGATAGACCCGGATGTGGATCTCCTCATGATCATCTATCCGAAAACGCTTTCCGAGGCTCTGCGGTATGCCGTGGATCAGTACGTCCTTTCCGGTGGAAACGTCCTTGTTTTCGTCGATCCTTTGTGCGTTTCCGACAGGAGCCAGGGGCCTCAGCAGTTCATGGGATCAGCCGGCGCTTCTCTGCCCAAACTTTTTGCTTCCTGGGGCGTTTCCATGGACCCGAAAATGGCCGTTGCGGATTTTGATCAAGCCACCCGCGTTATGACGGGAAACAACACCCCGGAGGAAAATCCTCTCATGATTTCCGCAAGGGGCTTCTCCTTCAATCAGGAGGATATTGTCACTTCCGGTCTGGAGAGTATGCTTTTTCCGATCGCAGGCGCGATAACCCGGGTGAAAGACAGTCCGTTCCCGTTCGAGCCACTGGTCGTATCCAGTGAGAATGCGGCTGTTATCCAGGCATTCAAAGCCTATATGGGGGTTGACGCCATCAAGAAAGATTTCGTTCCCGCCGGAAAAAGGTTCAACATCGCGGTTCGTATTCATGGAAAGTTCAAAACCGCTTTTCCGGGAGGGTTCAAGGAAGAAAAATCCGCTGATTCGGCTGAAAACAGCAAAACAAAAAGACCCCATGCTGAACAGGGAACCAAGGAGGCAACCATCATTATTGTTTCCGACGCGGATATGCTGGCGAATCATTTTTACATGCAGCAGAGAAATCTTCTGGGCTTTGCCATCTCCGAGATGTTTAACGACAATCTGAATTTTGTGGCCAATGCCTCTGAAATTCTCACAGGGAGCGACGAACTGATCAAACTGCGCTCCAGAGGGAAATTCGAGCGGCCTTTTACTGCCGTGCTCGCGCTTCAAAGGGAGGCGCAGAAAAAATGGTTGAGCAAGGAAAAGGAACTGGAGGCCCGTATAGAGGCCACCAACCAGAAGCTCAGGGAGCTTGACCAAGAAAAAAGTACATCCCAGAAACTTGTTGCGAGTCCCGAACAGGAAGCGGAAATCGCCAAATTCAGGGAGGAAAAGCAGAAAATCAATCATGAACTGAAAGAAGTGAGAAAGAACCTGCGGTCGGATATAGAAGATCTGGGAACCAGGATCAAATGGTTGAATATCTTTCTGATGCCCTTCCTGGTTGCCTTGGTGGGAATAGGTTTCGCTATTTATAAACACAGGAAGTTAAGGAACAGATGAAAACAAAAACCTTTTTGATCTTGTTGGCTATTCTGGTGGTCGTTCTTGCGGCGGGCGGTCTGGTTATATATGAGAAGGCCGGGCCAAAGGCTTCTCTGAAAATGGGCGCCTCCATGATTCCGGGAATTCCCGCGGGAGATATCGCAGCCATCCACATCCGGAACGCAAAGGAGAATATTGAGCTTGTGAACGGGAATAAGGGCTGGCTGGTACAGACAAGTTACCGGTATCCCGCCGATTTTTCCAGGATCAAAGAGCTCGTGGATACGGTAAGGGAAGCAAAGATCGGCCGCTCCTTTGATTCCACCGAAGAGATCCGAAAGCGGCTCGATCTCGTCTTCTCCCAACGACGCCGCCGCTGCCGAAGGAAAGTCCGGAACCCTTATAGAACTGAAAAATGACAAAGGGGCATTAATCGCGGGAATTCTCATCGGGGAGACCAGAAAACGGGGAGGGAAGGGTGACGTGCCGGATGGACAGTACGTCATGCTGGAAGGGAATAAAAACATCTATCTCGTGGATAAAATCTTTACCTCCTTTGAAACAGGACATTCCTCCTGGCTGGCCAAGAATCCCGTCCAGATAAACGGTGGCGACGTCGCGAAAATTTCTTGTGAAGGGCCTGATGGTGAAGGGCTCAGGTATGTCTTTGAACGAAACGCGAAGGGTGGGGAGCTCAAGCTCACTGTTCCGATCTCGGGGCAAAATGTGGACCGTGCGTCTCTGAATCGTCTGTCCGGCGCCCTTTCATCGCTTCAAATAGAGGACATTCGACCTCGAACCTCCGATAATAAGGGCGCCTCGCCATCCGAAACCCGATGAGCCCGTAAAAGAGACGGGTACGTCCCTTTCAGGGAAAGCCTGTCGCATCGATTATACGCTTTTTGACGGAATGGTTTACCATGTGTATCCCGATCCGGACTGTGCGGAACAGGGGCCCTGCGATTTGAAAATAGATGTGAACTGGAAAGAATCCGAATGGAAAAAGGATGAAAAGGGGAAAAAAGAGGGAGCCGGCAAGGCGGCGCAACCGGAAAAGGAAAACCGATCTGATCTCCTCGCCGAAACAGCAAAGGAGAATGATCGCTTGAGCCCATGGATTTTTGTGGTTCCGAAATGGCGTCACGATGCCTTCATGACCAATCTTCGGGAACTCCTCAAGAAGGAAGAAGAAGAGAAAAAAGGGTAAGGGCCTAAACCGATTTCTGATTGCGGTAAAATGCTTTTCCCGCTTGACAAGGCCCCCTATGTTGAAATACTTTCACAAGAAATTCACTTTAAGGAGAGCGGAACATGAAGATACTGTTTTTTGGGCCAAACGGCAGCGGCAAAGGCACGCAGGGCGCGATAGTAAAAGGCAAATTCGGAATCCCCCACATTGAAACAGGCGTGATTTTCAGGGAGAATATTTCAAAGGGGACAGATCTCGGCAAGGAAGCGAAAGGATATATTGACCGGGGAGAGCTGGTTCCCGACAAAATTACCATCCCCATGATCCTCGACCGTCTGAAAGCCGATGATTGCGCAAAAGGATGGCTTCTGGATGGTTTCCCTCGAAACCTGACCCAGGCGGAAGAACTGGATAAAGCCCTCAGGAAGGAGGGCATCACCCTGGATATCGTGATCGAAATGGTCCTGGACAGGCAGATTGCCAAAGACCGCATCATGGGCAGAAGGCTTTGCGTCAACGACAACAATCATCCCAACAATATCTTCATTGATGCCATCAAACCCAATGGGGACAAATGCAGGGTATGTGGCGGAGATCTGAAGACCAGATCCGATGACCAGGATGCAGCCGCTATCGACCAGCGCCACAACATCTATTATGATGAGAAGACCGGCACCATGGCGGGAGTAAACTATTTCAAGAAAATTTCCGTCGAAAACAACGGTGTTCCGAAAATCATCGACCTGGATGGAAGGCCCGGTGTGAAGGAAGTGTCCGCCGAATTGATGGGAAAACTGGAAGCCTGATCAGCAAACGCTGTTTTTTAACAGGCTCTCCCCCGTTAGAGGGGAGGGCCTGATTTTCTTCCCTATGCCTGATCCTGATCGGGGCCGGGAATCATATCCTGCGGCTGCGATAGCAGAAACTCGCCATTTTCTATCCACCCCTTCAAGATGTTTGCGATTTCCAGTGCCCGAACGTAGGAAGACATGGGCACGGTGGGAATCTTTTCACCCCTGAAATCGATGGCGCCGCTTTTAAGCTCGGCATAGTTCACCCTGCCGAGGCTTTTGCCGGCGCCTTTTGGATAGTCTATTCCGTAATCGATGATCTGGGTGTATATGTCCTCGTCGGAAACTCCCGTGAATTTGGCTATTTCCGCGTTAAGGATCGGGATTGGAATGCCGATTCCCATGGCGAGGGAGCACCCGTAGCCCAGCATGCTGACGCCCACTACCCAGCGGGGATCCATTTCCTTCATGTTTCCCATAACCATCAGGGTCCCGGCGGGCGTCAACGGGATGCCGTTTTTGTCTCTTTTTGCGTTGGGATTGTGCTGGGTGCCGGGACCGATAATGTGCCCCTTGGCGCCTCCTATGAAAATCCGGGTCCCCAGTCCCATGGTTCGATAAAAGGGGTCGTTAAAAAGAGGACTTAACTGGCCGGCCGTAGCATAGTTGGCGTTGCCCGCGTTTGGTTTCATCACGCCCATATAGGTGTAGATGGTCTTCTGGGACAGATTTACGGCGCAGTTATAGTTTTGGTAGGCATTCCTTGGATTCAGGAGTACCGCGTAAGGGAGATCCTGCAAGGTGATTCTTTTCTTCACCTGTTTTTTGGGATAACAGTCCGTACCGTAGGCGGTGGCCCTCAGCTCCACCTTTTTTCCCTCAATCAGGTCATGGATCACGTGTCCTCCGCCATATTTGAACTGGCCCGGATGAATCCTGTTCAGCGGGTCGTCCTCGGTGGGTTCGGTCGCGCCGATATAGGTGTCCACCGCGGCCAGACCCGCATAGGAGGGGACCCCATTGAGCCAGACGCGAGCGGCTTTGATTGCGGGTTTTGTGTGTCCGAAGTTGATAAATGCTCCCGAAGAGCACATGGGTGAAAACGTCCCCGTGGTAACCACGTCAATTTCCGCGGCTGCCTTTTCAGGCCCTAATGTCTTAACCGTATCCACCATGTCGGCTGCCGTAACGACAACGGCTTTGCCCTGCTTTATTTTCTTGTTAATCTCTTCAACGGTTTTTGTGATTGTTTTTCTCGCCATTTTCAGTTCCTCTCCGGGAAATAGATTAAATTCTTTTCATTCTATAGCTTATCTCCACTTTAAACAAGTATATTTTGATGTAAACAGCGAGAATGGGGAAAATTGTCATTCCTTGACTTTCCATTCCCGGTGCTATACTCTTTCGGTCATTTCGTAAACAGGAAACTCAGCCCCGCGTTACCTGTTCAAAATCGAGATACCGAAGGGGAGGAGCTTTTTGTTATATGGGCCTATGGGATTGGGATGAATAAAAAAATAGATATCGGGCAGTTCACGGTTGAAGCGGACAGAACCTTTTTCTTTATTGCGGGCCCGTGCGTTATTGAAGATGAGGCAACCACGCTTGAAGTGGCCCGTTTCGTAAAAGAATTAAGTGACAAACTTTCGATTCCCGCCATTTTCAAGACCTCCTACGACAAAGCAAACCGGACATCGCTGGAATCGTTCAGGGGGCCCGGGATTGAAAAGGGGCTTGGAATCATCCGCAAAGTCAAAGAAAGGACGGGGCTTCCGGTACTTTCAGATATCCATGGCATCCATGAGATTGACCAGGCGGCAGAAGTGCTTGATGTCATTCAGATCCCGGCATTTCTGTGCAGGCAGACGGATCTGATTGTGGCGGCTGCGAAAGTCCGGGGTCCCCGTCAACATCAAGAAAGGACAGTTTATCTCGCCGGCGGAAGTGGGTCCTGTCATCGGCAAGGTCGACCTCTACCGGAAACAGCGGCATTCTGATAACGGAAAGGGGCAGTTCTTTCGGGTATAATAATCTCGTGGTGGACATGAGATCTATTGCCATCTTGAAACAATTCGGTTTTCCGGTAGTCTTTGACGGGACGCACAGTGTACAATTGCCGGGAGGGTCCGGAACAAGGTCCGGTGGCCAAAGGGAATTTGTGGGCCATCTCTCCAGGGCCGCCGTGGCGGCAGGCGCTGATGGCCTGTTTCTGGAAATTCACCCTGATCCCGATCATGCCCTTTGTGACGGGCCTAATTCTTTGCCGCTTGAGGAAGTCGAACCCCTTTTGAGCGTTGTCAGGGAAATACATCGCCTGATCCGGTGCTGATCGGAAATAAATTATGGATGAAAGATTTGCCGGAATAAAACTCCTCATCCTTGATGTGGATGGTGTCCTGACGGACGGACAAATATTTCTGAACCATAAAGGGGAGGAGATGAAGGCTTTCAGCGTCAGGGATGGACTCGGTCTGAAGATGCTGATGGCCGGAGGCGTCGAGGTTGCCATTATTACAGGGCGCAGATCGTCCGCCGTGGCCCATCGGGGAAGAGAGTTGGGAATAACCGATGTCCTTCAGGGGGTGGGCAACAAAAGGGACGTGTGCAGGCGGATGATCGAAAAAAGAGGTCTGTCAAGGGAGGAAGTGTGCTGTATGGGAGATGATCTTCCCGATCTGGCCATGTTCGGAGAGGTGGGACTGACGGTCGCGGTTGGAGATGCCGTTCAGGAAGTCAGAGAAAGAGCCGACGTGATTACCACAAAAAAAGGCGGACATGGGGCTGTCAGGGAATTGTGTGAATGGATTCTTAAAGGTCAGGGAAAATGGGCCAGAAACGACTTTACAGAACAATTTGCCGGTTGATATAGTAAAAACCGTTTATGAAAAGTTTTTTGAAAAGACACTGGCCTCTTTTAGGGTTGTGCGCGCTGATACTTCTGGTGATGTTCTATTTCTTCCAGTCGGGTAAGGACCTGATCAAGGCGCCCGCATTATTAAAGAACCTCATGTCGGGGGAAGGGCTCAAATTAGAGGATGTGCATTATACGCAGGACAACCCCGATAAAAAGATGAAGTGGGTTGTGGATGCCCGGGAAGTTCGGCTTTCGGGAGACGGAAAGAACGTGGAATTTTTTGATTTCAAATTGAAAGTGGAACCTGAAAATAGGCCCTGGTTTACGCTCAATGGCAAAAAGGGAAACTATTCCAAGGACTCGGGGAAGATAGAGCTTTTCGGGAGCATTGATGGGGTTTCCAGCGACGGCTACAGGATTCTTACCGAATACCTGCTCATCAATGAAAAGGAGGGTCAACTCAGCACCGATAGGCCCGTGAAGATATTCGGCCCGTTTTTTGAGGTCGAAGGAAAAGGTCTTTTTGCCGATATGAAACAGGAAAAAATAAAAGTATTATCACGATGTTACGACGACTATCAGCCAGGGGAGTTGGAAATAAAATGTTCTGCTTAAACCGTGCCTTCTTTATGCTCTTCGTTTCCTTTCTGATGATTTGTGCATACAGCGCGTCCCGTGCTTTCCGGAGAACTTGACGGAAAAATCGGTCTTAAAAACCAGGGAAAAATTGTTATTAAATCGGATACCCTGGAAATGGACAACAAAAAGAAAATGGTGACCTTTACGGGAAAGGTAAACGCTAAAAATAATGACTTTACCATGGACTGTGAGAAAATGGTCGTTTATTATAAGAGCGCGCCATCCAAAAAAGGGACCGAAGAAACCTCTACGGAGATAGACAGGATTGTTGCTACGGGAAAAGTGGAAATTGTCCGCTCCCTGGGGGGAACCGCTTCCGCGAACAATGCCGTATACCATCAGGCGTTGGAGACACTTGTCCTGACCGGCAGTCCGGTTGTGAAACAGGAAAACAATTATGTGGAAGGAAATCGCATTACGCTTTATCTCAAGGAAGACAGAAGCGTTGTGGAAGGATCCGGGGACAATCGGGCCAAGGCGGTGATTTTTCCGGGCCAGAAAACGGGGACGGGCCAGTAATGTCTTTTAAGGATCTTTTGCAGGCTGAAGGACTGGTAAAGATCTACGGTGGAAAAAGAGTTGTCAATCAGGTTGACATCGTTGTTCATAGACGGGAAATTGTCGGCCTTCTGGGCCCAAATGGTGCAGGTAAAACCACAACTTTTTACATGATGGTAGGGCTCACGCATCCGGATGAGGGCCGTGTTTTTCTGGATGGAGAGGATATTACCGTGGACCCTATGCATTTGAGGGCAAGGAAAGGAATCAGCTATCTTGCCCAGGAACCCTCCATATTCAGAAAGCTGACGGTTCGGCAAAATCTGCTCGCTATTTTGGAGATCCTGAATATTCCATCCAGCGAGAGAAAATCACGGCTTGAAAACGGTTTGACGGAACTGGGAATTTCCCATCTGGCAGGGCAGAAGGCCATGTCCCTTTCCGGAGGGGAAAGAAGAAGGCTGGAGATTTCAAGGGCATTGATTACGGGGCCGCGGTTCATGCTGCTGGATGAGCCTTTCGCAGGGATAGACCCTTTGGCGATCAATGATATTCAGCAGATTATCCGACAATTACGAGACCGCGGCCTGGGTGTGATTATCACGGACCACAATGTTCGGGAAACTTTGAGTGTGTGCGATAAGGCCTATATCATCAGTCAGGGTGAAATTATTGTGGAGGGACCTCCCGACAAAATTATCTGCAACGAAGTGGCAAGGAGCGTTTATCTTGGAGCAAACTTTGACATGTGACTTTCCCTTATGTCCCATATGGGATAACGTCACTGGAATATGTTCCCGGCACGGTTATTTATGGCATTAGAACTGAGACAATCTTTGGGGCTTGCACAGCAGCTCATTATGACGCCTCAGTTGCAGCAGGCAATCAAGTTGCTGCAGCTTTCGAGGCTTGAACTCCTCGATACAATTTCACTGGAAATTCAAGAAAATCCCACATTGGAGGAAACGACAACAGGGGATAGCGACCTGGAGATTCGAAACGAGGATGCAAAAGAGGATGATTTCAAAGACTCTTCGGATTTCCAGGAAGTTACTGTGGAAGAGCGAGCCAGGGACGACATAGACTGGGAAAACTATCTGTCTGAATATAATACCGGTTGGGCTTCGTCGCATTATGAAGAAAGAGATACGCCCTCTTTTGAGAATATGACGGCCACCAAGACGAATCTGCCGGCACACCTTGTCTGGCAGCTCAATATGAGCGACCTCAGTGACAGGGAAAAGGAAATCGGCATTTATATTATAGGAAATCTGAATGAGGCAGGATATCTTGCGATTCCTCTTGAAGAAATTGCGGACGATGTGGGATCTCCGCTGGAAGAGGTCGCCGAGACATTACGCATTATTCAAAATTTTGATCCTGTCGGAATCGCTGCACGGGATACAAAGGAATCGCTGCTTATCCAGGCCGGATTTCACGGTTTTGGCGGAACAATTATTGAAAAAATTATCGAGGAACATCTCAAGAATATAGAGGAAAGGAGATATGGGGAGATAGCCGCGGCCCTTTCCGTGTCTGTCGAGGATATTATCGCGGCCGTCACGGTTATTCAAGGATTTGATCCCAGGCCGGGTCGGATCTATTCTGATGAAGAAACCATCTATATCACCCCTGATATTTACGTATTCAAGGTGGGGGACAAATATGAAATTGTTCAGAATGAGGATGGATTGCCCAAGCTGAGAGTCAACAACTATTACAAGAGTATTTTGCAAAACGAGACCCACGTTCCGGAAAATACGAAGACCTATATCCAGGAAAAAATGAGATCGGCGGCGTGGTTGATCAAAAGCATCCATCAGCGGCAGAGGACCATATTCAAGGTCACGGAGAGTATTGTAAAGTTTCAAAGAGACTTTTTAGAAAAAGGGATTGCCCATCTGAAACCCCTTGTCCTGCGTGATGTGGCCGAAGATATAGAGATGCATGAATCCACGGTAAGCAGAGTAACGACCAATAAGTACGTTTACACCCCGCAGGGCCTTTTTGAGTTGAAGTTCTTTTTTAACAGTTCCATTAACACGGTGGATGGAGACTCCGTAGCCTCTGAATCCGTAAAGGAGCAGATCAGGAAACTCATTAAAGGGGAAAACAAGGCAGCCCCGTTGAGCGACAAAAAGATTGAAGAAATCATGAAAGGTCTTAACATAAACGTTGCGCGTCGCACTGTCGCCAAATACCGAGAGTCAATGGGGATTCTTCCTTCACGGAAAAGAAAAAATCCCTTTTGCAAGGCGGGTGCTTGAATTTCCGTGCGGGGTTTCTTTAAGGAACGGGGAGGGCCTTCGATCTGTTTTCCGAAGCCCTGTTCCGGGAAAATTACTACTTCATACAACTTTTTGAGGAGGCCTTATGGACATTATGGTGACATTTAGGCATACGGAACCGATTGAAAGCTTGAAAATTTATGCGGAAGAAAAAGTCAGCAAGTTGAAGAAATTCCTTGATTTTCCACTGGAAGCCCACATCGTCCTGAGTGTTGAAAAATTCAGGCATATCGCGGATGTAACAGTAAGTGTGAACGGGACCAGAATTAAAGCCGTCGAAGAGACGGGCGATATGTACTCCGCCATAGACAAAGTCATGGACAAGGTGGAAACACAGGTGAAGAAGCACATATCCAAGATAAGGAACCACCGTACGGAGGGTGCGAAGAACGAAGCGCGTGTCGAAGCGGAAGATCTTGGTGCAGTCAAAGAGTTTTCAGAAGAGGGACCTGTTATTGAAGTGGAAAGGATGGTCGCCAAACCCATGGACCCGGAAGAGGCCGCGATGCAGTTGCCTCTCCTTAAACAGGATTTTCTTGTTTTCAGAAATGCCAAGTCGCGGGAAATCAATGTAATCTATAAGAAGAGCGACGGAAACCTGGGCCTCATTGAACCCTCCAGCTAGGTTCGTTTTTACCGAATGGCGTTTGAAAATACCTCGCGACGTTTTGTGCCCATGGGAGATAGCTATTGGAATTAAATGATGAAACTTTCTGAAATAATTAAAAAAGATCATATCATTAGTGAGCTTAAGGCGAAAGATAAGAAAAGCGTCCTGGACGAGCTTGCGGAAGTCGTTTCACAAAATGACCCCTATATTGACAAGAGTCTCCTTGTAAGGGTTCTTCTGGAGAGGGAACAACTGGGAAGTACCGGGATTGGTGACGGCGTAGCCATCCCGCACGGAAAGCTTCCAGGCGTGAAGAAACCGGTTGTGTCTTTCGGGAGGAGTGTTAAGGGGTTGGACTTCGACTCGATGGATGGACAGCGTGCCTACCTTTTTTTCCTCCTTCTGGCTCCTGAGAACTCTTCCGGTATCCATTTACAGGTGCTCACGCGGATTGCAAGGATACTGAAAAGCAGTGCTTTCAGGAAAGAACTCATGAGTGCGGGGACACAGGAAGATCTCTATCGAATTATTATGCAATCCGATGAGGATTTTGAGCATTAACGCATATTCATAAAGGTTTATAACAAAGATGATTGGATTGTTGATTATTTCTCACTGTGATCTGGGGAAGGAATTTCTCAATGCCGCGGAGTTGATTTTGGGGGGCTGGAAGCTTCTGATTATGTATCGATTACCCAGACAACCGAGAGTTCGGAAATGCTGAAAGAGATCTCCCGGAAAATTACCAGCCTGAACAGCGGTCAGGGCGTTCTTGTCCTGACGGATATGTTTGGCGGAACTCCATCAAATCTGAGCCTTTCTTTTCTTAAAGAAGAAAAAGTGGAGGTTTTGACAGGGGTGAACCTGCCCATGGTTATTGCCGTTGCCAGGGACAGGGATACTTTAACATTGAGTGAACTGGGACAGAAGGCAGAACAGGCAGGCAAGAGAAGCATCACTCTGGCTGGAAAACTATTGAAATCGAAATGATTTCTATTGTCGACGTGACCCCGAATAATTTTCAGTTTTTTCAGAATGAGATCCTGCGCATTGAAAATTCCTCTTTTGTTTCCCCATGGAATACCCGCTCCTTTGCTGAAGAGGTGGACAGACCCATTTCGCGATTATTGGCGATGAAGACTGACAGCCGTTTGTCCGGTTATATCTGTTTCTGGATTGTTGCGGGCGAAATTCATCTGATGAAAATGGCTATCCATCCTGAAATGAGAGGAAATGGTTTGGGTTTTTTTCTCCTGACCAGGATGATTGAGGAAGGAAGGTCTGAAAAGGCCGAGAAAGTATGGCTTGAAGTTCGGCTCTCCAATAGTGCCGCAAGAGCCCTTTATGAGAAGGCAGGATTCATGGAGGTAGGGCGCAGGAGAGGGTATTACAGTAACGGGAAGGAAGATGCCCTTGTTATGACTTTGAATATATAGACCTTTACTATTAATTACCGCTCAAGGAGGCAGGAAATGGCGCTAAAAACGGCTATAAATGGTTTTGGACGCATTGGCAGAATGGTTTTCAGGGCAGGGCTCAGCAATCCGGATATTGAATTTGCGGCCATTAATGATCTGACCGATCCTTCAACACTGGCTCATCTGTTGAAGTATGATTCCGTCCACGGGAGGCTTGGAGCGGAAGTGTCAAGCACCGATCATTCCATTATTGTGAATGGGCGGGAAATTGAGATTCATACGGAAAGAAATCCGGCCAAGTCTTCCCTGGGGCAGCCTGGGCATCGAGACGGTATTTGAATGCACAGGTCTCTTCAGAGACAGGGAAAAGGCCTCCGGACACATAGAGGCCGGCGCCGGAAAGGTTATTATTTCCGCTCCCGGAAAAGATCCTGACATCACCATGGTGATGGGGGTCAATCAGCACGAATACGATGCGGGCAAGCACCACATTGTGTCCAATGCCTCCTGTACAACCAACTGCCTTGCCCCGGTATGCAAAGTGCTTCTGGACAATTTCGGGATTGAAAAAGGGCTGATGACCACGACCCATTCTTATACCGGGGATCAGAGATTGCTCGATTTTCCTCACAAAGATCTGCGAAGGGCAAGGGCGGCCGCGCTTTCCATGATTCCCACGACCACCGGAGCGGCTAAAGCTGTAGCCCTCGTTCTTCCCAAGCTGAAGGGCAAGCTGAACGGAATGGCCATACGTGTTCCCACCCCCAATGTTTCCGTGGTTGACCTCGTTGTACAACTAACAAAGACGGCCACTGTAGAAGAGATTAACGGCGCCATGAAAAATGCCGCTGAAAATGATCTGAAGGGCATTTTGGCCTATAGCGAAGAGCCGCTTGTTTCCATCGATTTCAACGGAACGGCCGTGTCCTCCACGCTGGATGCCCCGTCAACCATGGCCATAGGCGATATGGTGAAAGTATTATCCTGGTACGATAATGAATTCGGCTACTCCAACCGCATGATCGATCTGGCGCTGTATATGGCCGGCAAGTAATTGTAATGATTTGGTGAAAAGTCTTATAGCTATTTTATGTTGGAGGCTTTTCTCAATTCAAGACTGTCCTTTTTGATCGGAGCAAGAGAAAAATGTTTGAAAGAACACCGATGATTGCCGGCAATTGGAAAATGAATCTGCGCCCTGACGAGGCGGTGAAACTGATTGAAACCATATCTTCCGAAACGAGTGACGTGGAGGGGGTTGAAATTCTCGTTGCGCCCCCGTTTACTCACCTTGAGAGAGTGCGAAAGGCCATAGGGAATGCCGGAATCTATCTGGCCGGTCAGAACATGCACTGGGAAACGGGGGGTGCCTATACCGGGGAAATATCGGGGAGAATGCTGCAGGATGCCACCTGCACCCATGTTATTTTAGGCCATTCGGAAAGACGCCAACTATTCAACGAAACCGATGAAACGGTGGATCTTAAAGTGAAAGCGGCTTCTTTTCTGGGACTGATTCCCATCGTGTGCGTGGGGGAAACTCTTGAGCAGAGGGAAGCGGGACAGACCTTTGACGTGATCAGGACGCAACTGGATTTGTCTTTGCAGAACTTCAAGGCGGATGAAAAGATGCCTCCCTCCACGATTCTGGCATACGAACCGGTGTGGGCTATCGGTACAGGTCTTACCGCTACCCCGGATCAGGCCCAGGAGGTCCACCAGTTTATCCGGCAGTGGATTGAAAAGGAATTTAATTCCGGAACGGCGGCTCAGGTGAGAATCCTTTACGGGGGAAGCGTGAAGCCCGATAACGTTTCCGATCTGATGTCCCGACCGGATATTGACGGGGCGCTCGTGGGTGGTGCAAGTCTGAAAGGGGATTCCTTTGTGAAGATTATCCGTTTTCAGGGATAGTGCGGTTCGGCCATGGTTTGCGTTTGGAAAATGAAAACGATTTGAATTTTTTAGTTGCAAACAATTTTGAGGTAGTGTATCTTTACAGATTAAGTTTTCAAATAAGTCCTTTTTATGTTAACGAGGCCATGAAATGGTTCCCATACTAATTATCATTCATATCTGCATCTGTGTCGCTTTGGTTCTTATCGTGCTTCTTCAAAAAGGAAAAGGGGCCGGCATGGGTGCGGCTTTTGGCGGATCCAGCCAGACGGTTTTTGGAAGTACCGGGGCTACATCTTTGCTGCATAAAGTTACCACGGCCATCGCGGTGGTTTTTATGCTTACCTCCCTGAGTCTTTCCTTTTTTATCGGAAAGGGAGGCCCCTCCTCCGTGATGGAAGACGTCACACCGGTCACGCCGCCCGTGCAGCAGACACAGCAGGCGCCTGCGCAACCAAAGGCGCCCGTTCCGGTTGAAACACAGGAGAAAAAGTAGTCGAAAAACATAGTTGCCGAAGTGGTGGAACCTGGTAGACACGCTATCTTGAGGGGGTAGTGGGCCACGCCCGTGCGGGTTCAAGTCCCGCCTTCGGCACCATTAATAAAAGCAAATAGTTACCTTGATAAGCCCTTTCTTTGGAAGGGCTTATTTTTTTGCTTTGTTAACAGTTAACATTTTTAAAAGAGCATCAGGCAAAAATTAAATTGCTGAACAGACTACAAAACTATTGACATTAGTAAAAAAAGACAGGATAATATAAAGTTTTAAGTAAAATATACCATTACGCGATTGTAATGTTCCCGAAATGTTACGGTAAGATTCGGCAGGTAAGATCCCGATCGCATGTGAGAGGTGAAGAATACCATTTTTGCACTGAACGTTTTGGAATACGATCCGGGAGGGAAATATTATGGCAAAAAAAATGGAAATGGCCGAAGAGGTCTTTGATGCAATGCTGGATATGGCCATAGAAGACTTAAAGATGAGTGGCCTGGATGCGAGCGAAGTGTTTTCTATCGTTGAAGCGAACTTCGGGAGTGTGTACGCAAACCGGTTTTGCGGCAACCCGAAAAGATAAAACATCTTTACCCGATAAAGACAATGATCGATTCACGGCGGAAAACTAATTCATGCAGGGAGACCAATAGATGGAAGACAGAAAATCCCCTTCCATATCACCTTTGAAAATTGCCGAAACCGAATTTCCCCCGGAAACGGGGAAATTCCGGGTGGCCATGGCCGCATGGGAAATCGGACGAACGGCCAGCGGACTGGGGTCCAAAGTAGGAGGTCTGGGAGTTGTAGTGGAAGAATTGCCCCCTGCTCTATCAGAGGCCGCCGCCCGAAGGGGCCTGAGCCTGGAGGTGGTAACTCTCTGCCCCTGTTTTGCCTACCACGACAGACGAAAGATGGTCCCGCTCGACATCCATCTTCCCGTCACACTCGATGGGCACGCCTTTGCTTTTGAAGCCTATGAAAACGTCTTTCCCGACGGACAGAAAGTGGTTTATTTCTGGGATGAATTACAGCTCGGCTGGACTACCCCCACCTCCATTTATCCCAATGATCCGCTCATGGCCTGCCGTCTTTACGCAGCTGTCTGCCAGGCCATGGCCGACTACATCCGCCAGGAAAATTTTCACACGGTTCATCTGCATGACTACCATGTAGGTTTTATCCCTTTCTATCTCGGGGATTCCTATCTGAAGAAAATCCCCATACATTTCACCATTCATAATGCGTCCTACCAGGGAATCACTCCTTTGACCGGTGGTGGTTACGGATCCCTGAATCGTCTGGGCCTGCCTGGTGAACGCCTTTTTCACAAATATTTTGACTTTTTCGACAACCTCAACATCATGAAAGCCTGTATGCTCAAGGTCCATGAAACGGGTGGAAAAATCACGACCGTCAGCGGCGATATGGCCGGGACCTGGGGATATGCCGCGGAACTGAAGGAAAACCATGCAGCGCTTTGGGCGAGAGCCTACGGTCAGAAAGGAAGCCCTCCGGGCGAGGTCTTTGTACCCAACAGACACCTGGACCTTTTTGAAAAGCTTCCGGTAGGCGGCATCACCAATGGAATGAGCGGTCGCAATCGGGCCGACCAACTTCCGGAACTTCAAGCCCTGGTATTGAGGAAGATGCAGCAGGAGAGAGGCCCTACCCATCCTCTCTTTCAACACCCCGTCACCCAGGCCCGGATGTTGGATGGAAATCATACCTTTGACCTGAACCACCTGTCCGTGAAACACGAACTCAAACGATTGCTCCACCTGGAGGCATTCGGTTCCGAACCGGAGAATGATCCGATCCTTATTACTATCGTGGGACGTCTGGTGGAACAGAAAAACTTCGGCTTGGTGGCGGGGATCATGGAATGGGTTCTTCGGTTCGATGCCGGAGTCAAATTCATTATCCTGGCTTCGGCTCCTGACGGAGATCCTTTCCGGAAAGAAAAGGAAGGGGATTTCTTCAGGCTTGCCTCATGGTATCCGGACAGGGTCTATTTTAACAACAGCTTCAATATGCCCCTGTCCAAACTCATTTTGGCCGGGGGTGATTTCACCCTGATTCCCAGCCGCTTCGAACCATGCGGACTGGTGGATTACGAGGCTTCCCTGCTGGGAAACATCGTCATCGGAAGGGCGACTGGCGGACTCACCAAAGTAGGCCACTGCGCCTATCTCTATGAATGGCTTGACATCAGTGACTGGTACGGAGAAGCCCAGGCGTTTTACCGGCGTATAGAAGAGGCCGTTCTGACATATCACCATGATCCGGCCCGTCATGCCGCCATGATCAGAACCGCCATGTCCATCCGCGCCGACTGGACGGAGTCGGCCGGACAGTATGTGGACATGTATCATTACGGATACATGGTAAAGAGGTGGCGAGAAAGAAGAGAAGCACTCATCGCTGATTTTTCAGCGTCTCTGAATGAAAACCGTGCCCTGTTTAACACATTTTTTATCCCGGCTCGCGAGGAATATGGCGACGCTTTCGACTGGGAGCTGAAAACCGCCCTCGCTGAAAAAGAACCATAACAATCGCTCTTGAAGCAAACCTGCCTTTGTCACCTCTCCCGTTTCTCCTTCGACCTTTCAGTTTTGGGCTTTGAGCTTTTATATCACGCTTCCTCCAATACTTTTAACGAGAGTTCCAGCACGATATCCTTGACCTTTTCCCTGTAGGCGAGCATGTGCGGAGTTTTCAGATGTGCTGCAAGGGCCTCCATGCTTTCCCACTTCTCGAGAATGGTAACCACGTTTTCGTCAACGACTTGAGGCGGCAACCCCGTCTTGAAATCCCTCGTGGGGACATAATCGATACAACCCTTCTCGTTTCTGACGTCCGGAACATTTTGCTTGAACACCTTCAGAAATTCAGGTACTTTCCCTGGTTTCACACGGACAGAAGCAATTACATGAATCATGACTATTCCTCCCTGTTTTTTTGTAATAGCGTACGCGCTTTTCATCGTCAAATCTATTTGTTTCGTGAGAAAATGTAAACATGAAAACACTATGAAAACTTTTCGAGACCGTGTACTATTTCGGGCTATGATATTTCCCAACCAGGGTCTTGATGGTCATTTAAGGATAAGATAAAGGAGACGGAAGAAAGAATGGGCAGTGATTCAAAAGACGATGGAACCTCCTTTTCAAAGAAACTAACGGACGTTCTCAATTATGGCGCTCTGAATCTGGCCATGGGCCTTGGTTACAGAACCCGCCTGTTCGACGTCATGGATACTTTCGATTCTCCACAACCGGCTTCCACCATTTCGACCGTGGCGGGTCTGCATAAACGGTATGTTCTGGAGTGGCTGGGAATCATGGTCACGGGGGGCATCATTCTTCTTTTTAAAGACGATGCAGGGCAGGACCTGTTTCATCTTCCCAAAGAACATGCCGATTTGCTCACCCGCAGGGCCGGGAACGCAAACATGGGAGTTTATACACAGGAAATTCCAATCCTCACATCCACCGTATTCGATGCCGTGGAGAACGGTTTTAAGACGGGTGAAGGAATTCCCTATGAAATGTACCCCGGTTTTCAACGTTTCATGGGACAACTGGCTGACGCAAAACATCGGCAGGTCCTGGTCAGCCGGTTTCTGCCGTCCGTGGAAGACGGTGAAATGGTAAGAAAACTGAAAGCAGGAATCTCCGTTTGCGATATCGGCTGTGCGGAAGGCTGCGCCCTGATTCTGATGGCCGAAGCGTTTCCGAAAAGTCGTTTCTTAGGAATCGATCTCTCGGAAAAAGTCCTGGAGACGGCAAGATCGACCGCAACCCGGAAACATCTTTCAAACATTGCCTTTCAGAAACAGGATGCCGCCTGCCTGAAAGAGGACGGACAGCTGCGCGGAAGGTTCGATTATGTCACTGCCTTTGATGCGATTCACGACCAGACCAAACCTATGCAAGCGCTTGAAGGCATTCATTCCATAACAAAGGATGACGGGGTGTTCTCAATGGTTGACATCGCTGCCAGCAGTGATCTTTCCAAGAATCTGGACCATCCCATGGGCATGTTTCTCTATACGGTCAGCCTCATGCACTGCATGCCTGTAGGTCTGGCGGATGGAGGGGCCGGACTTGGAATGATGTGGGGTCGGGAGAAGGCCGTTCAAATGCTGGAGGGGGCGGGATTTTTGAAGGTGGAAGTCAAGGAGATACCGGAAGATTCGTTCAACCTCCATTTCTTTTGCAGGAAACAGGTTTAACAATAAGACAACCCTCCGGCGACGCGAGAGATCGTGACGCCGCATAATATAAGGAGAATTTTTATCGTGGGCGACAGCAATAACAAAGTCATCTATTCCATGATCCGGGTCAGCAAGAATTACGACAGAAAACCTATTCTGAAAGATATCTCATTATCCTATTTCCACGGCGCAAAAATCGGCGTTTTGGGTCTGAACGGTTCCGGCAAGAGTTCTCTCCTCAGGATTCTCGCGGGCGTGGACAAGGAATTCAATGGAGAAACAATCCTTTCCGAAGGGTACACCGTAGGGTATCTGGAACAAGACCCCTTGGTGGATGTGGATAAAACGATTCGAGAGGTGGTGGAGGAGGGTGTCATGGAGACGGTGGAGGCACTCCGTGAATTTGAAGAAATAAATCTCCAATTTGCCGAACCGATGAACGATGATGAGATGGACAAACTCATCGAACGTCAGGCCAAAGTCCAGGAAAAACTGGATTCCCTGGATGCCTGGGACCTGGACGCGAGACTGGACATGGCCATGGACGCTCTGCGCTGCCCACCGGCGGAAACGCCGGTGAAGGTCCTCTCGGGAGGTGAAAAACGCCGCGTGGCCCTTTGCCGTCTTCTCCTTCAGAAACCGGATATTCTGCTTCTTGACGAACCCACCAATCACCTGGATGCGGAAAGCGTGGCATGGCTGGAACATCATCTGCAGAATTACGCTGGAACCGTCATCGCCGTAACCCACGATCGCTATTTTCTGGACAACGTGGCGGGCTGGATTCTGGAACTGGACCGGGGCTATGGCATACCATGGAAGGGTAACTATTCCAGCTGGTTGGAGCAGAAAATGGAACGTCTCCGCCGCGAAGAAAAATCGGAAAGCGCCAGACAAAAAACCCTTGAACGGGAACTGGAGTGGATACGAATGTCACCCAAGGGCAGACATACCAAGAGCCAGGCCCGCATCAGCGCCTACGATAAGCTTCTCACCAGGGAAACGGAAAAGGCGGAAAAAGATCTGGAAATTTTTATACCACCAGGCCCCCGCTTAGGGCAGATGGTCATCGAAACGGAACAGGTAAGCAAGTCGTACGAAAATCGTTTGCTCATGGAGGATATGAGTTTTCATCTGCCTCCGGGAGGCATTGTGGGCGTCATTGGGCCGAACGGCGCGGGAAAAACGACCCTGTTCCGGATGATCACCGGTTACGAACAACCCGACAGCGGTACCATCCGGATCGGAGACACCGTGAAACTGGCCTATGTGGACCAGAACAGGGAGTTGAACCTCAACAAGACCATATGGGAGGAAATCACCGGTGGAAACGAACAACTTCAGCTTGGCAGCCGATTAGTGAATTCCCGCGCCTACGTAGCCCGTTTCAATTTTTCCGGTTCAGACCAGCAAAAAAAAGTGGGGACCCTGTCAGGCGGTCAACGAAACCGGGTCCACCTGGCCAAGCTCTTGCAAGAAGGCGCCAACGTCATCCTGTTGGATGAACCGACCAACGATCTGGACGTAAATACGTTGCGAGCCCTGGAGGAAGCCCTGGAAAACTTTGCCGGTTGCGCCTTGGTGATCAGCCACGACCGGTGGTTCCTGGATCGCATTGCCACCCATATCCTCGCTTTTGAAGGGGACAGCCAGGTGGTCTTTTTCCAGGGAAACTGGACGGAATATGAGGCCGACCGTAAAAAGCGACTGGGGGCGGATGCGGCGGTTCCCACCCGGATCAAATACCGGCAGTTGACCAGATAGACGCCCGATGAAGAAAGAATTCAAACTGGATACGGAATACATTGAGCTTTCGAAACTTCTGAAAGTCACGGGCCTGTGCGGCACGGGAGGAATGGCGAAAATCGTCACATCCGAAGGGAGGGTGATGGTGGATCACCAGACGGAATTTCGAAAGAGATGCAAATTAAGGAAGGGCCAGGTCGTTGAATTTGACGGCTATGTTATTGAACTTATATGAAAATGGTTCACAGCCCCACGATGTCTCCCTCCCTGAAGCGGTAATAGCCCTCTTCCGTCATGCGGATAAAGGGGATGGCCGCCGTGGTCATGACATTCATGGTGAGTTGGGCGAAATGCATCGCCCCGCCGAGAGCCGCGAGGGACTCCTGAAATTTTTCCAGCCGCTCCGCGATCTCCGGCATTTTCAGCTCCGAAATGTACCCCATTATCGGAAGGGGCAATTCGGCCAGAAGATGCCCGTCGGAAACGAGGGCGAGCCCTCCCTGGATCTCGATAAGGCGGTTGATGACCTGCACCAGATCCGCGTCATTGGACCCGATGGCCAAAATTCCCCCCACATCCCAGCAGAGCGTGGTT
This sequence comes from uncultured delta proteobacterium, assembly GCA_963747015.1. Lineage (GTDB taxonomy): Bacteria > Desulfobacterota > DSM-4660 > Desulfatiglandales > Desulfatiglandaceae > DUZB01. Next base: position 27,091 of record CAVVEP010000011.1, read on the forward strand.
GCGGCGGCCCCCTTTTTCTGCCCCCAACCCCTCACGAAACCCGCAAATTTCCGGCCCCGGCCCGTAACCCGTTCCATGAAGACGATCTTCAAGAGGTCATTTTCCGGATCGGCCTTCAATTGCCCATCGTGTATGGGCGGTGCCGCTCTTCCCTCTCGGGTAACCAGTCCGCCGGGTTGGATATCGATTGTTCTGACCATGCCGTCTGTCGCCAGATGCGATTCAGGGATGGCCAGGTCTTTCGCGGTAATGGGTGCGGCCTTCACCGAATTCCTGAAAATCCTCGGATAGGGAACCTCAGGAACGGGAACGCAGACGCTCCCCTTTTCCGCAACGACCCGCCCCTTTGAAATGACCATGTCCGGTTTTATGATCCCCGCTTCCGGAAGCAGGAGGAGGTCGCCGTACCGGCCGGGAGCTATCCCTCCGATCCGATCCGCCATGCCGAAGTGCTCCGCCGGATTGAGGGTCGCCATGCGGACCGCCTCCATGGGCGCTATTCCCAGATCAACGGCCTTCTGGACCAGGTCGTTCATGTAACCCCGTTCCAGCAGCACGGAAGGATTCGTTCCGTCCGTCACCAGGATGACCCTGCGAAAATCGATCCTGCCCTTGAGGGGAAGAATAATTTCCAGGTCCCTGCGGATATCGCCTTCGCGGATCATGGCGTAGAGCCCGAGTTCGAGTCTATTAATCACATCTTCCGTGGAGATGGCCTCGTGGCAGCTTCCCGCCCCGGCGGCCGCGTAGGCGGCAAGTTTCCGATCGAAAGCACCGGCGCCGTGCCCTTCAACGGATTTCCCGGCGGCCAGGGTGGCCTGCATGAGGTCCAGGACGCGGTCATCCCGGGTCAAAATGGCGCCCTGCCAGAAAGATTCTCCAAGACCCGCCACACGGGGGTCATTCAGTAAAGCGGAGATCTGGTCTCCCGCAATTTGAAACGGTTTGGCGGAAGGGCTCAGGGAAATCATGGGAGGGATAAGGACATAGAACTTGGCGGGACAATTTTCGATCTGCTCCAAAAATGCCTCCACCCCTTTTACGCCCAGCAAAAAGGCCTGGTTCTCCATTTCCGTGAAGAACGTGGTAACGCCGCAGGGCATGGCGTGGGTGAGAAAATCGGCCATATTCCAGTAGTTGACCAGGTGGGTGTGGGCATCGATAAGACCCGGGCACAAAACGCGGCCCTCCGCCTCGATAACGCGTGTGTTTTCTCCAACGGCATATCCGGCATCCGGCCCCACATAGCAGATCCATTCATCCACCATGGCCACGGATCGATGGGGGACCATACGGCCCGTGTACACATCCATCAAGAGACCGTCTTTCACAACCAGGTCCGCGGGATGTTTTCCCAGGGCCGTATCAATCAGTTTGCGTACATCTTTTCGCTTTTCCAATATTTTCTTCATTCCGTTTTATCCGGATCGGGCGCCTCTTGTGCAACAAAAAAGGCGAAGTCCGGATCCCGCTCCAGGATATCTCCCGGAACAAAAAGATCGTTTATGGAGATTCTCCCTTCCTCCGCCTTGAGGAGGGGGTGGGAGTGCATTTCCTCCGGCAGCAGGAGGGGCGAGGGATCGGGGTTGCCTGAAAAGGTAATTCCAAAGAAATCGGAGGCCTCCCGCTCATGCCACGCGGCCCCTTTGTAAATATCGCTGATGGAGGGAACGAGGCCCGCCTCACGGGGAAAGACAACATGGAGCGCCACCCTTCCCGGTTCGATGAAATGATCAAAATGGTATAGGGCAACCAGCCCGTCACTGCTGTCCACGACCGCAATGTCTTCCAGGAAAAACTCGTTCTCGGAAAGCCGCTTCGCGGCATCCCGCAGGAACTCGGGCTTGAGAAAAACGGAAACGGTTTTGCCGGTTCTCTCGTAGGAGCACTCTGCCCTGCACAAGGTCTTCAGCCCTTCCAACCATTCCCTGTTCATATCCCGATTTCACTCCCGGCCTTTCCCGGATTGCTTTTATCCTGATCCGAAAAAGGCCCCAAAAAAATCTTCGCGGCGCCACGCTCAAAACCACCCTGCCCCATGGGATGGGATGCGTGAATTTTGCACGAGGGGCGATTTTTGTCAAGGTTTGAGTCCACACCCAGGAAAATTCTCGTTTTGAAGGCAGAATGGAAAAAGCCGGCGTTCATCGCCTCCCACAAAAAAGGGCTTCACGCTATCAGTGCATGAAGCCCTTTTAAATCCTGGTGCCTAGGACGAGAATCGAACTCGTACGAAGCTAAGCTTCGAGGGATTTTAAGTCCCTTGCGTCTACCTATTCCGCCACCCAGGCGAGGGGAAAAACGATTTTGTGATCAGGTTTTTTTCAATAAAAGATTATGCGAAAGATTCGCACTTTTATCATGTTTGAGTCGCAAGTGTCAATTTGTAAATTTTCAGGAGATCTACCTCCACCCGACTACCCGTCATTCCCGTGCATTGATGATGGGCATACTTTTCCCGGTCATTCAAAACGGTGCATCATCGTAGTCTTCGGGAGGCGCATCATTACGGCGGGTTTGCATGGGAGGATTCCCTGAAGCAGGTTGATCTCCTTCCAGGTTTTGAAGAAAAAACTTCAGGAGCCTGATCGCCTCTTCCCGGCCGCCGAGTTTGATTTTCCACGGCAGGCTTTTGTCAATCGGTTGCTTGCTGCCGTCTTTCTTCTGGGGATACATCCATTCCATAAAGGTCTTTCCATCCTTTTGTTTTGCCGCGACGAGGGAAAACTCATTTCGATATTCATTGAGGACAACGCCGTCCCCAAACTGGCTGTCTTCATATTCGTAAAAGATGTCCTGCGCCATGTTTTCTTTCCTTTTTCCTTAAAATTTGAGTGAACGATAAAAAGGCAGACAATCCGGTGAATGCTCAATGCCATTCCTTGTTTAATGAGCGATCCTTTGCATACATCTCCCTGACCTGGGGATATTTTTCCATGAGGATTTTGGATTCGGCTGAAATGCGTTGATCTCCGGGTTCTTTATCAACCAGCATCTTTAAAATTTCCAGCGCTTTATCAAGACGGTCTTTCATTGCATGCACTTTGGTCATACCGAGATAAGCGTATTTATCGTACCCTATGGACATGGCCTTTCGGTAATTTGTCTCCGCCCGCTCAAAATCATTCAGGCTGATGTAAGAATCTCCGATTCTGGTCAGGCCGATCTTCTGATCCATACCGTTTTCAAGGGCAATCTCCCAGTGCCTGATGGCCGATGGGTAACGTTTCATGCCCCTCAGACAATCCGCCTTTCCGCTCAGGGCATATGGATTTTTCGGTTCCAGATCAAGTGCTTTTTCGTAGAGTTCCATTGCCTTTTCAAAAGACTTGCGTTTCCGGTAGATATTTGCGGCAGCTGTGAGCGCTCCAACCGGTCTGCTGTTTACCGCAATCAGTTTTTCAAAATAGCGGAGGGCTTCCTCGTCTGCGCCCTGTTCCACGGCAATCTGCCCAAGCCCCATCAGGGAATAGGGATCATGAGGATTTTCCTGAAGGGCCCTCAAATAGTATTTCCTTGAGTTTACCAAATCGCCCTTTTTCCTCAGACCATCAGCAATCCTCGACACTATCTTATATTCATAAGAATAGAGATCCAGACAACGATACCAGGCTTCCAGAGCACTGTTCATATCTTTCAGACCGCGAAAGGCATCCCCGATCCCCGCTAAAGCATACCAGTTGTCGGGTTCGAGCTCAATACATCTGCCGGTAGTACCGGACCGCTTCCTGAAAATCCTTTTTCACGCGTTTGATATCCCCGATTCCCACCAGGGCATAGGTATTGTCCGGATCCTTTTTCAAAAGGTCGAGATATTTCTCCTCAGCCTCCCTGAATTTCCCTTGTTTTTTCAGGCTGAAGGCCGCTTTCCCAAGCTTTATCAAATCGTTCCCTGTGGTTCCTTTCATTTTACGGGAAGTCATCTGCCCTCCTATCTATATCTACAGATGTTTTCGTGATTTGACGGGTTTGAATGCTCGGGAAATGTTTTCCACAAGCAAACGATGAAAGAGAATCTCTTAGAATCCCACAGCCTTTTTCACAGATTGTCATATGGGTGGAAATCTGTCAAGAATTGAAACAACGGATCCGTTATGAAAATCTCGCATTTTTCTGAATTCCATAAGAATTTTCTCTCACATTTGTCTTGCTTTTTGCCCCGGTCTCCCTTAATGATTGTCCGCGATTTGGTTGATGGGCTTCAACAAAGGGTTTCTTGATGAGCATACATGATATCGAAAACAAAGTCCTGCGCACATACCGGGATCTGGACCGGCAGGTAAGAGATTTCAAACTCCGTTCGGGGTTGCGCTGCGGGATGCGTTGCGGCGTCTGCTGCGGGAGTCCCCATGTGGAAGCAACCGCGCTGGAATGCCTGCCCCTGGCCCGTGCCATATTCCGCCGCGGCAGGGAGGAGGGCATTTCGCTTATCCTTGATCAACATCTATCTGAAGGCATTCATGGTTGCGCACTCTACCTCCCCGACTCGGAAGACTCGGAACTTGGAAGATGTTCCTTTTATCCTTTCCGGCCGCTGATTTGTCGACTTTTCGGGTATGCCGCCAGAAGAAACAAATATGGAAAACCGGAGTTGTCTTTCTGCAAAGTCATGCAGAACAGCCGATCCGAGGACCAAATATCGATTCCGGCAGATGCTCTGGAGTGTTTCAATCCACCCATCTATCAAACCGCTTTTCTTCGAATTGCCTGTCTGGAGCCGGCCATTGGCTTCCGTTTGCAGCCCATCAATAATGCGCTGAGGGAGGCCATGGAATACATATACTGGCACAGACCCGGAACCTGGTCCGGTTATAGAAAGGCCGCATAGAAGTTACATCCGTGCCGGACGGTCCCAACGCACGGTTCCTCCGTATCCTATTTGAATTTCCCGTCGGCAAAAAAGACCTCGTGACTCCATTTCTGCCGGGATTCTTGAATGAGATACGTTTCCCACGGAAATCTCCAAAAATTAATTTCATACAAATTTGATTTATTATGAAATTTATGTTGACAACCTTTTGGCTTTGAAATAGGCTTTTCGGAAATGAATGTCATTCACAATTTATGAACTTTTCCAGAAAAAACGATGGCAAAAAGACTTGAACGGCTTACCCTGAAACAACAGGCTGAAAAGGCCCTGCGTGAAATGATCGCATCCTACCGCTTCACTCCGGGAAAATGGATCAATGTGGAAAATCTCTCAAAAGAGCTTAAAGTAAGCCGCACCCCCGTATGGCAGGCACTGAAAGATCTGGAGAAGGAGGGGTTGGTCACCCACACCCACGGCAAAGGAATCTGCATGGCCCGGATGACGCTGGAAATGGCCAACGATCTGTATACGGTGAGAGGACTTTTGGAAGGGCTGGCGGCTGGCCTGGCTGCACAAAAAATCACCTCGGGAGCACTCAGGCGTATGGAATCGATCCTGGTAAAGCAAGAGCAGGCCGTTAAACAGGTCGATTTGGTGGAATACTCCAATTCAGACTTCGCGTTTCACGCCATACTTTACGAATCGTGCGGCAACTGGCTTTTAAAGGAACTCCTCGAAAATGTCAAAAGACGCTCTCGACCATTCATCTGCGACATAACACCCACCTTGAAAGAGCTCTACCAGGATCATAAAGACGTTGTTGAAGCCTTCAGAAAGAAAGATGGCCCCGCGGCGAAAACGATTATGAAGACGCATAACAAAAGGATGCAGGATTGTATTCGTTCGGCACTCAACCAAGGTGAAAACAAAAAATCGAATTCCGTAATAGACCGAACAAACTGAACTTGAACCGCCGGCTGAGTTTTCTGTGTGCCGGTAAACCTTGTTTTCTGGAGGATCAAGATGGCACCCACCTTTAAAGACCTGCACTGGGCGAAAAACATACAGGTCCAACAGTACCTGCAACCGGAGACCGTGGAAGAAGCGCTCGAGATGTTGGAGAGCTTTGCGGGAATGGCCAGGGTGATTGCGGGAGGGACCGATGTGGTGCCCCAGCTTCGCGGCCGGGATATTGCCGTGGAAGCCTTGGTGGATGTGACCCGCATTCCCGGGATGAACAGCATTGAAACGGATGGAAAAAACATTGTTCTGGGCGGGCTGGTTACCCATGCACAGGTAGCCTCCTCGGAGCTGATCAAGGAAAAGGCCGGCCTTCTTTCCGAAGGCGCGGGCTCCGTGGGATCGCCCCAGATCAGAAACATCGCGACGGTCGCGGGTAATCTGGTCAGCGGACAGCCGGCCGCGGATGCGAGCATTCCTCTCCTGGCGCTTGACGCCACGGTCACCATCGCCGGAAGAAACGGCATAAAAAACATTCCTCTCACCGATTTTTTCCTGGATACGGGAAAGACCGTCCTCGATTGCACCCGGGAAATCCTGACCCGCATTCAATTCAGGGGATTGATGGAAAATGAGGGGGGATGTTATCTGAGGCTTGCCAAACGAAAGGCGCTTACACTGCCCATGTTGGTTCTGGCCGCGGTTGTCGATGCGGACATGGAAAAGCGGATCATAAACCGCGCGGCCATTGCCATCGGACCGGTTGCGCCGGTTCCTTACAGGGCCCGAAATGTGGAAGAAGGGTTGAAAGGGGCGCCCATCAGCGATGAAACCTTTGCCGCGGCGGCAGACAGGGGGATGCTGGAATGCACTCCGAGAGACAGCTGTCTCCGGGGATCGTGCGATTACCGGCAGGAGATGGCAAAAGTATTCATCAGACGTGGTCTTACCAGGGCCATTGCGCAAATCGGTTCATAGGAGGTCCCCATGAACGCACTTACACTTGCTTTTACATTAAACGGGAAAAACATTTCCGTGGAGGTCTCCCCGAATACCCTGCTCGTGGATCTCTTGAGAGACAGGCTTGGCCTTACCGGAACAAAGGTGGGATGTCGAGAAGGAGAATGCGGCGCCTGTACCGTGCTTCTGGACGGGACTCCCGTTAATTCCTGTATCTTGCCTGCCGCAAAGGTCCAGGGAAGATCCTTGACCACCATCGAAGGTCTGGCCGATGAAGAAGGTCAACTCACTGAAATTCAGCAGGCCTTCATGCACGAAGGGGCGGCACAGTGTGGATTCTGTACCCCCGGGATGATCATGAACGCAACGGCCTTGCTGGAAGGAAATGCAGAACCCGATGATCAGGAGATCAGGCGGTCTCTTTCAGGAGTCCTCTGTCGCTGCACGGGCTACCAGAAGATCGTGCAGGCGGTTGCAACCGCCGCCGAGATGAAAAAGTCACAGGGGTCGTCGGAAAGATAAGACCCGTCTTCAAGAGGTAACATCATGCAAGACAAAACCGAAGGGAAGGCACAGGTTCTCGTTAGACAGAAACTGGATCTTGAAAAATTGCTGGCGGCCCCTGAGAAGAAACTGTCGGTTGCGGGCCTGTCCGTTACGCGAACCGATGACCTGAGCAAGGTGACCGGAAAGCTGATGTACGGGGCGGATTACCCCCAGGAAGGTTTCCTGCACGGAAAAATTCTCAGAAGCCCCCATCCCCACGCACTCATCAAAGCGATTCATGTGGAAAAGGCAAAAGAACTTGACGGGGTCGCCGCGGTTCTGACCGGAAAGGATGTGCCGGGTAGAAACGGTTTCGGGGCTATTTTGCCGGACCAGCCGGTCATCTGCGCGGACAAGGTGCGCTTTGTCGGGGACGGGGTTGCCCTCGTGGCGGCGGAAACGGAAGAGATCGCCCATGAGGCCCTTTCCCTGATCCAGGTGGAATACGAGGTCCTGCCGGCGGTTTTCGATCCCCGCGATGCCATGAAGCCCGACGCTCCGAAGGTCCATGAAGGGGGAAACCTGCTTTCACAAAACAAACTGCGGAAGGGGGATGTGGAAAAAGGCTTTGCGGAAGCCGATGTCATCCTGGAACGGACCTACCAGGTGCCCTTCCTCGAGCATGCTTACCTGGAGCCGGACATTACGTTCGCCGTTCCGCAACCGGACGGAACCATGCTGGTGGAAGGCCCCATGCAGGCGCCTTTTACGGTACGGAGAAATATTGCCGCGGTCCTCGGCATTCCCGTAAACATGGTGCGCGCCAGGCAGATCCACATGGGCGGCGGATTCGGCGGCAAGGAAGACTCCCCCATCGACATCGGATGCAGGGCCGCGGTCCTGGCCCATCACACGGGCCGCCCGGTCCGCATTGCCCTGGAGAGGGAAGAAGTCACGATCCAGACTTGCAAGCGCCACCCCATGATCATGGAAATAAAAATCGGCGCCGGAAAAGACGGAAGACTTCTGGCCTTTGAAGGGGTGATTTACGACGAGCAGGGCGCCTATGCGGGCCTCGGTCCGCTCATCCCGCCCGCCGGAGGTTCGCACATTCATTCCATGGTCATGATGCCCGGTCCCTACGAAATTCCCCATGCAAAAGTGGATGCCTATCTCTGCTATACGAACCATCCCTACGGCGGCGCCATGCGCGGGTTCGGCGCGCCCCAGGTCCATATCGCGCATGAGCAGTTGATGGACGAACTGGCGGGTGAACTGGGCATGGATCCTTTTGAAATAAGACGCATCAACGCTTTCCGAGTGGGATCGGCAACGGCTACGGGGCAGGTGCTGGATCAGAGCGTGGGACTGCTGGACACCCTGGAAACCTGCGCCCAGGCTTTCCACTGGAAAGAAAAATTCGGGCAAAACAGTTATGTGGAAGGGACGGAAAGCAAACGTCGCGGCATAGGCATCGGAATGGGATGGTATCGCACCAGTATCGGCACGGCCGGCGATGGCTGCGGCGCCAATGTGTACGTGCACGAAGACGGTTCGGTCCTTCTCTATTCGGGCATCACGGAGATGGGACAGGGGGCTTTCACGGTCCTTCCCCAGATATGCGCGGAAGAACTGGGCGTGTCCATGGAGGACGTGCGTCTGGTCAAGCCGGACACGGACCAGGTTCCCGAGTCGGGACCCACCGTGGGCAGCCGCTCCACCACGCTCATGGGCAATGCCATTATCATGGCCGCTCGTCAGGTGAAGGCTTCCATCCTTGAAATGGCTTCCGAGATGCTGTTGATCCCCGTGGAGAGGATTGAAGCAAGGAATCGGCTGATTTACGACAGAGAAGAACCAAGCAAGTCCCTGGCGTTTAAGCAAGTGGCTGCCAGATGCATGGCCATGGGAAAACGGCTCATCGGCCAGGGTTGGTGGACACCCCCTGCCGCTTCGCTGGACCCGGAAACGGGCCAGGGAAATCCCTACTTTGTGTACACCTATTCCACCCATATGGCGGAAGTGCTGGTGGACGTGGAGACAGGCGAAGTGGAAATCACCGATTACGTGGCGGCCTTCGACGTGGGAAAGGCCATAAACCCCAAGGCGGTGGAGGGCCAGATCGAGGGAGGAGTGGCCATGGGCCTGGGCTATGCCCTGATGGAGGAGGTGGCCATGGTGGATGGCGTACCCCAGAATCTCAACCTGCAGGATTATCTGATTCCCACAACCCTGGACGTGCCCCATATCAAGCCGATCATACTGGAGGTGGAAAACAAGCTGGGGCCTTACGGCGCCAAGGGAATCGGCGAAATGCCCAACATCCCGGCGACACCGGCCATCCTCAACGCCATCGCCAACGCATGCGGAGGGCGCGTGCGCTCCCTGCCGGCGGATCCGGAACATGTTTTCATGGCCATCCGGGAGGCCGGTGGACCGCCGGAAAGATGAGGGGTCGGAGGTCGGAGATCAGAGGACTGAGGTCAGAGGTTTAGAAATAGTGATGGAAAAAAACTTTTAACCATTTAAATGGAGGATGCCATGAAGAAAAGAACGATTATTTCCCTAAGCTTTTTTGTTGCAGCAGCCTTTGTCTTCGGGTTCTGGGGGCCGGCCGGCGCCGAAGGCTCCGGACCAGATCAAGATCGGATTGATGTTCGGTCTAACGGGCCCCGCCTCACCCATCGGGCCGGTACAGATGAAAGGCGCCCAGATGGCCATCAAGGAAATCAATGATGCCGGAGGCGTCATGTTCGGGGGGAAAAAGATTCCCGTGGTGGCCGTTGTGAAAGACGACGAAACCAAAGGCGATGTGGCGGTTCGGCGTTTCAAGGAACTGCGCGACGAAGACAAGGTGCATGCCCTGGTGGGTTCCACTTTCGCAGGCATCGCCAAGGCCCTCAACACACAGATGAACCGGTTGCCCATGGCTTACGTGTCCGCCTGCGTGGCGCCCATGGACATGTTTGAAAAAGGCGAACTGGCCCCCACCACCTTCGGGATTCACGGCACGGCCTACTCCATCGGCTACTCCGGGCGCCGCCTACATTGCTACCCAACTGAAGCTCAAAAAGGTGTTTTTTCTGGCCCCTGCCTATTCTTTCGGGCGCGATCAGTATAAGGGCGCCAAAGATGCCTTCGACAAATACGGAGTGGAAGTGCAGTACGACGAAGCCCCGGTAAAAACCACCGATTACACCCCCTACATCCAGAAGATTGCCGAAGCCAAACCGGACATCTGCATGATGGCCCAATGGGGAACCGGCGCCATCGCCGTGATCAAGCAGGCTTACGAACTGGGACTTGAACAAGAAGACCAAGATCTGGTTTAACTGGATGACCAATGTGTTCGGGAGCGGCGTACCGGCTGAAGCCCTGGAAGGCGTCTACTCGCTCATGAGCTGGTACTGGAACCTGGAAGGCTTTGCGGATCCGGAAGTAGTCAAGGCCGGGAAAGAATTCGTGGACAAATACACGGCAGCCTACGGCGAGCCGCCGGATCCTTATGCGGGTATGGCCTACGTGGGCACCAAGGAACTGATTCGGGGCATCGAACAGGCCCAGTCCACCGATCCCATGGCCATTGCCAAGGCGATCATGGCCAAACCCGAATTCCCCTCCATGAAGGGACCGGGAACGTGGCGCATCGACCACCAGCCCCTCTTCAAGTACGGCGCTTTCGTGGTGCAGGGCAAGGCGCCCGCTGAGAGAAAGAGCAAATGGGACCTGGTGAAGGTCATCGGCGCCTATACGGGGACGGACTACCTGCCGACCCTGAAAAGCGAAGGATACTGATAAAACCGATCCTGTTGGATGAAAAACCCGGGCTGAGCGGTTTACGGCTTTTGGCTATCATGGCAAACCAGCCCTTTCAAGGTGTATTAAAATCAGGCAATAAACAGGGTTTTATGTGTAAAAATAGGGTCCTAAAGCCATAGGTTTCAGGTGTCAGGTGTCAGGCAGGTATTAATAGACGGAATTACCTCATTCCTGAAACCTGAACACTGACACCTGAAACCCAAAACAACAATAAGGGGTTATGATAAATCACGCTTGGCTCTAAATCATGAATGATTTAGGCGTCACCTCGAAAGGGCTGCACGGCAAACCTGAACCGCTCGCCCTTGGAATGAAGAGGAAATGGCTCAAACCATCCTGTCCACGAAAAACGCATCCAAACATTTTGACGGCCTGGTGGCGGTAAACCGGATAACCTACCAGTTAAGGGAAGGGGAATCGGCCGGCATCATCGGCCCCAACGGGGCCGGCAAAACCACCTTTTTCAATCTGTTGACCGGTTTTTTCAAGCCTGACGAAGGAGCAGGTTTTCTATTACGGAAAAGAGATCACCAGAATGCCGTCCTACGAACGGGTCAATCGGGGCATTGCCAGGACTTTTCAGCTGGTCTCCGTTTTCGATACCATGACCGTCCTGGAAAACATGATGCTTGCCCGGATCAGGATGGGCCGGAACTATCAATCAAAATTCCGATTCTTTTTCAAAAATGTCCGGCACCGCGCCTTGATGGAGGAGTGCCTTCAGGCGCTGGACAGGATGGGCATTGGAGACAAGGCCGAAATCCCCACATCCGATCTGTCCTATGGCGAAAAACGGGAGCTGGAAATCGCCATCGCCCTGTCGCTGAATCCGAAGGTGCTTCTTCTGGACGAGCCGTTCGCAGGCCTGAGCCAGGTGGAGATTATGACCATCAGCAACGTCATCAAGGAATTGAAAGGAAGGTTTTCCATTGCCATCGTGGAGCACAAAATCTCCAAACTCATGGAACTGATAGACCGGCTTTACGTGATTAACGAGGGGGAGCTCATATGTGAAGGCGCCCCCGATGAAGTCATTTGCGACCCCCTGGTCAGAGAATGCTACTGGGGAAAAGAAGACATGGTATGCTACTGAATGTAGAGAATCTCAATGTCCATTACGGCCGGGCGCAGGTCCTGCATGACATCTCCACCCATGTTCAGGAGGGAGAACTCGTGTGCATGGTGGGGCGTAACGGCGCGGGAAAGACCACGTTTCTGAAAACCATCGGCGGTTTCATGAAGCCGTCCTCCGGCGCCATCACCTTCCGCGACCGAAGGATAGACGGCCTGCCTCTCGAAAATGTGGCTCTCCAGGGGATCAAGTATGTATTCCAGGACAAGAGGGTTTTCGGCGAACTCACGGTTCGCGAAAACATTGAATTGGCCGCTTTCCCGGTGAAAGAGAGCATGGATGAGGCCATCGGAAAGGTCCTGCACATTCATCCGGGGATGAAAAAGCATCTCGATTCAAAGGCCAAGGGTCTGAGTGGCGGAGAACGGCAGATCCTGCTCATCGGAAGGGCGCTGATCGGGAATCCGCAACTACTCCTCATCGATGAGCCCACGGAAGGGCTTGCAGCCAAAATCATCGGCCAGATCGTGGGTATTTTACTGCAGATGAAGACCAGATTATCCATGATCGTCGTGGAGCAGAACCTGGCCACCGTTTCCCGCCTGGCCGATCGCATCTATGTCATGAAAGAAGGGGTGATCTTTCGAGAAATTGCCGATCGGGAAATCATTCAGAAGCCTTCTCTTTACGAGGAAGATCTTTAGGGAAAGTCATCGATCATGTTCAGCAAAATAGACAAAAATCCGTTCCTGACCCTGGCGATCATCACCGCCGGCTTCATTCTTTTCGGCTTTTCCACCTCTCTTCCCAAGATAACCGACTTCATGATCTTCTGCATTTTCGTGCTGGGCTTCGATCTTATTTACGGACACATGGGGCAACTGTCTTTCGGGCACATGCTCTATCTCGGTGCGGGATCCTATGGAACGGCCATGTTCGCGGCCTTCGTGAGCCCCGATCCATTCCTGGGAATAGCCGTCGGCATTTTTACCGCGGCCCTGTTGGCCTTGATCCTGGGACTCATTGTGGTGCGAACCTCCGGGGCCTGTTTTGCCCTCCTGAATCTCGCCCTGAACGAGGTAGGGGCCTTTATGGTCTTGGTCCCTTTTCCCCGGTGGACCGGCGGTGAGGACGGATTGAGCCTGTTCTTTGACAGCTACGGTTTCCTGAATTTCGCGAACCCGAATTTTCTATTCTTCTTCGTGCTGGGGTCCCTGCTGATCGTCAGCTACGTGATCATGCGTTTCGTCCGATCGCCTTACGGACTGTTTCTGAAAGCCACGAAGGAAAACGAAGTGCGGGTGCGATTTCTGGGGTACAATACCTATATCTACAAACTGATCACCTTTGTCCTTTCCGGAGCCATCGCGGGCTTTGCCGGGGCTTTGAACACCATCAACCTCTCCTATACCAACCCGAGCCTCATCGATCCCGCGCGAAACGTGGAAGTCATCTTCGCCGCCCTCATGGGGGGCGCCGGCAACGTGATGGGCGCCGTCATCGGCGGCACGGCCTTCATGACCATCAGCAACTATCTGGCCCGATACATTATCCGGTGGGAAATGTTTTTGGGAGTCGCCCTCCTCATCTTTGCATTCAAGTTCAGGAAAGGCATCTGGGGATATCTCAGGAAGGTGTAGACTTTTTAACTTTTCACTCTATCGCACGGTATTCAAATGCTGCAGTCCATTTTGTTCGGTTTGACCATCGGGGGAATCCTCTACATCATCGCCATCGGTCTTTCCCTGACCTTCGGCGCCATGGGAATCGTCAATTTCGCCCATGGATTGATTTATGCCATCGGCGCATACGCCCTTTACACCGGACTCTCCTGGTTGGGACTGAACTTTATCTTGGGCGCCCTGCTGGCTGTACTGGTTTCCATACCCATCAGCTACGTGATTGAGAGATTCGTCATCCGAAAACTTTACGGGCAATCCATCGATTATGCCATCATCGCCACCTACGCCGTACTGCTTATCGGCGTGGATGCCATCAAATGGATTTATGGCCCCAACCCGCTGCCCATCGGCGATCCCATCGGCGAATCGATCCGATTCATGTCGCTGGAAATGCCTGTCTATCGGCTGATTATCATCGGCATTTCCTTTCTCATATTCATCGGACTTTCCCTTTTTTTCAAGAAAACCATGGTCGGCAAGATTGTCGTGGCAGGCCTTCAGGACCAGGAAGCGGTGAGGAGCCTGGGGATCAAGGTGGAAAAATATTTCGCCGTGGTATTTATCCTGGGAAGCGCCCTGGCCGCCCTGGGCGGCGTCCTTTACGCCCCCATCAGCACCCTCGATCCTTACATGGGCTTTCACATTCTGATTCTGTGTTTTGCCGTGGTCATCGTGGGCGGGATGGGCAATCTGAGAGGGACCGCCATAGCCGCCTTTGCTCTGGGCATGGTCATGTCCATTACGGGCAGGTTTTGGGGCCCGGCCGCGGATGCCATGGTATACGTGGTTATGGCGGCGGTCTTGATCTTCAGGCCCATTGATGTTTGATGCCCGAAAAGCCACTGGCCGTTAGCCCCTATTTGGAAACGGCATGAGCAAAAGGGCCGAAAAAATGGATGAGCTGCCCCGTAACCCGCGGTTGGCCGGCGATTGCCGAAATTCTCCCGTCTGAGGACATTCAAGTTTATGACATACCCTCACATCGATCCGGTATTGATCCATATCGGTCCGCTTCAAGTGCGGTGGTATGGACTCATGTATGTGATCGGATTTTTGGCCGCCTATCTTCTGCTTAAACATCAGGAAAAATCCAGGCCCATAGGCCTGTCTCCCAACCTGCTCCAGGATCTCATCTTTTACCTCGTTGTTGGACTTGTGATAGGGGCCAGACTGGGCTACATCCTATTTTACCAGTATATGAATCTGATGGATTATATTCGTCATCCTCTTGAAATCATCGCTGTCTGGCACGGTGGAATGTCCTTTCACGGCGGATTGATCGGAACCGCTGTCGCCGCCTGGTGGTTTTCCAAAAGAAAGCAGTTTTCATTCCTGTCCATTGCGGACAGGGTTATCATCGCCGCTCCCATCGGGCTCGGCCTGGGAAGGATGGGAAACTTCATCAACGGAGAGCTGTATGGTCGGACTTCCGATCTTCCGTGGGCCATGGTCTTTCCCGGCGGCGGACCTTTGGCCAGGCACCCCTCTCAACTCTACGAGGCCATTTTGGAAGGGCTGGTATTGTTCCTGATCCTCTTGTGGCTGAGCAAGCGAAGAATGCCCCATGGCTTTCTTCTGGGTACATTTCTCATGGGATATGGGGTATTCCGCTTTTTCCTTGAATTTTTCAGAGAGCCGGACCTGCAGCTCGGGTTTATCCTGGGCCCCTTTACAATGGGACAGATCCTATGCGCCGCAATGATAGGAATTGGCGTTTGCATATCCTTGGGGGTAACATTGCGCCATAAACGGAATAAGCCGTAACCGGTTCCCTGCGTCAGCGATTGTTTTCATTTTAACTACTGAATAGGCGGCCCATGAACACACCCCCGAATGATCCATGCCATAACTGTGGAATCTGTTGTTTGTCTTTTTCACTTCCTCCCTTGGATGCCAACGATATGAATCATCCACCAGGGTGCCGGTGATTCCCGCATGGAAACGAGTACGATACTTATCGTAATGATTACAATCGCGGGCTTGGTTCTTCTGGTCACATTGATCGTGACGTGTGTGATGTTCAAGCGCTGGATCGGGTTTTGTCGTGTAGCGCTTGAAGATGTGGCCGGGGTGTTGGGGGGCGAACCGTTGCTAAATATCTGGAATATTTCGGCCTCTGTCCACGGTAGGATCCATGGCCGCCCCCTTTCCGTCAAGTTCACCAATCAGACCCGTTCGAGCCCGCCTACGGTTACCGTGAGCGTACCCGTGGGCTCCGGTGTGGCCATGACGGGTCGTAGACCGAATATCTTTGACCGATGGTGTGCCGCGGTGGGACTGGCTTCCCCCATCGTCACCGGAGATTCAGGGTTTGACGGCCGGATTCAAGTGGATACGGGAGATCGGGAGAGGGTTTCCACGGGTGGCTTGCGGACGCCCGTTTTCGGGAAGACCTCCTGGGACTTCTGGATCCCGACGTGATGCGTGTTGTTTGTGACAACGGCAGTTTTTCTTTGGTTCGAAAACTGAAACCCAAAGAGACCGTGGATCCTTCCAGGGTATTCAAGGCTCTGCCCGGGCTGCTGGATTTGGCTGAATATATGACGCAGACGGCGGATCCAACGGCCCAAAGGCGCCCGAGTACGAATCAGGCAAAGATGCGCTGGGGACTGGGGCCCGGCCTGCTTCTGATGACCGGTATTATCCTGATCATCGCGGGCATGTCTCTTTACGAAACGCTTTTCCCCGCCTTTTGGCAGGTGGCGCTCTGGGCACTTCCATGGAGCCTTTCGGCCTGTGCCGCCTATTGCCTGGGGGCCTGGCTGTTTGTAAGGAACCGCACGGATCGTCACATTGTCATCTGTGTAATTCTCGCCCTTGCGCTGCCGTCATTCTGCCTTTGCGCCACGGGTTGGCGGTATTTTGGAAACGGCTGGCTGGATAAGGGTGCGCCCGGCAAGATCGACGCGGTGGTCTGGGAGACTTTGAACAAAGGAAGGGGAGGGCGAAAGATCGTGTTCATGGTGGATGGAAGACGCTCGGCCGAATTCCCCGGGCCAAGAGGCGCCTATCCCCGCGGGCTTCCCGTTGAGTTGACCCTCTATCCGGGTTACTATGGAATCCCCTGGGTCGATCAATGGCAGGTGTGGGACAAAAATTCGGAAAAACATAATCCTTGATATCTCACACCAATGTAATTACAATGTGGTTACCTCGTTTGTGAAAGGAGAGATTGAATGAGATCACGTGTGGTAAAAATTGGTAATTCCCAGGGGCTGCGTATTCCCAAGGCGATCCTTGAGCAAACCGGGATCGGGGAGGATGTTGAAATTGAGGTCGAAAAAGATCAAATTATCATCCGACCCATCAGGAATGATCGGCAGGGTTGGGATACAGCGTTCAAAACCATGGGCAAAATGGGTGATGACGAACTGATAATCGATGAAGACATTTCGCATTCGTGGGATGAAGAAGAATGGCAATGGTAGTAAAACGCTTTGACGTTTACCTGGTAAATCTTGATCCTACTGTCGGATCGGAAATCCAAAAAACCAGGCCTTGTTTGGTTATTTCCCCTGATGAAATGAATCGTTATATCCGAACAGTGATTATAGCTCCAATGACTTCATCCCAAAAAGATTACCCCACCCGTGTTGCCTGCACTTTTCGAAAGAAAGAGGGGCAAATCGTATTGGATCAGATACGAGCAATTGACAAAACACAACTCGTAAAAAAGATCGGCGCTATTGAGTCAAAAACCCAAATGGATGTTGTTTCAGTATTGCAGCGATTGTTTTCATTCTAGATAGTGAATAGGCGGCCCATGAACACACCCCCGAATGATCCGTGCCATAACTGTGGAATCTGTTGTTTGTCTTTTTCACTTCCTCCCTTCGATGCCAACGATATCGAAAGGGCGTCGGATGAACTTCTTCAACAAGTTGAGGCCTACGCCCACAGTGTTAGGCATCGGAGATCCAATCCGTGCCTCTGGTTGGATCTCGATTCCGGCAAGTGCAAGCACTACAGATCCCGGCCGGTCCTTTGCCGTTGGTTTGAGCCGGGGTGCCAGGCATGCGAAGATCTCCGTATCAAAGCCGGTCTTCCCAGCTTGCACAGTTAGCATGTGTCCATCCTTTAATGCAACTGTGGGCCAGCAATTCATAAATGAAGGATTTTCCCTAAGCTTCCTGTTTTCCCTGATCCTTTCCTTTTTTCCCGACCGGTTCGTCAAACCCGACAAGGTGGAAAATGCCAAACGAAACCCATAAAAACCCCAATATTCGTTATTGGTTTACGATGGCCGAAAAGGGAAACCTGAAACCATCTCAATCGGGTTCGCTCCACTGGTTAAGAAAGAGTCGAAATGATGAGAACAGTAGGTAAATTGATCATTAAGAGCGTGGTAGCAAGTAACAGCATAAGCAAGATCGGAATGTTTCTACTCGCATTGTATCTGGTCCTCTCAGTCGTTGGCTGCACATCAGACAAGGATCTTGTAAACCATCTCGCACGGGAAGTTTATGCGGAAAGTCAACCGGAAGAGCCATTGCCTCCCAAACCTTTCGCCTCCGACGGTTGTTCATGCTGGTGGGATGGAGATTGGGTGGATTGCTGCGTCCGTCACGACCTCGTTTACTGGATGGGGGGCACCAGTGAAGAAAGAAAACAGGCAGACCTTGAATTAATGAAATGCCTGGAGGGGAAAGGGCATTCCGTTATAGGGAGGATGATGTATATGGGCGTGCGTGTTGGAGGAGTCTGGTGGTTGCCCACACCTTTCAGGTGGGGCTTCGGTTGGAATTATCCCGATACAGGCCCTCCAGGCAAACCCTATGAATGAGGCAAATTCCAGACGGAAACAAAGCCCGGGGGCATGGCTCGGCTGGATATCCCCCCGGGTCATCCAAGAAGCAATCAGAAATCCGAAAAAGCCCTCCAAATCCGTGCGTGGATTTCCCGCATGCCGGTCTATCCGGTTTTCGGGACAGCATTCCGTTTTCATGTTATCCCGTTAGGAAATTGTTAAAAAAAAGAGGTTTTTCGGCAAAGAAGAAAATCCGGTTCATATAAATCCGGAACCAGGATACTAACTTATGCCTCTTCAAGATTAACATTGCGTCAATGTATTTTGTACGTTACATTGTACGATAAATATTGAATATATGGAGGTGCGCCATGCAAAGACTGAGAATAAACGACGATATCAAGCCGCTATCTGAGATAAGAACCGGCCTCGCCAACTTTATCAAACAAGTTCATAATACAAAAAGGCCTGTGATAATTACTCAGCATGGAAAAAGCGTTGCTGTTCTTATTGATGCAATGGAATATGAAGCCATGCAGGAAAAAATTGAACTATTAACGGATGTTCAGACATCCATAAACCAGATCGAAAACGGGCAGGGCATGGATCATGTGGAGGCCATGGAAAAAGTTTTAAGTCGAGTCATTAAATGAATATCGTCTGGTCGCCACTCGCAGTGGACAGGGTTTCAGAAATAGCTGCATACATTGCCCGGGATAAGCCTTCAGCAGCAGAAAAATGGGTTAAAACAGTATTCTCAAAAATTGAGCATCTAAAATCTTCACCGGAAATTGGCAGAATAGTCCCTGAAATTGATAACGGCCGGTTTAGAGAACTCATTTATGGCAACTATCGAATCATTTATCGTATTGAACTGGAACAAATATCTATCCTTACGGTTCGTCATGGCAAACAAATATTGCCAATAGAGGAAATATCGGCATAACTACACCGCTGGTGTGGGTCGCGCAAAAAGCCGCGCGCGCCACAGCGGAGCGTTAACATCTGAACAGGGGGAACAAACATGCCTGAAATAGCAAGGTTTTATGGAATTGTTATCAAACTGTTCTTTGGTGATCATCCTCCGCCACATTTTCATGCAGTGTATGGTGAATATATTGGGCTGTTCAATATCGACACTCTCGAAATGATAGAGGGAGATTTGCCAAACCGGGCCAAGAAGTTGGTCTCTGAATGGGCAAATATCAACAAGAGAGAATTGAAAATTATGTGGGAAACACAGGAATTTCGGAAACTGCCGCCCTTGGAGTAGAAAAATGAAATGTCCAAAAATACTATCAGCGGAAGCGATTGATAACCATACTCTGGTAATTGAGTTCGACAATAAACAAAAGAAAAGATATGACGTTACACCATTGCTGAAGAAACCGATGTTTTCTTCACTAAAAAATGCGGCCTTTTTCAAGTCCGTCAAGGTAGAGCAAGGCGGGTATGCAGTGGCATGGGACAGCAATATTGATCTCAGTGAATATGAGCTATGGAGTAATGGTCAAACCATGTCATAGTGGAGGGGATCGGGCTATCTCGTGTGGTTTTTGAAGTCTGTAACTTCATAGAGTGGACAACGGAGTGAGTGTGGCACAACTGGAACATATTGAGGCGATTGAAAAGCGGCTGTGGGGTGCGGCGGATACGCTGCGGGCCAACTCGAATTATGCCAGCAACGAATACTTTTTGCCGGTCATGGGACTCGTGTTTCTGCGTCATGCCTACAGCCGGTTTCTGGCGGTGAAGGATAAAATCGAAGCTAATCTGCCGACCCGCGGGGGCAAAACACGGGCACTCAGTAAGGAGGACTTTTCCCAGCAGGGCTCGATCTTTCTGCAGCCCGAAGCGCAGTTCGACTATCTGGTGGCTCTGCCCGATAGCGCGGACCGTGCCAAGGCGATTATCAGGGCGATGGACTCCATCGAGGCGGACTACGAGAATCTTCGCGGTATCCTGCCCAAAAGTGAGTACCAGGAACTGGACAACGACGTCTTGGGCCAGCTACTGCGCACGCTCAACCCTGATGTGCTGAAGAAAGTTTCGGGCGATGTTTTTGGGCGCATCTACGAATATTTTCTGACCCAGTTCGCCGACCAGAAGGCGCACGATGGCGGAGAGTTCTTCACGCCGGTCTCGCTGGTCTCTCTGATCGCCCACGTGCTGGATCCCGAAAACGGCACGGTGCTTGATCCGGCTTGCGGTTCAGGCGGGATGTTCGTGCAGAGTGCGCGTATCGTGGAAGAGCACGGCCAGAGACCCACTGAACGGCTGACGTTCCGAGGCCTGGAAAAGAACGCCACCACCATCCGCCTGGCCAAGATGAACCTGGCCGTCCACGGCCTCGAAGGCGACATTCAGAAGGCGATCACCTACTACGAGATGAACTCCATAATCTTTCGACGAATATGTTGTCCAAGGCACGTCCTTTTGAATCCATACTGATTTTAATACCATTGTTTTTTAAAGGGGTTATAAAATCTTTCGAGGTATACTGGCTGCCCTGATCTGTGTTGAATATTTCAGGTTTCGATAAGGCCAGGGCCTCGTTAAGTGCATCCACACAAAATGCCGGTTCAAGAGTATTGCTTAATTTCCATGAGAGCACGTATCTGCTAAACCAGTCAATAATGGCTGTCAAGTATACAAATCCCCGCCCGACACGAATGTAGGTAATGTCGGAACTCCAGACAAAATCTGGTTTTTGAATTTTAACTCCCTTAAGCAAATAAGGGTAAATCTCACTGTCTTTTCGTCTTTTGCTAAGATTTGGTTTGGGGTATATCGCTTCTAAACACATGAGCCGCATTAATCGCCGGATTCGTTTACGATTCACGGGATGTCCCTGGCGATTAAGCCAAGCAGTTAAGCGTCGACTGCCGTAAAAAGGTGTTTCTGTAAATTGCCGGTCAATCAAATCCATAAGCTCAAGGTTATATAGATCAATACCCACCGGCTCATAATACAAACTCCCTTTTGAGACATCCAATAATTCACATTGCCGATTTATGCTTATATTTTGATAAGTTTTATTTATCAATTGACATCTGTCAGATGTCAATTTTACTAAGGTTTTTTTTTTAACCAGTCGTTTTCGACTTTTAATTGCCCAATTTGTCGGTACAATTCTTCGATCAATTTTTCCTGATCTTGCTTTCTTCTGTCCTTCTCAACAGAGAAAATATCAGGCAATGCCGTCAGTGCCTCCTTTTTCCACCTCATAATTTGGGCTTTATGGACCTCGAACTTTGACGATAATTCAGCAATGGTGTCCTCTGATTTAATTGCCGCGACTGCTACCTTTGCCTTAAAACTTCCCGGGTATCTCTTCCTCATCTGATCTCCTTTTCTGATCAGAAGATATCACAAGAAAAGTAGCTTAACCAGTGGTTAAACATTAGACCCCCACGAACTGGTGGGCAAGGCCGATTTCGTGATGGCCAATCCTCCTTTCAATGTGGATGAGATCGACGCGGACAAGGTCAAGACCGACCCGCGCCTGCCCTTCGGTCTGCCCGGCGTCAACAAAAAAGGGAAAGTTTCCAACGGCAATTACGTCTGGATCAGTTATTTCTACAGCTACCTCAACGAACAGGGCAGGGCGGGTTTCGTCATGTCATCCCAGGCCTCCAGTGCCGGGGGCGGAGAGGCCAAGGTACGCCGCAAATTGGTGGAGAGTGGGGACGTGGACGTGATGGTGGCCATCCGCTCCAACTTCTTTTATACGCGCACGGTCCCCTGCGAACTGTGGTTTCTAAACCGCGACAAGCCCGAGTCCCACCGGGATAAGGTGCTGATGATTGATGCGCGCAATGTTTACCGAAAGGTCACGCGCAAAATCTTTGACTTCAGCCCCGAACAGCAGCAAAACCTGCTGGCCATTGTGTGGCTCTATCGCGGCCAGACCGACAGATATCTTGAACTGGTCTCCGGTTACTGCCGCCGTACCCTGAATGAAGGTACGGGCTGTTTCAACACAAAGGATGAAAGCGGCAAAGCCATCCGGCCGTTGCCGGATTTTGCCGCCGTCCTCAAAACTCTGACAGACGACATTCAACCCTTTATAGAGACCCTGCCCGAAGATGCCGCCCATGCCGAGGTCCAAAAGGAACTGACCGAGGCCTTGCCCGTTTTCAAGACCGATGTGGATGGTTTTCAAAAGGCCCTTGCCGACCAGGAAGGCGCATGGAAATCGCAGAAGGCCACGAACGGTGAACTCAAGAAGGCGGTTGATCGGCTCGCCCCGCTGGCCGAGACCAGCCGCAATCTGGTCAAACAGAGCGATCTTCTCTATAAGCTTGCTTCGCGCCTTGTGGAGGCGATTCAGCAAGCTCCCTCACCCCAGCCCTCTCCCAGCGGGCGAGGGAGTAACCACACGCCTTTGCGAAAGATGTTGAGAGACCTGGACGAGGTGCGGCAGGTTGCCGTCGAACAACTCAAGCAGGTGCGCTATTTCTGGAAACAGGCCCGCTGGCTCACCGAACGCTTTCCCGAAGCCAGGCTGCGCGACGTGGAGGGTCTGGTAAAACTGGTGGATGTGAAAGAGATCGAGGCCAACGACTGGAGCCTGACCCCCGGCCGCTATGTGGGTGTTGCCCCCGAGGAAGAAGACGAAAATTTCGACTTCGAGGAGACCCTGCGCGAGATCCATGTGGAACTGGAAGACCTGAACGCCGAAGCGGTAATGCTGGCGGCCACGATAAAGAAGAATTTCGAGGAGTTGGGGGTATGAGCAGACAGGACCGGCAAATTGTGCAAGAGGCGCTTGCACAAATCACCGGGTATCACAACCTGGCGCTTATGGAAAAATGCGCCGATCCCGAAGCCGTACCACGGGCAGTGAAGATCAGGAAGAATTTTGAGGAGTTGGGGGTATGAACTGGAACATCCGGCGTGAAACCGGGACGGTCGCTATCGATGAGCAATACTCATATTATTGGCGGTCCTATCGAGTGCAAAACTGTATCGTTCGCGTGACTATACCGATGAAGGAGTACCTGTTATCAGGGGATCAGATCTAATAATGGCCGTTTCTTGTCCATAGGGTTTCGTTTTTGTCTCCGAGCAAAGGTGAATAGGACTTTCTAGCAACCTTGCCAAATCGGGCGATATGGTCTTTACTCAGCGTGGTACGCTTGGTCAAGTAGCAATAATTCCTCGGAACGGAATATCGGATCGATATGTTATTTCGCAAAGTCAAATGAGGCTAACATCTCGATGCGGCATACTGACGAACTGTTCCAATACTACGCATTTTTCAAGCCGTGAAACAGTCGGAAGAATTCTTAATCTCGCGTCCTCTTCCGAGTGTACCACATATAAACCTGACAACAATTCGCCAATTCGATGTTCCGTTCCCACCGCTGCTGGTTCAAACGGATCGCCTCCATCCTCTCCGCCTACGACGACCTGATCGAGAACAACCGGCGGCGGATTCAATTGCTGGAGCAGGCGGCGCGGCTGCTCTACAAGGAATGGTTCGTCCACCTCCGCTTCCCCGGCCACGAACACGTCAAAATCATCGAAGGCGTTCCGGAGGGGTGGGAGAGGCAGTCCCTCAGTGACCTTGCCAATATTACTATGGGACAGAGTCCGAAGTCGATTTATTACAACAAAGATGGAAGCGGACTCCCATTCCATCAAGGCGTAACGAACTTTGGCATCCGATTTCCCTCACACCAAATCTATTGTACAGTTCAAAATCGTATTGCTGAACCTGGGGACATTCTGTTCAGTGTTCGAGCGCCTGTTGGAAGGATCAATATTACGACCGACAAGATTGTGATTGGACGCGGTCTCTCTGCGATACGATCGAAGACCGGTCATCAAAATCTCTTATTTTATTTGCTGAAGGCTCATTTCTTCAAGGAAGATATGATTGGGGGTGGTGCTATCTTTGCAGCGGTAACGAAGAAGGATCTTCACGGAGTTGAGTTACTGCATGCTCCAGCCCCAATCGCAGAGATGTTCATGGAGCGTGTGCGACCAGTAGATTCGCAGATTGAAAATCTACAACGGACAATTGAAAATCTCACCAAAGCCCGCGATTTGCTTCTACCACGCCTAATGAACGGAGAGATTTCGGTATGAAGCGAAAACAGCTGATGGATCTGATCGCCCTCGGTGAAGGTTTCACTACCGAGTTCAAACGTGCACGCACCTCCAATCTTGGTCGCGAAATCTGTGCCTTTGCCAATGCTACCGGCGGCTTTATTCTGATCGGGGTGGCGGATAGCGGGGAAATCGTAGGCGTCGCCGAACACAACCGGCTGAAGTCGGAAGTGCAGGCCATCGCCCGTTCCGCGGAACCGCCGATTTCCGTGGATGTTGAGACCGTTGAGCAAGTCCTCTGTGTCAGCGTGCCGGCCCAGAACGGCAAGCCCTATTCATTCGGTGGCAAATTCTTTTTGCGCGAAGGGGCGTCTTCGCAACAGATGTCGCGCGAACAGATACGCGAGTTTTTTTTTAAGGAAGGGTTGATCCATTTTGATGAAGCACCCTGCAGACACTTTTCGCTGGAGGAGGATCTGACTGATGATGTGTGGAGCCTGTTCCGGCTACGGGCAAAAATTCCTGCTGACATGGAGCCGCTTACAGCGCTGGAGAACCTTCACTTGTTCAAGGACAACAGCATGACCTACGCTGGGGCCTGGTTGCTGGCGCGTGATATCCAAAAGTTCAATATCAGCGCCGACGTTGCGTGCGCCCTGTTTATGGGTACCGACAAAGTGCGCATCCTCGACCGTCGCGGTTTTCATGGTGATGTGTACTCCATGATCCATGAGGTTGTCGCCTATATCCTCTCCAAGATCAATGTGGAGTACGTCATCAAGCATGTAAAGCGGGAAGAGCGGCCTGAACTACCCGAAGAGGCGTTGCGAGAGGCCGTCGTTAACGCACTTGCCCATCGAGATTACCGCTCCACAGCCAACGTTCAGGTCTATATCTTTAAGGACCGGGTGGAGATTGTCAGTCCCGGTGGACTCCCCGCAGGAATGACCGAAGCAGATTTAGGCATTAAAAGTATTCCGCGCAATCCTCTACTTTTTGGAACCTTGTACCGTATGGAGGCTGTGGAGCACATCGGTTCAGGCATTCGGCGTATTCACAACCTGTGCCGGGATTCCGGTGTCGCCGACCCACATATAGACGTGTCTGAACACTGGTTCACAGTGACTTTTCCGCGTACGGGAGCTCAGGGTGGGAACGGACACCAAGCTACGGATGAAGTCGCGGGTGAAGTCGCGGGTGAAGTCGCGGGTGAAGTTACGCAGCTCTTGCGCGTGTTGGCAAATGGCGCCATCAGTAGGACCGATTTACAGGCGGCACTTGGCCTGAAAGGGCAGGCTAATTTCAGAGACCGGTATCTTAGCCGGCCCTGAAAGGGTATCTGATCGAGATGACCATCCCTGAAAAGCCGCGGAGCCGCAATCAACGTTACCGGTTGACTGCGCTTGGGCGTAAGATACTCGATCGGCAAGACGAGGCACAATCATGAGCCCCATTCCCTATACGGAAGACACCCTCGTTCAGCAGACCACGGCCGAGTACCTGGAAAAGCAGCTTGGGTGGAAGTCGGTCTATGCCTACAACACCGAGGACTTCGGACCGGACAGCCTGCTGGGCCGCAGACTCGGACCAGGAAGTGGTTCTGACACGGACGCTGCGCGACAAGCTCGTTCAACTGAACCCGGGCCTTCCGGATGTGGCCTATGATGACGCCGTTCGGCAAATCAGCGCCATTGTGGCCTCGCAGACCATGGTGGCCACAAACCGGGAAAAGTTCGGCCTCATGCGCGATGGCGTGCAGGTCACCTTCCGCAACGACAAGGGTGAAAGGGTGCGGGACCGGCTTCGGATATTCGACTTCGAAGAACCGGACAATAATGATTTTCTCTGCGTGCGCGAGCTGTGGGTGCGTGGCGATCTTTACCGTCGGCGGGCGGATTTGGTGGGCTTTGTGAACGGCCTGCCTTTGCTCTTCATGGAGTGCAAGAACCTTCACAAAAACCTCAAGACCGCCTTTGAGCAGAACTTTTCCGATTATCGGGATACCATCCCGCATCTTTTTCACCACAACGCCATTGTGATGTTCGGCAACGGCGAAGAGGCCAAAATCGGTTCCATCACCAGCAAATGGGAGCACTTCCATGACTGGAAACGTCTGGCGGAGGATGAACCGGGGGCCGTGGACATGGAAACGCTGCTCAAGGGT
>CAVVEP010000012.1:0-46834 GCA_963747015.1 uncultured delta proteobacterium
CGAAAAGCTGCTTGGGCTGAGAGAACCTGAAATTCTTCTGGACGCCTCTCTCCATCTTGGCACCCTCATTGCCGTATGCTTTTATTTTAGAAACGATCTGGTTAAGATGGCATTGGGGAGCTTTGGTCCCTTGTATTTCCCGGTTCAAGCAAACAATGAGGCGCCAGCCCGAATGCACAAATCGCCATGATGGTGATACTGGGTTCCGTGCCAACGGCTATAATCGGGCTTATTTTCAAAGATCCGCATAGAGGAGGCCTTTGGATCAGTGTTCACCGTAGGGATCATGCTTTTGATAACGGGGACCATTGTGGGAATTACCCGGCTGATTCCCAGGTCCCGCAACACGACGATGCGCGTGGCCCTCTGTCGCCCTGGCGGTTGGGACGGCCCAGGGTCTGGCCATTATGCCGGGCATATCCAGATCCGGTTCGACTATCGTATGCGCCCTCCTCCTGGGCCTTGACAGGGAATTGGCGGGGCGGTTTTCCTTTCTGCTGGCCATTCCCGCAATTTTGGGGGCGGTGATTCTACAACTGGACGCGGAAGCTATTCACAGGGTCGGCGCTGTTCCCCTGATTCTGGGTCTGGTCTCTTCGGGAGTCATCGGTTTTCTGGCGTTAAAAGTCCTGATGGGCATTGTAAAGAAGGGCCATTTTTATTACTTTGCCCCCGATTGCTGGGGCGTGGGGTGCCTGGCGATCTATTTTTCATAAGGGGCTTTCAATGGGGAAAGAAAAAAACAGCCAAAAAGAAAGAAGATCCGTCAAAGACTATATCGTCCTGGCGGCAAAAGGGTTCTGCATGGGCGCCGCGGACGTGGTCCCAGGGGTGTCGGTGGGACCATGGCGTTTATCCTGGGGATTTATGAAGAATTGCTCGATGCCATAAAATCCTTTGATTTCAAAAGTCTCAGGTTGCTTGTCGCATTCCGGATAGGCGCCTTTTTTGAAAAGATCTCCTGGCAGTTTCTTCTTGCTCTGGGGCTGGGGATCCTTACCGCCATCTTCACTTCTCCAATGTTCTGGCCTGGCTTCTTAAAAATGAACCGGTTCTGATCTGGTCCTTTTTCTTGGGGTTGATCCTTGCTTCCGTTGTAACGGTGAGCAAACGGGTCGATCAATGGAAGGTTTCCCGGTGGGTCTCCTTTCGCCGGGCTCGTGGGGATTTATATCCTTGTCGGGCTTGTTCCGGTTTCGACTCCGGATGACCTGTGGTTTTTTTTCGTTTCGGGGGCGGTGGCCATATGCGCCATGATTCTTCCCGGTATATCAGGGTCCTTTATCCTGGTTCTCATGGGAAAATATCAGACGGTGCTTCAGGCGGTCAATGAAAAGAACTTCCTCCTTTGCGGTTGTAGGGGCCGGGGCGTGTGTGGGAATTGCCCTGTTTTCCCGCCTCCTGGCATGGCTTTTCGGGAAATACCACGATCTCATGGTGGCCGGGCTCACTGGGCTCATGATTGGTTCGTTGAGAAAGGTGTGGCCATGGAAGGTGACGCTGGAAAGCCTGGTTGACAGCCATGGAAAAACCGTTCCCATCGTACAGGCCAATATATTGCCCCCCGCCTGGAATGGGGAGTTCATCGCGGGGCTTACACTGATGGTTATCGGGTTCCTGATCGTCCTGGCCCTGGAGTGGATAGCCGACAGGCGTGCTTGAAAGCATTTCAGCTTTCCGTCTTATTTTTTGGGGCGGCGGGCCTTTTAAAGTCGCTTTTCCGCAATCCGTATCTTGTCATCAGCTTGTGGAGTTGCCGGGTCGTAATTCCGGCGGCCGCCGCGAATCACTGATTTTTCCATTTTTCTGCGACAACAGTTCTCTGAGATATCGCTTTTCAATATCCGCTATGTCTTTCGCCGCACTTCCGCCAGAGTCATCTCCGCCCCGAATGAAATGTCCGGGAAAGTAGCTTGAAATTCAAAGAGTTCACTGGGAAAGTTATCCTGTGTGAGCATGGAATTGGTCTCCAGAATATAGGCCCTCTCCACAAGGTTTTCCATTTCGCGGATATTGCCCGGCCAGGAATAATTTTCAAATGCCTTCATCACCTGTGGATGAATGCCGTTGATTTCTTTGGAATAGTATTTGTTCATCTTTTTCAGGAATACATGAAAAAGATGGGGAATATCCTCCATTCGGTCCCGTAGGGGCGGGATTTCCAGGGGAAAAACATTCAGCCTGTAAAACAGGTCTTTTCGGAACTGGCCCAGTTCGCACATCTGTTTCAGGTCCATGTTGGTGGCTGCAATGATTCGAACGTCGGTTCTGGAAGTTTCTTCTCCTCCGACCCGTTGAAACGTTGAATCCTGCAGTACCTGGAGGAGTTTGATCTGCGCGGGAGGAGTGAGGGTGCCTATCTCATCTAAAAAAATGGTTCCCCCGCTGGCAATTTCGAATTTCCCCAGCTTTCTTCGAACCGCACCCGTAAACGCCCCTTTTTCATGGCCGAAAAGTTCGCTTTCCAGAAGGGTGTCCGGGATCGCGCCGCAATGTACGCTGATGAACTGGGCGCCGCGTCTGTTGCTGTGCTGATGTATGAGATTGGCGATGACGCCTTTGCCTGTTCCCGTCTCTCCGGTGAGCAGAACCGTACTCCTGGTCGGTGCGACGGACCTTACTTTTTCGTAGACCTTTTTCATCAGGGGGTTGTCGGTCCGGATGATTTCAAGGGATGTGGCCTCCCAGAAATGATCCCGCAGATAGTCCAGTTCCGACCTGAAAAGGAGGGACGCATGGACGTTATTGAGTACGAATCTGGTTTCCTCTGGATCGATGGGATAGGTTAGATAGTTGCTGGCGCCTGCTTTTACCGCCAGTACCGCTTCCTTGATGGTTTCCTGGGCGGACAGGATAATAATTCCTACTGTTGGATTCATTTTCCAGAAAAGCCTTAGCGCTTCCTTGTATTCCCCGGGTTGTCCATCAACCCACAACTCTTTAATTTCAATGAAGATAAAGTCATGCTGCTTTCTTCCGAGCATTTCCAGGGCTTCATCCCCGTAGGAGCTGTCAACACTGCATTCCGGTTCCAGAGACGCACGGATGGCACGATAAACATCCGGAGATTTGGTCACGACGAGGATGGTTTTCATTTTCTTTCGTCCACAGCTATTTTACTTTGCTCCCCGAAACAGTCTCGGAATCGGGTGTCAGCAGATGAAGGCCCGTGTCGTCTCCTGCCGCCAAAACCATACCGCGGGATTCAACGCCCATCAGTTTGACCGGATCAAGGTTCGCGACCACGAGAACCTGTTTCCCTGTTAATGTTTCCTTGTCGTAGTGTCCTTTTAGACCGGCCACCACGGTTCGTTCTTCCCCATATCAACGGTCATTTGAAAGAGTTTCTTGGAACCGGGAATTTCTTCAACTTTCCTTATGGTGCCGATCCTCAGGTCCATTTTTTGAAAGTCTTCGAAAGATATACAGGCCTTTTCCTCAACCGCAGAAACATTCTCCTTCCTGTTTTTAACAGGATCAGGTTCCTTTCGCCCGGCATTTTTGCCCTTTTTTTCCTCCGATCCTTTGTCTTCGATGCGGGGAAAAAGAGCGGGGGCCAAGGAAACCGGTCCTTCAGGTCTTTCCCTGCCCCAGGCCTTCAGGTCTTCGAGGGAAAGCGCGGCCCCCTTTCTTTTCATGCTCAGCTGTTCCTGAATTTTTTCCGATGTCTCCGGTATGAAAGGCCACAGGAGAGAAGCCACAATTTTCAGGGTTTCGTATAGATGAAAAATGACCGTTTCAAGCCTGGTCCTGTCCGTTTTGGCCAAGACCCACGGCGCCATGGCGTCAATATATTTGTTCAGCTTTCCAATGACTTCCCACACAACCATCAATGCCTTGTGAAGTCCCATTTCCCCCATCAGGCGCCTGTATTCATCAATCAGCTCAAGAGCGCTATTTTTCAGCTCTTCATCCTCTTCCATCATCGGTCCGCTTTCCGGCAATATTCCCTCGAAATATTTCTGCATCATGGTCAGACTTCTGCTTACCAGATTCCCGAGATCATTGGCGAGGTCGGCATTCAAGCGGGCAACCAGCGCCTGTTCGCTGAATTCGGAATCAAGCCCGAAGACCATGTCCCTGAGGAGAAAATATCGAAAGGCATCCAGCCCGTATACGTCCACAAGATCGAGCGGTTTGACTACGTTGCCGATGGATTTGGACATTTTGCCGTGGCTCATGTTCCAGTATCCGTGGACATTGAGGTTCTGGTAAAGTTCAATGCCCGCGGATTTGAGCATACACGGCCAATAAATGCCGTGGGGTTTCAGGATATCTTTGGCGATAATGTGTTGGGCCGCGGGCCAGAATTTCTTGAACAGGTCGCCGTCCGGATAGCCGATGGCGGATACATAATTGATCAGGGCGTCAAACCAGACATAGGTTACAAAATTTTCATCGAAGGGCAGGGTAATCCCCCAGGTGAGCCTGGATTTAGGCCTGGAAATGCAAAGATCTTCCAGGGGTTCACTGAGAAAGGAGAGTACTTCGTTGCGGTATCTTTCAGGCCTTATGAAATCCGGATGCTCTTTTATGTGGTCGATAAGCCAGTCCTGATACCGGCTCATTTTAAAGAAATAGTTGGCTTCCTGAATGACTTTCAATTCCGTGTCATGATCCGGGCATTTTCCATCCACCAATTCCTTTTCCGTATAAAAACGCTCACAACCCACACAGTAAAGGCCTTCATACTCGCTGAAATAGATGTCTCCTCTGTCTTTTACCAGAGTAAGGATTTGGCTGACAATGTTCTTATGAAGCTCATCGGTTGTCCGGATGAATCGGTTGTAGGAGATATTCAATTTCGGCCAGAGATCTTTGAATAGGCCGCTGATTCCGTCCACATAGTCCTTTGGAGACTGCCCCAGGCGCCTGGCGGCTTCCACAATCTTTTCTCCGTGCTCATCCGTGCCTGTAAGGAAAAAGGTTTCTTCCCCTGAAAGCTTATGAAAACGATTCAGCACATCCGCTACAATCGTTGTGTAGGCATGGCCTATGTGGGGCTCGGCATTTACATAATAAATCGGTGTTGTGATATAAAACGGATTTCGTGATGGCACTACCGGTTACTCCTTCTTTTCTTTCTTTTCGGTGTTTTAGGTTTTTCACTGGGGGGGATGCTTTGCGTTTCAAGAACGATTGTCCGGGTTTCTATTTCCTCTCCGGAATCGAGAAGAACGGTGACCTCTTCCTTGAGGATATTGCGCCGGATGACTTTTCCTTCACCCTTTTCTGTTTTTACTTTCTGCCCGATTTTCGGCATCTTTCGGGATGTTTTATCGTAATAGTCATATTCATAGGTCAGACAGCACATGAGCCTGCCGCACATCCCTGAAATCTTGCTGGGATTCAGAGAAATGTTCTGCATTTTCGCCATCTTGATGGTTACCGGTGCGAACGCTTTCAGATGAGAGGAACAGCACAGGGATTTTCCGCATACGCCGATCCCGCCAACCATCTTTGCCTGGTGTCTTACTCCGATCTGCCTCATTTCGATCTTGGTCCTGAATTGTCCCACCAGATCTTTTACGAGCTCCCGGAAATCCACACGCCCATCGGCTGTGAAAAAAATGACGATTTTACTGCCGTCAAATCGTCGTTCCACCGATACGAGACTCATGGGGATCGATTTTTCACGGATCTTCTGGTAACAGTAATTGTAGACCTTTTCTTCCAGCTGACAGCACTTGTCGTATCTTTCGATCTCTTCTTTTGTGGCAAGGCGGAATATCTTCTTGAGTTCACGGGCGGGTCCGTCTTCGCCTTTGATCTGTGGGTCTGTACAGACGCAACCGATGGCGGGCCCCTCCTCGGTGACAACCATGACCTTGTCGCCCTTTTTGAGAACAAAATGACCGCTGTTGAAATCATAGACATTTCCACGATTTCTGAACTGGATGCCGACAATCTTGCTCATAAACCTCCCCTGTTTTCCCCTTCCGTTCCGACGCCCTGCAAGGCATCCTTTAAACGCAATACAAGATTTTCCATGACCAGCGACGGATTTCTCATCCTTTTAATTTCCCCATAAGCTCGATCGACCATCAGAATGCACTCTACAATACCCTGTAAGCTATAACGTTCCGCGATGTTTTGCAACGGTTCTTGAAGGTCTTCATTGATAAGCATTCTCGCGGGGCTGCCGGTGGAAATGACCAAGACGTCGCGATAGCATGTCTTCCAGGTCTCCATCAGGATCAGCAGGCTGTTTTCCCTGTCGCCGGAACCACCCTTTCGACTCTTCGCCCCGCTCGCCATGTCAAAAGCCAGCGAGACGGCGTCCGCCCTGGTCATATCATGCAGGGCCAATAGGTGTGAAATCCATTCCCTTCTTCTTTCCCGAAAATCCGTTTCCAGCATTTCCAGAGCCAGGCCCGGGCTTCCCTGAGAAATATGGGCTATAATCCCGGCCTCGGACTCCGGCAGCCCTTTTGTTTCCACAAGCCAACGACACACTTCCTCCACCGGAATGGGTTGGAACGACAATCTCTGGCAACGTGAAACAATGGTTGGAAGGAGATCGATCGGTTCCGTGGTGTTCAATATCAGGATGTTCCCGGATGGTGGTTCTTCCAGGGTTTTCAGGAAGGCGTTCGCCGCTTCGCTTGTCATGGTTTCGGCATTGCGGATAACGCTTACCCGGAAACGATCGACCGGAGCAAAGGCGAGCTGTCTGTTCAGCTCCCGGATCTGTTCTATTTTCACGTTCTGCCCGTCGGGGACAAGGCTATAGAAATCAGGGGAATTCCCGCTGAGAAGCTGCTTGCAAGCGGGACATCGTCCGCATCCTTCAACACCGCTGGAATTCCGGCAGTTCAGGGCCATGCAAAGGGCCATGGCCGTCATGGTTTTTCCAATCCCCGCGATTCCCGTAAAAAGATACGCATGTGGCATTTTTTCACGGGACATGACCTGTCGGAGGAATTTCTTGGCTTTGCTTTGACCAACTATTCGGGAAAAGAGCATGACGTCCTTGCCCCCTGAGGCAGGAGCGGCTTTATGCGGCTGAATATGATTTTCTCCAGTTCATCCACTTTCAGGGTTCCATCCACGACGATAAAGCGTTCCGGGTTGTTTCCGGCAATGGAAAGGTATCCTTGTCTTACGGAGACATGGAAATCGAGCTTTTCCTTTTCGAAACGATCCTGCCCCTGTTCGACGCAACCGTCATTTCTTTTGAGGGCGCGGGCCAATCCTACCTCAACCGGACAATCGATCAGGAAAGTGAGATCCGGAACGATGCCTCGAGAGGCCATCTGATTCAGCATCGCCACCGTGTGCATATCCTGCTCTCTCGCATACCCCTGATAAGCGGTGGTTGCATCGAAAAAACGGTCGCACACAACCCATTTTCCCGCATGCAGGGCGGGCCTGATGAGCCTTTCCACATGAATTGTCCTATCGGCCTCATAGAGGAGCAGCTCCGCAAGGGGCGGCAGATCCCGGTTTCGCGCGTCGAGAAGAATGCGCCGGATTCCAACGCCGATTTCCGTTCCTCCCGGCTCCATGGTGAGGATGGATGGAACCCTCAGCCGCGTCAGCCGTTCAACAAGCCGTGTCGCCTGGGTAGACTTCCCACATCCTTCTATGCCTTCAAACGTGATAAACAATGTAACCGCCTTTCACTCTGCCCATTGGGGGCGACTTTTCATCTTCGTCGGAATATAGGAAACAAACCCGGGGGGGTCAAGGGATTTTCTCCCGATTTCCCATGTTCACAAGAAATTCATCTTGAGTATAGGGTATGAATTTCCTATGATGATCGAAAATAAAAACCTAAGGTAAAAGTCTGATGCCGTCAAACGAAGAAAATCAGGGCCCGGGGGTCTTCACCGTCAGCGGGCTGACGGAGGCCATAAAAGAAGTCCTTGAAAAACAATTTGAATTTGTCTGGGTGGAAGGAGAAATCTCCAATTTCCGAAAACCGGTTTCCGGACATTTTTATATGGTGATCAAGGACGAGAAGGCCCAGCTCAGGGCGGTGATGTTCCGGATGCAGGCGCGGTATCTGAAATTCACGCCCGAAGACGGCATGAAAGTTCTTGTCCAGGGCAGGCTCGGAATCTATGCTCCCAGGGGAGAATATCAGATCGTCCTGGATTATATGGAGCCGATCGGTGTCGGCGCCCTGGCCATGGCTTTTGAGCAGGTAAAAAGGAAGCTGTCCGCAAAGGGGATCTTTGATAGGGAAATCAAGAAGCCCCTGCCTTTTCTTCCAAAAAGAATCGCCGTGATTACCTCCCCTACGGGGGCGGCCATCAGGGATTTTCTTAAAGTGATTCAAAGAAGATTCGTCAATATGGAGATTGTTATTGTGCCCGTCAGGGTGCAAGGGGAGCGGGCGTGTCAGGACATGGTGGAAGCCCTTGATCTGGTCAACCGCGAGCTGAAGGTCGATGTCGTTGTATTGACGCGAGGGGGCGGTTCCCTGGAAGATCTTTGGGCTTTCAACCAGGAGGAACTTGCCTATGCCATCAGGCGATCCCACATTCCGGTGGTTTCCGCGGTCGGTCATGAAATCGATTGGTCTATTTCCGATCTGGCCGCCGATTTCAGGGCGGCTACCCCATCGGTGGCAGCTGAAATTTTGGTTCAGGAAAAGGAATCCCTCCAAAACAGACTGGAGGTTGCTCACGCACGGCTCAAAACCGCCATTCTTCTGAAACTGGGAGCAGGGCGGGAGCAAGTCGATTCCCTTACCCAGCGGATGAAAAGTCCCAGAAAGAAGATCCAGGACCAATTGTTTCGTCTGGATGATCTCTTCGTTCGCCTGACGCGTTTGATGAGAAACGCCATCCAATTGAAAAAACAGGGGCTTTCCGCTGAGATGCGGGCGTTGCGTCTACACTCTCCGGCCATGAGAGCCGCTTCCATGAGACAGATGCTTGCTTTTCAGCAGATGTCTTTGGCCAAGGCGATCCATCAGCGTCTCGCGGATCTGAACATGGAGAGATCGCTTCTGGAGAAAAGGGTAAAAGACTTGAGTCCTCTTGCCATCCTTGATCGCGGATACAGCATCACCAGCAAACTGCCCGAAAAAACCATACTGAAAAACGCAGGATGCGTCAGGAAAGGCGATGCGGTCCATGTGCTGCTGGCAAAAGGGGAATTGACTTGCGTGGTGGACGAAACCCGAGAACAGGAAGGATGAGAGAGATGTTTTGCAGATGGCGGTTCTCTCTTGACGGCAGCCTTTGAGGGAGGATGTTTGAATCCAAGATCCGCAACCGGGAAATTTAATTAGGATAACATGTTTCTGTTGAAAAAAATCATAGCCCCGTTTTTTCTTCCGCTGCCATTCTGCCTGTTTCTCTCTTTCTTGGGGCTTTTCCTGCTGTGGCGGGGCAGAATGAAGACCACCGGAAAGGTTCTTGCGACCCTGGGGTTGGTCTGCCTGACGGCGTTCAGCTATCCCCCGGTTTCAAGGATGATCAATGCGCCTCTAAACTGCAGATACGAGGCATTTCCCGGTAGGCTCCACGACCTTCAGCTTCGGGAAAACAGGAAAAAAGTGGAATATGTGGTGGTGTTGGGGGGCGGCTATAACTCCCATCCTTCCATTCCTGTTCCGGGGAGATTGTACGGAGATTCCCTGATTCGCCTGCTTGAAGGCATTCGCGTCCAGCGACTGAACCCCGGAAGCAAACTCATTCTGTCTGGAGGAGGAGCCTATGACCCGGTTCCCGAAGCCAAAGGGATGGCGGATGTGGCCCGTTTCGTGGGCGTCAATCCCGATGATCTGATCCTTGAAGAGACCTCTCTCGACACAAAGGATCAGGCCCGGATGATTAAGACCATCGTGGGCAATCATCCCTTTGTTTTGGTGACATCCGCGACCCATCTACCCCGGTCCATGGCCCTTTTCAGGAAGATGGGAATGATGCCGATCCCCGGACCGGCCGGTCCCACGTGCAGGGCGACGCGACCTCTCCTGGATCCGGGCGATTTTTTTCCGGGCTCCAACGCCCTGGATGACAGCTCCCGAGCCATACACGAATATGTTGGGATGCTTTGGGCAAAAATGCGTGGCCAGATCTGACAGAAGGAGAAATCGGCCCATTATGCTGAACAAATCCCGTTTTAAGATGGGCGCTGTCTCAAGAACGGCGGCAATCAAGTTTGTTCTTCTGGCCGTCTTTCTTCTTGCCGGAATTCTGGTGTTCCGTTTCACTGCCTTGAAAGAGGTGCTGACGCCGGAAGCCCTGGGCCGCCTCGTGCGGGCCTGCGGTCCGTGGGCGCC
Organism: uncultured delta proteobacterium; assembly: GCA_963747015.1. GTDB lineage: Bacteria > Desulfobacterota > DSM-4660 > Desulfatiglandales > Desulfatiglandaceae > DUZB01. The sequence continues at coordinate 10,241 of CAVVEP010000012.1, forward strand.
GGCCGCGTTTATTGCCCTTGAGGCGATAGCCATTTCTCTCTTTGTCCCGGCAAGCATCATGATCGTGTTGGCCGCGACGCTTTTCGGAGCGTCCTGGGGTTTTCTTTGCGGATGGATGGGGGCCGTGGCGGGCGCCTGTCTGGCCTTTGCCGTTGGACGGTCGCTGGGAAGGGATTTCGTTTCATCGATGATCGGGGGAAAGCTGGAGAAATACGATCATGCCATAGAAACCAACGGGTTTGTAACGGTCCTTTACGTGCGGCTTCTCAATTGTCCTTTCACGCCCATGAACTACGGCTTCAGCATTACCCGGGTCCATTTCAGGGACTATTGTCTGGGGACGGCTCTGGGGGTGGCTGTTTCGATTTTTGTTATAACTTTTTTGAGTGCAACATTGAAAAATGTTTGGGCTTCTGGTAAATGGGAGCAACTTGTTTCAACGGAAGTCTTTTTGGCCCTGGGGCTTTTCGTTTTTTCCTTTTTTATCCCTCTGATCGTCAAAAAGATAAGGACCGGGAGAAAAATACAGCTGAAATTTAACGATTCAAGAAAGGAGCTTGAGATAAAATGACATCGAAACTGGACGAGCTGAGCGTCAATACCATCAGAATGCTCTCGGCGGACGCTGTTCAAAAGGCAAATTCAGGCCATCCCGGCCTGCCCATGGGGGCGGCATCCATGGCCTATGTCCTGTGGACACGGTTTTTGAAGCACAACCCGGGCAATCCGAAGTGGCAGGACAGGGACCGGTTTGTTCTTTCCGCGGGCCACGGTTCCATGCTCCTTTACAGCCTGCTTCACCTGACGGGATACGACCTGAGCCTGAGCGATCTGAAGGAATTCCGCCAGTGGGGAAGCAGAACGCCCGGCCACCCGGAATATGGTTTGACGCCGGGGGTGGAAATCACGACGGGACCGCTGGGTCAGGGTTTCGCCGGCGGAGTGGGGATGGCGCTGGCGGAACAGTTTCTGTCCGCCAGATTCAATCGGCCGGGATTGGATATCGTCAATCATTTCACCTATGGAATTGTGAGTGACGGCGACCTGATGGAAGGGGTGACGCACGAGGCGGCGTCTCTGGCCGGTCACCTTGGTCTCGGCAAGCTCATTTATCTCTATGACGACAATCGGATTACCATAGAGGGGCCCACGGATCTCGCTTTTACGGAGGATCGAAAAGAACGATTCCGCGCCTACAACTGGCATGTTCAGGAGGTCCTTGACGGCAACGATCTTGAAGCCATCGAAAAGGCCATTCAAGAGGCGCGCGCCGAAACCAAGAGGCCGTCGCTCATCGCGGTGAGGACACACATAGGATACGGGAGTCCCAACAAACAGGACAAGGCCTCCGCCCACGGGGAGCCGCTGGGGGCCGATGAACTTGCCCTGACAAAAGAACGATTGGGATGGCCCGTTGATGTACCGTTTTTTGTTCCCGATGAGGTTCGGGAACACTTTGCAGGGGCTGCTGAAAAAGGCGTTCAGGAAGAAAATGCCTGGAAAGAGCGTTTTCAAGACTACAATGAAAAAGAGCCGAACATGGCTGCCGAGTGGGAGCGTTTCATGAAAGGTGTTTTGCCGGACGGATGGGACGGGGATATACCGGTCTTTCCACCGGATGCAAAAGGAATGGCAAGCCGGGTGGCTTCCGGGAAAGTTCTCAATGCCGTTGCTCAAAAAGTGCACAACCTCATGGGAGGTTCGGCTGACCTTTCTCCTTCAAACAAGACGGAAATCGCGGGGGAGACGTATTTTCAACCGGGATCCTACCAGGGGCGCAACCTCCATTTCGGTGTTCGAGAACACAGCATGGGCGCCATTCTGAACGGTATGGCCCTCCACGGCGGCATCATTCCCTATGGGGGCACCTTTCTCATTTTCAGCGACTACATGCGTCCGGCCATACGACTTGCCGCCCTCATGGGTTTGAAGGTGATCTATGTTTTTACCCACGACAGCATAGGGCTTGGTGAGGACGGCCCCACGCATCAACCTGTTGAACAGCTTGCCTCCCTGCGGGCCATTCCCAACCTCACCCTGCTCAGGCCCTGCGACGGCAATGAAACCGCCGAGGCCTGGAAGCTGGCCCTCACCCTGACCGGAGGGCCCCGTGGCTCTCGCTCTTACAAGACAGGGGCTTCCAACCCTCGATAGAACCCTGTACGCGTCCGCATCCAATGTGAAAAAGGGCGCCTACATCCTGAAAGATTTTGGAAACGGAACGCCTGATCTGATTCTCATCGCCACCGGATCGGAGATATCCATTGCGCTCGCCGCCGCAAAAACCCTCCGGGAAAAGGGAAAAACCGTGCGGGTGGTCAGTATGCCGTCGTGGGAGCTGTTTGACAAACAAACGCCGGAATACAGGGTCCAGGTACTTCCCCCGGAAGTAAAGGCCCGTATCTCTATCGAGGCGGGATCTTCCTTCGGCTGGCACAGGTTTGTGGGAGAGGCGGGGGAGACCATCAGTCTCGACCGGTTCGGGGCCTCCGCGCCTAGCAGCATCCTGTTCAAGGAATTCGGGTTCAGCGCGGAGAGGATTGTGGAACGGGCTATGAATTTATTGGGGTAGGATTGGTGAATGGCAGTCATGTCTTGCTCCATAGAGAAGATAGATGGAGATCCACAGTCTTTTCAAATTTTTAGATTCTGGAGCTAACGGAGATGGATGCTGAAAAGGAAGAGACGTCCGTGACCGGACTCGATTTTGAGGCGCTGAGTGAAAAGATCGGATACAGGTTCAGGAATCCTGATCTGCTTGTGCAGGCGTTTCGCCACTCCTCCTATGTCAATGAACAGAACGATGCGGCGTTGAAAGACAATGAACGGCTGGAATTTCTGGGAGATGCCGTGCTTGATTTGGCCATCAGTCATATTCTCATGGAGCGATTCAAGGATGCTTCCGAGGGAGAATTGTCCAAATTCAGGGCCATGGTGGTGGATGAATCCGGGCTTTTTCAGGTCGCCTCAACGCTGGGTCTGAGTGAATATCTCTTGCTTGGCAAAGGGGAGGAACAAACGCAGGGCAGGGAAAAACCGTCCATACTTGCGGACACAGCGGAATCCGTTATCGGGGCTGTCTACCTGGATGGAGGGTTTGAAAAGGCCCGGCGGATGATTGAGAAGGCGTTTTCCCGATTGCTGGAAAAAGTCGGAAGCTACGAGCTCCACAACGATTTTAAGAGTCTGTTGCAAGAATTTACTCAACAGACCAGAAAGATGTTGCCAAGATACCAGATTGTTGAAGAAAGCGGTCAGGCCCATAAGAAAACCTTCCGGGTCGCCCTCCTTCTGAACGGCGAAAAAATATCGGAGGGGATGGGCAGCAGCAAGAAAGAAGCCGAACAGAACGCTGCAAGGGAGGCCTTTTTTTGTCTCAAAGAAAACTGAGGCCTTTTATTATTCCGGTATTTATCCCGCACACAGGATGTCCACACAGGTGCCTGTTTTGTGACCAGGAAAAGATTACCTCCCGGGAGACCTGGACCATCTCCGGCGGCACGGTCAGGAATATTATCGAGGCGGCTCTCCAATCTCCCAAGTTCCATAAGGGCGAATTTTCTCAGGTCGCCTTTTACGGGGGCACCTTTACGCGCCTGCCCGAAGAGGACATGAGGTGCGTTCTGGGGGCTGTCTCGCCATTTGTTAAAGAAGGGATCATTTCTTCCATCAGGGTGTCCACGAGGCCGGATGCCCTTGACAGGAAGCGTCTGGCCCTCATGAAAGCGTTTTTTGTGGACACGGTGGAACTGGGTGTTCAGTCCATGGATAACGAAGTCCTTACCCTCTGCAAAAGGGGACATACCGTACAGGACAGTATCGATGCCGTCCGGATCCTTAAAGAGATGGGTTTCCATGTGGGCGTGCAACTGATGCCCGGACTCCCGGGGGATTCGGAGAGCCGGTTCCACGACACCATTTCAAAGATCATCGAACTGAGGCCTTCCATGGCGAGACTTTATCCCGCACTGGTCATTGAAGGTACGGCGCTCGCCGATCTGTACCGGGCAAAAAAATACCGGCCGTTAACCCTGCAAGATGCAGTGAGGATTTGCGCCGGCGCCTGCAGGAGGCTGGAAGGGGAAGGAATCCCGGTGATAAGGATGGGGCTTATGAGTTCGCCCTCTCTCCTCGAAAACGGTCGAATCCTTGATGGACCGTGGCATCCGGCCTTTGGTTTTCTGGTTCGATCCCTTTTGTTCCACGAGCTGATTATGCCCCGTCTGCTTGAAAGACGGGGCAACGAAAACGATGAAAATTTTTGTGAACCCGCGAGATGAGCCTCTGCTCAGGGGGCATAAAAACCAGGGCGTTCAATACATTGAGGAGAAAACAGCGGCGAGGGTGTTGGAAATAATTCCGGATGACACCCTGCAAGGCGGAAGGATTAGAGTGGAAAACCTATGACATTCAGATCTGGTTTTATTGCGATAGCCGGCCCGCCCAATGTGGGGAAGTCGACGTTGTTGAACAGGATTGCAGGGGCGAAGCTCTCCATTGTATCCCCTAAGCCCCAGACAACGCGAAACCGTGTCACCGGAATATTGAACGGGGCTGATTTTCAGATGGTGTTTGTGGATACGCCCGGGATACACAAGACCAGAACGGCCCTTCATCAAAGCATGGTGTCTTCCGCGCTGGCCACGTTCTCCGAAGTGGATATCCTGTTGCTTATGATTCAGACGGGCGTCCGGAACGAAGAAGAGATCTCTTCCGTGCTGGGCAATTTGAAAGGGCTCAAAAAGCCCGTATTTCTGATCATTAATAAGATAGACAAGGTGACCAAGGAAAAGGTCCTGCCCATCATCGGGGAGTACGCCAAACGTTATGCCTTTGAAGGAGTCATCCCGATTTCGGCCCTTAAAGGATACGGGGTGGATGAACTTCTAAGGGAGCTGAAAATCCGGCTTACGCCCGGTCCCCAATTTTTCCCGGCGGATATGCAGACCGATCAAACCGAGGAGTTCTGGATATCCGAGGTTATACGGGAGAAGCTCTATTTTCATATCAGGCAGGAAGTGCCCTATTCCTGCGCAGTTGTGATCGACCACGTGGAAGACGTGCCGGGAAAGAATCTTCTTAAAATTGCTGCTCGCATCTGTGTGGAGACGGATTCCCAGAAAGGCATTGTCATTGGGCAGGGGGGCAGGATGATCAAATCCATAGGGCGCTCCGCCAGGCTTGACCTGGAGAAGATCTTTGGAACAGGGGTCTTCCTGGATCTTACTGTCAGGGTGGAGAAAAACTGGAGCAAGGACACAAGGGCCCTCAGGCGGCTGGGATACTGAATCGAGGACAGGGTGCGCGGGCTCTCTCCGTGCAAAAAAAAACCAACCGCCACAATGGCGGTTGGTTTTTTAGGAGGAAAGAGTAATGATTGTTTTGTCTAAAGTATAATGCAATATGCTTGCCAATTGTTTGCCACTATTTCATATTCCGACATAAGGTCATGGTTTTAAAGAGAAAAAGTTTCATGTAAAGGATTTGGATTTTGCCGCCCCATAGTCGATTGGTACAAGATTTTGTACCTTGTGTTTGGCGAAATGTTCGGCTTTCCCGCAACTTATTCAAATTATATGAAAAATATGGGTACAAAAGATTATACCCCTGCACCGTGATATTGTACTTCTTTATTCAATGATGTTTTGTATCCTATTCAAATTTCCTGGTAGCAAAATGATGACTCAGAAGGGCCATTCCGTCACGAGGCCTTTTTTGCTGCCGCATCTGATTCCTATGGCAGCACCGGCCCTTTTAGGCTGGTACGCACAAGTAGATGAAACGAAAGGGATTTCGTTGTACCAGCCTAAAAGGGCCTCACAACGGTCGGTGAAGGCTTATCCAAGATGCGGCAGCAAAAAAGACCTCGTGACTCCATTCCTGCCAGGGTTTTTGAATAAGATACGATGTTTTCGAGCTCTGGAATAAGGGCCTTGAGGCGGCCGGGATACTGAATCGAGGAGAGGGTGCGCGGGCTCTTTGCGTGAAAAAAAAACCAACCGCCACAATGGCGGTTGGTTTTTTAGGAGGAAAGAGTAATGATTGTTTTGTCTAAGAAATAATGCAACATGCTTGCCAATTATTTGCCACTATTTCGTATTTCGGTATAAGTTGTTGATTTTAAATAGACACTTTTTTTTATAAAGGATTCGGGTTTTCCCGCCCCATAGTCGATTGGTACAAGATTTTGTACCTTGTGTTTGGGGAAATTTTCGTTTTTTCTGCAAGTCGTTAAAATTATAAGAAAAATATGGGTACAAAAGATTATACCCCTACACCGTGATGTTGTACTTCTTCATTTTGTGCTGAATCAGGCTCTTGGTAATTCCCAGGGTCTTTGCTGCATGGGACTGGATATTGTTACACTGGGCCAAAGCTCTCCTCAGAAGTTTTTCCTCGATTTTTTCCAGGGCCTCCGGCATGGTCACATTGCTGGGAATAAACCGGTCCACATCAAACTGTGTTTCGGCGCCGGTCAGCTCCTCAGGAAGATCGGCAACGGTGATTGCCCCGCCGGAATTGAGGACCAGTGCCCGTTCAATGATGTTTTCGAGCTCTCGAACATTGCCCGGCCACGGGTATGAATACAGGGTTTTCCAGACTTCCGGGGCTAATTCCACGGCGGTCGTGTCGTTTTGGCTGTATTTTGCGATGAAATGGCTAACGAGCAGGGGGATATCGTCTACCCTTTCTTTCAGGGAAGGGACTTCCATATGAATCACGTTGAGCCGGTAATAGAGGTCTTCTCTGAACGTGCCTTCCGCTACATCTTCCTTGATGTTCCTGTTGGAAGCTGAAATGATGCGGACATCCACCTGAATGGTTTTCGTTCCCCCCACCCTTTCAAACTCCATTTCCTGGAGTACCCTCAGAAGTTTGACCTGGAGGGGGGCGGGCATGTCTCCCACTTCATCCAGAAAAAGCGTTCCTCCGTCCGCCAGCTCAAATCTCCCCTTTTTCATGGCTATGGCGCCTGTAAAAGCCCCCTTTTCATGCCCGAAAAGTTCGCTCTCAAGGAGTGTTTCCGTCAATGCCCCGCAATTAATGGAAATAAATGGCCTGTCTTTTCTGTCGCTTCGGTAGTGTATGGCCTTGGCAATCAATTCCTTCCCCGTACCGGAAGGTCCGGTGATGAGAACCGAGGCCTTGGAAGGAGAAACTTTTTCTATAAGATCGTAGATTTTCTTCATCTGTTTGCTTTTGCCAACGATATTTCCGAACTTGAAGCGTTCTGAAAGGGCCTCGGTGAGAAGTTTGTTTTCCTTGATGAGCCGATAGTTGTTCAACGCCTTTTTTACAGTGAGCTTCAGCTGTTCATTCTCAAAAGGCTTTTGAATATAATCATAGGCCCCTTTACGCATGGCTTCCACCGCCATTTCAATCGTTCCAAAGGCGGTCATCATGATGACCGGCAGTTCGGGCTTCATGGACTTGATTTTTTCAAGCAGTTCCATTCCGCTCATTCCAGGCATTTTCATATCGGTTATGATAAGATCCAGATCCGCTTCCTCCGCGGTGCTGATTGCACTTTTTGCATTGAGGGCAGTCACTGTCTCATATCCTTCCGACCCCAAAAGGGCTTCAAGCACCACAAGATAATTTTTTTCATCATCTACAATCAGAATGGTTTCCATGCCCCGGTCTCCATTGTCAAATATCCGGACTTGGCTTTTTATTTGTTGATGTTTTTTGTCACAAAGACCCTTTTCCGCCATTTTTTGGAAGCGTTATGACAACCCTTGTTCCCGCTTCCTTTTCGCCGTCGATTCCGCCTTTATTCCCTTCGATCAGAATCTGTCCCTTGTGTCCTTCAATAATGTTTTTCACGATGGAAAGCCCGAGTCCGCTCCCTTTATCCTTTGTACTGAAAAAGGGATTGAAGATCTTTTTGAGACTCTCCTCATCGATTCCGCTCCCCGTATCCTGAATAACGATGACGTACGAACCCTTTTCCTCTTTCACGCTAACGGAAATGGCGCCGCCATTTTCCATGGATTGGATGGAATTCATGAAAATGTTCAGGAAACATCGGTAAAGCAAGTGAGGATCCGCTTTGATTTCCAGAGAACGGTCACCCAGATTATCGCTGTAGGAGATCCCTTTGTGTTTCAATTCCGACTCCAGGAACTGAACGTTCTTTTTGAGGATTTCATCGAGACGGCAGAGTTCGAGATTCGGCTCTCGTGGTCGGGCGAAATCCAGGAATTCCGTTACGATATTATTCAACCGGCTCGATTCCTCCATGATAAGCCGGGACAGTCTGGCCTGAGATTTGTCCGACCCCGGCATGCTGCCCAAAAACTCCGCGGTGCTTCTTATGATGCCAAGAGGATTTCTGATCTCATGGGACACCCCCGCAATCATCTCTCCCAGAGCGGCGAGCCGTTCGGCCTGGTTCAGCTGTGCCTCCAGTTCCCGTCGCTCGCTGGCCCTGTCATCGATGGTCCTTTCGGCCTTGCGGACAATCAGGAGAAGGGCGATAAAGATCATCCCCATGATGACAATGGAAAGCACAAAAATGAGGTACTGAAGCCTGACAAGGGATTCGTATTCCTGCGAAAGATCCTGGATCAGCTCAAAGACCCCCCCGATCTCACCCTTCTCTCCCGTAAAGGGGTTGGCCACTCGGAAAGGGATGTAGGTCCTGAGCTTTTTCTTGCCTCCGGGCATTTCCATCCCGATGGGCCAGAAATCTTCCCCGCTTGAGATGAGGCGGGACGAATTTTCCCCTTTTACAGCCATCTTGTATCCCGAACCCTCTACAATCTCTTTCCCGATGAGGTCGGGGTCGGTGCTGTAGGCAATGATGCCGTTTTTGATGTCGTAGATATTGACTACATCGATTTTAAAGCTATGGATGGTATTTTTGACGACCCTATCCATCCATTCGTATTGTTTTTTTTCCCGCAGTCTTATCTGTCCGAACTGGGTGGTCACAGGTAGAACGAAATTATGAAATACCTGATGGTTTAGGTTTTCCCCAAGCAGTAGGGCATAATTTTCATAGCTCCGCATCAGGATATCTTTCGCCTTTTGAGAGATGACCATGGAAAATGGAAAGCTGAAGATGATCAAGACCACGAAGCTTGTATAGGCAAAAAATTTGACGAGTCGAAATTGTCTTTCGTTCGGGATATCCTTTTTATGAGAACGCCGCATGTGTCACTCCGGGGCGGAAGGAAGTAGGCAAATCCCCGCCGGCCCTCTTATTCCGTTTTTGAAGAAATACTGTCTTCCAAGACAGGGAACATTCCTTAGTGTTTTTTTGTGTATGGTTATTTACTACCCGATGTTCGGTGAAAAATCAATTCATCGTCCCATCTTATCCGTAAATCCGCTCTTGGGTCAATATGGCTACGCTCGCGGGAAGTTGCAAGTTGTTCCTCAAAGAGAAAACCCATTTTACCCTTTACCTGAAAATTCAAAGGGGATAAGATATTTATTCTGAACGAAATCCCATGCAATGAATTTGAGACAACGGCATCTCAACGAGGGCCGAAGACGGGCGAGATGAAAACAGATAAAGAGCGTTTTGAAGAACTGCCTTTCATGCTTTTTGCCGACAACAGCGGCAACATATATGACCATCCATACTATCGCATGCTTGGTATGTCGGGTTCCGAGGTCACCGTTTTGAAAAAGAAAGAGCTGATCCCTCTGCCGGAGTTCAGCAAGCTTTTTTTTATCCCCCATTGCCCCCCGTTGGTCTTGATCCTGAGACGGGAGAGGTCGTAACGGTTCGGGAAATGGATGTTGGGGATTCCCTCTCCCCCTGCAACGCCGTGGCCGCTTTTCTGGAACCCGGATACGTTCGAAGCTATCTTCCCGCCGTGGATTATGCCGCTAAATCGTTGGTGCTTCCATCCTGGGCTTATGGGGCGGTCGGCTTTCGAAGAGGGAGATATTTTGCCGCGGGGTTTCGCGTTGAATACAATCATCGGTGGGATCCGAGGAATTTTGATGATAGAAAGCTTGTTCCCGCAATCAAGAAATACAGAAAAAGAGGCGCAAAAGGCGCCCTTGTCGATCACCTTGCGCATTGTGCGACGGTAAACCATTGTTTTGCCGCAAAAAATCTGTTTTTGGGAAGGTGGGAAGCGCCCGTACCGGTGAGCAGAAGCTGTAACGCCTCCTGTCTTGGCTGTCTTTCCCTTCAAACGGAACTTTCCTGTGATTCTTCCCACGAAAGAATTTCTTTCACTCCTTCAAAAGATGAGATCGTTGATCTGGCCCTCAAACATTTGGAAGGCGCCGAGGATGCCATCATCAGTTTCGGCCAGGGATGTGAGGGGGAGCCCCTTACCGAGTATGAACTGATTGCAGCATCCATCGAGGAAATCAGGGCGGAATACGGGGAAGGGAACCATCAATCTCAATACCAATGGGAGCTGGCCGGAGAGGATACGCACCATTGCCCGAAGCGGTCTTGATTCCATACGGATCAGCATCAACAGCGCCCGGGAGGAAATTTATACCGCCTATTACCGGCCCAAGGGCTATTGTTTTGAGGATGTTCTCAGATCCATCTCCCTTGCAAGAGACATGGGGCTTTATGTGATGATCAACTATCTTGTTTTTCCGGGTATTACGGATACGCCGGAGGAGATGGAGGCCTTGAGAAAGGTGATCAGGCAAACCGGTGTAAATTTCATTCATCTGAAGAATCTCTGCATCGATCCGCAGGTGTACCTTCAGGCAATGCCGGGAAATGGCTCTGCCGGCATCGGCATGGCCAACATGACCGATGGACTGAAAAAAGAATTTCCTGATCTGGAACTGGGCTATTTCAACCAGCCTGTTCACCTGAGGCACGCGGAAAAAAGACCGGTTTGATCACAATAGAAACCGCTCACACGGGTTTTCGCGCAGAGGCGCAAAAAGGCAGAGACGAGATAAGGCCTTCCTTTCATCCTCCTTGAAGATCTTTACGGAACCGTACTGCCCATCATAACCCCCTGTACAGAGGATCTGTTTTCGCGCACCCGATTCACCGCTTCAGAAAAAGGGGACCGCCGGCTGCCTCCAATAGCTTTAAGGAACATTCAGAAGGATGTGCAGTTCCGGCCCTAATCCAGCGATCAAGCGTCATAAAGGGAAGATGTCAAGTTCCTCATAAGAGATAGAGCGTAAAATGATAGAAAGAAACCACTTTTTTCTTTTTCGCCGGCTGAAGGAATCAGAACGGAAAAATTGATCCCAAAAAAAATGATTTTCTTTGAAAATGAGCGTAAATCGTAGAAATTTAAAGATTGAGATTGTGGAAAATAAATTAACGCAATTGAAAAAATATTAAAAGTTATTGGAATTATAATTGTTTTATTATAAAGTAAATATTGTTTTTTCTCGATACCTTACACAGGTCAGCCATAATTTGCCAACAAATGAACCATGTTACCCACTGTCAACAAAGAACAGAGGCTCTAAGTTTTTATCAACGGCAAGAGCCTTTGACAGAAAACCGGTTTTTTTTTAAAGTTGCGGCACTTGTTTGAACATCTGTCCTAACTCATTTGCATTGCCTTGCAGCCTATCCTTAATTCCGGTGTAACGATACGGTCCTTGTAAGGACCATAATCTGCAAAAATATCCGTCAGGAGCTACCTTTGAATTCAGTTTGGGAAAAAATAAAGCGTCAAATCGAGTTGGAACTTCCAAAGAACTGCTTCTCACTTTGGATCAATCCGGTTTCTTTTTTGGAAAATGCGGGTCATAGCATCGTTCTCGGCTGCCCGAATAAATTTTCAAGGGACTGGATCAGAGAGAATTATATCGACATCGTAACGGATAAGTTTAGAAAATCCGGTTACGGGGATATCGATCTCATTCTTAAGGTGGAACCGTCCAAGACAAGGTCTCCTCAAGATTCCCCGGTTGAAGGAATCAGGCAGTTGGCCCTTCCCAGCATGGAAAAAATCAGGGCCGGTAAGAATCTGTGGCTCAACAGCCAGTTTACATTCGATCGATTTATCGTAGGGCAGTCCAATGAATTCGCCTATTCCGCTTCAAAGAGCATCGCCATGGGGAGTGTGAAAGATTATAATTCCCTGTTGATGCTTTCAAATACCGGCTTGGGGAAAACACATCTCTCCCAGGCCATAGGGCACACGATTCTGGGCAACGGTCCTGAAACCCGAATTTTTTACATGACCGCTGAAGATTTTACCAATGAAATGATCTTGTCTTTAAAGCAGAAGAAAATTGAGGCCTTCAAGGACAGATATCGTCGCTCCTGTGATGTCCTCCTGCTTGAGGACATCCACTTTTTGGGTGGGAAGGAAAAAATTCAAGCGGAATTGGGGTTTACCCTGGACGCCCTGGCAGAGAATAAGAAAAAGCTGATTTTTACGAGCGCCCTGCCTCCCAAGGATATTCCGCGCATGTCTAAAGAATTGTCCTCACGTTTGACTTCGGGGCTTGTCACCACGATTGCAGGACCGGATTATGAAACCAGGGTCAAAATATTGTCGGAAAAGGCTGCCGCACTCAACATATCTCTGTCCAAAGACGTGATAGATCTTCTTGCGTCCCGTCTGAAACTCGATGTCCGTCAGATGGAAAGCGCACTGAAATGTCTCAGAGCAAAGTCTGAACTTGTGGGAGAAAAACCGGACATCGATTCCGCCAGAGACGTTGTCAACACCCTTGTCGCGCCAAGTTCTTCCATGACTTCCGAGCGTATCAAAGAACTGGTTTGCACCTATTATAAGATAGGTGTCGAGATGCTCAGCTCACGGTCGAGGAAAAAAATCTATGGGGATCCTCGCAATATCTACTCATACCTGTGCAGAAAGCACTCCGATGAAACCCTCGAGGAGATCGGCAAGGGAATAAACCGGAGCCATTCTACGGTTGTTTATGCCGCCGAAGTGGTCGACCGAAGAATCAAAACAGATCGAACCCTGCGCTATCAGGTAAATTTTCTATCAAAACAGTTGGAGGAAGGGAACCGTTGATGACTCCTGTATTGGAGGGCTTTCCGGGCTTTCATTTGAGAAAATGCGTGTAAGAAAATGTTTTGACGAGGCCGTAGCTGTTTGCGAGGGCCTCTTTTTTTGTCCCGGCATCGCCTGGGAAGGAAAGGATATGTGATGGAGGATTATAAGGAAAGACTGTCCCTGATTCTGGCAAGAACAGGCGCCCTTTTTTTTGATGAAGGGCTTGTATTGAAAGATGGACGTCCGACGCCTTATTTTGTGAATATGGCCATGTTCAGAAGCGGCCGCCTCAGCATCGAAATGGGCTCTTTTTTCGCGGCCATGATGGTTTCAGAGGGGCTTGCCAAGGAAACGGATATTATTTTGGGGCCTTCCTATAAAGGAAGTTCCATCGCACTGGCGACTTCCATCGCCTTGTGGCAGGAGTATGGAATCGATCTGAATTTTGAATACGATCGAAAAGAGGCCAAGACACACGGTGAAGGAACCAAAACCAAGAGCATGTTTGTTAATGGCGCCTTTTTTGATGGATGCCGCATTTTCATCGTGGATGATGTTGCAACGTCAATGAAAACCAAATATGATCTGCTGGAAAAAATTGCTTCCGAATGCCGCAAAACGGATATCAAGGTGCATATTGTTGGAATCGGGATTTGCATTGACAGGCAGCAGACAACCGCCGTTTATGAGGCGGGAGGAAACGTGATTCTCAACCGGAAAGGGGCGGATGCCGTCAAGGATTTCGTATTGAAAAGCGGGGTTCCGGTGATTGCCGTGGCCGGCATAAGGGAGGTCGTGGATTACCTCCATGGAAAAGGAGAACCGGTATTGACGAACGGGACCTACGCGCCCATGGGAGACGAAACAAAGGCGGTATTTGACAAATATGTGAATACCTACGGTACGGTTTAGAGGCTTCTCCATATCTTTAGAAAAAACATGTCCGGCTTGAATCTTGGGCAGTAATGATCATATTTGATAAAACTCATAACTTTTCAAATGTAATAAATCTGGATCCGTGAGACCATGCCGGAAGAAGTGTGCCTGACAGACCATATTCGCAAAATCCTGAAAGAGAGAAAACCACGACTCATCGCTGACGAAGAGTTGAAATACCGGCATGCGGGTGTTCTGATCCCGCTGTTTGACGACCATGGGATGTGCCGTGTATTGTTTACCAAAAGAACCGACACGGTAGCCGAGCACAAAGGGCAGATCTCGTTTCCTGGCGGCGGGGTTGACGAGGGAGACCAAACCGTTGAGGATACCGCTCTTCGGGAGACCTACGAAGAAATCGGGGTTTACAGGGAACAGGTGGAAATCCTGGGACGAATCGACGACACACTCACGGTTGTCTCCAATTTTGTTATTCATCCTTTTGTAGGCCTCATTCCCTATCCTGAAGATCTGAGTCTCAACCGGGCTGAAGTGGATTCCATTATCAAAGTGCCTCTCAATCGGTTTTTTCCGGAAAACATACTGGAAAAAACGCATCTGGTGGAATATGACGGGATGACGCTTAATACATTGAGTTTTAAATACCGGGACGATCTTATCTGGGGCGCCACCGCCAAGATCATGGATAATTTTATCAAGATTATCATGGAGCATCTGTAAGTTTAAGCAGGCAATCAGCTTTTCAGCTCCATCAGAGGCATTCTATTCAAATTCCCTGGCAACCATATACGGATCTGGAATCCATTCCTCCAGGGTTTTTGAATAAGATACCTCAGAGTTTGCAGGGCTCACTTTCTGGGGCGTTTGACATTTTTGAAACCGTGGATAATTTCTTCTTGCTTTGCGGATTAATATAACGTAAAATATATGTTTAAAATAATGAATGAGCTCATGTCGGGACGTGGCTCAGTCTGGTAGAGCACCGCGTTCGGGACGCGGGGGCCGCTGGTTCAAATCCAGTCGTCCCGACCACTTATTTCATGAAACAGATATTGCCCCAGGTTTCCAGAATAAGTATTTTGCTATATGGCCGAGGCCAAGGCGCTTCACATTTCCATCCTTCCTCCTTTTTTATCTCGTTTACCTCTGAAAACCGTTCGACAATATCCCTGATTGTTTCAAGTTGACCGACGTCATCAAATATAGCTTTAACAAAAATTATCCCGGGGCAGCCCAAACCCTGACGGCATTATTCAACAGGGTTCTCAAATTTTGAGTTTTCAATTTCTCAATTTCTTTGTCTTTAATCGATTTCAGGGAGGAAAAACACGTGAGCAGGGATATCGGTGAAATCACGGAACAGGTTGAAAAGCAAAGCATGGTGCTCCGAAGGATTATGGCTGAAATAGAGAAAGTGATTGTCGGCCAGAGGCGTCTTATCGAGAGACTGCTCATAGGCCTTTTGTGCGATGGGCATATCCTGCTGGAAGGGCTTCCCGGGTTGGCCAAGACGACGGCTGTCAAGTCCCTTGCAGCCTCCATAAGGACTTCTTTTCAGCGAATTCAGTTTACACCCGATCTCCTTCCCGCGGATATCCTGGGGACCCAGTTTTACAGACCGGATACGGTCACCTTTGAAATCAAGAAAGGACCCATATTCAACCATATCATCCTTGCGGACGAAATCAACCGGGCGCCGGCCAAAGTGCAGAGCGCCTTGCTGGAGGCCATGCAGGAGCGACAGATCACCATCGGGGAAACGACTTTTCCTTTAGGAAACCCGTTTCTGGTACTGGCGACGCAGAACCCCATAGAACAAGAGGGGACGTATCCCCTCCCCGAGGCCCAGATCGACCGATTCATGATGAAGATAAAAGTGGATTACCCTTCGGCCCAGGAAGAAAAACAGATCATGGAAAGGGCTTATTCCGGGGAAGGGGATGCCATTGCCGGCATTGTGGATTTTCACCATATCCATGAGGCCTCTGAGATCATGAGAGCCATTCACATGGAGGAAAGGATCATGGATTATATCGTAGAGATCGTCAGGGCCACCCGAACCCCCGGAAAATTGGACGGAGAAATATCGTCCATGATCAGTTACGGCGCTTCTCCAAGGGCGTCTATCTGGCTGGGGTTGGCAGCCCGGGCCCATGCGTTTCTCAACGGCAGGGGATATGTGACGCCGCAGGACGTGAAATCGATGGCGCCCGACATATTGAGACACCGGATCATTCTGAGCTATGAAGCGGAAGCGGAGGAAAAGAGCACGGATGACCTGATCGGTCGGCTGCTGGAACAGATCGAGGTCCCTTGAAATGATCTCCGTCGAACTGTTCAAGAAGATTCAACGGTTCCACTTTTCCACCAGGAAGATGGCCAGTAACCTTTACGCAGGGCAGTATGAAAGTGCGTTCAGGGGAAGAGGCATGGAGTTTGCCGAAGTCAGGGAATATCAGATCGGAGACGACATCCGAACCATAGACTGGAATGTGTCGGCCCGTTTCGGGCATCCATTCGTCAAGGTTTTTCACGAGGAGCGCGAACTGACGGTGATGCTCCTGCTGGATCTTTCAGGCTCACATCTTTTCGGCACAAAAAGAAAATTCAAACGGGAGCTCCTTGCGGAGGTGGCGGGGATGTTGGCCTTCCTGGCCATTCGAACCAATGATAAAGTGGGGGCGATCCTGTTCAGTTCGAAGGTGGAAAAATATATTCCTCCAAAAAAAGGGGGTTCCCATGTATGGCGTCTGATCAAGGAAATCTTCACGTATGAACCGGAGAATCTGCGAACCGGTATCGAAGATGCGCTGAACTATCTGAACCGGGTTGTAAAACGCCACGCCATTGTGTTTCTCATCTCGGACTGCATGGATACAGGTTTTGAAAGATCGCTGCGTTTGACGGCAAAGAAGCACGACCTAACGGTGATCCGGATTGTGGATCCTGCCGAGGAGGAGCTGCCCGGGGTGGGGCTCATAAGGCTGCGGGACCCTGAAACGGGGGAAATCGCCTTCGTCAACAGTTCCAGCAGAAAATTCAGGGAAAGATGGCGCCAATACAGGCAGGAGAGTGAATCCGATCTCGATCGTTTATTCCGCAAGGCAGGTCTGGATCAGGTCCTTCTTTACACGGACGGGCCACTGGTGGAGCCGTTGATCAGCCTTTTTGAGAAAAGGAGAAGACGGCAATGAAAAGCCGGGCCTTTCTTCTTCTGCTCCTTTTTTCTCTGTTTGGTGCGGTTGTGGCGACCGTTGCAGGGGCGAATGAGGATACGTCTCAAGAGGGAAATCTCAGGGCTTCCATGATTCCCCCCTCCGCCAAAGTGGGCAGTGTGGTCACGCTCATTCTGCACTACACCCTGCCCGAGGGCGCCCGTTTGCCCGATAAAGTCGGGATAAAAGGGCTTGATGGGCTCACGGTTCTGGGTTTGGAGAACATCCCTTCCGTGGGCGGAGGAACCCCTGCCGGGGAAAAAAGCCTTTCAGGAGAAATACGCATCAAACTCCTGGTGGATAAACTGGGGTCTCTCGCCACGGGCCCTCTGTCCATCACATACCTGGATAAGAAAGGCGCAAAAGCCGTCCTGGATGCGGGGCCAGCCTCTCTGAATGTCCTTTCGAACCTGGGAGCGAAGCCGGAAGAGGCCGTGCTCAAACCGATTTACGGCATCATCCCCACCGGTTTCGCCTGGAAGAAAGAAGTGTTGTGGGGGGCGGCAATCTTGCTGCTGTGCCTGCTGGCCGGGGGCTTTTTGTGGTGGCGGAAAGGGCGGAGGGGGCAAGGACGCGCGGGAAACGGTCGGATCCTTCCCCATGTGGCGGCAAGAGAAAGCATCCAGGCGCTTGAAGGAGAAAAGCTCTTCGAACGGGGACAGCTGAAGCTCTTTTACTTTCGATTTTCCGAAATTATGAGGAGATATCTGGAAGAACTGAGAGGATTTCCGGCAGTTGAATTCACTACCCAGGAGATTGCCCTCGCCATGAAGGAGAGGAAAGACAGAGAACTTCTCCAGCTGCTCAGACAGGCGGATCTGGTGAAATTCGCAGACTTCAAACCCGACCAGGCCCGAAAAGAAGAGGAAGTAAATAAGGCACTTGGCTACATCGAGGATACCTGTGAATCGTTTGAAAAGGAAATCGGGCAACCCTTGGAAAAGAAAACCGAAGAGGATGGATCGATCCGGAAGAGACTCCGGGGAGGGAGGCGATTCAGATGATGTTCCGTTTCGCCTACCCGCTCCTCCTCTTTTTGCTGTTGCCGGTTGCAGGATGGCTGGTCTTTGCGTGGAAGAAGAAGCCTTCGGGCCTTACCCATTCCATGGCATCGCGCATGGCTCCTTTGACAGGGGGCAGGGCCGGATGGCTTGTGAGGCTCCCTATCCTGCTCAAGGCGTGCACCCTTATCCTGCTGGCAATCGCTGCCGCCAGACCGCAACTATACAATGTTTCAAGGGATGTCCGGTCTCCCGGCGTGGATATCGTCCTCTGTCTCGATACGTCCGGCTCCATGCAAGCCCTGGATTTCACCCTGGATGGAAAGCCCGTATCCCGATTGACCGCGGTGAAGAAGGTGGTCAGCGATTTCATTAAGAAGAGGGAAACGGATCGTATCGGACTGGTGGTATTCGGGGAAGAGGCGTTTACGCAGGCTCCCCTCACCGTGGACAAAGGGCTCCTTTTAGGGCTTGTGGACAAGATGACCATCGGAATGGCGGGCGACCGCACGGCCATCGGTACGGCCATTGCGATCGGGGGCAAAAGGCTCAAGGATATCAAAGCCAAGGCGAAGATATTGATTCTTCTTACGGATGGCAGACAGAATGCCGGGAGCATCTCTCCGGAAGAGGCGGCGCAGGCGGTCAGGGCGCTCGGAGTCAAGATCTATACAATCGGTGTTGGAGGCGAAGGTCCCGCCCCTTTCAGGGTCAAGACTTTTTTTGGAGAGCGAACGGTCTATGAGAGGGTGGACCTGGACGAAAAAACCCTGAAAAAGATGGCGCAAACGGGAGGAGGAAGATACTTTCGCGCCTCCGACAGCAAGGGGTTGGCGGAAGTGTATGAAATCATAGACCATGCCGAAAAACGAGACGTGAAGGTCAAGGAGTTTTTTCACTTCAGGGAACTGTATCTCTATTTTCTCGTTCCGGCCGTTTTTCTTTTTGTTGTCAAGATCCTGCTTGAAACCGTTGTACTGAGGGTACTCCCGTGAACCTGGCCCATCCATGGATGCTTCATTTTCTCTGGCTTCTTCCGTTGACCGTCCTGGTCTTTGTATTTCGCGGACGCAAAGTCAGACAATCTCTTGAAAAGTTTGCCGATCCCCAACTCCTCAGCCCGTCTGACCGGGCAGGGGGCGGGAGGTATGCGGGCTATAAGGCCGATCCTGACCATCAGTGCATTGGGATTCATGCTGATTGCCCTTGCCGGTCCCCGGTGGGGCAGCCATTATCAGGAAGTGATTCAAAAGGGCGTTGATATTGTGCTCCTTGTGGATGTTTCCCCCAGCATGCTGGTCCAGGATGTGAAACCGGACAGACTGGAGAGGGCCAGGAGAGAAATTTCGGACTTCATCAGGGTTGTGCAGGGAGATAGGGTGGGGCTGGTGGCCTTTTCGGGCGCCGCCTTCATACAGTGTCCTCTGACCCTGGATTACGGCGCCCTTAATCTGTTTTTAAACGCTCTCAGCCCGGATTTGATTCCTGCGCCCGGGACCGATCTGGGCGAGGCGTTAAAGGTGGGAATGTCGGCGTTTGACCCAAAGGCGGAGACCGATAAGGTCATGATTCTGATTACCGATGGAGAGGACAACGAGGAAAAGGGGGTTCAGGCGGCCAGGGAAGCGGCTGCAAAAGCAATCAAGATCTTTGTATTCGGCATAGGAGATCCATCCGGCGGACCCATACCGCAACAGGAAGGGAAGGGCGGTTTCAAGAAGGACACGGACGGGAACATGATCCTTTCCAAACTGGATGAGCAGGAACTTCAAGAAATCGCCTCCATCACGGGCGGACGTTATGTGCGGGCCGTCTCCGGAGATCTGGACCTGGATCTCCTCTATTTTGACGGGGTGAAATCGAGCACCCATGCCTCCACCGTCAAGAGTGGAAAAATCAAGGTATTTGAAGAGCGGTTCACTCTCTTTGTGTTGGCGGCTTTCGTTATCCTGCTTTTTGAAGGGTTTTTGCACAACATGGGAAAGAAATCTTCCTTTTCCGGAAAAGGTCTGCGTATCTTTATTCTTTCCCTCTTCTTCCTGATGCCTGTTTTTCCGTTGTGTAACATGGCCGGATGGGTGGCCCCGGTTTTCGGGTCGGAGGATCCTGATGAGCTGTACCGTAACGGCAAGTTCAAGGAGGCCGAAGCGCTTTACGAAAAATCCGACATGGACCACCCGAAGGATTTGCGTTTCCGGTACAACCGGGGATGCGCCGGCTACCAGGGTTCGGATTATAAGGGCGCCATGGCAGCCTTTTCCAGTGTTTACAAAAGGAGCCAAGATAAAGAGATGCAGTACAAAGCGGTTTTTAACGCAGGAAACACGGCCTTTAAACAGGGGGATTTTCCCGCGGCGGCCCAATATTTCAAACAGGCCATTCAACTGAAGCCTGAGAGCGAAAATGCAAAGTTCAACCTGGAATTGACCTTGAAGGAGATCCAGAAGCAGAAGAAGAGTGAGGAAAAAAAGGAAGGAGATTCATCCAAAGACCAAAAAAATAAGAACCGGAAGAATAAGGACCAGGAGGACAAGGGACAGGAACAAAAAAAGGAAGAAAAGGGAAAAGACGGAGAGAAGAAATCTTCGGCGGACCAGGGGAAGAAAGGCGCCTCCGATAAGGAAAAGGAACGGAAAAAGGAGGATTCCGGAGAAAAGAACGGACGGAAACAGGGCCGGGAGCCGGAAAAGAAGGAGGATAAGCAGGACCTTTCGGGCGACCTTCAGGCGCGAAATGCCCCTTCTGAATCAAAATCCAAGGATGACGGGAAGAATTCGGAAACGGCGTCCATGTCGATATCAAAGGCCGAGGCCATGCTGGACAATGTGAAAGAGGATCGAACCCGGCTCATGGAGCTTCAGCTTCAGGAGCGAGGGGCATCCCGGCCAAAATCGGGGAAGGACTGGTAATATGAAGCCGGTAAACCTGATGTGGCTTTTCTTCCTTCTCTTCTTTTCTGCGCCCTGTCTGGCTGCTGATCCCATTTCCATAAAACTCTCGCTGGACAGGACCGAAGCCGGCATGGATGACACAATCCGAATGGACGTTCAAGTCTCCGGCGCCCGGAGCAGCGATGCCCCGCCCGTTATCGCCGGGCTCGACGCCTTTCACGTTACGCGGGGGGGGAGTTCCAGCAGTGTTCATATTATCAATGGCACATTCAGCTCCGGGGTGAATTTCAGTTTTTTCCTGACCCCCGCCAAGCCGGGTACATTTCAGATAGGTCCCGCGGAAGTGCGCATCGACGGCAAAGTGTACAAGAGCGATGTTCAAACGATCCATGTGAGGCAACAGAATGCAGAGGGGAATGCCCCATCAAAGAGCATCTTTTTGGTCGCATCTCTCAGCAAGGACAAGGTCTTCGCGGAAGAGCAGCCGATCTATACCCTGAGGCTTTACCTGCGGAGACAGGCGACCAATATTTCTCTTCAGCTTCCGGAGCAGGAGAACCTCACTTTCACCCAGTTGACAAAACCAACGGAATATGAAGGGGCTTACGAATGGTCTGCAATATCGGATCATAGAGATCCCTTACGCCCTGACCCCGTTTAAGGAGGGCAAGTGCCGGATCGATCCGGCCCGCATGAATATGACCGTGAATGAACCTGGACGAAGATCGGGACGGGGTCTGTTTGATGATCCGTTTTTCAACGGCGGTCTGATGTCGGGAAACCGTCCCTTGAGCGTTTCAAGCAACGTTCTGGAATTGCTGGTGGAACCGCTTCCCCTCCAGGGAAGACCAAAGAGCTTCAGCGGACTTGTGGGAGATTTTACCATAAGTGCCGGCATTGATCCTCTGCGCTTGAAGGCCGGGGAGTCCGCCACACTGACGGTGAAGGTGGAAGGCAGGGGCAATATCAACCGCATTCCCGATATGAAGATGCCGGAACTGCAGGAGATCAAGGTCTATGCGGATGAACCGGTCCTGACTTCCGAAACGGATGCTGCCGGAATCCGCGGGTCGAAGACCATGAAATGGGCGCTGGTTCCGGAAAAAGAGGGGACTTACACGATTCCTCCCCTCACCGTCCCTTTTTTTGACCCAAAGAAAGGGCAGTACCAAAGGTTGGAAACAACGCCTTTCCATCTTACTGTCCTGGCAGGAAAAGAGAGCCGTTCCGTAAAGATTTCCATCGTGGAATCGGCTGCGTCATGTCCGCCCCCCGTGAAGCAGGATGTGAAGGAGATCGGTCACGATATCCTTCCCCTGCACGATTCCATAAGAAGCCTCGGCCTTATGCAAAATGGTCGGAATGGGTCGGATGGGCAAAAAGGGACCTTCCTCCCATGGATGATTCTGATCGTGCCCGGTGTTTTCTACGGGTTTGCACTGGCCGTTTTGAAAATCAAAAAGAGATCGATCCGCTCGGCGCATGTCCAGAGAGCGAAAAAGGCCGCCGGAAAAGCCATCCGGACATGCCGTCTGGAGGGATCTGATGCGGAGTGTCTCATCCTGGCTGTCAGGGACTATTTTAATGACCGATTCGGATTGGAAATGGCTGCCATTACTGCCGATGATGTGATTTCCCTCCTGCGGGACCAGGGGAGTACCCTCTGATATGGCCATGAAACTCGGCTCCCTGCTGAAACAACTTGAAAACGCCGTTTACACAGGGCAGGACCGGACCCGGAAACCTATCGGCACGGAAATCGCCGCTTGTATAAAACAGATGGAAAGGGAAATCAAGTGAGGGTTCTTGGGGTTATTGGCGTGGCCGCTGTTGTGGCGGCACTGACAATTTTTTCGGGTACGATTATGCGGGCCGGGGCTGATGGACCGGAGGAAATTTTTTTCAAGGCCAACCAGGCCCAGAAGGAAGGGCATTACGAGAAAGCCGCTGAAGGGTATCAAAATCTCATAAATTCCGGGTATGCCGGTGGGCATGTGCTGTACAATCTGGGAAATGTCTATATCCGACTGAACCGGATTGGGATGGCGATCCTTGAGTATGAAAGGGCCCGCCTTCTGATCCCGAGGGATGCCGACCTCCAATTTAATCTTGCCTATGCGCGAAACCTTACCCGCGATGCCATTCCCGCGTCGACAGGATTTATGGAGCACACCCTGTTCTGGATGGATTCCTTCAATCTGAAAGAGCTCTTCTGGGCATTTGCCGCCTTGAATCTCCTTTTCTGGACGATTCTGCTCGTACGACTCTTTTACCGTTCGGAATGGTTTTTTTATCTATTTGTCCTGGTCCTGGCCTGCTGGTTTCATTTCCGGCCTTTCTTTCGGGGCAAAATGGTACCAGGTAAGGTACGATGATCGGGCAGTGATCCTGAATAAAGAAGTGGCTGTTCTGGCAGGCCCTCATCCGGATGATACGGTCCTTTTTAAACTCCATGAAGGGGCCATGGTAAATGAAGAGCGGATGGAAGATGGATGGATGCTCATCCACCTCCCTGATCGGAAGAGGGGATGGATACGATCGGGGGATGCGGCCCGCATAGAGAACCGGATTGAAACAGGAAGGCAGATTTAGAGAGGACCCAATGACCATGATATGTTCTAGATGTCCTTTCCCCTCATTCCCGCCCCAAACGGTTCCTCATCCTGCTCATATCCATTTGCCTGATTCTGATTCTGAATCCTTTTCTTGCGGGGTTCGGGAGAGTCAAGCTGATCTGGAGATCCTGTTTACCCTGCTGTTGCTTTCAGGCGCTTACGCCGTCAGCCAGAGAAAGCGGGTCTTCATCTTTTCCCTTTTCCTGCTTGTTCCGGCCATGTTCATCCATTGGATGAACTTCTTTCAAGAAAAGCGCTGTAGAGGGAATGATGGGCGATCTGCTTGCCGGGGTTTTTTTTGCCTATGTGGCGATCATTATTCTGGCATATTTGATTCAGGAAACCGAGGTCACCATGGATGTGATCATGGCTGCCATTTGCGTGTACCTGCTCATGGCTTTTTTCTGGTCTTCCACTTTTTCCGTGCTGGAATATTTCCAGCCCGGCTCATTTCAGATGGCGGAACGGACGGGAAGTGCGTTCCAGGATTTCACCTATTTCAGCTTTGTGACACTGACTACCCTGGGGTATGGAGATATTGTTCCGTTGACGCCGCAGGCAAAGACCCTTGCTTCCGTTGAGGCGGTGATGGGGCAGATCTATATCGCCACCCTCGTGGCGAGGCTGGTTGCCATCCACACGGCCCAGTCCATGCGCGCAAACAAACCGATGATAAGACCTAATTCCCCGCCCTTTGGCTTCAAATACGGCTTTGACCATGGCCTGTGCTTCTTCCTGTATCCGGCGGAGATGGTCTTTTCCTTTGAAGCTTTCCGCGTAAATCTTGTAGATCTGTTCCGTGCCCGAGGGGCGGGCCGCGAACCATCCGTTTTCGGAGACGACCTTCAACCCTCCGATGGGTGCGCCATTCCCGGGGGCCTTGGTAAGCTTTGCCGTAATGGGTTCTCCCGCCAGTTCTTTTGAAAGCACCATCTCAGGGGAGAGGTTTTTCAGGATCGCCTTCTGTTCGATCGTGGCAGGGGCATCGATCCGTTCGTAAAACGGCGTGCCGAACATTTCCGTGAGTCGGGTGTATGTCTCGGAGGGATCTCTGCCGGTTACGGCGGTCATTTCACAGGCCAGAAGATCCATGATGATGCCGTCCTTGTCCGTGGTCCAGACCGTTCCGTCCTTTCTCAGGAAAGAGGCGCCCGCGCTCTCCTCCCCTCCAAAGCCGTAGGATCCGTCCATCAGTCCATCCACAAACCATTTGAATCCCACGGGCACTTCGGACAATTTTCTCCGCAAGTGGGCGGCCACCCGATCTATCATGGAGCTGGAGACAAGGGTTTTTCCTATGGCAGCGTCTTTTCTCCAGCCGGGTCTGTTCTGAAAAAGATACCATATGGCCGCCGAAAGGAAATAGTTGGGATTCATGAGACCCATCCCCTTTGTGACGATGCCGTGTCTGTCCGAGTCGGGATCATTTCCAAAGGCGATGTCAAACCGGTCTTTCATCTGAATCAGTCCGGCCATGGCATAGGGCGAGGAGCAGTCCATTCGGATTTTTCCATCCTTGTCGACCGTCATGAAAGAAAAGGTCGGGTCAACGGACCGGTTGACCACCTCGATGGAAAGTTTGTAGCGATCGGCGATGGGGTCCCAGTAATGGATGGATGCGCCGCCCAGGGGATCTACGCCGATGGTCAGCCCGGCTCCTGAAACAGCATCCATATCTATGATGTTCGGGAGGTCGCTTCACGTAGGGAGAGATGTAATCGTAGGATTGGACATATTCGGTCTTCATGGCCTTTTCAAAAGGCATTCGCAGGACGGCCTTCAATCCTTCCCGAATGATGTCATTGGCCCGAGCCTCTATGATGCCGGTGATTTCCGTGCCGGCCGGTCCTCCTTCAGGGGGATTGTATTTGAACCCTCCATCCTCGGGCGGGTTATGGGATGGGGTGACGACCACCCCGTCGGCAACCCCTTCTTTTCTCCCCCGGTTGTAGGTGAGTATGGCGTGGGAAATAACGGGCGTGGGGGTATATCCGAGTCCTTCCTGCACTTTGACGTTCACCCCATTGGCGGCAAACACCTCGATGGCGGTGGCAAGGGCCGCCTCGGACAGGGCATGGGTATCCATCCCCATGAACAGGGGGCCCTTGATGCCCTTGCCTCTTCTATATTCGCAGATCGCCTGGGAAATGGCCAGGATGTGGTTTTCATTGAAACTCTTCTTGAGGGACGAACCCCTGTGGCCCGAAGTCCCGAATGCCACTTTTTGACTTTCGACCGCCGAATCCGGTCTATGGGTATAATAGGTGGACACGAGTCTCGGGATATTGGCCAAAAGCGATTGTGGCGCCGGTTTGCCTGCAAGGTTGCTGATTGTCATGTCTCTCTCCTTTGCTATTCAATTGTGATCAACGACGGTTCGTAATCCGCGGGGGCCTCATACCCTAAAAGGTTGCAGATGGTAGCCGCCACGTTGCTCAGCCCGCGGGTTTCGAGAGGATTCAGGGAGAATCGATTTACTCCGGAGCAATCGTGAATAATGAAGGGAACGGGGTTTTTTGTGTGGGCCACCATGGGCGAACGTTTCCCGTTTTTTTCGGTCCACATGCAGTCTGCGTTGCCGTGATCCGCCGTGATGACGGCTACGCCGCGGGCATGCTGAATCGCCTTCATGAGGCGACCGAGGCAGAGATCCACGGTTTCCACGGCAATGCGAATGGCGGCGGGAAACCCCGTGTGCCCCACCATGTCTCCATTGGCGTAGTTGAGACGGATGAATTTGTATGTGCCGCTTTTTACGGCATCGACTACCGCGTCGGTGATTTCCGCGGCCTTCATCCAGGGCCTGAGTTCGAAGGTGATTCTATCCGATGGGATCTCCACATATTTTTCCAGCTTGTCGTCAATATATCCGGAATTGTTCCCGTTCCAGAAATAGGTCACATGACCGAATTTCTGGGTTTCTGAAATGGCAAAGGAGGTTACGCCCGCGGCACAGAGGTATTGACCGAGGGTCTTATCGATGGCAGGAGGTTCCACAAGATAGTTTTTCGGGATGTGGGCGTCCCCGTCATATTCCATCATTCCCGCGAAAAAAACCTCGGGAACCCGTTCACGGTCAAATTCATTGAAATCCGGTTCATCAAAGGCCCGCGAGATTTCTATGGCGCGATCGCCCCGAAAGTTAAAGAGAATCACCGCATCCCCGTCTTCCATGGCGCCCACAGGATCTCCGTTTTCTACAATGACGAAACTTGCCATGTACTGATCCGTCATATCCGGATCTTCAGCGTAATAGGTCTTGATGGCCTCCGTGGCCGAGGAGAATGGCCTTCCCTTTCCGAGCACATGGGCATTCCATCCATTCTTGACCACGTTCCAGTCGGCGTTGTAGCGGTCCATGGTCGTGACCATTCTTCCTCCGCCTGAGGCGATCCGGTAGTCCCTGCCCACGGCCGAAAGTTCTTTCAGCTTTTTTTCCAGGGGTTCAAAAAAGGAGAGGGCGCTTCTTTCCCCCACATCGCGTCCGTCCAGAAGGCCGTGTACGCGAACCCGCTTTATTCCGTCCTCCGCGGCACGATCCAGGAGCGCATAGAGATGGGCAATGTGGCTGTGAACGTTTCCGTCGGAGACCATCCCGATAAGATGAAGCGTTCCCCCTTGCCTGGTACGAGCCAGGACCTGCTTCCATGCCTTGCTTTCAAAAATCTTTTTAGATGCGATGGCTTCACCCACCAGTTTGGCGCCCTGAGAAAAAATCCTTCCGGCCCCAAGGGCGTTGTGTCCCACTTCGGAATTTCCCATATCATCGTCCGAAGGCATCCCGACGGCGGTGCCGTGGGCCTTTAGCCGGGTACTGAGAGGTTCCTTGGAAAGGCCATCCAGGGTGGGGGTATAGGCTGCATATATGCCGTTGCTGTCATTCCGGGGACCGATTCCCATGCCATCCATGATCACCGTGACGACCGGGCCGGGAAATTCGGTATACCCGGGCAACCGTTTAAGGGTCAGATTATTCATCAGTTTCTCCTTGTATAGATGCTTCTTTCCAGAAATCTGGTATCCCTTTATTAAATATTGTTTTCAGTGGTCAAGGTCAAATGAATAATACCGAGAAGAGAAAGTTCCGGTTGATATAGAGGCTGCCGGGGTGATCATCCCATGCTTGACATTTTATCTGCTTTTGGCAAGAATGCAAAATCTTTACATTTCAAAAGGGTTTTGATTCGGGGACGGCGCTGGCCGACCCCTAAATGCATGACGCTTACAGCAGGAGGCAACAGATGACAAAGATATGGGTGGCAGTGGGACTTTGCGCGGTTTTCCTGATTTCGTGTGTCAGCCCTGAAGTTACGGTTGCTCCGAAGGTAATGGAAACCTCTCGGGATGGACGCTTTATTGCTTACGATAACGGGACGGTAAAAGATGCCTCAACGGGTCTTATGTGGGCGGCCGAGGATAACGGCGTCCCCATTACTTGGGAAGAAGCGATTAATTTCTGCCGCGATTATAAGGTTGGCGGCTATAACGACTGGCGAATGCCCACTCAAAACGAACTGGCTGCCTTGTATAATCCGGAGATTGTAAACAGGGGAACGCATGATGAAGGTTGCAAGGGGGGGTACCATATCACCGATCTGATCCACATTACCTGCTGCTGCATCTGGTACTGGAACGGTGTGGATGAAGTGGGCGGATTTTTTCATTTCGATACGGGACCCGCCGGATGGCGGGATCAGGACCCTTCTCTCCATCCCAGGGCATTGCCGGTGCGCGGTCCGGAAAATGGACCCGGGTTCCAACTCAGCAGCGCACATTTATGAGGGAGGTGAAAAATAGCGCAGCGGAGTCATGTACGTTTGCATTCAGCCGGCCTTCCGAAGGCATTCTGCTTTTGACGTTCTCCGGGGCATGGACGACCGCCGGCACGCTGCCGCCATCCACGGATATCGACAAAGCATTCTCATCCGAATCCGGCGTCAGCCGGATTTCCTTTGAAACCAGTGGCCTTACCCATTGGGACAGCATCTTTCTGACATTCCTGAACAAAATAATCAGCCGCGGCAAAAAAGCCGGCATTGAGATCGACAAAGAGGGGTTGCCCGAAGGGGTGAAAAGGCTCCTGTCTCTCATGGAGGCTGTTCCTGAAAAGAAAGGGGTTCGAAAGGAAAAAGGACAAAACTCTTTTCTGTCCAGGATCGGCGCCGAAACGCTTGATTTTATCCGCTCTACGGCGGAGATGCTGGCCTTTATCGGAGATGTCTTTTCAGCCTTTTTGAGATTTGTGAGGGGAAAGGCGCGGTTTCGCGGTTCCGATCTTGCCATGATCATGCAGGACTGCGGCATTCAGGCCCTTCCCATTGTCTCACTGATCAGCCTGCTGGTCGGTCTTATTCTCGGTTTTGTGGGCGCCGTACAGCTCATCATGTTCGGCGCCCAGATTTACGTGGCCAATCTTGTGGCCATTTCCATGGTCCGGGTGATGGGGGCCATTATGGCCGGGATTATCATGGCCGGACGGACGGGCGCCGCCTTTGCCGCCCAGTTGGGCACCATGCAGGTGAACGAGGAAATCGATGCCTTCAAAACCATGGGCATATCCCCCATGGATTTTCTGGTACTGCCCCGCATCATGGGCCTTACCCTGATGATGCCCATGCTGGTATTGTATGCGGACTTGATGGGAATTCTGGGGGGGATGATTGTGGGGGTGGGCATGCTGGATCTGAATGTGATGGAATATTACCTGCAGACCAAATCCTCACTCAGCCTTTACGACCTTTCTATTGGAATTTTTCAAGGGGCGGTATTCGGGGTCTTGGTTGCCGTGGCCGGATGCCTCAGGGGGATGCAATGCGGCCGAAGTGCCTCTGCCGTGGGAGATGCGGCCACCTCGGCGGTGGTTACCGGGATCGTCAGCATCATCATCGCAACCGCCATCATTACGGTGATGTGTAACGTGTTGGGAATATAAATAGGAATATCATGGACAGACAGGCAAGTAAAATGCTTATCGGGAGCTTCGTGGTGGGGGCGGTAGTTCTGGCCGTGGCGGCCGTGCTCATGTTGGGCGGCGGCCGGTTCATCAGGCAAACCCAGAAATTCGTCCTTTTCTTTCAGGGTTCCGTCAAAGGGTTGAATGAGGGCGCCTCCGTCCTGTTCCGAGGGGTGAAAGTGGGTTCCGTGAAGAGTATTTCGCTGGAAGCGGATGCCAGGAATATGGTCATTTATATCCCGGTTATCATAGAAATTGAGATGGACAGGATCCACGTGATCCATGGACTTCGTGGAGCGGACCCCGCCAAAAATCTTCCGGTACTTTTTGAAAAAGGGTTGCGGGCACAGCTGATCATGAGCAGTCTGCTCACCGGTCAATTGGTCATAGAGTTGGAGTTCCATCCGAACGCTCCTATGAAAATGGTAGGACTGGATAAAAAATATCCGGAGATTCCAACCATTCCTTCCACTTTCGATGTGCTTTTTGATAAATTGAAGGATCTCGATTTTGCCGGTCTCGTTGCAAAACTTACGTCCGCAATCGATGCCCTTGAAAAGGTTCTGGTTTCCCCCGAGATACCCCAAATTCTGAAAGGCCTGAGGACGGCCATAGAGGATGCAAAAAAGGTTGTCGGAAAACTGGACAACCGGGTGGACCCCATGTTCAATGGCATTGATGAAACGGTCAAAGAATACGGCGACCTGGCCCGCAATGTGGATGAAAAGGTTGGTCCGCTGGTATCCAACATGGACGGCACGGTGAAGGATGCGAGGAAACTGGTGTTGAAGGTCGACCGCAGCGTAGAAAAGCTGGCAGCGGGTCTTAATGCCAGTTTAATCGAGGCAACAGGGGCATTGAAGAAGGCGGAGGAAGCGCTTGGAGCCGTAAAGGGGACGGTCGGCAAAGATTCTCCCGTCGTTTACCAGTTGGATGACACCTTGAAAGAAATATCCGCCATGGCTCGCGCGTTCAAATCCCTGGCCGGTTTTCTGGAACGCCATCCCGAGGCCCTGCTGCGCGGAAAAGGAAGCCCGGAAAGGAGATAAGGTCCATGCAAATAAAGATGGTCAAAAATCAGACAATAGCACTCGCTTTTCTATTTTTTGCGTTGACAGGGTGCGGTACGAGTGCTCCGGTAAGATTCTATATGTTGAATTCCATTTCCGGCCCCGTTAAGGGGGCTTCCGTGGCGGAAAGAAAGACGCCTGTCTCCATCGGGATAGGTCCGGTGGAATTTCCGGCCTATCTGGATCGGCAACAGATTGTGACCAGGATCAGTGAAAACGAGGTGGATCTGGCCATGTTTCATGAATGGGCGGGACGGCTCAAAGAAGATTTCATCCGTGTTTTGGTGGAAAACCTCGCGGCCCTGGACACTGGAGACCTGTTTGCGGTCTATCCCATGAGAGGCTCTTCTCCCGCTGATTTTCATCTTGAGATGGAGGTCCTTCGCCTGGATGGCGCGCTTGGCGGAAATGTCCTGCTCGTAGCCCGATGGGCGGTTTTCGGGAGAGGCGGCGAGCAGATGCTTTTGACAAGAAAGTCAATGATCAGGGAGCCGACAGGCGCCGCCGACTACGGATCGCTGGTGGCCGCCGAAAGCAGGGCCGTGGAGTCCCTGAGTCGGGAGATAGCCGAAGTCATGAACGGCCTCTCCAATCAGGTGCGGAACAAATGAACGACAATGGAGCGCCCGTTGTCGCCAGGGATCTTGAGATTGCCTATGGCGATTTTGTGATCCAGCGGAATCTGAATTTTTCCGTTGGAAAAGGGGAGATCTTTGTCATCATGGGGGGGAGCGGTTGCGGCAAGACCACGGTGATGCGCTGCCTTACGGGATTGAAAGAGCCGGCAAAAGGGCAGGTTTTTTTGGAGGGCGTCAGTTTCTGGGAAGCGGATCAGCACGAAAGGGACCGGCTGTCCAGAGACCTGGGGATTGTCTACCAGAGCGGCGCCCTGTGGAGCTCCATGACGCTTGCCGAAAACATCAGCCTGCCGCTTGGCGAGTACACCGAGCTGGATGCAAAAACGATCAGGGAGCTTGCCTCCCTGAAACTGGCTCTGGTGGGACTTGCGGGGTTTGAGGATTATTTTCCGTCGGAAATCAGCGGGGGCATGAGAAAGCGTGCGGGGGTGGCGAGGGCGCTTGCCCTGGATCCGGCCCTGTTGTTT
The DNA here is from genome assembly GCA_963747015.1 of uncultured delta proteobacterium. Taxonomy (GTDB): domain Bacteria; phylum Desulfobacterota; class DSM-4660; order Desulfatiglandales; family Desulfatiglandaceae; genus DUZB01. The sequence continues at coordinate 41,923 of CAVVEP010000012.1, forward strand.
TTTGACGAGCCGTCAGCGGGTCTTGATCCCGTAACTTCGGCCCTGTTGGATGATCTGATTGTGGAGCTCCGCGACAGCCTGGGAACCACCATGGTCCTGGTTACCCATGAACTCCCCAGCATCTTTTCCGTGGCGGACAACTCCATCTTCCTGGATGCGGAGACCCGAACCATGATCGCCGGGGGGGACCCGAAAAGACTCGCGAAGGAGTCGGATAATCCGAAGGTTCGGGAATTTCTGACCCGAAGCGGAAAAGGCCTGGGGAGGTTATTCGGTTCTTGAAAGAGGCCTTCACCTACTTCCTCATATTCCTCTTTGTGTTTTAAGGACATTTACGTGGTTTCGTGATTGTTCGTAAAAACCGGTATCTGGTCTTACAAACATCAATAGGTGGTCGATATCATGCCTGGCATGTACGGTTTACTTGGGATTCTTCATTTCTTGATTTTCCAGGTTTGATATGGCAGTCTTCACAAAATCGAGACTGTTAAGAGCCGGGATGATGCAAACATTGTGGACTTACACTTGGCGAAACTTAAACTCTCCCTACCTCAAAATCTTGTAGATTGCGATGCACAGGATAAAATCATGCCTGAAAAACCAACTTATGAGGACTTGGAAAAAAGGATCCAAGAATTAGAAAAAGCAGAACATGAGCTTGAGCAAACTGAATTCGCGTTGCGGCGCCGTCTTGAATTTGAGCAGCTGGTGAAAGAAATTTCGTCAGCATTTGCCGGCGTAGGTGGAGGTAATAGTATCGACTTAGCTATAAACCGTGCTTTATCGTCTGTCGGCAGGTTCACTGTGGCCGACCGTGCCTATATATTCAATTTCAAAAACGATGCTGCCAGGGCATATAATACTCATGAATGGTGTGCCGAGGGCATCAAACCCCAGATAGACAATCTCAAGGATATTCGAATCGACGAGGAACTACCTTGGTTTACCAAACATATGCGAAATCATGAAGTATTCCTTGTCCCCAAAGTGGCCGCTCTGCCTCATGAAGCTCTACTCGAACGAAAACACTTCGAAGCTCAAAACATTAAATCTCTTATTGTTGTTCCGATGGAAACGACAGAGCGATTGATAGGCTTTCTTGGTTTCGACGCAGTCACTAAGCCCCGAACCTGGGGCGAAGACGACAAAGATATACTGCAATTTTTTGCCCAAACTCTCAGCCACGTTATCGAACGGAAGATGGTGGAGGACGCGCTTCAGGAGAGTGAGAAACTCTACCGGGACATTTTTGAAAAAAACAAGGCTATGAAGTGGATTTTAGATCCGTCTACCGGGAAGATTATTGATGCCAATCCCGCCGCTTGTGAATTCTATCAATACAGTTATGAGGAGATGACGAATCTTAGCCTCTGGGATATTAACCTAATGGGCGAAGCCGAGATTAAGAAGCTTCTAAGCAGCGCGAGTCAGATGAACAAAACGAGTTCGCGTTCACGCATCGCCTGGCTTCCGGCGAAATTCGCAACGTGCAGGTCTACACCGGGACGATTGAGTCTCGCGGAAAAAGGCTGCTGCATTCAATCATCATTGATATCACCGAACGCCAGCGGGCCGAAGAGGCACTGCGGGAGAGTGAAGAAAGAAATCGCCGATTAACAGAGAACGCCAAGGACATGATCTACAGTATGTCTTTACCGGATGGAATCTACGAGTATGTCAGCCCAGCATCAATCGACTTGACTGGGTATACGCCAGAAGAGTTTTATGAATCGCCTATGCTTATCCAAAAATACATTCATCCGGATTGGGTGGAATATTTGCAAGAACAATGGGCAAATCTTGTGGATGGTAAAGTCGCACCTTCTTATGAATATCAGATCGTCCATAAATCCGGAGATAAAAGATGGATGAATCAACGGAATGTATTGATTTTGGACAACAACGGTCAACCCCAAGCTATTGAAGGTATAGTAACTGATGTCACTGACCGGAAACAAGCGGAGGAGGCTCTACGGGAGAGCGAGGAGCGATATCGTATTCTGGTGGAAAATGCAGGTGAAGCCATTTTTGTTGCACAGGAAGGAATGTTGAAATTTGTCAACAAGAAAACCGAGGAACTCAGCGGCCGTACACAAACAGAATTACTTTCCACGACTTTTGACAACTTCATTCATCCGGATGATCGGGCCTTTGTTTTGGAACGTCACGTCAAGAGGCAGCAGGGTATTGCAGTTCCATCCAGCTATTCTTTCAGACTCATAGACAAATCCGGTGAGGTGAGGTGGGTTGAATCGGATGCCGTGGAAATAGATTGGAAGGGCAGATTCGCAACGCTGAACTTTCTTCGCAACATCACCGATCGAAAGCGGACAGATGAGGCACTGCGGGAGAGCGAAGAAAAACACAGACTCTTGTTTGAAAGCGCTGGTGACGCGATCTTTATCCTCGATACAAAAGGGCACATACTGACAATAAATTCGATGGTCTGCAATATGCTCGGATACACACGCGAAGAGTTGATGTCCATGACGCTAAACCATTTAGACACGCGGAAGGAAGCTAAGCGCGCGCCGGATCGGATAGCTCGGTTGATGGCTCATGGTCATTTGAAATTTGAAACTGTTCATCAGCATAAGAACGGTTCGCCCATTCCAATTGAAGTGAGCGCGCGACTAATCACTTGGGAAGGTCAATCGGCGATTATGAGTATTTGTCGTGACATCACCGCGCGCAAGACGGCGGAAAAAGAACGCGAACAATTGCGTGATCAGCTAACTCAAGCCCAAAAGATGGAAGCAATTGGGACGTTATCAGCTGGCGTTGCCCATGATTTCAACAATATTCTTGCCATCATCCTTGGAAATACTGAACTAACCATGGCCGATATCCCCGAATCGAATCTTGCCAGGCAGAGGCTGGATGAAGTAAGGAAGGCCTGTTTGAGGGCGAAAGATGTGATCAGGCAGATCCTGAGCTTCAGCCGAAAATCCAAAACTGAACGAAGAACACTCAATATTGCTACTGTAGTCACAGAATCGCTCAAGTTCTTACGGGCAATCCATCCCGACAAGTATTGATATCCGCCAGAATATCCCGAATGATACGTTTGACATCGTTGGAGATCCCACACAGATTCATCAAGTAATGATTAATCTTTGTATCAATGCAGCCCATGCCATGGAGGATAAAGAAGGAATTCTTGAAGTGGCTGTAGGAAATACAGAGATCGATAAAGATACTGCATCCAAGTATCCCGCATTACATCCCGGTTCCTATGTGCAATTAAGTGTGAGTGATACGGGAAATGGCATCAGTCCTGAAGTAATAGACAGGATCTTTGATCCTTATTTTACAACGAAAGATGTGGGCGAAGGTACAGGTCTTGGTCTTTCGGTTGTGCATGGAATCGTGAAAGGACACCATGGAAGAATTTCGGTTAAGAGCAAACCAGGAAAGGGAACGATATTCAAAATACTATTCCCGGCCGTTAAAGAGAAGACTGAAGATGAACAGGAAGATTCACAACAACTAACCACCGGAAAGGGATCTATTCTGTTTGTTGACGATGAAGAGTCCATAGTGAAAGTGAATCAGCAGCTATTTGAGGGACTCGGATATAAGGTTACCGGGAAGACTGATCCTTCTGAAGCCCTGGAATTCTTCCGTGCCAATTCTCATCAAATCGACCTTATTATCACCGACATGACCATGCCCAAAATGACAGGGGACAAACTCGCAAGAGCAATACTTGAAATCAGGCCTGATATGCCGATCATTTTGTGTACCGGATACAGTGACAAATTTTCTGAGAATAGTGCCCAAGAATTAGGCATTCGGAAATACGTTGAAAAGCCGATTGAGAAGGAAATCCTGGCAAGATCGGTTCGGGAAGTTTTGGATGGACAATAAGACAGAATAACATCAACTTACCCGACTAAAGCCACCTCTGCTGCCTGGCTTAAGGTGCCTTCCAGATAATGCTTAAAGCCGTCTGAACATACCTTTATAGCCTTCTATCACGTGACGGAAGGTTACTGCAAGAATCTTTGAGATTTCCCGACGCCCAGAATCGTACCATTATTTGGGTGGTCTCACATCTTGACTTCGCCAGTACTGATCTTGTAGCCTTTATTTTTTGAAGGCAATTCTGGCCCAAGATTATGCACGGTTCGACAAATTTTTTACCTTTTGATATTCAAGGATTCTTAAGTCTCAGTTAAAAGTAAAATTTCAAAACAAATGGAGGAGTAATGATGAAAAAAATAAAAAGTTTTGGTTTGCTTGTGGCAGTTATTTTGTTTCTATTCGACCTTTTATCTTGCATAAACGTGATGGAAGCTGAAGCTGGGGATTACATAGGTGAATGCTGTTGGCATTTCACAATCACGACCAATGGATCGCAGGCTTCGGGGACACTTCAACTGGGTATTAGCCATCTCGGGGGTGATCACTATCTATGCAGTGGAATAATCGCTGTAAAAAATCCCATCGTTTTTCAACTCCCAACCTTTGGTAATGTTGAATTTATTGGGAATAAAATCATCGTCACCCTCTCAGATCAAGGGAGAAGATACGAAAATGCAGAGCAGTATACCATTGGAATCGATATGAGCACAATTACATTGGATGCTCAAACATTAAATGGATCATTTGAAGGTATAGGAGTATATTCAGAAAAGACAGAAACGTCAACAGGGACTGTTACCTTTAGTACCTGTCAATAATTATCCTGCTAGTGATTTCAAATACTTGGGATGAAACGGCCAACTGCCGATTTGGCCTTCAAGTTGACGGTATTTCTAGTTTAGGTTTGCTACTCTCGCACAAAGCATCTGTCACAGAATTGCAGATTACAGTTCGATACGTAAGGTTTACTTGGGTAACCTTCACCTGCTTGACTTTCCAGGTTTGAAATGTCAATCTTCATAAAACGAAGGCAACTGAAAGCTGA
>CAVVEP010000013.1:0-73894 GCA_963747015.1 uncultured delta proteobacterium
GCCCATCCTTATTTACTTTCCATTTTCCACATTAATCAGCGGATCGTGAGAGGTTTTTTATCTGCGTTTTCAATAGTAAGATTTTAGCGAAACCTTATTCGCCGAAGGGACTTCGGCAGCGGAAAAAATGAGTTGTTCCGCGGCCCTTAGATGCCATGGAGCACAGCCCAATAGAGCATTGACACGGGGCGCTATAAAATGCTACCCGTCAGGGCCGATTTTGTGGTAAAAACACACACTGATATTTTTATGGTAAAGAATTGAACATGTTTTCCTGTGAATCACAGGATTCATTTCAACTGAACGCTGTTGTGAAGCTTGCCGGAACTGGTCGAAATCCGCACATTTCCAGACTTTTAATCATAGAAAGAGGATTTACATGCAAAAAGAGATACCCATCCATTACAGTCCGGCCGAGGCCGAAAAATCCACCAACGAACTCTGGTTCCGTTCAAAGGCCTTTGCGGCTGCTCCCCGACCCGGTGATAAAAAAATATGTGATCATGATGCCCCTGCCCAACGTGACCGGGGCCCTGCATATGGGGCATGCCATGGATAACGTCATGCAGGACCTCCTCATCCGGTGGCACCGCATGATGGGAGACGATACCCTCTGGATGGTGGGCAGCGATCATGCCGGAATCGCCACCCAGGCCGTTGTGGAAAAGCGGCTCTTTGAACTGGAGGGGAAGACCCGGCACGATATCGGACGTAATGCCCTTGTTGAGCGGATCTGGCAATGGAAAGAGGAGTATCAGAAACGGATCTACGGCCAGTTGAAAACCATGGGCTGTTCCTGCGACTGGGACCGGGCCCGTTTCACCATGGACCGGGTTTGCGCCCGGGCGGTTCGGCACACCTTTTTTTCCATGTTCCGGGACGGGGTCATCTATCGGGGCAACCGTCTGGTGAACTGGGATTGTCACCTCCAGACGGCGGTGGCGGACGATGAAATTATTTACGAGAGCGTGGACAGCCATTTCTGGTACATGCGTTATCCGATCATCGATCCGGAGCCGGGTGAGCCGGAATATGTGGTGGTGGCCACCACGCGTCCGGAAACCATGTTGGGGGATACGGCGGTGGCCTGCCATCCGGACCCGGAAAGGGAGCTTACGCAGTTGATCGCGCAGACGCGGGAGAAACTCCTTTCCGCGCCAAAAAGGGAACTGAAGGAATTGGAAGAAGAACTGGATCGGCTGATAAATCGACGGGAAACCCATCTGCCTCAGCTCCTTCGCCTTGCTGAAATGGCCCGGAACGGCAGAAAGGTTCTGCTGCCGTTGCAGGATCGTCCCATTCCTCTCATCGCGGACCCCTGGGCCAAGCCGGGATTGGGCAGCGGTTGCGTGAAAATCACGCCTGCCCACGATCCCAACGATTATGATGTTTGGCAGCGACACGCGGATCAAATAGAGATTATCAACATTCTCAATCCCGACGGAACACTCAACGAAAATGCCGGGGCCTACGCGGGGATGGACCGGTTTGCCGCGCGCGACCGGGTTGTTGATGACCTGGAAAGGCGGGGCCTCCTGGAATCGGTGGAAGATCGCCAGGTGGATGTGGGACACTCGGATCGTTCCAAGACACCTATTGAACCCTATCTGTCGCTTCAATGGTTCGTGGCCATGGGGGATGTGGACGGTGGAATCGTTTGCGGCCGGGAAACGGAGAAAGAGTTCGTTGCGCCGGGGCTGGCCCAGGCCGCTATTCAGGCGGCGGAAGGGGAGTGGAAATCGGCCACCGGTCGAGACGTGAAATTTCATCCGGACGCGGACCGATACGCGGGGACCTATCTGAACTGGCTGGGGGAAAAAAGGGACTGGTGCATCAGCAGGCAGCTCTGGTGGGGGCACCGTATTCCCATCTGGAAAAAACAGGTGAACGGGGAGGAGTTACACCGCGCCCTGAAAGTTCTGGAACCCTGCCTGTCCCGAAAGGATGTCTGTGCGCGCATCGGTCTGACGGACGGCACAAGCAAATTGATTTCGGAAAATGAGGCGCCCTCTGAAATTCAGGATATGGTGGAGCTGATGGTCTGCCTGCGGGATGAGCAGGCCGTGGAGGCATGCGGCCGGGTACTGGAAGAGGCCGGGCTTGTGCAGGACCCGGACGTACTGGACACCTGGTTTTCCAGCGCCCTGTGGCCCCACAGCACCCTGGGCTGGCCCGACCCGGAAACAGCCGAGGTGGAAGAAGGACAAACGCCTCTCGGCTCCATCAACGGAGCGCCCAACTGTCTTGACGCCTATTATCCCGGGTCCTGTCTCGTCACGGGCCGGGACATCGTCACCCTCTGGGTTGCGCGCATGATCATCATGGGCCTCTACAATCTGGGAGATGTGCCGTTCACGGACGTCTTTATTCACGCCAACATCCTGGACGGCAAGGGAGAGCGGATGAGCAAGTCCAAGGGAAACGGCATCGATCCCGTGGATATCATCGAGCGCTACGGCACCGACGCCATGCGGTATGTCCTGTGCGAATTGCAGACCGGCATGCAGGATATCCGTCTTCCCATTCAGGCCGTCAGCCCCTTTACCGGGGAACTGGTGGACCTGGGCGCGGCCAAACACGGAAAGACCATCTTTACCTACATCTGCCCCAAGTCCGGCAAAGAGTTTGATGTGACCGGCACCATGAAAGGGGTCCCGTCGGCCAAGATTATCAGCGAGCGTTTCGAGGTGGGGGTTCATTTCTGCACCAAACTGTGGAATGCCGCGCGCCTGGCGTTCATGAATCTGGAAGACTACTCGTTTGTTCCGAGAAAGGTCTCGGCGTTTCATGAAATGGACCGGTGGATTCTTTCCAGACTGTCGAAAACCATTGGGGAAGTGAACACCTATCTGGAGGACTATAATCCGTCCGCGGCCATCAACACCTGCCGTTCCTTCTTCTGGGGCGAGCTGTGCGACTGGTATCTGGAGATGATCAAGGGAAACCTGGCCGACGAAGACAAGGCGCCTGCCACCCGCCAGGTTTTGGCCACGGTGCTGGATCGGGTTCTGAGCCTGCTGCATCCCTTTGTCCCTTTTATTACGGAAACCCTCTGGCAAAGTTTGAACGAACTTGCGCCGGAAAGAGGTATTGCCGCTCCATTTCCCCGATCCGAACTTCTGGTGAAAGGCGTCTGGCCCGAACCGACCCCCGATTGGGAGGACGAAGAGCTGGAAAAGCGGATGGCCATGGCACAGGAGATCATACGGGCCATCCGCAACGTGCGATCGAAACACGGACTGTCTCCTCGAAAATCCCTTCAAGTGGTCATCCGTGGAGGCAGGCTGCAGGACGCCGCATTCGCGCCCTTTCTGGATATCGTGCGGCAGATGGCCAATCTGGAATCCCTGGCGCTTTCGGAGCAGGATGCCCCGGCCGGTGATGCGGCGAGGGCGGTGGTGGGCAATATGGAGATCTTCGTGCTGGGCGCCGTGGACGTGGAAAAGGAAAGAACGCGGCTCAAAAAGCAGCGCGACGATCTGACCAAACGGATGGAAGGGACCCGAAAGAAGCTCTCCAACGAGAATTTCATCAAGAAAGCCCAGACTGAAATCGTACAGAAGGAACGGGACAAACTGGAGGAGATGGAGGCTGAACTCAAGGCGGTGGAGGAGAGCCTGCTGGTCCTGGGAGAACCCTAAGATCGGCGATAGAAGCGGGCGGAAGGTGAAATTCAGCCTCCGCCCACCCTTATTTCAGATTTAGGAAATTTATTTTGGGCCTGGTTATCAAAAAAGGATATAAACCCTTCTGAAACCGATTCATTGTTATTCCAAAAAACCAGGGCATGGGTATCAAATAGATAGGCCTTTTTTTTCACGCATATTCCTCCCATATCTCGTTCGAGAGGTTTGATAAGCTCTTCAGGTGGAACCATAATCCGGGGTTTGATCGTCATCTTGTCTCGCCAGTTTTCCTGGTGTGCGGAAATCAGGCGAGCAACTTCTTTATTGTTCCTCTGGATGATTATGGTCTCTCCTTCTGATGCCTTATCTAAATAAGCAAATAGATTATTTCTTAATTTTGTTGCGGTGACCTTAATCATATTAAATTCCTCATTCAGAATGCATGTGCATTGCTATAAAATTCTGTGCATGATCATATCCATCCAGCAACACATTGTCAACGCGGGCCATGATCATCGTTTCGGCCAGGTAGGTGGGAATTCATTCGCACGGGGCCTTGATTGTGCGGATGAATCCGCACCTACCAACGTAACCAAAGAAGAAGCTGGCCGAAACGATGATCATGGCCTCAACGCGTATTCGCACCTGTTCACAAATTCCCGCCGTCCCGGTTTTTGATTCGCCCTTAAGTTTCTTACGGATTCGTCAACGGCGTTTAACCACTGAACCTTGAAGCTTGAACCCGGAACCTGTCAGATCCGCATCACCCAGGCCCATGGCACGATCACCTCGAAGGGGGAGTCCTTCCCGTGAAGGTAACGGGGGCTTTCGTATTTGGCGGAAGGATCGAATGCCGGGTTTTCCACAAAACCGTGGTCTGCAAAAAGGATCAAAAGGGTCCTTGAAGGGAGCCGCTTGAGACGATGGAGCCATTCAATTTCCAGATAGGTTACCACATTGGCGAACAGGTGGGAAAGAGGGCCCTTTTCACTGTGAATCTTCTCGTCAATTCCCGTCAACTTCCAGAGGAGGGGCTCGTCGTCTGGCGGTCCCGCCCGTTTCCGCCAACGCCTTTTCAAACCGGGAGAGCTGCGGTGCGGTATTGGTGGGAGAATGCGCCCATAAGGGCCCTTCGCGCACTACGCGAAAGAGCTGCGGCATCTTTCCGAAGAATTCCGTTTTGATGATTTCCCACAGATCCCAACGCATGCCATCCATGAGCAGGTATCGAAATTGGTCGTAATCGGGCGTCTGCCGCTTCTTTGAAATCAGGCCGGGGATATTTTCTATCATGACCGGCCCGGCGCCTTCCCCCTTTTCCCACAAAGGGCAGGACCTGCCGTAAAATATCCTGAAGTCTTCCACAATCTCGCCAAGCTTTGTTCCGACGTCTTTTTCCTGCAGTTTCAGAAACGGGGGAAAAGGGATGCCGGTTCTTTTCAATGTTTGTCTCAGCTTTTCCATGAGCGCCGGCAGAGGAGAGAGCTTTTTTATGAAAAGCGACTCCCACCGGGAAAACTTCTCCGAGGGAAGATCTCCCGGCGTATCCAGGCCAGACCCTTTTTCCAGAAACTGAAGGCATGTCTCCAGAACCCGAACCGTCTCTCTCTTTCTTTCTTCAAAAAGCGCATGCCCCCGAACGGAGCCGTTGTCTTCTCTCAGCAGGTCGTGAAGGTCCTTTTTTGTCGGCTTCCCCCCCATGATGCGCTCAAAGGCCTCTTTCAGAACAGGGAAAAGGATCGACTCCCTCTTGAAGATCTCCGTTGGAGAAATGTCGGGAAGGGAAGACCAGAGAGTTTGGATAAAGTCTCCATCCTCTTCGAGATGCGTCATCACCGATGCAAAAAGCTCAGGTTCCTGTTTTTTCAGCGTCTCTCCAAATTGCGCCAGGAGGTCCGGCATCCGGTCCGGTCCCCCCGGATCTTTCTCGTTAAGGGAAAACAGTGGAGAAATCTCTTGAGAGGGAATTGGATATTGATGGGCCCATAAAGCGGCGCCCATGGCCCTGATCATACGATCGTACCCCATGCGGCGATAGGAGGAAGCAAGGGCGGCAAAGGACCCCTCCAGGTACTCCCGAAATCGCTTTCTGGTCTGATCGCCATGATTCGTTTCGTCTCTTCCCACAAAATGCAAGAAAGTGTCCTCGGAGAGGGCTTCCCGGCCCAGCCACTCTCCTATAATCTTTCGTGTCTGTGAAAGCGTGTATTTTCTGTGGACAAGGCTCTGATAGAGGCGGTCCATGTTCCGCTCCACCACCAGCACCTTGCCGCGAAACGCCTCATTGATGTGAAAGACGACTCGGGGTGTAAGAGCCTTGTCGAGCCGATCCAGAAAGTCTTCATCATCGGAGGAAGTCGCCATAAAATGGCGCACCGCTTCCGCATCAGCTTCTTTTTCAATCAGGTTCAAACCCTCCAGGTAGGGAATAATCTTTTCCTGTATGGCAGGCGCCTTCAAGGCTGTTATTGTCTCCGATATGCCTTTATCGATCTCCCTTTCCAACGCATTTACGGGTTTTAAAAGAAGGGTTTCCCCCAGTTGAAACCCGCAGGAGCAATAGGGCTGGGCCGGTAGAAGATCCATGGGAGAACGCGTGCAGCAATATTCAAGGATATTGGAAAGATTCTGCTCAATGGATCTGCGGTTGTGTTCCACGGAGACCATCTCCAGCTGATCCAGACGCTTAAGGAGTTGATAACGTCTGCTCTGAAGCAGTTGTTCGTAGTACCGGAATCGTTCTTTCCCCCTTTCCATTGCGTGGGCCTCGGTGTACAGACGGTAATAGGCGTCTTGAAGGCTTTGAAACCGTTCGAACAGATGGGCTAGAACCTCTTCGGAGGCGGGAAAAGAAGTCTTTTCGTCATAAAAATCCAGGATCTCTTGTCGTCTTCTCCGCAGTGCGGAGTGCTCCCTTTGCTGCCCATGGCCGGGTTCCCGTATTGCGTTTTCCGCCGGCGGATCTGTCTGTACATACGGTTCCGTTGAAGGCACGACAAATTTTCGGTCTTTTACATACTGGTGCACGAAGAGGATTCGCTCCGCCTGATCCAGAAACTTGTGCAACATCTCCACGTCCTTCTGCTTCTTTTCAAGAAAAGGGTCCCTCTGGCCGGCACTGATAAAGCGCCCGAGGCCTTCCCGCGAGGAAAGGCTGACCTTTACCTCTTCCCATTGAGCGCTCAGGTCGTCCATATCCCGAAGGATGGTCTCCCAGGGTGCATTTTTGAAGGCCTCAAACCCCGCCGCCCATCGAATCCTTGATTTCAGCCCCTCCAGTTCCTCCAGGGCAGGGGCCTTGCGGGTCTTGACGTCATTCCACAATTCCTCCTGAAGGGCCAGTGTAACGGGCATGTCTTTAAAAGGCCTGGCGATGAGTGGATGGGTGGAGATGCCTTTCCGCAGCTCCTCACTGAGCACTTCTCCCTTCCCGAGAGAGGTGACCCCCCTGATGCCGGTACTGGTCAGCTCCTCCGGACCTTTGCGAAACATCCCCTTGTAGGCAATCAGGTTTCCGGAAAAGAGCATGGCAAGAACCAGGATTTCGAAGTGGGGCATGAGGAGGCCGTATTCCCCTTTGCGAAAGATCCAATACATCTCCTCCAGGGGGACCGTTTCGCGATCCTCCATTTTTTTGAGGAACGCACGAACCAGTTCGTTCTGCCTGGGGTTTACATGCAGTTCGTATTTCTTGCCGCTTTTTTTCACCAGTCCCATCGGCTTCAAAAGCCCTTCCAGGACGTCCCGCAGGCCTCTTTTGGAGGGATCATCGACCTCCATACGCCCATTAGACAGGAAGGTTCCGAGCATCTCCTTTAAAATGCCGGGGAGCAGGGGACTCATATAGGGTTGAATGCGTGCATGGCCGGGAAAACGCCTTTGAAGCAAGGACGGAACAAATTCCACAAGAAATTTTTCCTGGGTCAGATATCCCAGGCGGGAAAGCTCCACGATATTCTCGTCCCAGAGCAGAACGCCGTGAAAGTAGAGCCTGTGAAAAATCTCCACGAGCTTTTCCTTCCGTCCCTGGATAAAGGAGTCGAGAAAGCTCTCGGTCTGTTTTTCCTTCTCCGAGGCCTCCGGATGCTGTTTCTCACGCATCAAAAGGGCCGCCAGAACCTCCTTTAAAACAGCGGAATCGTCATCAAATCCGGTCGGCACCCAGAAAAGGAAAATACCCGGATGGCTCTCCCGAATGGTTGGAAGCAACGTCTCCTTCACATGGGCGAATTGTTCCTCGCGGCGATGGGGGGTCCCCACCAGGACAAAAAAGTCCTCCTCGTTGCGGGCCCAGCGTTCGGCCAGATCCCCGATCTCCGATTTGGATATTTCATCCAGCCGGCGCAGTTGAAGGGTTCCTTCCCTGCGGGTATGCTGCCACTGCATATGCAGGCGTTGCATGCCCGTTTCAAACCAGCCGGCCAGCGGGAGATAGGGGCTCTCCACCAGGGGCGCCAGCTGCGTGAAGAGCCTTCGGTCTTCCGGGAAGAACTGTGAGGCCATGTGCCTGATCCTGCGCCTCAGAATCCCGGAAATGTCTGCTTTCAGATCGAGGAAGTAATGGCTTTCCAGGGGATCCACATGGGGATCGACCCTCACATAGGATCCCTCCTTAGCCAGTTTGTCCAGGATGTCCTGCAAAAACCGGTAGTTGATTTCCGTGTCCAGCGAGGTAATGGGGAATAAAATCATCTCCGCCATTCGCCGTGCCGTGTGTCTGAACCGGGTGGGGCTTATGGTAAAAAGGATCAGCAGTTTGATGGCGCTAAGTGCTATTCTTTGCTGGTCGGGGTCCTTGAAAATGTCGGGGATTTCCTCCCTGTACCCCTCAAAAACCCTTTCCACATAAATCTGGGTCTCGGCCCGCTCCCTGATTCTATCTACAAAATGATCAAAGATGACCTCCGGCGTAAGAAGCTCCCGTACGGGACGATCAAGCCTGGAAGGAATTTGTCGCTCCGGGTCTCCCTTGAGCCGGAAATGAATGAAGTCCACCACGCCCCGGTGTTCCGAAAAAAGGGCCTTCAGGCGATCCAGCAGCCCGGACGTTGTCGGATGGACCGGATAGAGACGCACAAAGCGTTCCCGTGTAACCGGGAAGGAGGGAAAATAGGCCTTGAGTTCGTCGAACAGGGCCTCGATTTTTGTGTCGGCGCCTTCCCTGTGCCGGATCAGACGCTCCGAGACCAGTTCTTCGATATGGGCCTGGCCAAGGGAAAGACGGACCCGGTAACGGTCCTTGATCTTGTTAAAGGTATCCTGATGGATCTCTCCGGTTTCCTCAATCCATTCCTGAAGCGTGGCAATCACCCAGAACGGAAAGGCCCCGGCTTCCTCTCCCAGATACTGCAGAAAACGGATATCCTCGTTGTAGGCCCTGGCATCCGCCTTGGATCGCAGAAATTCGGAAAGTTCATCTATTAGAAGGACCATTCCTCTGTAGCCCTGCTCTTTGAGAATTCCCTGAATCCCCGAAAAAAAGGCATGCCGCCCTTCTTCCTGATCCGGCAGGATCAGTTCGTTCTCCTTAAAGGCGTTTAAAATGCCCCGCAGGATGATGTCCTCCAGAAATTCAGAGGCCCTGTACTGGACCAGGGAGATTTCCACTGTTAAGAAACGCTGGTCTTTCAATTTCCTTTCAAAATCGATCAGTTCCCGGGACTGGGAGGTCAGCGCCTCCCAGGACTCCGGGAAACGCAACAGGAGACTGAGCATGCCCAGAAAATGGGATTTTCCCGAGCCGAAATGGCCCTTCAGAAAAATGCCGCGACCCTCGCCCCCGGTCAGACTTTCCAAAATGGCTGTCAGGTTGTCCCGGACTTCCCGGGTGAGTACAAAGGTCTCCAGGATCATGCGGGAAAGTCCGGGGTCGTTCAGGTCTTCCAGTTGAATGACGGTCTTGATTTCCGGAATCTCCACCAGATCGCCGATCCGCTCCGCTTTTTCCTCCTGTCAATGCCATGGCACTCCCCTATGTTTTGTCTTGTTCTTTTTCCAGCTGTTTTTTCATCCCCTGCAAGGTCCCCATGAGCTTTACGTTCTCCGGATGCTCCTTTAGAATTCTTTCCAGGAGATCTATGAAATCGTTCGTTCGTCCGGTGGATGTGTAGATTTTTTTCAATGCTCCTTTTACATAGAAATCATAAGGGTCTTTTTGGAAGGCGCGGCTCAGTAACTCGACAGCTTCGGAGTATTCGCCAAGGCCATAATAGCAGTATCCTTCCTGTCTCGCAAAATAAGGATTTTCAGGGTCAAGCTCCCCCGCTCTGTGAAATTCCGCGGCCGCTTCCCGCAGTCTTCCAGCGTCTTTCAGTTTCTGCCCCAGGAGGCCATGCATCTGGGCATCATCCTTCTGGGAGGGGAGACGAACCACCTTTTCCAACTCCTGGAGGGTGTCCTCTTCGAGACGGTCCTCGCCCCTCAGTCGCACGATCTCCTTGTGTACGAAACTGTCGCCGGGGTAAAGGCCGCGCAGCTCCTCATAAATGGCAAGGGCCTCTTTGCCGCGTTTCATCCGGTTCAATATCAGGGCCTTTTCTTTCAAAAAATAGCGGTTGTCTTTCCGTTGCAGCAATACGGAATCAAGGGTGGCCAGGGCTTCTTCGTATCGCTCCATTTGACGCAGGGTGCGGGCTATGCGGAGAGTAATATAGGGGCGTTTGTCCTTCAAGGCGGCCTGCCGGTAATACTGGAGCGCTTCCTCCAATTTTTCCTGCCGAGAGAAAAACTCTCCCAGGACATAGAGCGCCTCCGGATACTGGGGATCTTCCGCAAGAATCGACTCCGCCAGTGCTCTGGCCTCGATGAGCCTCTCCTGCATCAAATAGACCTGGGCGAGACTCGCCCTCAAGGCCGGACTTTCCGGTTGCTCTTCCAGGGCCTCTTTCAGTTCATCCTCGGCCTCGCGGAACTGCCCCCTTTTTCTGAATTCGATGGCCTTTTCCCGTTTAATGCGCGAAAAGCGACTGAGTTCCATTGTATCCAATTAAAATCCCGTTATAGCGGATTGTAGAAAGGATCGCTCAAGTTGGGAAAATCTGCAGACTGCTCACGGATGCAATGCGGTCAAAATCCTTATCATTGTGAAGCAAGGGCATGCCATGTTCTATGGCCGTTTGTGCGATCAGGCAATCGACTGTTTTTCTTATGGTAATGCCCCGTTTTCGACATAGGCGATAAAGTTGGGCGGCACTGATATACAATTCCGCGGTAGTTAAATTCAGAATCGGCAAATGAAGCAGATGCATTCTCGCTGTTTCAAATTCCCTGTCACTCTTGAAACCTTGCAGTGTTTCCGCCAGAATATAGTTGGAAATACAAACCTCTTCCTCTGCCTCCAGGAGCTTCCTGAGGAAGACCCGAGGGGTGCTTGAAACGCCGTTGAAAAAATCGATCCAGACAGATGTATCAACCAATATCTTCAAAGCGGTTCTCCCTCATTTCTTCCAGATTTCCTTCCCAGTGAAGCTTTCCCTCAAGACCTAAAATAGTCTTTCTCTTTTTTCGGTCCACGAGTTCCTTTAAGGCATAATTCACCAGTTCCCGTTTGGTTTTCAGCCCGGTGTACGCCATGCCTTCTTCAATTAATTTGTCTTCAATGACGACATTTGTGCGCATTATTCAGCCCCCTTTGTACACTCAAGTACCTCATTATTGTGTGCATGTCAAGATGCCCAATCCGGGCGAAGCAACAAGGGAAGAAGCAGGTTCTTATTCCGGACTCGTTTCCAAATCAGATCTTTCGTGGACGTGCGGGTATCCCGCGGCAGGGTGTCTGTGCAGGTGGGCATGGAGTGTGCTTGCGTCTCCGTCAAAAACAATCCGGCCGGCTTTCATGCTGTAGATTTTTCGGGTGGTTCTGGCCAGGAAATCATACTCGTGGGAGACGATGACGGTGCTGATGTCCAGATGGTTCAGAAGGGCCTCGATCCTGGATCGGGCGTCTTCATCCAGGCCGGTGGTGGGTTCGTCCAGGAGGAGTGCATCCGGCTTCATGACCAGCACCGTTGCGAGAGAAACCAGCTTTTTTTCACCGCCTGAGAGTTTGTGGGTGATGCGGTTTTCAAATCCCTGCAGGTTCAGTTTCTCCAGGGTTTCCATGGCCATCTCCCGGGCCTCTTTCGGAGCTTGCGCCCAGGTTGAGGGGCCCGAAGGCCACGTCCTCCAGGACGGTGGGGGAGAAGAGCTGATCGTCCGCGTTCTGGAAAAGAAATCCGATCCGGCGTCGGACTTCCAGAAAGTCCTTTTTGGTTTCCACCGGTTTTCCCGCAAGCCGGATGGCGCCGGACGAGGGCTTGACAAGACCCATGATGATATGCATCAGGGTGGTCTTGCCGCTCCCGTTGTAGCCGATCAGGCCCAGCTTTTCCCCTTCGGGAAGCGCGAATGTCAGGTGATCCAGTACCGGTTTGCCGGTTTCATAGGAAAAACAGATATCTTCAAGCTCTATGATGTTTTTCAGTTCACCCATTCAAGGCCTCCAAGGGCCAGCAATAGGACTGTCATGGAAAACAGCCAGATCCAGTCCCGCCTGGAGAAGGAAGACTCCTGCAGGGAATAAAATTTTCCGGAAAATCCGCGGCAGACCATGGCCATGTATACCCGTTCGGCCCGTTCCGAGGCCCGCACAAAAAGCATGCCCACGAGATAGGCCATGGTCTTGTAGGTATGAAGGGTGGTGGATGGTTGAAACCCGCGCACGGTGGCTGATCTGACCAGTCGATGGTATTCCTCCTCCATGACAAAGATATACCGGTAGTTGAGCAGCAGGAGATAGACGATCTTATCCGGCACGCCCATCCGGCCTAGAGCCGCTCCCAGGGTTGCCACGGAACTGGTGGCGATCAGGGCAATGAACGTGAGGAGAATGGCATTGGATTTCAAGGTAATGCGGGCTGCCACAAGAACTCCTTCCCGTGAGACGGCCAGAGGGCCTCAGAGAAAAAAGCGGTTCTCCGGGATAGGTGACAGGCACCACGATCCAGAAAAAGAGGACAAAGCCGTTCACCAGGGCGATCCGTTTGAGCACTTGCGTAACGGACAGCCGGGATATCCCCACCAGGAGAAAAGAGAAGGCGCAGGCCGCCAGAAGGGCGGGGAACCGGTTCGACAGGGCGACAAGGAAGGCAAAGAGCGGTCGCCATGACAATCCTGGACCGTGGATCGAGACGGTGGATCGGGGAAGGTTCCCGCGGCAAAAGTTTCCTGCAACATGGGCGATTACTCCTTTTTTCCCGGAATCGAGTTCAGCGCTTTTGCGGCGAAAGTGTATATAGGCTGCAAGTCCCATCAAACCGAGGATATAGCCTATGCCGCCCAGGATATCGGAGAGCGTGGGGCCCTTATCCCGACTTTCCGCAAGCATTTTGAGAATGGGATTGAGCTTCCTGTCCAGGGATTGTTCCACGAACACCTCGGATTTGGTCCAGACCGGCAGGGGATTCTCCGATCTGGGGTTTGGACGCTGTCCTGCGACGTTTTCTGTGAGACGGCCGGTTCCGGTTCCTGCTTCGGAGGCGGTCAATCTCGCTCGTGGGGATGGTCCATTCACCCCGATGGCCCATGCCCGCCTGAATCACGATCTTCATGCCGGTCTTTTTCGGGTATTTTGAAAGAAAATTCCCCTTCGGCATTGGTTTTGCCTGAAAGGAGCTGCTTTCCCTCAAGATCATAGACAACGATTTCGCCGCCGTTCACCCGTTTTCCTCCGCTGAATTTGCTTTCCGTGTGAACCGTATCGCCTTCCACCCATGCGAAGATGTTGACCCGGTGGGCCGCTGCGGCGCCGGGCCACAGCAGGCAGAAAATAGTCAAACCCACGACGCCCGCGAGAATGCGATTCAATTGCGGACGGTTAATGGCGCAAAATGTTCATATTCTTTCTCCCTGGATCGATGTTACATTCTTTATCTTCCATTACGCGAATCGATACTGTAAATCGCGAACGATTATTTCTGCAGCATGTCGGGCTGTACCTTTCTGAGAAAGGCCACGCAAAAGGCGGTAATGAGGCCTTCAATAATCATCACGGGAACATGGGCGGCCACAACAAGATAGGACACCTTTAGAAAATTTTCTTCCGTGAAGATCAGCGCCACGCCAACCAGGATTCCTCCAAGAAAAACCGAAAGGGCGCCGCACGCAAAGGCCGCCGGCAGGGCGATTCCAGGCCGTTTGCGGACCAATCCTCCGAAAAGGTAGTAACAGAGCACGGCGGGCAACGCCATGATCATGGTATTGACGCCCAAGGGTGGTGATTCCTCCGAATTGGAAGAATACCGCCTGGAGAACCAGGGCCACAAGAATAACCGGAAAAGCCCCCCACCCGAGGATGAGACCCACAATCCCGTTCAAAATCAGATGGACGCTGGATGGACCTACGGGTACGTGAATCAGGGAGGCCACGAAAAAGGCGGCCGAAAGGATCGCCGCACGCGGGATACGGTCATAATCCAGTTTTTTCAGCCCAATGGCCGTGCCGGCGGCAGCCAGCGCAACCCCTGAAATCAGGACAGGGCCGGATAGAATCCCTTCGGAGATATGCATAATGCCACCCTATATAAAACAAAACCGGCGGATAAACAACGAAAGTCTACGCGCCGAAATTTTCCTCATGTTTTCACAGGAGGACCGGACGGAACAAGCCCATACAAAAAAAGCCACAAAGGTTTTCCATTTAAAACGGTTCACCTTCGTGGCTTCCTATTTGCATTTTTTGAAATTTTATCGTAAACGGCGGAGGTTTCTTGCCCCCTATCAGGCTTCTTGCCTTGCAAAGCTATATTAGGATGGGGCCGATGGCTTGTCAATCCAAAGATTTCGACCTGCTCAATGCTTCCCTGTCCAAATTCAGCCATCGCCTCGGCGGCAATGGCCAGACCCTTCCTTCAGATGGAGATTGTCGATTCCCGGAATTCCGTATGCGTAAAAAAGGACATTCTTGGTTGTTTCGTCCACCCTTGTTTTTTCATCAGCACCCTGGCAGAGCACGCAGACAATCTCTTTTTCGTCCCGTAAGACGATTTCCCCGGCTTTTGTCCGCATTTCTCTGCCGCCCATTCCGCGGCAGATCTCGTTTTCCTTTGCCAGATCGAGCGTCAGCCCGCCTTCAAACCGGTCATAATCGGTAACCGCGACCAGAATGCCGGCGCACATTTCGGCCATAAAATGGGCATCCACCATGAGGTTATATCGGGGAAAACCGCTGTTCACCGTCCGTTTGAGGTGGCCGGGGAGGGGACATTCAAATCCGAAGTCCCGAAAAAAGCTTTCATACATTCCGATCCGTTCGGTAATTTGGCCAAGGGTCTCCCTCTTTCGCATCTTGCGGAGAAGCTTTCTCTTGTGCTGATCAAATCCCGGCGGGTTTTCCGGGTTTGCACAGCCCGTTATCAATGCAAGGCCGAAACCCACCTCGGGATAGCGTTCCTGGTATTCCGGTGATTTTGAAAACCTGACTGCAACGCCCATGACTTCCTCCTTTTTCCGATTCCGAAACAATCACGAAAATCTGCGTTCAACAAACGATTCAATGGCTTCACGGTATCCCGGCGCCAGACTGGAACTACTGTGATCGGCCCCTTTTGCGATAAAGATTTCCGCTTTTCCCGAAGGAAAGGCGTCTTTGAGCCTGTAGGCATTTTCAACGGGAAAGTTCTGGTCCTTTTCCCCGTGAATAATCAGGACATCCGCTTCAATTTCGGGCGCGAGACGAACGGGGCTTATACTGTCCATCTTGAATCCATAGAGGATATCCATGAAAAATACCACCGTATAAGCGAAAAATAAACCGAAAACGCGGTTGTAGGCGCAATAGAGGTTGCGCAGGGCGCCTTTTGACCGGGCATAGCACCCCTCCAGGAAAAGGAGCTTGATCCGATCGCGATTCCTGTGGGCGGCAAGAATAGCTCCCGCGGCCCCAATGGAATGGCCATAAAGTACAACCGGCTCGTTGATCCATTGAAGCACGGCTTCAATATCTTCGGCAAAGCGGAATGCATTCATGAAGGCCTTCGGGGAGGAGTTCCCGTGGTCCCGTGCGCTGTGAATGACCGTGGTAAAACCCAGGTTTCCAAAAAGCCGGGCCCGCGGAACCATACGGTCACGGTTTCTTCCCCACCCGTGGGCCAGCACCACGATGCCCCTGGATTTTCCCCCGGGTTCAATACGCCAGACTTCAATTTCCCCATGGTCGGCAGTCGGCAATTCGCGTATCCGTCACGCGTCCCCACTTCGGAAACTCCCGGACAGGCCTTCGAGGGATTCTGTGCAGTAAATAGGTGAGATACACGGATGCCAGAAGATAGGCGGCGGCAACACCGCAACACCAGTAAAAAATCGTCATTTCGTTTTATCCGGATACTGCCAAACAGGTGAATGGTTGAGCCGGACCATTTCCGGCTTTATGGACGACAAGGAGGTAAACCTTGACAAGGAACACGGCGGTTGATAGATTACCGGCATATGGATGCAACATTTATAACCAGCGCCTTCAAGGAAGATCAGTACCCTCCGCCGGACAAGCCCGAAATTGCATTCGCGGGCAGATCCAACGTGGGAAAATCTTCCCTGATAAACGTTCTGTTGAACAGGAAAAACCTGGCCCGCACAAGTTCCACGCCCGGAAGGACACAGTCCCTCAATTACTTTTGTCTTGATCAGTCGCTCTATTTCGTTGATCTCCCCGGATACGGTTTCGCACGGGTTCCCGTGAAAGTCAAGGAATCATGGCAGGGTATGGTGGAAACCTATCTGAGAGCACGGGGATCTTCGACTCTAAAGGCCGTGGTGTTGATTCTTGATATACGGAGAGAACTCTCGACGGGCGACCTGGATCTGCTCCGATGGCTGCACTATTATGCGATTGTTCCCATACCCGTATTGACCAAGGCAGACAAGCTTTCCCGCCAGAAGGCCAGCGCAAGTGCGGCCCAGATCGGCAAAAAGCTCTCCGATTTCTCTCGGGAGATCCCTATCTTGTTTTCCGCAAAAACAAGGCAGGGCAGGGATAGTCTCTGGAAAAAGATCAGGGAGCTTACCGCAACCGGTTCCCTGACAGCTAACGGCTAATGGCTATTTAGTGCCCATCCTGCCGGCGATCCGGATGATCGAAATCAGACTCCCGGTGCGGTGGCGGCCTGTTGTGGTCTTTTGCGCTCCATTTGCTTTTGTCGCACGAACAAAGCCCCACCACAATGAACAGGAGCAGAAAAACAAGCCGTCTTTTTAAGAACGCGGCAAAGCTTTTCATCTCTTCCTCCACTATTTTTGAAACGATTTGAGCGCCTCTTCTTTAGAGTCAAGAATGCCGGACAAAAGAAATTCCACCTAAAACCTGCATTCAGATTCGAAGAGATTTGAAATATCCGTATTTCAATATGTTAGCTAGATTATAAGCGGGCTTGACGACACCATATTGCTCTCGAAAAAATAAGACTTTTGACCATTTATTTCGGAAATACTGAACCCTTCGGGAACGCCTCTTTTATCAAATCTACTGCGTTATAAAGCGCTTGCAGTATAAAAATACGGCTGCGCACTTGATGCCTGGTATCTTTGGCAAAAGCGACGCTGCAGGATTTAGGTTCCATGTGAGAAAATTCGATGATCCAAATTACCCCCGAAATAGTCCTCGACGACAAGGAAGTCTCCTTCATTTTATTCATGCCTCCGGACCGGGAGGGCAGAATGTGAACAAGGTTTCAACAGCCGTCCAGCTCCGCTTTGATGTCCTGAATTCTCCTTCGCTTTCCGAGACCATGAAAATGCGAATGATCCGTCTGGCGGGAGGACGGATAACCAGCAAAGGGGTCCTGATCATAAACGCCAGGAGATTTAGAACCCAGGAACAGAATCGGAGAGATGCCTTTGAAAGACTGGCCGAATGGATTCGGAAGGCGGGCGAAATACCCAAAAAAAGGCACAAGACAGCGCCTACAAAGGCCTCGGACATCAGACGATTAGAGGGCAAAAGCATCAGAAGCTTTAAAAAACGTCTGAGAGGACGTGTGTCCATCAAGGAGGAAAGCGGGTAATTTTACCGCAATGGTAACTTTTTCTCCCGAATTTATTTAAACTTATTTAAATCAGTAGGTTAAGGTGTATGTGTCCCTGTTATGAGGCATAATGCCTCATTTTTCCGTGTCTGTTCCAACGCCATTTCCTCTTGTCAAGCGACGAATCGATTGTTCCCTCCTTTCAGGTCCTTTTTTCCCGTTTTCCCGGTAGGTCACGCTTTCTATACTAGAACAGTAGGTTATGTCTTTCCTTCCCGCCGATGGCCCAAGGGAGTGTAGAATCGAACGTCCTTTTTTTTTGTGGTTAGGATGAACGGCACGTTTGTTGCTCTACCAAGGCGCATTAATCATTCTTTGATCGGAAATGAGCATTTTGGTCTTGAGCACGGATAAAACCATTCTTGTCGCCGAACCGGAAGGAGAACTTGCCGGAGACCTGGCGTCCTTTTTTTCGAAGGAACCGTTCCTGACAATCCGGACCTCTAATTTGAAAGAGACTCTTCTGGCCATTCAAAACCAGAGAGTGGATGCCTTGGTCCTGGATTCGGATCTCCTGAGCGAAGACTGCGGTTTTGTATCCATTATCAAAGGCATGGAGAAAAATCTTCCGATCATCATTTGCGCGGATAAAAATACTCCTGAATTCGAGAGCAAGATACGGCACCAGGGGATATTTTTCTATCACATAAAGTCATTTGGAGTTCAGGACCTGGAGATGGCCATCGTCAATGCCGTAAATAAATCTCTCAAGTAACCCGGAGGGTTGTCAAAATGCCATTGGAAGAAAAAGTGAAGAATCGTGAATTTATTGTCCTTGGAGAGTTCGAGCCCCCAAAAGGAGTTGATTTCTCTCAGTTTCTCAGCAATGCCGGTAAGGTGAGGGGAAGGATCGACGCGCTGGTTATTCCGGAAATGGCCAATGCCGTGGTAAAAGCAAGCTCTCTCGGGGGGTGTGCCTATTTAAGAATGCACGGGTTTGAAACCGTTTTTCAAGTTTGTTGCCGCGATCGGAACCGTCTGGCGCTCCAGGCGGACATCCTTGCGGCATCCGCCCTCGGGATATCCAATATCATGGTGCTGCCTGGCGAGGATATCCGATACGGAGACAACCCGCAGGCAAGGGATGTGTATGACATCGACCAGATGCAGCTTCTGGAAACGCTGGAAAAATTCCAGAGCGGCAAGGACATGGCCGGTGTGGAACTGAAGGGGACGCCCCGGTTCCTGGTGGGATCGGTCTTGAATGCGGGCGCTATCGGAGGCGCCCTGGACATAGAAATCAACAACCTGAACAAGATGGTCGACATGGGAGTTCGTTTTGTTATTACTTCGCCGGTTTTTGATCTTCACCGATTCAAACAGGTCGTCAAAAGGGTCGACACAACCCGGGTAGCCCTGATTCCGACCGTTCTGCTTCTGAAATCGGTTGGGATGGCGAGGTATATCGACCGCAATATAAAGAATATATCCATCCCATCGGAAATCATCGCCAACATCCAGAAGGCTCCGGACAGGGTCAGGGAATGCATCAGGATTACGGCCGATCTTATAAACGGGATAAAGGAAATAGGGTTGGCAGGGGTTATGATTTCCACCGTGGGATGGGAAGACAGGCTTCCCCGTGTCCTTGATGAAGCCCGGCTATAAGGCATTCGGAAGGTTTCAAAACGAAAAAACGGTGTACACAAAAGGGAACTTTATTTCGAAAGAAAAATTGCAACCTGTAATCTTATAGGGAAGGAATACAGACAGATGTCAGAAAATACGGAAAAAAGGACTTCAGGGTCGGTGATGGTCCTGGGAGGGGGAATCTCCGGGATGCAATCGGCTCTGGATCTGGCAAATTCGGGCTTCTATGTTTATCTCGTGGAGAGATCATCAGCCATTGGCGGTTTAATGTCTCAGTTGGACAAGACATTTCCCACCAATGACTGCGCCATGTGAGTGATCTCGCCAAAACTGGTCGAGGTCGGCCGGCATCTCAACATAGAGCTTCTAACCACAACGGAACTCCTTGAACTGGAAGGAGAAGAGGGCAACTTCAAGGCCCGGATTCTGCAAAAACCGAGATATATAGATCTTGCCAAGTGCACGAGCTGCGGGGAATGCGCCAAGGCCTGCCCCATCGAGGTGGACAATGAGTACGATGAGGACCTCTCCAAGAGAAGGGCGGCCTATAAGAGATATCCACAGGCCATGCCCGGCGCCTTTGCCATCAGCAAGAGAGGAACCGCGCCGTGCAAAGCCACCTGTCCGGCTCACGTGAGCGTCCAGGGTTTCGTGGCCCTTATCAGGGAAGGCAAGTACAGGGAAGGACTCGAGCTTTTTAAGGAAGTACATCCATTTCCCGCCATCTGCGGTCGCGTATGCCATCATCCCTGCGAAGGGGTCTGTACGCGGGGAGATTTGGATGAACCCATAGGAATCCAATATCTCCACCGGTTCATGGCGGATCTGGACCTGGCCGGGGAGAACCCGTACGTTCCGGAAATTGAGGAGGAACGCAAAGAAAAGGTAGCGGTTATCGGGGCGGGGCCGGCAGGGTTGGCGGCCGCCTATTTTCTGAGAAAGAAAGGCTATCAGGTCGCCGTATTTGAAAAACTGCCCGTGGCGGGCGGTATGATGGCCGTGGGAATTCCCGCCTACAGACTGCCCCGGGATATTCTGGCTTCCGAAATCAAAATCATCCGGGATATGGGCGTGGAAATCAAGACGGGCGTAACATTTGGCGAGGATATTACGCTACAGAGTCTGAAGGATGACGGTTTCCATTCGGTTTTCCTGGGAACCGGACTGCACCTGAGCCGCGGGTTGAACGTTCCCGGAGAGGACCTTCCGGGTGTTCTCAAGGGAGTGGATTTTCTAAGGGATTCGGCCCTTGGAAAGGCCGTGACAGTCGGGAAAAAGGTCATCGTCATAGGGGGCGGAAACGTGGCGGTTGACGTGGCCCTCACCGCCAGACGGCAGGGAGCGGAAGATGTGTCTCTCGTATGCCTTGAAAAACGAGATGAAATGCCCGCCTGGGATTACGAGATTGAAGAGGCCCTGGAGGAAGGGGTGAAGATCGTAAACAGCCTGGGGCCGGCCCGATTCCTGGATAAAGAGGGTGCTTTTTCAGGGGTGGAATTCAAGGAGTGCACCGCCGTCTTCGATGGTTCCGGGGCATTCAACCCCCAATATGACGAATCGAAGTCTGACCGTCATCGAAGGGGATACGGTGATTGTGGCCATCGGACAGGCCGCGGATCTCTCCTTTGCCGAGGGGCAGGGCATCGCCACGACACGCAGGGGAGGTCTGGAGGCGGATCCCCTTACCCTTGCCACGCCGCTGGAGGGCGTCTTCGCGGGCGGCGACGTGTTCTATGGTCCCCGGTCCGTGGTGGAAGCCGTGGAATGCGGGAAGGAAGCCGCCGAAAGCATCGATCGCTTCCTCAACGGCAGAGATTTGAAAGAAGGCAGGGAAAAGGTCTGGGAATACGAAAAACCGGAAATAAGCACGGATGTACTCACCGCAAGGACTGCCATGAGGCAGATCTCCCTGGAAGACCGGAAAGGGAATTTCAAGGAGATCGCCCTGGGGTACAGCGAACAGGAATCCCTGAGCGAGGCGGAACGCTGTCTTAAATGCGGGATCTGTTCCGAGTGTTACCAGTGCGTGAAGGCCTGTCTTGCAGGCGCCGTCGAACATGACCAGCAACCCGTTGAACGGGATCTTACCGTGGGATCCGTCATCCTCTGTCCGGGAACGAATCCCTTTGATCCGGCGCCCTTCGAGACCCTGTACCATTACCGGAGCCACCCCAATGTCATGACGAGCCTGGAGTTCGAACGCATCCTGAGCGCATCCGGTCCCACCATGGGGCACCTGGTGAGGCAGTCGGATGGAACAGAACCCAAAAAGATCGCCTGGCTCCAGTGCGTGGGATCGAGGGACAACAATCGTTGCGGGAACGGGTATTGTTCGTACATGTGCTGCATGTATGCGGTGAAAGAGGCGGTCATAGCCAAAGACCACTGCAAAGCGGGTCTGGATGCGGCCATCTTTTTTATGGACATGCGAACTTTCGGAAAGGACTACGAGAAATATTACAATCGCGCCAAGGACGAACACGGGGTCCGATTTGTACGGTCGAGAATCCATACCATAGAGCCGATTCCAGGTACGGATGATCTCCAACTGAGCTACTCGGATGAAAGCGGAAACATTCACGAAGAGGCATTCAATATTGTCGTGCTCTCCGTCGGCCTTCAGGTCAGCAAGGAGACCGTGGACCTGGCGGGAAGATTAGGGGTGGAGCTGGATCAGTACAGTTTTGCATCCACCCATCCCTTCGCTCCCGTAAACACCTCGCGACCCGGCGTGTATGCCTGCGGGATCTTCCAGGGACCCAAGGACATCCCCAGCTCGGTAACCGAAGCGAGCGCCGCTGCCGCGGCTTCGGCCATAGCCCTCACGGCGGGAAGGGGAACCGATTCAAAAATCCTTGAAATTCCCGCTGAACTGGATCTCTTCGGAGCGGAGCCGAGGATCGGCGTCTTCGTCTGCAATTGCGGCATCAATATCGGCGGCGTCGTGGATGTCCCGGCCGTCACCGAATATGTGAAAACACTGCCTTTTGTGGCGTTTTCGGATCAGAATCTGTTTACCTGTTCCCAGGATACGCAGGAAAAGATCAAGGAGGCCATCAAGGAACACCAGTTGAACCGGGTGGTTGTTGCATCCTGTTCTCCGCGTACCCATGAACCCATGTTCCAGGAAACCCTGCAGGCCTGCGGGTTGAACAAATACCTCTTCGAAATGGCCAATATCAGGGACCAGAACTCGTGGGTCCACGGCAGTGAACCGGAGGCCGCAACCAACAAGGCAATGGACCTTGTCCGCATGGCGGTGGCAAGAGCAGGCCTTTTGAAGCCGCTGGCGGAGAAAAAGATCATTGTGAACAAGCGTGCCCTTGTCATTGGTGGTGGAGTCGCGGGCATGAACGCGGCTCTGAACCTCGCGGATCAGGGGTTTGAAGTGGTCATTGTGGAAAAAGAAGGTCAGCTTGGAGGATATTCCAGAGAACTGACCGTCACCATTGAAGGAGCGGACATCCAGAAATACCTGTCGGAACTCATCGAAAAGGTTACGAACCATGAAAAGATTCAGGTATTGACCGAATCCCTCATTGTGGGCTTTGAAGGTTTCAAGGGGAATTTCACCACCGAGATCATGGTGGGCCCCGGGATGTATGAAAGACGGATAGACCACGGGGTGATCATCCTGGCCACCGGGGCGAAAGAATATACCCCCAAGGAATATGCGTATGGACAAGATCCGAGAATCATGACCCAGGTCTCCATGGGAAAACGGCTTGAAGTAAAAGGCGCATCCGACCTCAACCAGGTGGTCATGATTCAGTGCGTGGGATCCCGTAATGAGGAGAACCCGAACTGCTCTCGAATCTGCTGCCAGAGCGCCGTAAAGAATGCCATTCATATCAAGGAGCTCAATCCCGAGGCAGACGTTTTCGTCCTTTACAGAGATATCAGAACATATGGTCTCCTGGAAGATTATTACACCAAGGCAAGGGCATTGGGAGTCATCTTCTCCCGTTTTTCAGTGGACAATCCTCCCCTTGTGGAACCTTCCGACGAAGGCGTCATGGTGACGTTTAAAGATCATGTGCTCCAGAGGGACGTCAGGGTCAGTGCGGACCGCGTGGTACTCAGTGCGGGCATGGTGGCGGAAGACACATCGGAACTGGCATCCATCCTCAAGCTGCCCAGAAATGCGGAAGGATTTTTTATCGAAGCCCATGTGAAACTCAGGCCCGTGGATCTAGCCAACGATGGCATCTTCCTGTGCGGGACGGCGCACAGTCCCAAATTGATTACGGAGACCATCGCCCAGGCCCTTGCCGCGGCTTCCCGCGCTTCCACATTCCTTTCCCAGACGGAAATTACCCTGTCGGCGGTGACCGCCAGGGTGGATCAGGACCGTTGCGCCTCGTGTCTGATCTGTGTGCGGGCCTGCCCGTACGGGGTTCCGAGGATCAATGAGGAGGGTGTCAGTGAAATTGACGAGGCCATGTGTCACGGATGCGGCATCTGTGCCGCCGAGTGCCCGGCCAAGGCCATTCAACTCAACTGGTATGAAGACGACCAGGTGATGAGCAAGGTGGACGCCTTGCTGGAGGGGGTGCTGTAATGGAAAAGTTCGACCCGATTATTGTTACGTTTTGCTGCAATTTTTGAGGATATACCGCCGCGGACCTGGCAGGTTCCATGCGATTGAATTATCCCGACTCCATAAGAATTGTCAGAATGCCGTGCACCGGGAAGGTAGATGTTTTGCATATGCTGAGGGCCTTTGAAAAGGGGGCTGACGGCGTCTACCTCGTAGGGTGCATGGAAGGCGACTGCCGATTCAATAACGGCAATCTGCGTGCCCGAAAGAGGGTGGAGCAGGCCCGCCGTATCCTGAATGCCGTGGGCGTGGAAGGGGAGAGAATAGAGATGTTCAACCTTTCTTCCGGTGAAGGCCCCCGTTTTGCGGAAATTGCCACGGAGATGACTGACAGGATTGTCGGGTTAGGCCCCAATCCGCTCAAAGCGGGAAAAAAGAAGATGGCGGCATAACCGTCTTTGTTTAATCAGGAGGTTCAACAAATGATTGTTGCGGACAAAAAGCCCATAGAGGAAATCATAGAGCAGGTAAAGGATTATCGGAAGATCCTCATTGCCGGCTGCAACGAGTGCGTAACCGTATGTGAAGCAGGAGGGAAAAAGGAGGTGGGTATTCTGGCTTCCGCCCTGAGAATGTATTTTATGAATCAGGGAATCAAGGCCGATATCGATGAGATTACGCTGGAAAGACAATGCGACCATGAATATCTGGAAGAGATCAGGAATGATATCGATAAATATGACGCGGTATTATCCCTGGCCTGTGGCGTGGGTGTCCAGTTCATGGCGGAAAAGTATCTTTCCAAGCCCGTATACCCCGGGGTCAACACCTGTTTTATGGGCGTCACCGAAGAGCGGGGCGTCTGGAGCGAACGCTGCCAGGGTTGCGGTCAATGCATCCTGGGAGAAACCGCGGGGATCTGTCCGGTTTCCCGGTGTGCCAAGCGGGTCATGAACGGCCCTTGCGGCGGGTCATCGAAAGGGGCATGCGAGATCAACAAGGAACTGGATTGTGCATGGCAGTTGATTGTCGATCGTCTGAAAGAGCTGGGCAGACTCGATGATTATGAGACGTTGATGCCCATTAAGGATTGGTCAACGGAACGTGCGGGAGGGCCGCGAAAAGTAGTCAGGGAGGATGTGAGGCAATGAGTGATACAATAGAGACGAAAACTCCAAGCAAATTGGAAAAGGTTCTGGCATCGGGAAACTTTGCGGTGACCTCCGAGTGCGGACCGCCCAGGGGGAGTGATCCCGAGGCGATCAGGAAGAAAGCGAATCTGATCAAGGATTATGTAGACGCCATCAATATCACGGACAACCAGACTTCGGTTACGCGCCTGTCCAGCCTTGCTTCCTGCATTCATCTCAAGCTGATGGGACTCGAACCCATTCTGCAGATGGTGGTAAGAGACCGGAACAGGATTGCCCTTCAGAGCGATATCCTTGGCGCCGCGTCCTTCGACATTCACAACCTTCTCTGTCTTTCCGGCGACCATCAACAGTTTGGAGACAATGCGCAGGGACAGAACGTCTTTGATCTGGATTCCATGCAATTGATCCAGACGGTTCGGCACATGAGGGATGACGGCAAATTTCTTGGAGGGGACGACATTATCAGGCCACCCCGCCTTTTCGTGGGCGCCGCGGCAAACCCCTTTGCCGATCCCTTTGAGATCCGCGTTCCGAGGCTGGCCAAAAAGATCGCCGCCGGCGCGGAATTTATCCAGACCCAGTGTATCTATAATCTGGAAAAATTTGAACTATGGATGAAAATGGCGCGGGACAGGGGTCTTCATGAAAAGGTGTACATCATGGGAGGCGTTACCCCCTTTAAATCGGCCGGTATGGCGAAATACATGAAAAATCGCGTTCCCGGCATGGATGTGCCCGATGAAGTGGTGAAACGGATGGCAGGTGTTCCCAAGGATAAACAGGCACAGGAAGGAATCGACATCTGCGTGGAGACCATCCAGCGCCTCAAGGAGTGCGAAGGTGTGAGGGGTTTTCACATCATGGCAATTGAATGGGAAGAAAAGGTCCCTGAAATAGTTGAGAGATCGGGCCTTTATCCACGCCCGTCGCATTCGTGATTGACGATCTGTTCAGAGATGTGTTAAGGGAAAGAAACTTTTTGTCACGGCCAAAAAAACAGTTGTGAAGGAGATATGGCATGGAAAAAAAATATATTCTTGTGGTGGATGATGATCCCGATCTGGTGGAAACCGTAGCAATGATGTTAGAGAGCAAGGGTTGTGAAGTAGGGCGTGCCTATGACGGTGTGGAAGGGGAGGAATCGATCAGGGAGCGTCGGCCGGACCTGGTTATCCTGGATGTCATGATGCCCAGAAAAGACGGGTATATTCTCTGCGCGGAACTGAAAGCGGATGAAAAGACGAGGGATATCCCGGTGGTGCTTCTTACCGCTGTCGGGGAGGCCGTTCCCACCACGAGTTACACGCACGCCGACGGCATGTCCACGGAAGCGGATGATTATATAGCAAAACCGATCGATACGGAGGGGTTATGGAAGGTGGTAACTGCTCTGGCTTGATAGATTTTCGCGTCCGAGCGCGCGTTGTTACCCTGTAAGGATTGACCCCCCGTCCGCGATAACCATCTGAAAACACCGATCCGCCGGCTAACGTATGAAACCGTTCCGGCGGTTTTGTGTTTGACGACGTTTCCAAGCCCGCAGGTTGAAAAAGTCAGGATTCCGATGGTACTCCCCGAAAGACTTGGTGGATTTAAAATATTAAATGATATCCGATGGATGTCTGTTGTTTCCCCCGGTAGTGGAGAAGGTTTTGCGGAGGATCTATGCAGACGGTTTTCAGACGAGAAAATAAACCTTTCCCTCCTTGCCTGTAGCAGCGCCGATGTTTCGCCTTCCGTTCGGTTTGCGGTGGAGTCGCCCCGGGCTGAAAAAGCCCTTCAAATCATAAAGACCCGGTTTCCGCGTTCCGTTTCCCAACAGAAAGATGCCCAAGTCCTCTCTGTTTTTCCCCACAGGAACAACCCTGAAATAGTGGGCGCCATTCTTCGGATACTCGTTCAGAAAGAGATCTCCCCGCTGGCGCTGCTGAATTCTCCTTCCGCCATATCCATCGTTCTTGACAGAGAACACTCTGGACAGAACCGCCGCGGCTCTGTTCGAACCATTTCGTTTCAGCGCTTACCAGACGCCGGCCGACTGGAAGCTTGCCCAGCAAGGCAAGGAGCAGCTTTACAAGGAAGTCATTGCTTCCTACCAGGAAAAGAAACCTAAGGTATACGCCCTGGAATGGTACGGGGATCAGGTCCTTGTTCAGGCAAGACTTTCTTTCGTGGATCTGGCGATCGTTGCGGAGGCCTTTTGCGAAAAGGCGCCGCTCAAGATGTTCCTGACATTCTTCGCGCTGAATCCCGTGCATGGGACGGGCTTGTACGACCTCTTGTTCTGTCTGCCCGTTTCCGCCGTTCAATGCACGGAATATCTACATACGCGACTCTCGGGAAAAACGAAGCTCCTCCTATCGCCCGCGGCCTTCTTTTCCATGAACGGTCCCCACTTCGGCGACCGCTACGGCATCGCAAAGAACCTGTATGCCGCGCTCATCCAAGCCGGAGTTCAAGTCCTCGGTTTGAACTGCTCCATCGCCTCCATTTCAGGCATCGTGCCCGCGAAACAGATCTTGCCTGCGATCCAGGCCATCGAGGCCCGTTTTGATGTTCCTTCCGTCATTCGCAGAGACTGACATGGATGAACATACACCCGCCTCTAAAATTTCTTGACACTGTATCGGGTGCAAGGTATACGATTTTTTCCACGGATAAACGGATTCCTTAAAAAAAAGGCGATTTTATGGTGAAAACAGTCGGAAAATGGCTCAAAATCTATGAAGAAGAGGCCTCTCTCTTTTTCTGGACGGTGCTCCTGTTTTTCATCATTCGCACATCGAGCATCCTTTTCAACAACTTCGCTGAAACCGCATTCCTCAAGAGATACGGCGTTCAATACCTGCCCGTCGTAAATGTCATCAACTCGATATCCACCTTTTTCATTATGGCCTTCCTTACGGGGATCATGGCCAAAGTGGCCGGAAGTCGCATGCTCAGCCGCCTGTTCATGTTCTGCGGCATATCCGTAGCCTGCCTGCGACTTGTGATCCCCCTGGGGTATGACCTTATTTATCCCCTGCTGTGGATACTCAAGGCCCAGTATGAGGTGCTCCTTGCGTTGGTGTTCTGGAATATGGCAAACGACCTCTTCAATACCAGGCAGTCCAAACGCTTGTTCCCTCTCATTACCGCCGGGCGGTGTTCTGGGCGGGATCATCGGCAGTTTCGCCACTCCGTCGCTGGCCAAATTAATTTCCATGGACAACCTGCTTTTTGCGTATCTGATTACCACAATGATAGGCGCCTTCATGGTGAATAGAATGGGGGTAAAATTTCCCAGTCTCCTGGTATCGGATAAAAAGGACAAAAAGGCCAAAAAAGTCGGTAAGCTGACGTCCATGGTGGATGAATTCAAGAAAATCGGCCCTCTCATGAAGGAATCCACCCTGGTAAAGATCCTGATCCTGCTGACGCTTCTTCCCAATATTGTCATCCCGATCATCAACTATCAATTCGCCTATGCCGTCAATGAGACCTATGCCACACAGGGCGGGATGTTGACCTTTTTCGGCTATTTCCGGGGATGCATGAACATCATCAGCCTGGTGATCCTGTTGTTCGTGGGCAGGGTCTACGGCCGCTGGGGACTCCCGGTCGTCCTCATGTTTCATCCCATGAACTATATGCTGGCCTTTCTGGCCTTCCTGCTCAAGTTCGATATCGTCTCCGCCATGTACGCCAGGGTGTCCACAACGGTACTGAGAACCACCATGAATAACCCCGCAAGAGCGATCCTGATGGGGCTCTTTCCCGTCTCTTACAGGGCCGTTATCCGACCTTTTCTGCGGGGAACCGTGGTGAGGATAGGGGTCCTTATCGGTTCCGGGATTATCATGGTATCGGAAGGGCTGTTCTCAACCCGGTATCTGTCCATAGCGGCTATGGTTTTTGTCGGGGGCTGGATTGCCACCACCTTTTTTCTCAAGAAAAGCTACCCCAGGATTCTGCTTGATCTCATATCAAGAAACATTCTGGACCTCAAATCGCTTGAAGACAAAGACGTGAGCAGTGTTTTTGCGGACAAGAAAATTCAGTCACGGCTGTTGGAATCCTTTCTTTCCTCGCGGGGGAATGATTGCCTGTGGAATGCCCGCCTGCTCAAGGCCCAGGGCATCGAGAATTTTGATGCCCACATCCTGAAGGTCCTCAAGCAGAACGATGACAAGACCAGGATGGAACTCCTCTCCATGCTTTCTTCGGAAGTCGGCGAGGAAGCGATTCCTGTTTTCAGGGCGTTGGCCGACCCCGAAAAACTCCAGCTTACGCTGGCCTTGGTTCTGGCCGCGGACAGGATGGACCCGGCGGTTTCAAACGATTTCTGCAAGGAGGTTTTTGAGGCCTCCACGGATCCTGAAATTCGGGCTTATGCGCTGGTTGGACTATACCGGTACGCTCCGCAGGCCCATAAGAAAAT
Organism: uncultured delta proteobacterium; assembly: GCA_963747015.1. Taxonomy (GTDB): domain Bacteria; phylum Desulfobacterota; class DSM-4660; order Desulfatiglandales; family Desulfatiglandaceae; genus DUZB01. The sequence goes on from CAVVEP010000013.1 coordinate 29,385, forward strand.
AATGGATTCCTGGCTCATCGCAGCGGATCCGGATGAGAGAAAAGCCGGCGTTATCGCGGCTGGCGAATCCCGTGAAATCTCCTATATCGCCCCGTTGAAGGAGATGCTCCAAAAGGACGAGAACGCACCCATCTTTTCCTACGTTCTCACGGCACTTCGCCGTATCGGGGCGGAGGACCTGAATAAGCTGGCCCGGGCATTCCTGGTTTCAAAAGAGCTGAAGGTCCGCCTTGCTGCTCTGGATGCTTTTGAAATCAATAGCGACGACGATATCAGGACCGTTATCGGGCTGATGGATGACCCGTCCGAAGAAGTCTTTCTTTTGGCAAAGGCAAAGATTCAGGGCGCGGAACACCAGAATCCCCAGGTCCTTGTGGAGTCTTTGAATATCCCGCGGCGAAAGATTCGAGACGGCATTTTTGAGCTCCTCGAAACGCTCAACATCAAAGATCTGGATATTTTCCGGTTCGCACGATCACAGGTTGAACTCTGTTACAACCATGTCGCTGAAATCGATGCCCTGACACGGCTTCCTGAAACCGGGGAACGAGCTCTTCTGATTGACCATTTGGAAAATAAGAAGCAGATTCAACTGGAAAACATCTTGCGGGTCCTGGCCACCGAGGACCGATCCGGAGAAATGAGGCTCATATGGCGCGGTCTTTTTTCGTCGGATGCCAGGAGAAGATCAAACAGCCTGGAGGCTCTGGACGGTTCCTTGAATGCTTCTCTTTCCAAAATACTTATCCCGCTTTTTGAAGGCATCCCCCTGGCCGACCTCTTGAAAGCAGGGAAGAAGCATTTTAAACTCACCACCTTCGATGGCGACAGGAAGGCCCTATATTCCTATTTTCTCGAAAAAGATGATTGGGTTACCGTGGTGCTGACCCTGTATCTTATTGAAAAACAGGGCATGGAGGGGGTGGATCTCAAATTTCTTCAGCCGCTTGAAGAGTCTGAAAATCGATTTGTAAGTCAGATGGCCACACGCGCCATACATGCCAAATCCCATGGAACCGTCGAATTGGAGGAAGAAATGGAAGCGCAAATCAGCATTCCAGATAAAATTCTGCGCCTGAAAGGCATTAATATTTTCGAAGGCCTTTCCGTAAGTGAACTGGCCGCGGTGGCATCCGTAACGGAGGAGATAGATCAACCCGCGGGGGAAACGGTCATCAAGGAAGGGGAATCGGGCGAAAGCATGTACCTGATCATTTCGGGCGAAGTTACCGTTATCAAAGAGGCGGGAGAAGCGGGGAAAGAGGAAATTGAGTTGGCACGCATAAGTGCCGGAGACTATTTCGGGGAGATGGCCCTTTTTGAGGATGCGGTGCGATCAGCTACCATCCGAACCGCGGAAGATTCCCGATTCCTGATTCTTCATAAACAGGAGTTTACGGAGATTGTCAGAGAGTATCCGCAGATCGCTCTTCATATATGCAGGGCCCTGAGTGAAAGATTGCGCAGCCTGCACGCCAAAGTCCAGGGCCTGGATAAGTAGTGGTCCTGAACAAAAAGCTCGTTCAGACACGGTTTAGGGGGTGGAAAAGGCAACCGTTCACGGTGGCTGATTTTCCTTTTGTCTCATGATTCGCGGAGGACCCCGTAATGCTTCTTTATCTTCCGTTTTTGTCAACCATGAACCGGCAACCGTCAAAGGTGAACCGTCGCCCATAAGCCCTCCTTTACGCCCATGCTGATCCGGCCTGCCCGCCCCGCTTTTTTTCACAACAGAGGTATTTCAGCGCTTCACGCCGCCATCAAGCGATCCCGGCCATTCCGGTTCCGGGTATTCCAATGCAATCCCCGGGTCAGGCATGTTTCGTGCCCGATCCCGAAGGAGGTTATTTTATGAAAACAATGGATCTTTATCTGGACCGGGTGGAGCATCTTGAAGATGCCGGGAAATCCGTTATAACTATTCACCTGTCGCGTCCTTATGACGAGGATCTCGAACTCTGGTATGAAATCCCCTTTGACCAATGGGATTTTATCTCTCTTGACCAAATGGATGCTTTCCTGATCGCGGCCCTTCTCAAAGCCATGGAAGACCAGTCTTCGCTCAGGGTCCACGGGACGGTTTCTCCCTCCCTTCTGGATAATCTGGAAGAATACCAACTCATTTTCAGTACCTGGTTCCCGGATAAATACAGCCGGATCGATATCACCGCGGAAAGGGAAATGGAGAGGGAAAAGGCCAATGAATCTCTCATCCTGAGCTTTTCCGGAGGGGTTGACGGCGCCTTCAGCGCGTTGAATCATATATTGAAAAGAGGGCCTATCAAAAGAAAGCGTCATGATATCGGGGCAATCCTCTATATTGAGGGCTTTGATGTAAACATCGATTACGACCGGCAGTTAAGAAGCGTGGTGGCCAGAAATCGTCGGCTTTTTGAGGGAAAGTACGATCTTTCCTATCTCAACGTGAGAACCAACCTCAAGTATCTTCTTTCCATCAAGAGGTTCTGGATATCCCACGCATGCGTGATTGCATCCGCGGCATCCCTCTTCAGCAAGTCGTGGGGGGGGTGCCTTGTAGGCAGCAGCCATTCTTACCGACATCTGAGCCCCTGGGGCAGCCATCCGTTAACGGACCGCCTGCTTTCCAGCCGAAGTTTTGAGATCCATCACGATATGGTTTTTACCAGAATAGAGAAACTGCGGGCCCTGGCGGCCTGGCCCGAAGCCCTTGAAAACCTCAAGGTATGTTGGGAAGGACAATACAAATTCGACACTTCTCCCGACACCAACTGCTGTGTCTGCGACAAATGCGTTCGCACCATGCTGGCCTTCAGCGCCCTTGGCCAGGAAATCCCTCCCAGTTTTCCTGAACCGTTGACTCCGGAAAAAGTGAACAATCTAAAGTACAAGCCCTTTGACTGGTCAAGACTCATGTTTCTTAAAGAAGTGATGGAAACCGCTGAAAAAAACGGGAGGCAATCGGACCCTGTTTTCAAGGCCTTACAAAAAATCATCGAGGAACATTCATGAAAATCCAATATATTTATCCCCCTCTTTTCAAACCGTTTTTCCCCATGGCAACCAGGATTATCACCGAAAATCTAATGCGGAACAAGAGGCTGGAGACCACGTTCAGCGATATGCCGGTAAAGGCTTTTTCTTCCAACATCGACCAGGAGTTGTATGACGGGATTCTTGCAAAGGCCGCTCACAAATTTTCCCCGAACGTCATGCGGTTTCTGCGGCAGAAATATATGGTGAACAATATCTTCTACGTATTCATGGCACAGGGATATTTTGACGAATTTCTCCTGATCGACGCCCATGACGAGTATTACGTGTTCACCTGTCTTAATTTCTGCGACCTTCTCATTGTGAAGCATCTGTTGGAACAGAATCGGAGGGTCGTTCTGGGTGGACCGCTCATCAATATAGGCCTGTCTCCCACCTTCATTCGTAATTTTCTGCGGACCATGGGTGTTTCCCCCTTGCTGTTGGCGGAAAACCTGATCATTGTGTCCGGCAACATCGACCTGACCACGGACCTTCACCGGATGATCAGAGACTGGAAAGATGCCGCCATCACGGAAAATGATTATGGTACGGTTTTTGACTGCCGGCATGACTTTCTGAAAGATTTTTATCCCGATACCGCATCCATCCCCGTTCATATGGGATTCAGCAATCACTGCTGGTATGGAAAATGTAAGTTCTGTACATACCGGGAACTTCCCCGGATGAATTTCCTTGCCGATCGCGGGTCCACCCGAATTTCCGATTCCATCCACGATCTGATGAAAAGTTTCGGTTCCGATCATATACGCTTTATCGATTCCTATTTCAGGAGCGGTTCCCGGCGGGTGACGGAGGTTCTTGAGCAAATAAAGGATTATCATACGACGGTGTACACCGGAATCTCCATGCTGAAAGACAGAAAATATGTTGCCTTCTTAAATCGCTATATAGACTGCCTTCTCATAGGCCTTGAAACCACCTCGGATTTTTCCCTGAAGCAGGTGGATAAAGGATATACCCTCCAAGACATTGAAATGGCCGTGGAGGCCATGATCAAACACATGGACAGGAGCATCTTCCTGGAGATATCCCTTATTCTCGATCTGCCTTGTCAAGACGCGGAAGATGTGAGAGCCAACTATGCGAGGATAGCGGAAATCAAGGAGAGATTGACAAGCGAGGGCTTCAGGGTCGCATTCCATATGAATATTCTGAGCACCTTCCCGAACCTGGAACTGCTTTACACCGGGGACAAGTTGCTTGAAGCCTCCCGGGACCCGTCCCTGATGAGGCGTTCCACGGGGAAGAACTATATCATCAACATCCTGAGGGAATGCGGAATGGACAAACCTCTGCAGCTCCCGAGACAAGCCATCCTTCGAGATGAACAGAACGAGCACAACCTTGCTTACGGATATATCAGTTCGGATATTCCCATCATCAGGCGGGACATCCATGGCGCCATCCTTCCTTCCGATCTGGAGCTGATGGACGAAGAGGTCATGAAGTCGATACTGACAAGGAAAAGCGGGAGGGGGTAGGGGGCAGGGGCAAAAGGGGACCTCCGGAAAAAATCCCGGAGGTCCCGATAAACCATTTTTTTCTCTTATTTTGCCTTTTCCATCCCCATATCGAAGGCCTTCAGATTCGATTCCAGGAAGGCTTTTTTCGTGGAGGTGGACAAGACTTTCTTCATTTCATCCGCCCCGATGGGGATCGTGCCCGACCCGATCAGCGCCCCCAACATGACCATATTCAGGGACAACGGGTTCCCCACTTCCTCCGCGATGGCATTGCCGTCCAGGGCGATCACCCTCTTGGCCTTCTCCCGGATCAGTTTCAAACTGACTTCCACGGGGGGATAAACACCCTGTCCCACCGACACGGTGAACGGGGGCAGGGGGTGGGTATTGGTGATAACCACCGTGTCCTTATTGCACTTTCCCAACGCCCGCAAGGTTTCCAGGGGCTCGAATCCGATGAGGACATCCGCCTCGGCACTGGAGACGATGGGACTTGTTATGTCTCCCAAAAGCACGGCCGATTCCACAATGCCGCCCCTCTGTGCCATGCCGTGAATCTCACTGACAACGGCGGGTATGTTCATGGAAAGGGCGGCCTCCCCAAGCAGCCGTGAAGCAAGAAGGTTCCCCTGGCCACCCACGCCGATAAATACCAATCTTTTCGTTTCCATAGACGCCTCCCTTTCTTAGTCTTTCAGCGGAACGATTGCGTTTTCAGGACATACCTGCGCGCATACGGAGCAGCCGATACACAGGTTCTTGTCTATTTCCACCTGATCGCCGTTCAGATACATGGCAGGGCAGGCCAAAAGGTTAAGGCAGTCCCGATGATTTTTGCACTTGTTCTGGTTAACGGTAAATCCCTTGCTTTTCTTAAACTGGCCCGTGGCCTTCGCGAAAAGCGGGCAGAGCTCCTGTGAGATGATGACCGAAAGTCCGTCATAGTCCATGGTCGCCTGTACCGCTTCAATGGTCTTTTTCAGCTTGAACGGTTTTACCACGTGAATGTCTTTCACGCCCAGTGCCCTGACCACGGCTTCGATCGATATGCGGTTTCGGGGGATGCCCATGACGCTGGTATCCACGCCCGGATGGATCTGGTGCCCCGTCATGGCCGTGGTGCCGTTATCCAGGATCACAAGGGTGAATTTGTGATTGTTGTGCACCGCATCCACCAGCCCGGTGATGCCGGAGTGAAAAAAGGTGGAGTCTCCGATGAAAGAGACTACTTTCTGGTTCGTTGCCTGCGAAAAGCCGCAGCCGGAACTTACCGAGGAACCCATGCAGATGACGAAATCGGCCATGGAGATGGGCGGAAGAAGCCCCAGGGTATAACATCCGATATCCGTGGGATAGATGGTCTCTTTTCCGTAGACCTGTTTGACCGCATAATACGTTGCGCGATGGGGGCACCCCGCACACAGGTTGGGCGGCCTGGCCGGAAGATCCGGAATCCCGGAAAGGTTTACCTGTTCCGGCGCCGTATAGGCTATTCCCATGAACTCGGCGATAGCCTTGCGCACCATGGCGGGATCATATTCGTACAGCCTTGAAAAGTCCCCGGTCCCTTTCCCTTTAATCTCTATGGCCACGCCTTTTTCCTGGGCCAGGGCGCGCAATTCCTTTTCATTGATCGGCTCGAGTTCTTCCACCACCAGGACCTTGTCCACCTGCTCGAAAAATTTCAGGAAAAGATTCTCGGGCATGGGCCATGAAAAAGCCAGTTTCAGCATGCTGACCCGGTCTCCAATTCCCAGATCCAGCACGGCGTCTTTCACGTAGTTAAAGCTTGCCCCGTTGGCCACGATTCCCCATTTTCCCTTGCCCGACGATCTCGTTGAAGGGCCGCGTTTCCGCCATTTCCCGTGGCCTTGTCAAATTTTCCCAACAGCTCCTTGTGAAGGTTTCGGGATACGGCGGGCACGGTTACAAAATGAAACGGATTCTTCTGGAATGCCGCTTTGGTTTTGCGGGGTTTCAGTTCTCCAAGCTCCACGGCCCCCCTCACATGGGCGAGTCTTGTGGTGGTTCTTATGATCACCGGCAGTTTCAACTCTTCGGAGAGGTCGAAAGCCATGGCGGTCATATCTTTCATTTCCTGGGTATTGGTGGGTTCCAGCATGGGCAGGCCCGAGAGGCGCGCGTAATACCGGTTATCCTGTTCATTCTGGCTGGAAAACAGAGATGGATCATCCGCATTGATGATCACCATGCCCCCGTTGATTCCCACGTAAGCGAGGGTCATCAGCGGGTCCGCCGCCACGTTCAGTCCCACGTGCTTCATGGTCACAATGGTTCTGACGCCCGATACGGCCGCTCCGGCGGCCACTTCCATGGCCACCTTTTCATTGGTGGAATACTCAAAATAAAGGTCGGTCTCCTGGCTGATCTTGAAGAAATTCTCCGGGATCTCAGAGGAGGGTGTGCCCGGATAACATGTGGCAAAGGATACTCCCGCCTCCAGGGCGCCTCGGGCAATGGCTTCATTGCCCAGCAGGAGCATCATTTCTCCCGGTTTGTCTTTAAGAAGCTTGTGCATTTTTTTGCCTCCCGATAAAGTCAGTGTTAACGTTAAAATCAGATCTTGAAACTTTCGGCCATCCCGCCATACTTCTTTCGCAATTTCGGCTTTTCAATCTTCCCGGTTGGATTTCGAGGAACATCGTCAAAAATGATTTGGCGAGGCCTCTTATATCTCGGCAGCCCCTCGCAAAATCCGAGCACTTCCTCTCTGCTCATATCCATTCCGGGCTTTACTTTGATGATCGCCGCCACAATCTCCCCCAATCGGTCATCTTGGAGACCGATTACCGCCACATCCTGTACTTTTTGGTTTTCCATGAGGAAATCTTCAATTTCCACGGGAAAGATATTCTCGCCGCCTGTAATGATCACATCCTTTTTCCGGTCCACCAACCAGATGAAGCCGTCTTCATCCACACGGGCCATATCGCCCGTAAGCAGCCACCCATTTATGAGGGTCGCCGCGGTCGCTTCGGGATTCTTGTAGTACTCGGACATGACGCACGGACCTTTTACCATGAGCTCGCCGGGTTCCCCTTTCGGCACATCTTTATGGTTAAAGTCCACGATCCTGTATTCCCAGTCGAATCCGGGAACCCCTATGGCCCCCACCTTGTGGATGTTTTCAATGCCCAGGTGAACGCATCCGGGACCCGTCGTTTCGCTCAAACCGTAATTGGTGTCGTAATCGTGCATGGGAAAGACTTTCTTCCAGTTTCTGATCAGGCTCGGCGGCACGGGCTGGGCGCCGATGTGCATGAGCCGCCATTGATCCAGTTTGTAGTCCTTCAGGGCCACATCGCCGTTTTCCAGCGCGATGAGGATATCCTGGGCCCAGGGGACCAACAGCCAGACGATGGTGGCCTGTTCTTCGGAAACGGCTTCCAGTATCCACGAAGGTTTGATGCCTTTGAGAATCACCCCTTTGCCGCCGACAATAAAACTTCCGAACCAATGCATTTTCGCCCCTGTATGATAAAGAGGAGGAATGCACAGGAAGGTGTCGTCGTGCGTTTGACCGTGGTGCTTGTTCTCGATGATGCAGGAAGCCTCCAGGTTTCTTTGCGTAAGCAGGATCGGTTTCGGCGTCCCCGTGGTTCCGGACGTAAAATAGAGTGCTGCTTCATCCAGGAGGGAAATGGAGACGTTCGGATCTTCTGATGTACCTGCCTGTAGAAAGGAGTCAAGGGATTGGGCATATTGCGGTTTCAGATTGTCCGGTCCGACAAAGATAAAATCCTTAATGGTTGTCAATTCATCCTTGATCCGGTCGATCCGATCTATAAACTCGGGTCCGAAAATCATAACCTTGGCCTCGGCGATCTCCGCACAGTATCGGATGTCGTTTGCCAAAAATCTGAAATTCAACGGAACCGCCCAGGCCCCTGTTCTCAAGATCCCGAAATAGGCGGGAAGCCATTCGAGACAATTCATCATGAGATGAATGACCTTGTCCCCTTTTCGAACCCCTTTCCCGATCAGGGCATTGGCAATCCTGTTGGCCGTCCGGTCAAACTCTTGCCAAGTGATGGCTGTCCGCTTTCCGTTTGCCGGGTCCCTCTCTATCAGGGCGGTTTCATTCCCGTACATCCTTGCGTTTCGAGCCAGAATCTCAGTAATAATCATGCCATCCCTCCTGTGGAGCTACATTTTAGCTATAAAGTAACTTTAGATAAGCAGGCTACCCCCTGTCAAGGAAAAAGCGATACAACCGGAATGCGCAAAATGGAATCGAAGAAAGAGATGGCGCCTTCAGAACGAACCTCCCTATCATCAGGTTTTTCTGGAACGGCTAAGGATAATTCTCGGGGAAGATTGGCCGGAAGCGAAGAGGCTGAAAATGGATGGGGAGCGACAGGCATGCGGGGACCAGGGAGAAAACTCTTCATAGGTGCAGCGCCTTCCCGTTTTTCAGCGGGATGAGATCAAGGCAGAACTTTTGAAGGTTCTGCACGGTTCCCGTGCTCTATCGCGGGAGCATGAGAACCGTCAACCGTCAAGTGGCAACCGGAAAAAAAGCTTTTCCGCCCTTTTAGAGGCGGGCCTTTGCCATGGGCAGAAAAGGAGAATTCTTATATTCGGACACAAAGGCCTTCAGGGTTTCTTTTGCCTTGTCATCCTGCTTATTCAGCCGGTACACACGGGCCAGATTATACATGGCCGTCTCCCGGAAGGGGGTGTCCGGCGATGCTACCAGAGGACTGAGAAGGCTGATCGATTTTTCCATCTCTCCCTTGGCCTCAAAGCTTGCCGCAAGGGCCAGATCGTTGAGAACACTGTATTCCCTGTCTCCCTTGACCTTGTCGCCAAATTTCTCATAGGAAGCGATGGCATCCGCATACTGCTTCTGACTGAATTTCAGGTGGCCCATCTGTGGGTAGGCGAGCAGAGCGGCCTTTGAAGAACCATAGTCATCAATGACTTTCTGGAAAAGTTTTTCCGCCTTGGTCTTTTCTTCGTTGGAAAGTTCAGGTTTTTCATTCTTCGCCAGGATGTCGTATGCTGCATTATAGGCCTCAAGCCCGCTTTTGTTGACATGGGTGAAATATGCGAAAGAGGCCAGATAGATGACGGCAATCACGGCGAGTCCTATCCCTATGAACGTAAACTGGCGCACATGGTCGTTGAAGAAACCCAAGGCGCTTGAAGAAAGCGTTTGAAATTCATCCGGACCTTTTAACAATTCTTTTCTGGAAATTTTTTTCTTGGCCACGTAAAACCCTCCCTGTTTGTTTGCTTCAGATAACAGATGCCCCCATTTCAGTCAAGTCAAAAGAAGAACCGCAAAAAGAAAGCTTGTTTTTCCCTCCTGAAAAATGATAATCCGCACCTAATCAGATCAGCCTCAAGCTTCCGGTCTTGAGCCTTGAGGTTTTGCCTTTGAGCTTTCAGCTTTGAGTTTTTAGCTTTAAGCTTCGAACTCTTCCGGTTTATCCGGGTTAGGAGTTTCCGTTGCACGTGGACGCCTTTCTGGAATTCTTGAATTCCCTGCCGAATTCGCTCATCTACATCTTGCTGGGAATAAGCGCGTTTGTGGAAAATGTCTTTCCCCCTATTCCCGGCGATACCATTACGGCATTCGGCGCTTTCCTGGTGGGAACGCAAAGGCTGAGTTTTTTTGGGGTTTACATTTCCACAACCATTGGAAGCCTGTTCGGTTTCATGACGCTTTTCTGGATAGGCAGAATCCTTGGAAGAAAATTCTTCATTGAAAGGGATTACCGATTCTTCAAAGCGGCGGATATCCTGAAGGCTGAAGAATGGTTTCGTAAATACGGCTATTTTCTTGTCTTGCTCAACCGGTTCTTCCCGGGGATTCGATCCGTTATCTCCCTGGCGGGAGGGATTTCCGAACTCAAACTGGTTCCAACCACTCTTTTTGCGCTGATTAGCGCCGGCGTATGGAACCTGTTATGGATACTGGCCGGTTATTTCCTGGGGACGAATTGGGAGACCGCGAAAGAAAAATTTTCCGTCCTGGTGTTCCGGTACAATATGGGCGCCTTCCTGATCATGGCTGTTATTGCAGGCGTTATTTTCCTGTTGGTTTTCAGAAAGAGACGTCGAAAAAGAAATCCGTGATTCCGAATCCTTAAACCTCCTTTTTCGTTTCCTCTCCGATCCACTCCAGGAATGGCCCGTGACCATCGGCAATAGGCAGGCTCAGGATGCAGGGCAGTTCATAACTGTGCATGGCCTTGACCTTTTCGATCAGCTCGGGGACCAGGACTTTTTTGGTCTTCGCAATGAGCACCGCTTCCGGCTCCTCCCGTATCCGGCCGCCCCACCAGTAAATGGACTGGATATTGCTGAAAATATTTACGGATGCCGCCAGCCTTTCCTCCACCAGTTTCCTCCCGATGGTCCGGGCTTCTTCAGCGCTTCCGGTCGTAATATAGATGAGCGTTGTTTCTTTGTTCATCGCTTTTTCCCTCTCGTGTGAAACTGTTTTTCAATAGCCCGGGACAAAATATTTGAAATATTCCCGTGACTGTGTTATGGGGTTTCCTATCGTTTTGTACCATTTTTCTCAAGCTGAGGGTTAGGTTAAATTAAGGATGTGCTCCATACGACTATTAATCAGGGAGGAGAACGAAAATGACAATGGTAGATCAAACCTGTTCGGCATTTATTGAAGTACTGGCATCAAAAGCACCTGTTCCGGGAGGAGGCGGCGCGGCTGCCATGGGAGGCGCCATAGGCATGGCTCTTTCCAATATGGTGGGAAACCTCACCGTGGGAAAAAAGAAATATGCTGATGTGGAAGGAGAAGTAAAAGAACTCATTGCCAAAGGGGAAGATATTATCCTCAAGCTCAAAAAGCTGGTAGACAAGGACGCGGAAGTATTTGAACCCCTCTCAAAAGCCTATGGGCTTCCGAAAACCACCCCTGAGGAAATTAAGTTTAAGGAAGAAACCATGGAAAGCTGTTGTAAAACAGCCTGCGGGGTTCCCATGGAAATCATGCGGGCGGCCTTTGAAGGGATCAAGATTCATGCCAGAATGGGCGAGATCGGAACCATGATCGCTATCTCCGATGTGGGATGCGGCGTGGTGTTTTTGAAAAGCGCATTGATTTCAGGAAGTCTGAACGTGATCATCAATCTCAATGCCATCAAGGATCAGGCATTCTGCTCCGCCACTCGTAAGGAAATGGATGAATTGATCAACACCGGTTCCAAAATGGCGGATGACACACTGGCTCTTGTACTATCAAAATTGAAAAAATAAGGAGACTTACCGATGGCTGACCTGTTGAAAGGAAAACCCGTGGCCGATGCCATGAAGGCGGAATTGATAAAGAAAGTTGAAGGTCTGAAGGCAAAAGGTCTTTCGCCGAAGCTCGGCATCATTCGAGTGGGCCAACGTCCGGACGACCTGTTTTACGAAGGGGGCGCAAAGAAGACCTGTGCGGCCCTCGGCATGGATTCGGAAGTTTTCGAATATCCGGAGAACATAGAGCAGGCGGCTTTTGAAGAAGCCGTTACGAAAGTGGGACAAATGAAAGAGGTCCACGGCATCTTAATGTTTTCCCCTTTGCCCAAGCACCTGAATGAGAAAAAAATCAGAACCTTGATTCCGGTGGAAAAGGATGTGGATTGTTTGACCACCGGTGGCGCCGCGAAAATTTTTACCGATGATCCGACCGGTTTCCCGCCGTGCACTCCCACAGCCTGCATGGAGATGCTTCATCATTTCGAAATCCCCATCAAAGGGAAAAAATGCGTTGTGGTGGGTCGGTCCCTGGTGGTTGGAAAACCCCTGGCCATGCTGCTGTTAAGGGAGCATGGCACCGTAACAATCTGCCATTCCAGAACCGAGAACCTTCCGGAAGTCTGCCAGAATGCGGATATCCTCATCGCGGCCGTAGGAAGGGCCAAGATGATCAAAGGCAATTTCGTGCGGCCCGGGCAGATCGTAATCGATGTGGGGATCAATCCTGATCCCGACAATCCCGGCAAATACTGCGGCGATGTGGACTTTGCCGAGGTGGAACCGATAGTTCAGAAGATTTCGCCGGTCCCGGCAGGGGTGGGTTCGGTGACCACCTGGGTTCTCTGCAAACAGACCATCATGGCCTGCGAAATGCAGAATGGCTGATATTAGAAAACAAAAAAAAGCGGGATCAGACTATAAAATCTGATCCCGCTTTGTTGTTCATGTACGGTCAAAAAAACTTCAGGCTCTTTGTGTGGACGAAAACTTTCCCGTAATGATGGAAACGTAAAGGACAATAATGACGATTTCCAATCCAAGAACCACCAGCCAAGAACCAAACCAATCCCATACCAGTCCCCCCAACACAAACCCGGGAACCATGGTCGTTATTCCTATCCCAATTTTTCTAAAAAGGTCCATGTAAAACCTCCAAAAATTTAGGTTTTCACCCCTGAAACGAAACTCACTGGCGTAATGGTGAGACATCTCAAGCGGAATTTCGAAGGATAGTATAGAAAAAGGGCTTCTCCGTCAAGAAGTTTACGCCCGCAACAAAAAAATATTTGCCTTGATTTTTAGCAGCAGAGCATCTATATTGCAAATTCTTTCCAAATTCGAAATCGGGGCGTGGCGCAGCCTGGTAGCGCACCTGCTTTGGGAGCAGGGAGTCGGAGGTTCAAATCCTCTCGCCCCGACCAATAATACTAATAAATCAAAGTTGTTATCCTTCATTCAAGAAGGTCGTTTTTGACCATTCTTGGTTTTGTGACCCCTCTGAGTCCCTTTTTAGATCACGTCTATCTACAACATGTTGATTTTATTGGTGTATGGTGTGTGGAATGTAAATAGTCCTGAAAGCCAGACTTCATATTTCCCTTGACTTTCTGGTCTGGTCTGGTCAGACTATTTTTGAGGAGGTGAGGAAAGTGATTGTAACCAATATTTCTGATGCAAAGTCCCAATTATCCTCTCTCATTGAGAAAGTTATGGCCGGACAAGAAGTCATCATCGGAAAGGCGGGACGGCCTGTTGCAAAGCTGGTCAAGTACGAGGCGGATGTGGAACGGCGCAGCCCCGGCGCCCTGAGAGGAAATATCAAGATCGCCGATGATTTTGACGATTTGCCAGAGGATATTGCTGAAGCATTCGGGATGATCGATCGATGAACCTGTTGCTTGATACACACGTACTTCTGTGGTGGCTGGATGATAACCAGGCCCTTTCCAGAAAAGCAAGAGCCGCGATCAGTGAAGGGAAGAATCTTGTCTTCATTAGCGCTGTGGTCATTTGGGAAATCAGGATCAAGCAAGCCTTGGGAAAACTGGAAATCCCTTCAAATTTTCGTGCCATATTGGATGATCAGCCGTTCAAGGCTTTGAACATTACTGCTGAACACGCCCACTCCGTTGGGGAGCTTCCGGCATATCACAGAGACCCGTTTGACAGGATGCTTGCAGCCCAGGCAAAAGTGGAAAACCTAACGCTTGTGACGCGAGACTCTCATTTGAAAAAGTACGGCGTTAAGATCCTCGAGGCGTGAAAGTTTAAACAAATGTCCCTGACTTGTGCGCCTTTCGCGCATTCAAATCCTCTCGACACGACCAGTAATATCAAGTAGTTATTGGCCTTCACAGGCCCTTTTTTTATGCCCTTTTTGACGGGGTACAATATGGGGTACAAAATGAAGGGGTATAAGGAATAAAAAAATCGGTTCCCTCGAAAGAGATACTGGTTTTCCACTTTCAGAACCAATGGTTGAAAGGTAGGCACAAAAAAACCGCCCGAAGGCGGTTTATGGGTGGGTTAGTTTGATAGTAGGCATCGCGCCTATTCCCAGAAGTCACTACTGTCAATCCCAAATCTTCTAAGTATTGCATTTATTACAGGGATGCTAATCTCAGTTGATCCTCCATGGTTTTTTACGGGGTATTGAAGTCCCTTTTTAGATTCTGGAGAAATTGGCTTCAGCAGGATTGTTTCAGAAACTTTCCCTCTTTTTCTTGGTAGAGCCACAACGCCATATGCCTTTAATTTTTTATAATGTTTTAAGGCTACTAAAAAGCATATTTCCAAAATTTAGGATGGTAGTTTTCACTCGTGAGTAAATTGAGAAAAGGCACCTATTGCTTAATTTTGAAACTTGACGACCCTGATGAAATTCAGGTGGGGAAGCTGGGATGCTTTGAATTCCAGAAAGGTTTCTATGGCTATGTAGGGAGCGAATTAGGCCCAGGTGGACTGACTGCCAGGCTTAAACATCATCTCAAACCGGTTAGAAAGCCACATTGGCATATAGATTATTTTCGCTACAAAGCAGTTGTGATCGGTATTCGTGCAGAAGAAAGTGAAATAAGCCTTGAGCACCGGTGGGCATCAATTCTCGAAGGAACAAACGGCGCTATGATTCCCGTACCAAAGTTCAATACCCGTGAATGAATTCCATTTGCCTTTTTTGTTATGGATTTTCGAGACGCTGAATGATGTTCTCCTGTAGGCCTTAGCCAGGTTTCACGAAAAACCCCGGTTGTCAGTCGAATGAATGAACGTAACTTCATGAAGTTATGCTGTTTGAAATAGCAATCTCGGAATTATGGACACGGAATCCTGACACCCGAAACCTGAAACCTCGGTTACGACAGGATCTCGACATTCTTCACGGAAAAGCGAGATAAACCTCATTCATTCACTGGTATTGTTCCACAGGGTCACATCTCTTCAATGGAAAATGGCAGAATGACGATCGGAAAAGAAAGGGCCAGACGGCTCGCAAAGGTGCTTCGGATAGATTACAGGATTTTCCTCTGATGCTCGTATGTTCTTGCGATAATGCTTTCTGCAAAATGACAAAATAAGACAAGTCTCTTCTATGTTGATATATATCCCCACCATCCGTTATACTTATTACGATTTTGCGTGAGCACCCGAAGCACGGAAAGCATCTGGCCAAGATCCTTTCAGCAAAGCACATGTTCTTGGCGTGCGAGTCGGCAAGTTGGAGGTTCGAGATCTTGTTTTGATGAACTGGTGGGTGTTTGGGCACACTCAGGCACCTGGCATTTCGGCTTCTCCCCGATTTTCAAATTCATAAAGCGTCTCGATGATGAAGCCGACATAATTGTCACACTTGTCCTTCGAAACACCCGATTCCTGAAACTTCTTGTACTCCCCGGGCGTGGAGAAATCTGTCTCCACCAGATCCAGGCAGGTGATGTTGCCGAACTTTTCTTTAAAACGTCGCACAACCTCAGCGGAAAGATGGCGTATGGTCTTGCGTGCCTGTTTGGCCTTTTCCTTGTCCCTGAGATCGCAACGGTAGCGTAACGCCAGGCTGACGGCAGAAGCCGAAATAGCGCCGCATGGCGCCTGCTGCCAGCTGCTGATGCCGCCCATGAAGGGAATGCAGGTCCAAAGGAAATCTTCGTTGCCGAGGTCATATGACTCCCACATAACTTGCAGGACAGCAGGCCCTCAGTGGTAACCACGATGCATCAATTCCAGGGACCTTTCCTTGGCTTGTTCGAATGAGACTTTCATCGTCACGGTTCAACCTCCTCTCTGTTTCATCCTGGGGCGCCGGCGAGCTCTTCGTGAAATGCACGCAATCTCTACTCCGAATCCGGTTTTTTCCACCGGTAGGGCAGCTCTCGTATCGTGCCGGGTTCGGTCATCGTGGTAAGAGCTTCAAGCGCATCCATGAGAATGCGGCGCTGGCGTTTTGCATTTCCCGGTTCGCCGAGCATGCTGCCGCGGGGAAACTTGACGAGTAGAGCCCGAGGCGGCTTGATGTGGCCCATCCGGTCGGCCATGTTCCCCATGGAGATGGTGGGAATTCCCGCTTCCTCAACCGCCCGCTGAATCAGACCCACGGTCTGATGGCACTTAGGTCAGACCGGTACCAGGAACAGGATGTCTACTCCTTCTGACTGCATCCGGTCTATGACCTTGGGCACCGATTCGGTGAGCAGTCTCGCCACGTCGTTGACATAACTGAAGCTGTAATGGGTATCGGCAACCTTTCCGACGATCCCTTCCTTTTCCAGTTCAACAAGACGCTGAATGGGAAAGATGGTATTGACATCCTGCGCCGCCAGGCTATGATCGAAGTGGGGGTGGGCGATGCCGAGATCTTCGGAGTGAACGGTCCTCGGAATTTCCCGAAAGGAGGGATCACCGTGGATCGACTCAGCCTTGAAGGCCGGCTGGCTGTCCTTGAGGTAGAGACCTCCGCTTGTAACCAGTGCGATGGTTTTCTCTGATGGTTGGCCTTTGAAGGGAGTCCAGGGCACGCCCTGTGAAACCACGAAGGGGTACTTCTTGATGGCATCCTGTATTTTGCCCGCCTGAAAATCCTGCAGGTTCTCCTCTACCCACTTCCCATAGACTACTTTGAACTCCTCAAGATTGATTGACATTACATTACCTTTTCTGTTTGAGTGATCTCATGGCCCGCCGGCTGTCCCTGTGTTCACGTACGGGCAGGTCTTCGAGGGTCTCCGCATTCGGCTTTGTAATCCATAGCATAGTCGACCCTGGATATCCAGAGAAAGGAATCAGGGAAAGGAATCAGGGTCGCATTTTAAATAATAATTATTCAAAACAAACAGTTGATAAGTTAAGATGCGACCCCGTGTGGCTTTAACGTGTTGGTGCGAAACACGGATGATCATCCCCGGAACCATGGGTTTGTGCTGGACGAAGGAAAGATGTCCCTTTCGCCCGCGTACGACATCGTCCCGACGCCGGCGCAATTCGGCGTAGGCACGGGATTTCGTCTGGCCATGTCGGCGGGAGGGCGGGGGAGAGAAGCAACCCTCGAAAATGCATTGAGCCGATCCGCCAGATACGGGCTTTCAAAGGAGCGTGCCCGGGCCATTGTGACGCGATCAAAGCAGGCATTTTGTGAATTTGCCGATCAGATAACACCCATTCATTACTTGAAGGCACATGCGGCTGAAACCGTTATAAATTCGGCGGATCACCAAAGACTCTTGTTCATTATTTAAGACTGCGAGGTCAAGACTGTGGATCAGGACATTTCTTTTAGAGAGTATGGTTCCGGAGATCCTGTTCTCATCCTTCACGGACTATTCGGTTCCGGTGACAACTGGCGGACCGTTGCCAGGAGCTTGTCTCGTAAATATAAGGTATTCACCCTTGATATGCGTAACCATGGAAAATCTTTCCACAGTGACCGGTTCGATTACCATGTGATGATGGAAGACGTGGTGCGCTTCGTGCGCCGTCATGACCTGGAAAGGGTTTCAATGATCGGTCATTCCATGGGGGGCAAGGTGGCCATGAATTTTGCACTGGCCCACCCGGATCTTGTTCGCAAGCTGGTCATCGTGGATATCGCCAACAAGGCCTATGAAACGCAAAACCAGGATATTGTGGAAGCCTTGTACCGTCTGGATGTCTCCAAGATCTCCAAATTAAAAGATGCGGATGAAATGTTGCGGGAGGCCATTCCTGAAACGGATATGCGCCTCTTCCTTATTTCAAATCTTAAAAGACAGGACGACGGGCGTTATCAGTGGCAAATCAATGTGGAAGGAATTCGAAATGGTTATCAGGCGATATCCGAAAAAATCAATGGAAAACCGTACCCAAAACCCTGCCTGTTTATACGGGGTGGACAATCCGAGTACATTCAGGATTCCGATTGGCCGGACATTCTTAGGGTTTTTCCGCTTGCGGAGCTGGTGACCATCCCCCGGGCAGGACATTGGGTCCATATTGAGGCGCGGGATCCCTTTGTTCATGCGGTATCAACCTGGCTTGAGAGATAGAACCTGCTGGTGGGATCCGTGGGACCGGTAGGGTATTGGTCATAATAATAAAGGAGGATGCATTGTCTCATCCAAGAACGGCAATATGGATCATAAGCATTTTAACCATGGGCCTGTGGGGTTGTGCCGCAAGCCTGAGCAATACAGCCCTGCATGTGGAAATGGGGCCGCCTGTGTATTATGAGAGTGACAACGGGGATCGTTTTGTGGCGAGATACGGGTCCCTTTCCGACGGGAGCCTGTATTTTGTGAGAGTAAAGATGCCCGACGGACAGGAATTTACGTTGCCTCAGGTCATCTCAGGGTCGGGTGTGAGATATACGGACGAGAGGGAGGTTGTATGGTGGACACACCAGGGCACGGTCCGAGTTGATGTCAGAGATGAAGAGGGAAAATGGAAGACGAGATATTCGGAGTTGAAGGAAGTGAAGGAAAAAGAATGATCCTCATGCAAGGTTCTGCCGTCTAAACGGTGGATCCTGATGCAGGCGGTTACGATTTGTACAAGAAGAAAAGGAGAAGAGCGATGCGGAAGTACGCCGGGCTATTGATGGTGATGATGATTTTGACGATGACTGTTGTCGGAGTGTGGGCTGAAGAGGAGATCACGGTCAAGACCATGCCTCCGTCGGTTGTAAACACCGTCCCCGTGGCGGGAGATATGGCTGTTGATCCTTCCCTTCGGGAAATCACCGTTACGTTCAGCAAGGATATGATGACAAAGGATGTGGAGAATCATTCCGCAGTTCCCTATTTGCTCGTATTTCAGACGGCATCCAAGGAAGCTTCGGCGCCCGACTGCGGGAATGAGAAGGCTGCGGTTGCGGCCGCGGAGGCCTGGTTGTCTCTGGTTGACGGAGGCAAGTACGGAAAAAGCTGGATGGAGGCGGCGTCGTACTTCCAAGGTGCGATAACCAAAGACCAATGGGAACATGCGATCCGGGCAGCCAGAAACCCGCTTGGGAAGAATCTTTCCCGCGAACTCATGTCAAAGAGTTGCCGCACTTCCCTGCCTGGCGTCCCGGACGGAAAATATGTGGTGATCCAGTTCAGAACGTCGTTTGAGCACAAAAAATCCGCGGTTGAAACCATTACCCCTATGATGGGGAAGGATGGCAGGTGGCGCGTTTCCGGGTACTACGTTAAATAAAGACACTAATCGACTCCCTTGAAATATGGCTTGATGATGTGTGGACATCATTTTCTCAAAGATTCAGCAATCAATTTCGTATATGCCGCTTGAGAGTTTCCGAGATCGTCAGGGTCACACGTCGCAATGCCAGCAGTGTTCAGCTCAGCTTTTTTCAATAAACAAATAACACATGAAAAAGGCATGAAAATATCCGCCGCCGGTAAACCCATGATACGCTTGTTTCAGCCATTTTTTGACCCTCTCCTTCATCGGCAGCATATGGATGGGGCACTTTATTTTTGAGGTAATCTATGGATTACAGTGAGTTGTTGGAAAAGTACAACCTCCTGTTACATGAGAACAACCGTTTGATGGAAGAAAACGCCCGGTTAAAAGCCCGGCTTGGGATATCAACAAGTATGCTCTCCGAGAACCGCATTGTGGAGTCAGCTACGGAAAGAGACATGTTCGATGATGGACCGAACGACAGTGCCATGTTTTCAGATGTAAACAACAGATCGGATTCGATCTTAAAGATCAGACTATTCATGTCGCTGTTCAAAGGTCGTGATGATGTATATGCAAAGAAATGGGAGAACAAAAAGAAGGCAACATCAGGGATATTCACCCGTTTGCCTGAATCAATGGCAGGAGGGATTGTGCGGCAAACCAAAGACCTCCTGTTCCAAATGTGCCAATCCAGTTAGTATGCACCGTTGGATGAACATGTCATAGAAAACCATCTGAGAGGGGGCATCGTTGCCGGTATCTATCCATTGCTTCCGGATGAAACCTGCCACTTTTTGGCCATGGATTTTGATGAGGCAGGTTGGCAGGACGATGTCACAACAGTGAGAGAGGTTTGCGCCGAGTTTGATATTCCCGTGGCAGTGGAGCGATCTCAATCCGGTAATGGCGGTCACCTATGGTTTTTCTTTGAAAACCGATTGTCGGCTGGATTGGCCAGGAAGTTCGGTGCCGCCATTTTGACTTTTTCCATGAACAGGAGACACGAAATCCATTTCAAATCCTACGACAGAATGTTTCCCAGCCAGGACACACATACCCAGAGGAGGTTTTGGCAATCTGATTGCCCTGCCGTTCCAGAAATCTGCAAGAAAGAACAACAACAGCGAATTTATCAATGAAAATTTGAATCCTACAGCGATCAATGGGCATTTTTATCGTCAATTCAAAAGATCTCTGAAGATCGTATTGAAAATCTCATACAGGAGCTTTGTCATGGCCATGAACTGGGGGTCTTGAAAATCGACGAAGAGGACACGCAAAAGCCATGGGAAACACACCCAGCACGTCGGCCTGCAAAAAAGCGATTTTCCGAAGCAAATCGACATCGTAAAGGCCAATATGTTGTTCATTCCCAAAAGCAATATCTCCCAAAGGGCATTAAACCGTTTGAAGAGATTGGCTTCTTTTAAGAACCCAATGTTTTACAGGCAGCAAGCCATGCGGTTGTCAACCTATGGCCACCCACCGATCATCTCGTGCGCAGATGAAACAAAGGAATATCTGTGTTTGCCGCGAGGGTGTGAAATGGACCTGCTCACTGAATTGGAGCAATATGGCATAGAGGTTCATCTCATCGATAAGACCTATTGCGGGAAAAAAATAGATGTGGAGTTCAATGGCCATTTAAGAGATGAACAACCCCTGGCCCTTGAACAGCTATTGCTCCATGATACCGGAATACTCTCGGGAACAACCGCTTTTGGCAAAACTGTCGTGGCCATCAAGCTGATCGCCGAAAGAAAGGTCAATACGCTTATCCTGGTGGACAAGATCGGTTTGCTCAAACAATGGCAGAAAAGGCTGTCTGAGTTTCTTGATCATACATGAAACCTTGCCGGAAATGGCCGTTGCAGCGGACAAGAAAAGAGGGCGAAAGAAAAAAGCAAGCATCATTGGCCAGCTGGGCGCAGGCAAAAAAGCCCTGAGTGGTATTGTAGATATTGCCGTTATGCAATCCCTAAGCCGGAAGGGAGAGGTGAAGAATTGTGTGAAAGACTATGGGATGATCATTGCCGATGAATGTCATCATGCTTCAGCTTTCAGCTATGAAAGTATTCTGAAAACCACCAATGCCAAGTATATTTATGGTCTGACAGCCACACCGACGCGAAAGGATGGGCATCATCCCATACTTTTTATGCATTGCGGCCCAATACGGTATCGGGATAATGCAAAAAAGCAGGCAGAGAAAAGACCTTTTGATCATTATATCATTCCACGGTTTACATCCTTAAGAATTCCTATTGAATAGAGATGAAAAGGATGTTTCCATCCAGGAAATGTATGCTGAAGTCGTTGATAACGAGCGCCCGGAATCAGCAAATTGTCGAAGACGTTCTGACAGAGCTATAAACGAGGCAGAAACTGCATTATTCTCACATTAAGAACCGCTCACGTTGAATTGCTTGCAAAAAAATTGAGAGAAGAAGTCCCGGATGTTGTGATGCTGATGGGTGGTATGGGCTCAAAGACAACACGGGAGGTCTTTAAACGGATCACGGACACGCCGGCAGATAAAAATCTAATATTGGTGGCCACAGGGTCTTTTATCGGAGAAGGTTTTGACGAACCTCGTCTTGATACGCTGTTTTTGGCCATGCCCATATCATGGAAAGGAACACTGCAGCAATATGCGGGAAGACTTCATCGACTGTTTATGGCATAAAAAGGAAGTGCAGATTTATGATTATGTGGATATCCATGTAAGGATGCTGGAAAGAATGTATCAGAAAAGGCTTACAGGATATGCCTCGATGGGATACAAAGCAAAAGGCGAGGATGTTCTGTCCGCATCATTGGATATCATTTTTGATAAGGATAGCTTTTTGCCTGTTTTCAGCAATGATCTCGCGGGTTCCAAAAAAGAAATTTTAATCGTAAGTCCTTTCGTGAGAAAAAGGCGCACCACGCAAATGTTACAAGCATTTGAAAATTGCCCTCGACAAAGGCATCCGAACCATTGTCGTGACCAGGCCGGCAGAGGCTTTTAAAACCAAGGATCGAATTGCTTTGCAGCAAGTCGCTGGAGGTACTGAAAGACAACGGTATAAGTGTTGTTTTTAAGCCCGATATTCATCAGAAATTCGCAATCATGGACCAAAAAACCGTGTGGTATGGCAGCATAAATTTCTTGAGCTACGGCAGCGCCCAAGAAAGCATCATGCGCATTGAAAGCTCTAATATCGCGAATGAGTTGATCAAGAGTATAGAAAACCGATAGTTCCGGAATGGGTTAAGTACGCACGGTCAAAGAAATACACCGCTCTTTTTGTATGGCATTTCCGGTATGCCGGTGGATTTTTGCAGAAAATGAAATGACAAACCGGTTTTAGGAAGAATGCAGCAAAATTGTTCGAGATCCTGGCTCCTTATAATGGCTTCCGGACATCGGGAAACATTGAGTCAGGGGGCCGGAGAGACATCCTTCCCTTCAGTCCTTTTCGAGAGGCGTGCCTTCCCAGGCATGATTCAAAACCATCATCGAATCTTCATAATCCAGTTCTTCCGGGTTGTAGAAGATGGACCCGTCGCCAAGGGCTTTGCGGGCAATTGCGGGCAGCGTATCTTTTGAAATCAGGGGATTCCCCCGGCCGTCTTCCATCTCCTTCAGGGACCTGGGGTGTTTGCCGCCCGTGGCCTCATGCAGATCGTCATTGAGCTGCCTCAGGAAGGAAATTACCCGGTCGGCATGAGAATGGGCGGGAGTCTTGGCGTAGATCTCAGAGCCCGCCAATGGAAAAAGCAACTCAGCCGTGAAAGAGGCGTTTTTGTGCTTGTTATATTCAAGGCCGTAGGGCAGGAGTACGGCCATGCAGGCGCCGTGGGGCGCCCCGCAAATAGCGCCTATTGAATGGCCCAGGGTGTGCACCATGCCTACCATGGAGTTGGAAAAGGCGATCCCTGCCAGATTCGCCGCGATAGCGAGAGACAGACGCCCCTCCTTGTCATCGGGATTTTTTAGCACGTTGAGAAGGTTTTGACTGATCAGTTCAATGGCCCTCACGGCGTGACTGTCGCTCAGCGGGTTCTTGGCCAGGCAGGTATAGGCCTCCACGGCGTGGGTCATGGCATCCATTCCGGTGGCGGCGGTAATGGCCGGCGGCAGCGTCATGGTCATGCGGGAATCAAGCACCGCAACGTCGGGTAAAATAAAATTGGACGTGAAGAGCATCTTCAGGTGTTTTTCGTGGTCGGCAATGACCGCCACAAGGGTTACCTCAGACCCCGTTCCGGACGTGGTCGGCACGGCAATCAACGGTTTAAGGGGCCTTTTCAGGGCTCCTGCTCCTGAAAATTTCACGAGGTCGTTCGAACCTTCCGAAACAAGGATGTTCACCCCCTTTGCGGTATCCAGCACGGAACCTCCCCCCACGGCGATGATGGCGTCGCAATGGTTTTCCCGGTATCGGTCCGCGATACGGGTTACCGTCAGCACATCGGAATCAGCCGGTACATCATCCTCAACGGCTGCGACCTTCGTACTCCCTTCAACGGCCCCTTTGACAAGATCAATAAGACCTGCGCCCGTAATGCCCTTGTCCGTAATGATCATGGGGGTTGAAGCCTTCAGATTTTTCAGCAGTTCAGGGATCTCTTCCAGAACCTTATGGCCGGCTACGATCCGGACCCTGCAGCAGAACTCATAGTATGCCGGCAGATACATATTTTTCTCCTTTATTCCGACCTGAAACTTGCTCCATGAGACTTCCACCCCAGGCGTGTTCCAGAACCATCAGGGACCCTTCATAACTGAATTTTTCGGCGCCGTTCTCATGAACGTGTTGGGCAATGTCGTTTAATCTTTCCTTGGGAAGACCGGTGTCTTCCAGTGTCCCCGGTATTTCTCCATTACCGGTCTGGCAAACATGGTAGCAAAATTCCCGCAGCATACTGACAACCCTGGATGCCCGCAACTTTTCCGCGGTGACGGCAAACAGATCCGTCCCGCCCAGCGGGAGCAGCAAATTCGATACATGGGAGCCTTCCGAGGCCGAAACATAATCCAACGCATGGGGAAGAACGATTCCCATGCACAATCCTCGGGAACCATGCAATGTTTGCTTATTTCCAGCCCCAGTGTGTATGCCATTCCCGGTGTCGCGTTGCAAAAAGCGCATTCGGAAATGGTTTCCGCCATGAGGAGCGCGTGCTGTGCTTTCTTCCAGTCGTCTTTCTTAACGGCTTTGAGCAGATTCGGGAAGATAAGCTGGATGGCAACATGGGCGAAGGCTTCCGTCAGTGGATTTCCGGAAGGTCCAATGCATGATTCCATGGCGCAAGTGATGGCCCTCATGGCGCTTGCGGCAAGTTTCAGAGGATTTTCAGCGGAAATCACAGCCGGGTCGATAATGACCAGGTCAGGCATCAGCGCCCGGGAATGAAACGTCATTTTTCCGAGCTTGGCATGCGGACCGTTTTCATGCCCGTCGCCCGGAAAACAGGGAATGGATATGAAAGGTTTCATGGGCTTTTCAAAGGCTTTTCCCGCGCTGTAGGCTTCCAAGTCCTTCGTTTTTTGTGAAACCGCCATATTCATGGCCTTGGCCATGTCCATCACGGGATTGTTGCCGAGGGCCACAACAGCGTCGCAACCCGTACTTTCAAAGAGTTTTGCAGCGTGCTGGACGGTTTGAAGGCTGGCGACCGGTCCGGTTTCATCAAAAACGGCAAGGGACATGCCGGAGTCTTTAAAGGCATTGACGACCTTCCTTACCAGACCTCTTTGGGCGGCTTCCTCGCCGGTTATCAGAAAGGGGTTCTTCGCTCCCAAGGAATCGAGCTCGAAAGGCAGATGATCCAGTGCCTTTTTCCCGGCGTTAATTTTAACCGGACAAAAGAAATGGGTGTTTTCAAAAGGTGGCATGGTTGACTCCCTTAGAGAGTGACGAGTGATCAGTGACCAGATTAAAACCCGGTAATGGTTCGAATATAAATCAGGAATCTTCCCAGGTGCTTTCTGTAGGGCGACCAGTCGGGATAGCGTTTGACGGCCAGCTTGGCTATGATTCCGGGAAGCAGGAAGACCTCCACCAAGTTCAGTATCCTGACGGCGGCACAGGCCCGCGGAATGTCGCCGTCCACGATGAGGCGATCGCGTGCCACTGCCGTGGCGGTGGATTCCTGGAAAGTGAACAGGAGAATGGCCGCTTCCAGGTTCTTGATTCCGATTTTCAGATCCACGTTCATTCCTTCGGGATGAGAGCCCAGGTATCTGATCTTCCCGGTTTCATCCTTTCCGATGATCATGCAGGGGCCGTCGGGCAAAACGCCCAGCGAGAATTTATATCCATTTGGAATGGCGCCAAATTCTTCCCGTACACCCGCGTCCACTCTGGAAGCCGCTTGAATCGCCCTGCCCACGAACCAAAGCATGATGGCCAGGTATAGCCGCTTCAAAGGCTTTTTCCCCGGAGCGATGATCCTGAAACCGGAACCCGTCTCGTCCCTATCGGGCGTTGTCCCGGGTTGGATGCCCAAGGCTTTCAGCGTCTTTTGCGAGGGCCTTCCGTCGGCGTCGTATCCTCTGATCTTATAGTAGGAATCAAGCATCTTGCTCAAGGGAACCACGCGTTTTTCGGGGTCGCACGCCCGGCCTTCCTTGAGAAACCGGTCCGGTAGCGTATCGTCTTTTCGGGAAATCCCTTCCTCGCAGTTCATGAGTCGTTCGAGCGTATGGATCCGCTTTCCCGCCTTCAGGTATTCCCACTGGTTCATCTTGATGCCGGTTACGCTGCTGAACAATTTGGAATAGAGGGATACATCCATGAGCATGAGGGCCACGTCCGGCATGTACTGCATGGTCAATCCCAGCAGATATTTCGGGGTGTATTTTACGATGGGGGGTTCCAACGTGTAGGCGAAAGCGGTGAACTGGCAGGTATGGAGCGAATTCCCGGCGGCATAGAGGTTCTCGAAATAGTGGGCGAATTTGGCCTTCGCCCTGATGGAATAGGGGTTGAGAAGTCCGAACGATACTTCGAGGGCAAACAGGGCGGAGGAAAGGTGACAGGCCCCCCTGTTGGCGACGGCGTAGGCCAGGCCCTGTCCCCAGGCGCCCCTTGGATCGTAGGCGGCCATCTCCAGCCCTTTGATCTGGATTGCAAACTCGGCCCCGCCATACTTTTCCGATAACCAGCGCACCCCCTTTGCCATTTCCCCCGCGAATCCGTTTCCGTGGGCCATCTCTTTCAGTGTGGATGAGATGCCTTCGGGAGAGCCGAAGGCAAGAGGGGTTTCCAAGAGGCTTTTTTCACCCGCTTCCATGACGTAGGCCAGGACGGCTCCCGCGGATATGGTGTCCATTCCCATGAGACCGCACAAGTCGTTCCATTCGGTGATGAGATCGGGGTCGAAAATCCCCAGGTTGGGCCCGAGAAGACCGACGGTTTCATATTCCGGAATTTGGTGTTCCGTCCCGTCTTCGTGGGTCCCTGTGTGTCCGCAGAGGATGGTGCACGGTTTGCAAGTATGGTGCTTGCTGTGATACTTTTCCTGCATGGTCGCACCGGAAACCCTGGATGCCGATTCGTGTTGGCCCCCCTGGAAATTGTTGACCGGCAGGATGCCGCCCTTGTTGCACCAATCCACATGGGAGCTGGTGCCGAACCTGCGATACGCATCCGACGTAACGGCATTTCTATTGATATAGCTTGTGGCACGCTTCTTGGCCTTTTCAAATTTCGCCGGATCTTTCGGCACAATGTGGTATTGTCCCCCCACCGCCACAATCGCCTTGAGATTTTTGGACCCCATGACGGCGCCCATCCCGCCCCTGCCAAGGAAACGATCGCCGGAGGCGACATTTGCAATGGGCGCCATGTTTTCTCCGGCGGGCCCTATGGCCAGGACTCCGGATTTCTTGGCGCCGCCGATCTCCTGTTGCGTTTGTCTCGTATCCATGCCCCACAGGGATGAAGCGGACTCAAATCGAACCCCCTTATCCTCTATCACCAGATAAATGGGTGCATCCGCCTTCCCGGTCAGGAGAAGCCCGTCATATCCCGCGGTTTTCAAGGCCATTCCAAAGGGGCCGCCGCAGGATGAATGAAGCATGATCCCGGTGAGGGGTGATTTGGTGATGGCTGAAAAGCGACCGGAACAAGGGGCCCCCGTGCCCATGAGAATTCCGGGCATGAAGGCCAGGTAGTTATCTTTGCCGAGAGGATCGATTCCCGGGGGCATCCTCTTGTAAAGGAGCTGCAGTCCCAGCCCTTTTCCTCCAAGGTAGAGCTTCCTGTCCTCGTCCGAAACAGAGAAGGTCTTTACTTCCCTGCTGCCAAGATCGATTTCAAGAAAACGGTTGCTTGTCCCGATGATTTCATCCATCTTATTGCTCCCAGGATTTGCTTCTGTGGGGTTATTTTTACGATATATTAGGAATAAGAAAGTTATTTCAGCATAATAGTCGGATAGCTGTCTATTTCAGTCAGCCAGGGCGGCGGCGATCTTTTCGCCGGTTTCCCTGATCTGGTCCATATCGCCGGGTTTGATTTCCCAGTCGGATACGGGAAGGCCAGGACTTCCCGGCATGCGGGGAATCAGATGAAGATGATAATGAAGGACAACCTGATTGGCCCCTTTGCCGTTAAGTTGAACACAAGCCACACCAGTTGGGCTCAGGGCATCCGAAATGGCCTTTATGATTTTTTTTGAGGCCAGGTGCAGGGCCGTGAGGTCCTCCCCCGGTATTTCGTAAAGGTCTTTACTGTGTCGTTTCGGGATGATGAGCGTATGCCCCATGGAAATGGGGTTGATGTCCAAAAAGGCCAGCACCCTGTCGTCCTCGTAAACTTTAAAGCACGGCAGCTCTCCTTGAACGATTTTGCAGAAGATACAGTCGGTCATGGCATGTCTCCTTAACTATGATCCTGGCCAAATTATGTTCGCACCTTAAAGATGCAGTTAGCGATTGGCCGTTAGGTATTAGCCCTGCAACATCCGTTACTTAATGCAAAATTGGGCAGCATCAAAAAGCGAGAGATCCAATTAAGGCGCAAAACGTGTAAGTCTTTGTGGTTTTAAAGCGAACGGCTAATTGCTAAAAGCTGGTTGCAGTTTTTAGGTTGCACTATCCGCCCGTATGCCTTTCCAGGAGTTCCTCCAGCCGGGCCTTCTTTTCAGAGGGAGTGTCTCCGGATTTTTTGAGGTTCATGGCTTTCATGACGTCGTAGGTCTCGTCCTCGAAAAAAACCGGAATCTGGATGATATAATCCGGGTTATGGCAGCACCCCGGGGCGAAATGCCGGCCGGGTCTGCGGCCTTCCCTCACATTGGGCGTGATTTTTGCAAACTGTTCTCTGGAAAGAACAATACCCCACTGATTGGAAAAGGTTTTTACCACATCGCCTGGAGAGTGGGATCTCTGGTTTGGCATGATGTTCCTCCCGGGGCGGATCATTGAAACGGTACACATGAATTCATTGCCTGAGGCATTCCATCAAAATAGACAAGAAAAAGCAAAGGAAATCTTAAGGAGCATTCCATTTTGTCAGATCCCGCTATTTCACCACAAAATTGACCGGACTCGTTTCGCGCGGGGTTTCGGCGTCGGCCATCCATACCCGTGCCGTCACCTGATGCCGCCCTCGGGAGAGGGGCCACATGTAATGGGACGTGGTGGTTGTGGCGACGGGTTTGCCGTCCACCACCCAGTCCACGAAGGCGTGTGCCGGCAGATCGGATACCTGAAATGGAAAGGCTTCGCGGGTGTCGGGAATGCGCGGGTCCATGGCCATCTGAAGCCCCGGAGTGGGGGTTTGCAGGTATGGTCGGGTTCGTACCGGTTGGATGGAGGACCGGTGTTCGGGTTCGGCGCCGGGAACGAACCATTCACTCACGCGCGTACAGTCACTTTCAGGGGGCAGTCCCGTTTCCCTGCAGATGTCCACCTTTACAAGGGCCGGGCTCAGGAAGAGGGGGCGGGTCCGGCGGTTTCGATTCAGCTCCGCGAAGATGCTTCTGAGGATCAGGGCGGGTCCTGCCGCCCCGGTAACGCCGTTCATGGGACGATGATCCAGATTGCCCACCCAGGCTCCCACCGCATATCTGTCGTTAAATCCCACCGCCCAGGCATCCCGGTAATCACTGGAAGTTCCGGTCTTGACCGCGGTCTGAACCGGGAAGCGAAGGAGGCTCCCCTGCCCGAACTCGAGCCTTCGGGCATCCGGGTCCGACAGGATGTGACCGATGAGAGAACTGGTTTCCGATGAAAACACTCGAAGCCCCGTGACCCTTGTAGAAGCATGGTCCCGAATGGCCTGCAGAGGACGATAGATGCCCCGGTTGGCCAGGGCCGCATAAGCGCCCACCAGTTCCAGAAGGGTGATTTCCCCGTTGCCCAGGGCCAGGCCTTCGCCATAGTAGTCCGGGTGCCGCTGAAGACTGCGGATGCCCAGGTCCCCGAGGCAGCGCAGAAAATCGGAAACCCCCACAAACTGAATGGTGCGCACGGCGGGGATGTTCAGGGAATTGCCCAGGGCGTAACGAAGCGGCAGGCGACCGTAACAGGTGCGGCTGTAGTTGTGGTAGGTATGGAGGCCGTGGCCCACGGGCGCCGCCAGGGGAACATCGTCCAGGAGGGTGGCCGCGGTCCATCCTTTTTCCAGGGCCAGGGCATAGAGAAAGGGCTTGAGCGTGGAACCGGGCTGCCGGGGAGTGGTGACCGCGTCGATCCAGCTCTCCGGCACATCCTCCAAGGATGCCCCTCCATTGACCCAGGCCAGGATTTCATTCTTTTGGTGGTCCACAACCAGTACCGCGCCGTGTTGAACCCCCCGCATCTTCAGATCCCGAAGCCGGTGGTCCAGAATCCGCTGAATGCTGCTCTGCAGGGAGGCGCTCAGGGTGGTGCGCAGGCGACGCAGGGAGTCCGTTCGGGAGGGGGGGACGGTTTCAAGAAGGTGGAGTACGAAATGTTCGGCGTGCACCACCGGCGGGGTGGGACCGGGCTCAAGAGAGGTTATTTTCAATTGGGCCATTTGGACCGAATCAATAATCCTTTCGTCATAAAGCCTTTGGGCCAGACGGCGAATGGGACCTTCCAGAAGTTCCGGGTTTTTGTGAATATCCAGGCGCCCCGGAGCACGAACCATGACCGCCAGGGCCAGGATTTCCTTGAGGTTCAGGGTATCCAGGTCCCGGTCGAAATAGTACCGGGCCGCCTGCGCCACACCCCGGCGCTGGGCCGCATAGGGAACCTGGTTGAGGTAGCATTCCAGGATCTGTCCCTTTGAAAAGGCCTTCTCCAGTCGAATCGCCTCCCATCCCTCCAGCCATCGGGACCAGAGGGTTCGGGGACGGGGCCGCCACATGCGGATGACCTGCTCCGTGATGGTGCTGGCCCCTCGAACCGCCCCGAAGGCGCGAATATTCTGAAATACCGCATGGATTCGGGCTTTCCAGTCCACTCCGCCATGGACGTGGAAACGGCGGTCCTCCGACGCAATGAAGGCCTGCTGCAAAAGCGCGGGAATCTCGTGAAGGGGAACATAATCATGAATATTCCACCGGTTTCGGTAGGTCACCGTAAGGGGTGCATCGTCCCTGTCCAGGATCTGCATCTTAAGAACGGGGCTTTTTTCAAAATTGAGCCCATCGGGCAGGGGTCGCAGGTCACGAATGGTTTTCCAGGCCAACCCCACCCCGGCAACGAGGAGCGCGGTTGCCATGATGAGGGCGGCAATGGTTTTTTTTCGCTTCATCGCACGCCCGGTTCACTCTTTTCCGGCGGGGCTACCACCAGTCGGGCTGCTTTCCCCTGTCCGTAGATGTCGGGTTCATACATCTCTTCCCCGTGCACGGGGAGGACGACAAACGTTCCGGAGGCCACGGCCTGGGCCGCGTAGGCGAGATGATAGTTTCCAGCCGGCAGATATTCCGAATAGAAACGGGCTGCATCGTGCCGCAGCTCCTGGTGATAGAAGCTCCATCGGGAAGCCCCGTAGGCGCACCAGTCGCCGGATGTGAACCACCAGGATCCGTCGGCCGGTTCAAAGACCCCCCGGTCCGCATCCACGGTGGAGGCCGTGGCCAAGTCCCGGTTCACCGGCTCAAGACCTCCCGGCACCGGGTCGTTGACCACCACGAAGTTCCGGGCGGCCGGCAGGGACACAAAAATATCCACCCGGACCAGGTCCCCTCGATTCAACGGCATAGGACTCTTGAGAAGCGTCCATTTCCCGTTTTTCAGAATGCTGTACTCCCGGCGCACCTCCATGCCCGCGTTGATGGACGCCGTGTTTTCCTGAAGGGGTGCGTAGGAAAGGCGCGTGGCGTAATAGATGCGTCCGCGGCCTTCTCGATCCATGCGGATCGCGGCGGTGCGGCCCGGATCCTGTGTTTGGACGGCCCTCTTCAAGACGGCCGGCGCATCGCGAACATCGGTAAAACGGGCTTCTCCCCATTTCTCCTGGTCAAAAAAGGCCGATATGGTCATATCGGGTTCGGATGCCTCATATTGTCCGGCATAGTCCACCAGGCCTTTCATGCAGAACAGGTTTTCCTGGGTGTTTTCCCAGTGATCCCGGTTTTTGCGGCTCTGGGTGATGAATCGGGTCAGTTTCACGGGAATGTCGCCGATCCGTTTCCCGCCCGCGGGGGTTCGAGCATAGGCGGTCAGGGCGCTCAGGACAGCGCCGCTGGTACGAAGGGGAGAGGCCAGAATGCGGTCAAAACCGGGGTCCACCATTTCGCTGAACACCATCTTGCCGCCCGATTCATTGCCGTGGCTCAGGATCATGTCGACGACTCGCGAGCGCATCTCTTCCGTGCCGGGAAGGCAAAGGGCCGCCAGGAGAAAATGGGCCTTCCCGAAGAGACTCATCTCCGGTACATGGGGTGCATACCGCTCCAGGTCCGACAAATCGATTCGGCCCTGTTTCGCAAGGGCCGCCAGGGCCACGGCCCGCACCGTGGAGGCCATTCCTTTGGAATAAAAGTCCGGCAGGGTATCCCGGCGCAGCAGGGTCAGGAGATAGTTTTGAAGTTTCTGTTCAAGCGGACCCGGGACCTCATATCCCAGGGAGCGAAGCCACGTCAGGGCCAGGGCCGTATAGGCACTCAGGTAAGGGCTGACATAGCGGTCCTCGGGAATGAAATAGGCCATCCCCCCGTTCGGCGTCTGAAAATCCGAGGCCCGTTTGAGGGTTTCGCCGGGGAGCGAGGCGCTTTCCGACCACTGGAAATCCGCGGGGAGGTAAGATCTCAACCGGTCATACTGAGCGGCCATGACCCCTTTGCTGAGGATCTGTTCCCAGCAGGCGTAGGGATAATCCTTTAGATATTCGAAGGCCCCTCTCAGATTTCCAAGGACCGTGGGGGAAAGCGCCAGGGCGATGCCGCCCGTGTCCGTCCGCATGTCTTCCGGGAATTTCAAGGTCTGGACAATGGACGTCTCGACAGTGCTGCCGTAGTCGGCGGCGGTTTGCAGGGTGTATCGTTTGTTGACGGTCAGTTGGTGGGTGACGCCGTCCGCGTCCGTACCGTCCCATGCTTTGGCCGTGAACGCAATGCTTCCGGCCTTCCGTGTCGTAACAGGGAGCCAGACCGTGCTTCGCTTAAACGGCGGAAGGTTTATCTCGGTCTTCTTTTCAAGGGTCTCCTTGCCTTCAGGCAGTTCAACAGGCCCCTTTGCGGTGACGGCCACCGTCAGTCGGCGCATTTCAGAGGTGCGGTTCATGACGCTGAAGCCGGCCTGGAATTGATCCCCCGCCGTCACCTGATTGGGCATCACGGGCCGGATTTCCGTCGGGCGGTTGACCTTGAAACGGCCCTGACCCAGGCCCATGCAGTCCCCGGGAGTGACGGCCATGACCAGAATCCGCCATCCGGTAAGGTTGTCGGGGGCATCGAAGGCAATCTCCGCCTTCCCCTCTTTGTCCGGAAAAATGGAGGGGTTCCAGTAGCTCACGAACTTGAATACCGATCGGAGGCTGATATCCGGCCCGCCGCCGCCTCCCGCATTCGCCCCCTTTTTTTCGAATTTTTGCCGGCCTACCAGCCCCATGAGCAGGCTGAAGTTCTGGAGATCCAGCCCATCGAGGGTATAAAACCCCTTGTAAGGATTAAAGTAGTCCTGGCCCTCGGCGATCAGATCGAAGACCGACTCGTCGAGGACCGCCACCGCCATTTCAACGGGTTCCGACCGGCTTTCATCCACAGGTTTTGCCAGAAGGCGCACGCGCACGCGGTCGCCGGGTTTGTAGGTATCCTGTTCGGGTGCGGCCTCGATATGCATCTGTTTTTTTACATCAAAGGCATCAGTTTTTACATAGCCCATTCGAAACGTGGGCTTTCCCAGGTCCACAGCGCCGGTCTTAAGCGGTGGCTGCTCCACCCGCGGGGATACCACGGCCACCGACAGATAAAAACCGGGCAGAAAGTCCCGCTCCACCTCCAATGAAATGACCGGGGTGCTGCCTGAAAGGGGTTGAACCCACTGTTTCAAAATACCGTAGCGCTCCACGGTGATCAGGGCCATGGCGCCCGGAAAGGGGTTCTTTACCAGGTATCGGGCCTGATCCCCCACGGCATACCGTTTTTTTTCGGGAATGATCTCCAGGCGGTTGTCGGGAGACTGGTCCCACACCACGTCTCCTTTCCCCACCACCCACTGCTCCATGCGGCTTTCATGTTTCCGGCCTTTGGTGTCTTTGATGGCAGCCGTAATGCGGTGCAGACCCGGATCCTTCGGGGTGAGCGAGCAGGAGACCGGCTCCGTGGATGATCGGATCTCGGCGTGGTCCACCGGGACCCAGTGATGGGTGTACCGGGTGATGTAGGCGTTGCCGGCCCCCTTGACCCGTGCGGCACGGGTTTCACGGCGGGAAAGGGTTACCTGAATGGGCACGCCCGAAACGGGCGCGCCGCGACCGTTCACCACCAGCAGGTCAAACCGGGCGGGCTTGTCTTCCTCCATGACCCAGGCCAGACGGCGAACTCCTGCAAAGCGGTCCCGTGCGGCATAATCCGCATAGGCCCTCCCGGCAACGGATTTTCCCCGGTCATCACGAACGGCGCTTTCCACCATCAACCGGCCGTAGAGGATGTTTTCTTCGAGGAGGGAAAACGTGGTTTTAACAATCCCCTGACTGTCGAGCCGGTTTTCGGTTTGAAAGACCGTCTCTTCGGGCGGCGTATCGGGGGTCCAGGTATCCAGTTGAAAATTCTCCAGTCCTGATCCTTGAAGGATCAACGGACAGCTCTTGAGAATGGCGGCGACCCGGTTGTGGGCGTCTCCATAAGGACCGCCCGCGTGCAATGTGGCCCGCGTGGTCGCCTCCACCGTGTCACCCGGTTGGAAGAAGGCGCCATTGAGTTCGGTGGCGACCTTGAACGGGGAGGGGGTGAAATCACTCACCAGCACCCGCATCGGTTCCTGTACCCAGTCGGCAAAAGAGGCGGAGAGTTCAAAGCGATACCACCCTACCGCGCCGGTTCGTGGCGTCTCGAATTCCCCGCTGAAGGCCCCGAATCTGTTGAGGGTAAGGTCCTTGACCTCATGTACCGTTTTCCCCATGGGGTCCACCACCTTGAGATGATAGCCTTCAAGGGGAGGCGGCACAAAGGTGTCGTTGTCCTGGTTGCGAACGTAAAGCTTGTATTGAATGGCATCCCCCGCGCGATACACCCCCTGGGCCGTGGTTCCCCACGAATGGATGTGGCCGTAACGCTGTCGCATCTCGGACCACAAGGCGTTCCCTGAGGCCTGCCAGGTATCCACCCGAAAAGGGCTGTCCAGCGGGAGAAGGGCCATATCGTCTTCCTTTTCAACCCGTACGAAGAGATGTTCCTTTTTCATATCCCAGGCTTCCAGGGCTTCCAGCTCCGGATCGATGTCAAGGGTTCCCGCCAGCATGGCGACGCCGCGGGCATCCGTGACGCTCTTGGTCAGGGAAACGGGAGATTGGGGCAGTTTTCCGTAGGTACTTCGGTAGAGGGTCACCCCGACCCCTTCCACCGGTTGTCCGGTGGAAAGGTCCGTAACCCAGGCCAGTGAGTTGTAATGGCCGATTTTCACGTGGACCTGAAACGGGGTGACCTGGGCCATGAACCAGTGTTGCCAGGGGGTCTTGGATACGCGAGGCAGTGTTTGAATGTCTCCTTGCACCACGCCCGAAGCGCCGGACAGCATCTCCCGCACCTGGAGAGGAACCGCAAAGGCCACATCCTCGACACGGGGGATGGGAATCTCCCGGGACTGGCCGGTCTTTTTTCCCTGGACCGTGAGCCGGTCGTAGAAAACCTGGACTTTTTTCAGATTGGTCGTCACCAGCGGCATTCGGGAGTCCACGCCTTTTTCCAGGACCGCCTGTCGATGGGTGATGACGAAATCAGGCAGCCGATGGTCCGTTGCAAACAGCATGTCCACATCGTGCGAAAGCGTGCGCCCGAATTCGTCCAGGAGAGCGCCCGAGGCGCTTTGAACGTGGTACTCCTGAAAAGCCCTGGGCAGTTCCGGAAGCCATACCCGGTACACCTGGCCTTTCTTGCGGGGAGCATGGAGCCGGGAATATCCCGTGCGGTTGGCCCAGGGATCGTAATCCTTCCGATTGCCGGCCAGATCCGGTATGAACGTGATCCGTTCCTTCACTTCCCGCGGCATGACTGGAGAGGAAAAGACGAGGGCCGCTCTGCGCAACGGATTGCATCGGTCCTGAAGAGGAGAATGATCATCGGGGGCGATTCGAACGGGTTTTCCCTTGTTGTCGGTACATTCCACTCCTTCAAAGGCAAAATCGGGAAAGGTGGCGAAGGAGACCAACACACGGTCTTCGATCCCTTTTTCCGGACCGAAAAAGGAGGTCAGCCCGGGTGTTGCCACAAGGGACACTTCGGTATTCAGGGGGAGGGCCGTTTCAGGAGAAACCAGCCAGACCCGCCGGGCTTCCACGCCGGGATGTACGGATGGATCCTCAAGGGGCGCTTCCTTGACCTCCGGGTCGGGCGTTGCCAAAATCCGAACGGTGTCCTGTTTGTCGCCAGGCGTTTCCAGATGGATATGACGGACCACGGAATCCTGGAATACGGGCTGGTTGAAGGTGATGCGAAGGACCGGAAAGCCGGGACCCTGCCACGTCTGGAATGCCACGTAGTCGACCTTCGGCCGTTCGGTGATGAATGTGTGCTGAACAGGGGTTTCGAGCGTTGCCCCGTCCAGGGCCTTGATTCCGGGATTCACCACGATGGAATAGGACGTGGCCGGCGTGAGCGCGGATTCCTCATCCAACTGACATGCCAGCGCCCGGCTGTCGAGCCAGCGCCACTGGCAGGCAAGTGCCGGCGTGATAGCGATGGGAATTTCCGAGGCCTTTCTTTCCATGACCCCGATGGGCGCCACGGGCCTGTCAAATTGAAATACGATTTGACGACCCGCGGGCACGTCTTCTCCCGAAGGAGTGATGCGGGTAATGTGAAGCGAGGACGGGTTTTCCGCGGCGGTCAGAGGCATGGCGGAAAGGGAGTAGAGCAGGGCGCCGAAGAGGGCAAAACAGACGCGCGCGAAAATGCGGCGATAAGCCATGGTATTCCTCCTCTCTCAAAGTCAGCTTTCGGTGAACCAATTTGGAATGAACGTATAGTGGTTGTCGATGATTTGTTCTCACCATTTTGCTTTTTTCGCCGTAAGACGTCAACCCGGGATTCAATCCCGACCCATTATTTTTTTATTGGCTTCTGGATGGATTTCAATTCGTCCTGCTTTGGGCCATGGTTTCCAGTTGTTTCCTCTGATCCCTCGAACAGTGAATAGGAGGTAAACGCAAGCCCCAGCCGCAAAAAGATCCACGGACTTATAAAGGCGATCCAGAAGCCGGTGAAGAGATATCGGAGAAAGCGAAACAGAGGCGCCGGCCCAATAGATGAAAATGCGTCTTTGAGCCCCCGGTGAAAGGCAAAAAGCATGATCGCTCCCAGGAGAAAACGAAGGATCTTTTTGTTGAAGGAGCCGTCTGCCTCAAAACCAAGCCATTTGCGTTCCAGAATGATGCCGATGCCGAGCCCCATGAGGGTCCCGGCGGGAGCGACGATATAGGTTTCGCGAGCAATGAATGGAAAGATGAGAAACAGCGGGGCGCCGATTGCCATTCCCATCTGCCATAGGAGACCTTTTCGGACCAGCCAGTTTTCCATGAGAGGCGCCAACCGGAACCACAGCACGAGTAAAATCGCGCCGATGACATAGCCGCCCAAAAGGTCCGTTGGAAAATGGACGCCAAGATAGAGCCTTGAAAAGGGGATCAATGCCATCAGGGTGATACCTGCCGCCCACACCCATGGTTTTCGAAACTGAACCATCAAATATCCCCACAACACAACCGTACCCTGTGTATGGCCGCTCGGAAAACCTCCCCCTTTTGCATCTACGATTTTTCTTACTGCCGGATCATACTGAAAGGGTCTTGGCTGGTGCGCCAGGACCTTTACGACGGAATTGACGTAAGCTGAAAAGAGGATCAGTATGGCGAGCCTGGCGCCATGGCGCCGGTCGACGCACCAGTAGACGAGCGGGAGAAACAGGAGATAAAAGCTCCCATTTCCCAGGCAGGTAATGATCGCGAAAAAGGAATCGAGCTCCGGGCTGAGCCAGTGCTGAAGCCATAAGATGATGGCCGCGCCCCAGGATAAAAGATTTTCCATATTCATCTGCCTCTGAAGAATTTGTGGATTGAGATAATAGAAAAAACGGTTTTCAGATACAATGAAAATCCGGGAAAGTGGAAACGATTGACCGTACCTATTTCATCGTTCCCATGGTTTTCAGCGGGGAGTTATGGTGCGTACAATTTTAGGGTTTGTGATCTCCGCACGTTCCGGTTAAGAGTCCGCAAGAAATCGGCGGCAAAATCTCATGAAGATTTGTCGAAACTCGGGATCACATGGGGGAAGATCGGAATTTGCCTTGACCGGTTTCCTGTATTCTCGTACATTTGCTCCGATGGAATTTCTTACTTGGCAGGTCTTTTCTTGATGACGCAAAAACCTGAACAATTCAGAAATCTCCCCTACATGTGCTTCCTTTCCTTTGCGGTGGGGATCGTCGCGGGATTTGGCGCATGGGTATTCAGATCCCTTATCGGGGTGATCCACAACCTTCTTTTTTTAGGCGAATTTCGAGTTTTTTATGATGCCAATGTCCATACGCCGGCAGGTCCCTGGGGCTGGTGGATCATTTTCGTTCCGGTCGTGGGAGCCGTAGTGGTTGCCTGGCTTACAAAGACATTTGCTCCGGAAGCCAAAGGGCACGGCGTTCCGGAAGTCATGGACGCCGTCTATTACAATGACGGGAACATTCGGCCCGTTGTGGCGGTGATCAAGTCCATCGCCTCTGCCGTGTGCATCGGCAGCGGCGGTTCGGTGGGCAGGGAAGGACCCATTATTCAGATAGGCTCTTCCTTCGGGTCCACGCTGGGGCAAATTATTAACCTGCCCGCGCGGCAGCGGATTACCCTCATCGCCGCGGGCGCCGCGAGCGGTATTGCGGCCACCTTCAATGCGCCGCTTGGCGGACTTGCTTTCGGGATTGAACTTCTCCTTGTATCCGTCAATGCAAGAAATATTCTTCCCGTTGCCATTGCTACGGCGACCGCGACCCATATCGGTCGCTGGCTCCTTGGCACGGAACCTTCCTTTTATTTTTCCGTACTGACCACGTTCGACTTTCGTCCCGATCCGCTCCTGGCCTTGTTTTTCACCATCCCTTTCGGCGTCCTCATGGGGCTTTTTTCCATGGCTTTTGTGCGGGGGATCTACTGGGCGGAAGACAAGTTCGATGCCATGCCCGGAAACGAGTATACGAGGCATATGTCCGGCATGCTCCTTACCGGAATTGCCATTTGGCTTGTCATGCGATTCACCGGGCATTATTATATTCAGGGAGTGGGATATGCGGCGATTATGGATATCCTGAAGAGCATGCTCACGAATCCATGGCTTCTGCT
Source organism: uncultured delta proteobacterium (assembly GCA_963747015.1). GTDB lineage: Bacteria > Desulfobacterota > DSM-4660 > Desulfatiglandales > Desulfatiglandaceae > DUZB01. The sequence goes on from CAVVEP010000013.1 coordinate 68,731, forward strand.
TCTTCTTTTCGGCTTGAAATTTCTGGCCACCTGTTTGACCCTTGGCTCCGGAGGGTCCGGCGGAATTTTTTCTCCCTGTCTGTTCATGGGGGCGACCCTGGGGGCCTTTTTCGGACACGCCATGGTCTATCTATTTCCCCATGCGGGCGTGGATCCCGTGGCATTCTCCATAGCCGGAATGGCGGCCGGGGTCGGCGCTTCAACGGGCGCCATTCTGACAGGCACCGTGATGATTCTTGAAATGACCGAGGATCCCAATGTGGTTGTGCCGATGATGATCACCTCCGCCTTCGCCTACGGGGTTCGAAAATGGCTTTCACCGGAAAGCATCTATACCCTGAAACTGATCCGCCGGGGGCATTTTGTTCCCGAAGGGCTCCAGTCAGCCATGGCGGAGGCGCGACAGGTCAAGGATATCATGCTGAAGAGTTATCGAACACTGGATTGGGCCGACCCCGTAACCTCTTCCGATGAGCCGACCGTGGTCCTCAGAAAAGGGGCGGTGGCCGGTGTCCTGCCTCCTGGCGTGAGCGGATCGGAGGCAGGCGCGCTTGCGTCGGATGCCTTTATTATGGCGAGCGGAGAAAATCCCCTCAATGACGTCTTGCGGGAAATGGATCGTGTCGGAGCGTGCCTTGCCCTGGTTACCGGTTCCATGGAGGACCAACGCCCGCATCATATTATCGGTATTTTGACGGAAAGAGAGTTTGTGGCCTGTGCCAGGCGCGATGCCAGACTGAGATAACATTTAAGGAAAGGAACCTTTTCATGATGAAACTGGAGTTTATAGAAGCAAGAGATCTGCCTGACGCCTGGTTCCAGTGCGTGTACCGGCTTCTTGATCAGGGAAATACCTATGTGATCGACCGGGGGAGCTACGAAGGACAGCAGAGGCTCGAATTTGATTACGCGACCATCCATATCAAGTATCCGGGGGTTCGGCCTCTTCTGCCCGATATCCCTCCCTCGCTGGGTATTCCCAATCCCGTGGCGGACGGATATCTGGAAGAGTATCTGCCCTATTTGATGACGGCCGCGAAACAGCCAGGCGAAGATTACACTTACGGGCAATACCTTGAACCACAGATTGCCGAAGTCATCCGTATGTACAAGGAAGACGGGTTCGGGACCAATCAGGCGTTTATGACCGTTGGCGACCCCCTTGCCATTTATCTCCACGATCCCCCTTGTCTCAGGAGCATCGATACCCGGATTAAAAACGGGAAACTCCATTTTGTGGTGTATTTCAGGTCGTGGGACCTCTGGAACGGATTCCCCGCAAATCTGGGCGCCATCCAGCTCTTAAAGGAATATATGGCGGATAGTATCGGCGTGGCGGATGGAGAGATTATTGCTTCGAGCAAGGGGCTGCATCTGTACGATTACGTGTGGGAATTGGCCAAACTCAGGACCATGCGCGTCGATTCCTCCGTGAAAAAGGGCGTGTAAGACCGCAATGAGAGCCGATATCAAAGGATGGGATCTTGGGGAAACCGAAGAATGGGCCGTGAAAGAAGGTCTGAAACCCTACAGAGCCAGACAGATTCGCCAATGGTTGTTTGTGAATCTGGTGGAATCCGCCCGGGAGATGACCAACATTCCGAAAGAGATGAGGGACTTTGCGGAGAAAGCCTTGCTGCTGAACCCCTTGAAGACGGTCAAGTCGGAGGAGTCTGAAGATGGAACCAGAAAATTTCTCTTCGAATTGGCGGACGGCCCATTTATTGAATCGGTGCTGATCCCCGAACGGGATCATGTAACGCTGTGCATCTCCTCACAGGCCGGGTGCGCCATGGGTTGCCGGTTCTGCCTTACCGGAAAGCAGGGTTTGAAAAGAAGTCTGCGCCCTTCGGAGATTGTTGAGCAGGTGATCCAGGTCAAGAGAACGCTCGATAATCCGGAACAGTTGCGAAATATCGTGCTTATGGGGATGGGGGAACCACTTGCCAATTACGAAGCGGTTGTAAAGGCACTGAATAACCTCATCAGCCCGGACGGCATGAACTTCTCCCACCGGAAAATTACCGTATCCACCTGTGGACTGGCGCCGCAAATAAAAAAATTGGGCCTGGATATTTCCGTTAATCTGGCCGTTTCCCTGAATGCCGCGGACAATGAGACCAGGGATTTCCTGATGCCCGTGAACCGGAAATATCCACTGGAAACCCTGATAGCCGCGTGCCGGGAATTCCCTTTGCCCAACAGGAGGATGATTACCTTTGAATACATCCTCATCAAGGGGAAGAACGACAGGGATCGGGATGTTGAAAACCTCTGCCGTCTGCTTTCGGGTCTTCGGGCAAAGATCAACCTTATTGCCCTGAACCCCCATGCGGGTCTGGATATGGCCCCGCCGTCCATGGAAAGAATCCTTCGGTTTCAGGAGATGTTGGCTGAAAGAAATTTCACGGTTATCCTGAGGAAAAGCAAAGGGAGCGATATCTCCGCGGCCTGCGGACAACTGAGCGGCGCTTATTCGGAAAGTCTCTCTTAGGCTACTAGGCAACTGGAATGAAATTTTGGCGCTCCTGCCATCGATTTTTTTCTTGCCTCCAACCGATGGCAACTGCTATATATTATAACTTTTTACCAATTTACCCGTAGAAGGAACTACAACGCCATGATTGAGCTTGATTTTTCGAAAGGGCACGGGCTTTTGCCCGCCATTGTTCAGGAAAACACATCCGGCAAGGTTCTGATGCTGGCCTATATCAATGAAGAGTCGTGGAAAAAAACGCTTGAAACCGGAGAAGCCCATTACTGGAGCCGATCCCGCCAGGAGATCTGGCATAAAGGCGGGACTTCCGGGAATGTTCAGAAGATCAAGGAAATTTATGCCGATTGCGATGATGACACGGTTCTATTCAAGGTGGAACAGGTGGGAGGCGCGGCATGTCATACCGGACGCGAAACATGCTTTCATAAAAAAGTGGAAAAAGACGGCCGCCTGACCATTGTGGGAGAAATGCTGTTCGACCCGAAAGAGGTATATGGGAAATGAAAAAGTTGAAGTTCGGAATACCGAAGGGAAGCCTTCAAAATGCCACCATCAAGCTTTTTGAGAAATCGGGGTGGAAAATAAATGTCAATGGGAGAAGTTACTTTCCGGATATCAATGATGAGGAGATTGAATGCGCCATCTGTCGCGCACAGGAGATGTCTCGATATGTGGAAAGCGGGACGCTGGACGCGGGTCTTACCGGAAAAGACTGGATAGAAGAGAACGAATCGGATGTGGTTCTGGTGGATGACTTGGTATACTCAAAGGTGAGTCAGAATCCGGCCCGCTGGGTCCTGGCCGTGCCCGCCGGTTCAGAAATAAAGAGGATAGAAGATCTTGAGGGCAAAAAGATTTCAACGGAACTGGTGAACTTCACCAAAAGATACTTCCAAGAAAGAAATGTGAATGTCAAAGTGGAATTTTCGTGGGGCGCCACGGAGGCCAAAGTTGTCTCAGGCCTTGCGGACGCGATTGTGGAGGTGACCGAGACGGGAAGCACCATAAAAGCCCATGGATTGAAAATAATCCAGGATCTGATGAAGACGAATACCCAATTGATTGCCAACCGCAAGGCGTATGAAGACCCTTGGAAGAGGGATAAGATCGGGCAGATCATTCTGCTTTTGAAAGGGGCGCTCAGGGCGGAGAATATGGTGGCGCTGAAAATGAATGTGGAGCAGGTCAATATGCCCGGGATCATCGCTTTGCTGCCCAGCCTCAATGCCCCCACCGTGGCATCTTTGTACGATTCGGACTGGCTTTCCGTTGAAACGGTGGTGGATGTAAAGATAGTAAGGGATTTGATTCCCAGTCTCATTAATGCAGGGGCGCAGGGGATTATCGAGTATTCTCTAAATAAGGTTATTTAGAGAGCCAGCTTCAAAACGCCCCCTTTTACCCGATCTCTGCGTCAGGCTCAAATTTTAATCCTCGAAATATTAGATATATTCCTGTGGGTAAAATTTTCGCCTTTCTTGACCTCGAACAAAATTGAACATTTTGAAACTGCCTCTATATGCTTCAGCAAGGTAACCTATGGGAAGAGTAACGAAAAGGGCCGGCAATATCCCTCCATTTATCGTGATGGAGATCCTTGAAAAGGCCCATGAAATGGAAAAGGAAGGGCGGAACATCATTCACCTGGAAATCGGCGAGCCTGATTTTCGCACTCCAACCTGCATATGCGAAGCGGCCGCGGAGGCCATCGCGCGGGGAGAAACCCATTACACCCACAGCCTCGGGATCATTGAGTTGCGGGAAGCGATCTGTGATTCCTATTACCGGCGGTACGGGGTGACCATTACGCCCGATCGCATTATTGTCACTTCGGGGACGTCTCCGGCGCTCTTCATGATCTTTTCGGCTCTCCTGGAGGCGGGCGACGAAATGATCATGTCTGATCCCCACTACCCCTGTTACCCCAATTTTGCGGAATTCCTGGGGGCGAGGGCCGTGCCCGTGAAAGCGGAAGAAAAGGACGCCTTCCAGATGGAACCCGATCTCATCAAGAAGAGCATGGGGCCGCGCACCAGGGCGGTGATCATCAATTCTCCATCAAATCCAACCGGCAACCTTCTCTCGCCCGACCGGATGCAGGCGATCGCGGAAATCGGTCTTCCCGTTGTTTCCGATGAGATATACCACGGTCTTGTCTATGGTGAAAAAGAGCATTGCATCCTGGAATATACGGAAGATGCCTTTGTGCTGAACGGGTTTTCCAAGCTCTTTGCCATGACCGGCTGGCGGTTGGGATACATCATTGCGCCGCCGGATTTTATTCGGCCTTTGCAAAAGGTGCAGCAGAATTTTTTCATCTCCGCCGGCAGTATCTCCCAGTGGGCAGGCGTTGCGGCGCTTACCAAGCGCCCGGGAAGATGTCAGGAAGATGAAAGAAACCTATGACGAGCGGCGCAGGTTCATGATCCAGCGGGTGAGAGAACTGGGATTCGGGCTTCCGGTGGAGCCTTCCGGCGCCTTTTACATGCTGGTTAATGCAAAACACCTCTCTTCAAATTCCTATGATCTGGCCTTCGACATCCTTGAAAAAGCAGGTGTCGGGGTCTCTCCGGGAATCGATTTCGGAAAGAACGCGGAAGGTTTTCTGCGGTTTTCCTACGCAAATTCCCTTGAGAACATCAAGGAGGGGCTGGATCGCATTGAAGG
>CAVVEP010000014.1:0-72219 GCA_963747015.1 uncultured delta proteobacterium
AATCCCCTCCCGCTCTTTCTCCAAGGCCTCCCGGTCTATATTGACCAAGCCCACATCGTCGGCCCCGGCTTCAAGACAGATCTTCTTGATCGTTTCTGCTGAAACAGTTTTTAATTCAGATGCTTCAAGCATGTTTCACCTCCTTGGTGAGCCTACCTACCAACAGGTAGGCCATGAAGAACAAAAAAAAATTATGGACAGGTAATACGCATTATTCCCTTCATTGCCGAATCAAAACAGGAAGGCGTCGTCACGCGAACATTTTGAATGGCCCCTTGGGGACTGCAATAGGATAGCGTAATCCGTTGGGAGGCCGGTGAATTTGAATTCACCTTTCTTCCTACCCTCTGACAGAAGATTTTCCAGCCATTGATGCATTGTAGAAATAAATAGGCGTGTTTCTTTCTGCATCTCTTGCGGGAGGGTCTTAAAATCGGTTTCAAGCACTCCCCCCAGGCAAATCTGTTGCCCGTGATCGACAAATTTTTTAAATATCAGGCAATAGTTAGTCAATTGATCCAAGTAACAAATTTCTTGACTCTCCATCAAGCGAGCCCACTTCTCAAATCTTTTTGTAGCGCGTTGAATAATGGCAACGCCAAGATCGGTTTTTTGGGGGAAGTGATAATGTACCGAGGCATTTTTGATGTTTAGAGCCCGAGAAATATCCCTGTAGCTAAAACCATTATACCCCCGATCGAGGAGAAGGTTTTCCGCAGTGTCAAGAATCTGTTTTTTGGTATCTATTTGCAGTCTCATATCGATTCATTAACCGATTTTGGAGGTGGCGACTGGATCTGAACCAAGTGAGTAACGGTTTTGCAGACCGCCGCCTTAACCGCCTTGCTATGTTTCCAAACAAAAATGATGAGTTCAATTGTTACCTACTAATAGGTAGGTTGTCAAGAAAAATTTATAAGATATTCTTCAAACAGCTGCCCGTAGGCCATAACCTGTATAATTAAATTAGCCTCTTGCAAAAGTCTCATATAGCCATTTCTACTGATACGGGAATCCGCATAATATTCTGAATCTTGGTTTCATAGGAATTACAGCTTTTCAGAGTTTTGTAAGGAGCGCCATAAAGTTATGCTTGATTACATCAAACCTGTCTCGAACACTCGATCCGGTGCGTCGCCGAAATCGCCACATCTGGAATCCCCGTTAGTATTAGCCGCCCTGCTTCAGGCGGCACGCAGCTCCCTCATCATATCTGCAGGGCTTTGCCCGAAGTAGCGCTTGAATTCACGGCTCAACTGAGAGGAGCTTTCATATCCCACCTTATCCGCCGCCATGTAGGCCTTCATGTCTTGCTGAACGATAAAATCCCTGGCCTTGGTAAGCCTGACTCTTTTTCAGATACTCATGGGGGAATCCGATGTGATTTCCTTAAAAGCCCGATGAAAGGCCGAAGCACCATGCAGGCCTTATCGGCCAATTGTTCCACATCGAGCTTTTCTTTGTAGTCGCTTTGCATAACTTTCAGTGCGCGGGCCACCTGGGAAAAAGTGCCGCTGTACATGGCCAGTGAATAAAGCGCCGGCGCCTGGGTTCCGAAAGCGCCCTGTAGAGAATTTCCCGAACCAGGCCTGGACCCAAAATTTGGGATTCCGCCTCTGACTGCAGGCACCTTATCAACCTGTTTATGGCATCCGCCATATCCTCATCCATGAAGGCGGGACCAATCCCGCGAGGCAGGTCCTTTCCGTTGGCATTGGCGATTTCTGTTTGGAGACCCAGTCGTCCGATCAGATCATGCAGCTGGGGGCCATGTCCACGTCGATGTAAAGTCCAAGCAGAGAGTCCTCAGGGCTCGCAAAGGTTGCGAATTCGAACGGCATGGTTACCGAGGTCACCAGGTAATGGTTGGCGTCATATTGGAACGCCTCACCACCCAGGTAGCCAATCTTGCGACCCTGGGCAACGATGCAAATACCGGGATCATAGACCAGTGGTTTTCGAGGGGTAACCGTGTCGATTTAAAAACGCACCCCGTCAAGCCGCGATCCCGTATAGCCGCCATCGGCTAACCGGAAGCTCTTTAATAGCCCGACCATCTGTGACATCTATCAACTCCTCCTTTTCCATGTGTCATTTTTATGTAACATTTGTGAGGAACAAACAACCAAAAATAAAGTGAAAAGCAGAAATAGGCAATATTTTGAGAGGATCGGGTATTCCAGACCCGCTTTTTAGCCATTATGATTCGTTCATACAATCGGCTGGTCAAGCCTGAGGAGGTTTTTATGAAATTCGAATTTTACAATCCGGTACATTCTATCTTCGGCGCCGGGACGCTCTCACAACTCGGCGCAGTGGTACATAAGAATGGCAAGAAGGCAGTGATTGTCACCGGCGGCGGCAACCCTCTATGACGGCGGATCATCGCCAAACCCTTAAGATCAACGGGTGGGATTTCTGCCGGTGGACATTATGGACGAAGACGGTGCGGTGATGATTCCCGTTAAAGCCGGGAAGCGTTTCAAGGAAATGTCGGAAGGAGATGAAAATAGGCAATGATCAGTATGAACTGATTACGCTTTAAGGTGCAGGGAACACGCACTCCCGAGGAGTGCCGTAAAGGATCAATGACAAAGGTTCAGCAAGAAAGGATAATGACATGAGTATGAAGATCAAATCTTACCCAATTGACGCCACAATGACATTATTCCTATACTCATTCTTGAAATAAACATTGTTTTAACACCTGGTTGCATCGGTGTAGCCCGTGCCCTCATTGGACGACACGTTACCGGGGCAGGCCATCAAAGAGGGAAGGAGTCTCATCGATGACTAGAGCAGCAGTTTCATATGGCATTAACCAGCCGCTCGAAGTGGTGGAGGTGTCGGTAGGGGAAGAGGTCCGTGAGCATGATGTGTTAGTGCGTTTCAACGCGTCAGGCTCTGCCACACCGATCTATCAATCATCAACGGCGCCCTGCCGGTGCCGTTGCCGATCATTCCCGGGCACGATGGCGCAGGCATAGTAGAGCAAGTTGGGGCGGCGGTTACCGGTGTAAAACTGGGCGACCATGTTGCCTTCACCGGGGTCATCTCCCGCGGGCGGTGCCGGCCTTGACAAAACGGGATGCCGAATCTCTGCGAGTGGGGCTTCCCATCATCATGGGCGGGCGCCATCCCGATGGCGACCTGAGGAAGAGAGACAGCCACGGCATCTGGCTGCATCTGTAGGCATGCCTCTATAAATCACAACCTGAGTAAACGTTGACATATTAACCACATATCGCATTCAATGCGTGTGTGAAAACCGCTTCCTGAAAATGTTCGAGACCCCCGTATCTTGAAGCTGTGCTCCTGCTGGCCAGTCATCAACTGATTCCGGGTTTCCTGTATCATAGACAAATTCCAGAACTTCAATGATAAGCGCAGACTGTGTTGGTCACATGATCGTTCTTCCAGATCAGAATGGCGGAAGGATCGCTGGGGTTGAAGTATCCGGGGTTTCCCTTCCAGATGTAGGTCGCCATCTTTTCCGGAAAACTGCTGTTTCCCACCCGTTGTTGAAACGAACAGGTATAGACGTTTGCTGAGATGAGTTCAAAGGCGGGAGATGCCGCCCAGGCCCTCGCGGCATAATTTTCAGAAGTGTGCGCAATGGCGCCGCTCCCTTCACAGGTCATGCTCTTCAGGGATTCCCACTCAAACTTCTCTCCATGATCGGGATTATAATCCGTCCATCCTTGAAATGGCCAATCGCCATCAAAATTCTGAACATATACATCACCGGCGTGGGCGGAATTTCCAAGGACGATTACGGCCAGAAAGAAAAGCAAGGCAGCGGTAAACATTCGTTGCATTGAACCCCTCCCTTGAACGATGGGCCAGGATATTCCCAAGGGTTTGTCAGAACGATTTCGCCGCATGCCGCAACACCTCCATTCCCCCCTTCTCCAGCAACAGGTTCATTTCCTGCTGGTTTTTTGCAAGGAGCGCCCCCGCAAACCCCAAAGCATTGATGGAGATGGGCCCGAAAAACTCCCGCGACCTTGGAACCAGGAGCATCCATTCACGGGTAAACAGCAGGTTGTAAGGACCGGACTGCTTTTCCGTTTCCGGGTCGTTTAAGGCATTCAAACCAACCTTTTGAAGCATCCGTCGATACAGGTGGTTTGCGGCTGAAGCAAAATCCGCCATGTGGTTCGGTTTATCCGGCAAGAAGGTTCCGAAGGCATGTCTGAAAGGCAGCCCCGGGATCACGGCCGGTTCCTTATCAAAGCGGGCATTTTCAAAGAGGGGCTCCATGGGTATTCGCGGTCTCTTCTCGCTCACGGGGTTCCCCGTGCCCTCCCCCATGGGCAGAGGTATCATCTGGATATGTTTGTGTTTCTGACTGGCTCCCGCCGTCTCCCCGCCATTATAAAAAGCCAGGCCCTCGAATTCCGCCATGCAGGCGCGGACGGCCTCAAAATCTTTCTTGGTAAGAAGGGCTTCCTGGTCTTCAAATTCCCGCGTTACAATCAAAAGATGGTGCTGGATCACATTGAATTTGTTCAGAAGACAGAGATGGGTCTCGGAAACATCCGCCACAAACATCTCTTTCTCGTAAGGAAGAAAGGGGTTGGGTTTTTCCTTTTTGCCGTTGGATTTCTCATCGCGCAATCTCTTTTCTTCGGCCTTTCTGGCAAGATTCGCGATCATTCGGACCTGGAAATCCACTCCTGAGTCTCTCACGATGGTGCTTTCCGTAATAATGGGCTTGAGTGCACCGCTTTCCAGTGCCCGATTTGTGGCTTCAATGGTCCTGGCCATCAAAGCACCCTGCTCAAAGAAGTGCCTCTTCACCCCCTCCTGCTTCGCCGTCATCCGATTCTTACCCCTCGGTTCTCTTCAACACGCCTTCCGGGACCCGCGACTTTTCCGGCCAGCCGTTCGGGATGAGCTGATTCTGCTTTTCTCCTGCCGTTTCTTTCAATCTTTTCAGTTTTGGCCGCTTGTATGCCTCCCGGGGTTCCTTTGGTATTCTTCCGCTCAGGATCGATTCCGATCGCAGACGTCTTCCTATGGTCCTTTCAAGCAACGTGCCCAGTTCCAGGATTCTGTCAATGTCCACGGGTCCTATGTCCACACCCATTTCATCCAGCATGACGCACATGTCCTCCAGGCTCGCAAGCCCCACGATATTGGGATCTCGATAGTAATAAGCGCCGGTGCCAGGGACCGGCGTCCTGTCCAGAAAATTGGCCGGCTGCCCTCCTGTTCCTCCCAGGGTTCCTTCGAAGATTTCGACGCCGGCCTGGAGGGCCGCCAGGACATTCGCCATGCCCCATCCCCGCGTTACGTGAAAATGGGCCACGTGCAGATCCGGATTGGGGATCTGGTCCAGCACCATGGAGAAATAGCGGTAGACCTGATCGGGCGGCGCCGAACCGTCGTGGTCCGCGTGCTCGATATCATCGGCGCCTATGCTCAACCATCGTTTCGTGAATTCCACCGCGTCTTCCAACTTCGTAGGACCGGATATGGGACTTCCCCAGATGGTGCTTACCGTCCCGCACATCTTAATGCCCGCGTCTTTGCATTTCCGGATGCACCGCTCGGCCTCCCGCCAGTACTGGGGAAGCGTGGTGGCGCTGTTGGCGAAATGGTGTTCCTCGTCGGTTGAGACCATCATCAGGACACGGTCCGGCCCGAAACCCTTTTCTTTCAGCATGATGGCCCGGTCAACACCCGGCTCCCTGATGGTCACGGCAGTCCACTCGATGCTCTCCGGGTCTATCCCCCGCTTGGCAAGCCGCTTGAAAAAAATATCGGTCTTCACGCCTTTGAGCACTTCTTCCGCGTCCCTGAACTGGGGCATGACCCGCGCGTTTCCCAGATTCGTCGCCTCCAGTCTCCGGACTCCCGCAAAGGCCAGTTCCTGGAGGTAATAAATTTTGGCCTCCGTGGGAATCCAGATCTCTTCGTGCTGAAAACCGTCTCGCACCGTGATGTCTCCCAGGCGAACCTTTTTAGGCATTTTCGGATAGTCTTCGAACATATCGTATCGGCTCATCGGTTTCTCCCTTCCGTCCTCCAGCTTTAGCATTCCGGTTCCCTGAAATCCGCTACACGCTGCTCCAACATGGCATTCAATCCCTCAAGGAATTTCGGATCCCGGTATAGGGCCGCGTCCGCTTTCAGTTCTTTTTCGATAAAAGATTTCTCTTCATAGGCGGACGGATGATAGGTTTCCAGCAGGGTGTCGATTGCCCTTATGGATTGGGGCGCCAGCGGTCTTCCGAGAACGGCAATTTCTTTTTGAACCTCCCGTAACGGTCTTCGACGGATATGGGCGTAATTTTCCGGGTCGATTCTTAGGGAAATTTCCTTGGAAATATGTTCACGGCATGACATATTTTTCCGATTGCCTTCATCTCTGCATGGGATCTCCTGTTTCCGGCAAGTGGCCATTTCCAGCCCTTTTGGCAGCAGATGAAGTCCTGTTTCGTAATCATGTTTCTCCAAGAGAGCCCGATATTCCAGCCGGTCTCGCTCCGGATCGATCGACTTCCCTTGTTTGGGAAACGCAAAGGCAATGTCAACGACTTCATTATAAATTCCCATCCGCTTCAAGGACTCGGCGCTCATTTCCCGCGCCGTCTTGGTCATGTATTCCGCATTGGCGACACCCGCTTTGATCAGAACCCGGGCCATTCCCGCCCAGCCGGGAATAATGCCGATCATGGCTTCGCTGAAACACATCCCGCTCCTGGAGTCGCCCACAAGATAGTCGGCCATGAGAGGAATCTCAGCCGATCCCCCAAAGCGAAGTCCCCCGCCACAAACTCCTACAACCCGTATCCGTTCCGCGGCGCTTCGGATTTTATCGTAAAGAATAATTCCTTTTCGCAGCCTGTCTTCTCCCCAGCTGAAAAGCGCATCCACCTCCCCGGCCCCTGTGCGAAGAGACTCCATTTTCTGCTTTTCTTTGAGCGTTCGCATGAGATTGCGCCGGCTTTCCTTGAGATCCCCCCCCGAGTGAACGGGATCATTGGCGCCGTAAAGGATCAGAAAGTCCAGGTGTTCGATCTCCTCCAGGACCCTGTCCAAACCGTCGTGGTAAGCATATAGTCCGATCGTACTGACCTGATGCACAGGCGGATTATGATAACAAAGAATGGCGCCGGACTTCCCCTTGTAAATGACTTCATCGATGATGAGATACGCATCCGCTTCCTGCCATTCAAATAATGAACCTACGTTTTTGTATTCAGCAATGTTCAGGGACCTGACCAGCCCGATGGGTCCTTTCATGGATAAAACTCCTTTTAATATGATTCTACGATTCGTACCGGATGGACCGCTGAAATCCTATGGATTGCAGCGGCGTTGAAAAGGAAGGTTTTCCAGAACCTTTATGAAGTTAGAATAGCAGAAAATGACAGGAATGACAAGAAAAGAAAGCCATTTTTTCTTGACATAAAGTATTTTTTATCGTTTCATTAATGCATAAGTCACCAATCATTCGACCTCTATCCAGGAGGTTCTCCATGAAAAGACGCCCCGAATTGTATATGCCCTGCTCCTGATAGGCATAGTTTGCCTGTTGGGAGCTCAATCTTCTTCTATACATAGCCAAATTCGTCTTGATATGGGGATGGAAAGCAATGAGTCCTCATATTTCCCGTTGACCTTTTTTCGGCATTTTCTCTTTTCGAAAAGATAGCCGGGTTGTCCTTCTGGTGAGTAGGCCTCCCCAAAAGTCTTTATCGGTTGAGATCTTATAGCAAGGAGGGCGTCATGAAAAAAGAAATCATAAATTACCAGACCCTGTTAAAGGTTACTCACGGTGTTGTAGTGTCCCGAGACCCTGAAGAGGTATGCCTACTCATTGTAGACAGCGTCAAAAGCGCCTTGGAGGTTAAGGGATGTGCCTTATTGCTTTTTAACCGCAAAAGCAATGAGCTGGAGGTAGCCGCCTCAATGGGGCTAAGTCAGGAGTATCTGAACAAGGGTCCTCTGAGTGCCATGCGCTCCATTGCCCACTCTTTAAAAGATGGGCCGGTCGCCATTGACGATGTCACGGACGATCCTCGAATTCAGTACCCGGAGGAGGCAAAAAAGGAGGGGATTTCTTCAATCTTGTCTGTACCTATTGTTTTGCGCGAGAATCCGATCGGAGTCCTGAGAGTTTACTCCGCCCAACCTTGGGAAGCCACTTTGGAAGACGTAAATTTTGTGCAAGCAATAGCGCAGATAGCCGGAATGGCCTTAGAGATGTCCCGTCTTTACAAGGGGCTGAAAGACAGCATCGAGATTTTAAAGGCGAATCGGGATGCGAAAACGTCAAAGCCAAAGGCATAAATTCATTATGCAGGCAACCCGGCATTTTGATAACCATCCAATCGGGATGACTTGCATAACCCACTGAACCTTCAGCATAAATACCTAACCCTGGTGACGCCGTGGAAAACGACAGCGCAGCAAAATCAAAGGATTTGCGACATCGGGCGGAACAGTTAGTCCGTGAAGGCCCCGCGGGTCTCAAAGACAGGTCTGCTGAAGATGTTCAAAGCGTCATTCACGAGCTGCGGGTCCACCAGATAGAATTAGAGATGCAGAATGAGGAACTCCGCCGAACCCACCTGGAACTCCACGCAGCACGGGATAAATATTCCGATCTCTATGACTTCGCCCCTGTCGGTTACTTCACGATTAGTGAAAAGGGTATGATTTCGGATGTTAATCTCACGATGTGTACCATGTTAGGTGTGGAGAGAGGATTACTGACAGGCAACCCTTTTTCTCATTTCATCAACAGGGATGATCAGGACATTTTCTATTATCACCGCAAAAAACTTATTAAAACAAAGACAAGGCAAACCTATGAACTGAGGGTTGTAAGAAAAGATAAGTCTCAATTCCATGCGCAAATGGAATGTATCCCCGTATTGGATGAAAATGGAACTTTAAGCCAGATTCGAGTTGCCGTAACCGACATTGCAGACCGTAAGCAGGCCGAGGTTGCCCTTAGAAAAGCCCATGATGAACTGGAGCGGAGAGTGGAAGAGCGTACCGCGGAGCTGGTGAAAGTGAATGAACAATTGAAAATCGAGATAGAAGAGCACAAACAGGCGGAAGAAGCCATTCTGAAAAGCGCGGAGGAATACCGTTCCCTGGTGGAATCTACCGAAGATTCCATATACCTTGTAGATAAGGATGGCACGTACCTGTTCGTGAATAAACAGCATCTATCACGAATCGGATCGCCATCGAACAAAGCCATAGGAAGAACATACGGGGAGCTCCATTCGATCGATGACGCCAAGGAGTTTGAGGGAAAAATTGAAGAAGTATTCGAAACCGGCCAAACAACCCGACATGAGCACAGAAGTCTCAGGGACGACAAATATTTTCTTCGCACTTTGAGCCCTGTAAAAAACACAGGTGGAAGCACGACATCCGTGACGGTGGTTTCAAAAGACATCACCGAGCGGAAGCGGTCTGAAGAAGAAAAGGAAAGGCTTCAATCTCAGCTCCAGCAGTCCCGGAAAATGGAAGCCATCGGGAGACTGGCCGGGGGGATTGCCCATGATTTCAATAATATTTTAGCCATTATCCTCATGAATGCGCAACTGGCATCTAATGATGTTCCCGATTCGAATCCCATAAGTGACTTTTTAAAAGAAATCCGTAAAGCTTCCATCAGTGCAAAAGATATGGTTCATCAATTGCTCGCTTTCAGCCGTAAGACTAAAGAACAGAGTTGGCCCATGGATATGGCTCCCATCATAAAAGAATCCGTGAAGATGCTCAGGTCCATCATCCCTGCCAGCATCGATTTCAAACAGCGCATTTCGGACGATCCATGCAGCGTTATGGGGGATGCAGCCCAAGTTAATCAAATTGTGATGAATCTGGTAACCAATGCGGCCGATGCCATGTCCGAACAAGGGGGAGTATTGGAAGTGACCCTTGAAAATATAGTTCTTCAGGAAGAAAAAACATGCTTTGATTGGATCCTCTCTCCCGGTCACTACGTCAGACTTACAATGAGGGATACGGGTGAAGGCATCGAGCCCAAAATCATGGATCGAATCTTTGAACCCTACTACACCACCAAGGAAGCAGGCAAGGGCACGGGAATGGGTCTTTCGGTGATTCATGGCATCGTGAAGAGACATGGTGGCGGTATTCTGGTTGAGAGCGAGCTTGGGGAAGGAACGGTCTTTGAGATCTATTTCCCCGGGTTGGAAAAGACGGCTGTGGAAGAAAAACAGCCCGAAGGAGAAATGAACGGAGGTTCTGAAAGAATCCCCTTTGTGGATGACGAAGAGCCCATGGTGAATCTGAATCGCCGGCGTTTGCAGTGATTGGGCTATCAGGCCAAAGCCGCCGCAAGGGGGGGGACCAACTGCTTTTTTCTTGACATGACACCCGGCAGTTCGATCATGCCGGACGCGTTCACAGGCCGGTTAAAGGCGTTCGCCGCCAGGTCCAGGCCGTTGTCGTCATGGATCAGTACCAGACTTCTTTTCTCCAGAATATCCGTAAGCATCAGCACCGCCATGAAGAGGCCGGAGTTCTCTGCCGCTTTCCGCAGCTCGGAACGAAGTTCCTCCACGGGGGGCATCAACTTTTCGATGTCCGTCAGCTCGGTCTGCCCGATCCCGATCTCCTTGTCCCCGAAACGATAGATCTTCCAGTCGTGATGCACCCACCAGGAAGGCGGCGGAGCGGGGGTCGGCATCCTCGCGCGAAAGAGGGACCGGGCCAGATCATCGATCTTTTCCCCGGCAATCTTCGCCAGCCATGCCGCGATGGCGCGGTCGCGGGAAGTGGTGGTGGGAGAGCGGAATTCGACCGTATCCGAAAGGATGGCGCCTAACATGGCCCCGGCCAGGCCCGGCGTTAACGGGGCCTTGTGCTGCCGGTAGAGTTCGGCGATCAGGGAGCAACTGCTTCCCACGGGTTCCACCAGCATCCGCAACGGTTCAAGGGTGTTCAAACCCCCCAGGTTGTGGTGATCGATAATTTCAAGAATTTCACTTTGGGAAACACCGGCCGCGGCCTGGTCGGGATGGTTGTGATCGGTGAGGATAACGCGTCGCCGGTTCTGTCCGGCAAGATGCCGTCGCAGGAGAAGTCCTTTCAGGAACCCCTTTTCATCGACAACCGGGAGGGCCGCCAGATTATGCCTTCGCAGCCTTTCCAGACCGTCGCTGATCAGGTTTTCACCCAAAATTGTGGGCGGGTGAGGATCCATGGCGATCTGAACCGGCATACTCTGCTGGATCAAGAGGGCGGCGGCGAAGGTTGTCTGCCCGGTGCGGATGATCACGGCCCCGCGCCTGCGCGCTTCGGCCCGCAAGACATCGGATACGGATGCGCCATTCGTGACCACGAGACACCCTGCCCCGGCCAGGACGGCGGCAACCTGCACTTCGGGCTGGTTGCCTACAATAACGAGATCTCCGGATGAAACATAGGCGCCGGCTTCTTTTTCATTGAAGGTGGCGATCCAGACACGGCCTCGAATCACCAGCTCCTCATCCCCGACGACCGGATCTCCTTCCAGGGTCCGATTCAACAGTCCAAGGGGCAGTTCCAACCGCTTGGGCAGTTGCAGCTCCGCCAGATAGCGGTCGGCCAATCTGTCCCGTTCCAGGAGTCCCACCAGTTTTCCGGCCCTGTCCACTACCGGCAGGGCGCCCAGGTCGTGCTGTTGCATCATCAGACCGGCTTCCCGGAGCGTGTTATCGGAGTGGAGGGATGGAGCATCCGTTCGCATCACGTCCGAAACGCGAAAGAACACATCCTTGATGGCCCGGGGAGACGGGATGCCCACATGTTTCAGCAGCCAGGCGGTTTCACGGTTCAGGTTGTCCAGGTGACAGGGCACGGCATGATTTCCCGTCTGCCAGGCGTAAAAGGAGGCATAGGCAATCGCGGAACAGACCGCGTCCGTATCCGGGTCGTGATGCCCGATGACAAGTACCTCATCGATCTTTGCGTGGTACATTTTTCATCCTTTGGCCGGAACAGAGATCGATGTGCGTCCTGAGTCCGGATCAGGTTAGGGAGTTAACGGGGACCGTGCCCGCAACCCGGCTTATCTCCATGGCTGAGAGCTCAAGGCGGAAAGCTCAAAGTATTTTCATCGGATTTTTTTCAGGAGTTGAAGAATTGTCCGCGCTTTTTTCATCTCCGAAACCCATTCTTCGGGCAGATCTCCGGAACCGGGATAGGCGCCCAGGATCATTCCCACCATCATTGCTCGGGCCGCGCTGTCCCCGCCCGCCATGACGGCCTGGATGAGGGCTTCACGCAGGTCGTTCTGGTATTTGGCAATAAGATGTACTACCCCTGGAAAGGCATCCGTGACATGGCAGTTCTGGCCAAAATCGGCGATGACGGAGACACTTTCCCTGCCGGATGACGCAATGCCGGCCTTGACCCAGCCGGATATGGGAGAATCCTTAAAATCCTCACGAGCCGTTCTTTCCATGGCTTCCACCGGCCCCATCCCTCCCAGAACGGAGAAGGCTACTGCCGCGAAAAAAGCGGCACTGTCCAATGCGAGCGGATGGTTATGGGTCATCCTGGTTTGCGCCACGGCGGCCTGCAGGAGTTCGGTGTGATCGTTACGGTAGACGTATACGAGAGGAGCAATGCGTGATGCTCCCGCCAGTTCGTCAGAAGGACTTCCTCCATCTTCCGATTTTCTGCCGGAGGCATAGGCCGCAAGCGTTCCCTTTGTGGCCTCGTCCACATAGCCGGAATAGTTTTCAAAGAGCTTTCGCCACCTGGCGGAAAAATCGAGAAGGTCAAATCCCTCCATGGCTGCAAGGGATTCAAGGAGCACAAAGGTCTGGTCTCCATAATGGGTGAATGCCCCTCTTTCCTTTGTTGGATGATAGGAGTCCGGCAAAGGTTTCAGGAGGGATTCCACCCTTCCGAAGGTCCGAAGAATGGCCCGGGTATCGTAGATCCAGTGGGCGCCAAGGGCCAGGGAATCGCCGGCAAAGGAGGCCATCACCATGGTGGTTGCTTGTTCGTTCATTTTGTTGTCTCCAGAAAATGTTCAGTTCTATATATACAGTACCCCAGCTTCATCCTGCCCCTCTTTCTCCTTCTTTTTTTCCATAAGCCGTACTCCCCTTCTGTCGAAGGCCTCCCGGTTCCGCCTTTTTTCCTCTTCTGTTTCCAGATTCAGGGGAGGAACTTCTTTGGGGCTGCCTTTGGAATCAAGGGCCACAAAGGTGAGATAGGCGGAAGAAGTGTGGCGAATACGACCGGTAACCAGGTCTTCCGCTTCGGCCCGAACACCGATTTCCATGGAGGTCTTTCCCACCATGTTGATGCTTGCCTTGAGTGTAAGGAGGTCCCCTATGTAGACCGGATGATGAAAATCAAGCCTGTCGATGGAGGCCGTCACACAGTTGCAGCGGGCATGACGCCGGGCGACCACCCCTGCTGCCGTATCGATATATTTCATCACGACCCCTCCGTGGACATTTCCTGATGGATTCGCGTCCTGGGGCATCATGACATGGGCGATATTTACAGCACTGTGCTTAATTTTTTTTCCTTCCATAAGAGCTCCTTATTGAACTATACAGGTGTTGTCATCTCCGCCAACCGCCTCCGCACTTCCTCGGGTACTGCGTCGTTTGCGGTTTTCAGATCGATTTCCGGCCTTCCTCCCAATACCTGGTAGGCCCGGTTGAGGACGCGGTCGTCCCATATCGTGTTGATATCATTCCTGGTAAGCGTTTCCGGAGTCAGGGCGGCCAGCCAGCCCCCCAGCTTTCCCACCACATAGTGATTCCCCATGGTGACAATCACCTGGCTTTCGTAGGGGTCGTTGAAGCCGTTCTTCTCCGATTCGGGGCTGGCTTCCCGGTTCATCAGCAGCCATGCCAGGGAAACCATATCATGGGCAACCACCGACTCGGAAGCAATCACCAATCCGATCTCGGGCTGGGCTACATACCCATTGTCGGGGCCGAATACAGTGAGTATTTTGTCTGCCGCCGTCAGCACGAGACGCTGTTTTTGAAGCAGCGTCCGCACCGTGTTGCCCTCGGCCGTCTTTTCCTGAAAGGTAGCGGCATCACGATGGTACTCCAATCGCGTATCGGTCCGCCAGTAGCCTACCGCGGCCTTGAGCCCCAGGGTGCTCCCCGCAAGAACATGACGGGCGCATCTTGGCATGAGCACCACGTGATCCACCTCTCTCAATATTCGGGGCATCATCAGGCCGCCTTTCCAGTTGGATCCGGATGCCGGCATATCCAGGTAAAAGGCATCCCAACCGGCCTCTTCAAAAAAATAAAGCTCACCGCCCGCCTTTAGAACTGCCTCCGCCATGCCGCAGGCCTTCATGAGATCCCGTGAGCTGCCGCTCACTCCTTCCCGGGTCAATTTCACATGGGCGATCCCCGACATATCCCCCACGATGACTCTGCCCGCCCCTTTTTCCTTGAGGAGCGCCACCATGGTTCCAATGGCTGTTGGACTGGTCGTGGCAGGATAAGGGTTCCCGGAATTGAGGGCCGGTTTGATGAATACGTCATCCCCCTTGGACAACCAGGAAAAATCAGTGGCGGCCTCGGCTGTTTCCCTGACCGCATTTTTTAAGGCGTTTTCATTTGATCCACGAGCCACCCCGGCCAAAAAGACCGCCGCTTTCGGACCTGAGCGCGTCGGTTTTTTCGAAGAAAGGGTTTCCGATGCGGCTTTTGTGGTTCCCGGCGGTACAAGTGCCGAAGCCAGACTTATTGCCGACGCCTTCAGAAATGTTCTTCTTTCCATTTCGGTGATCCCCATAAAACGCACTTTCATTATTTTTCCTTTATGATATAGTGCGCCAAACAAAAATCAATGAACAATGGAGGTTAAACATGAAAAAAGTAGCGGTTATAGGTTGCGGGTCTTACATGGATAGCGGATACGGTTGCCCCGGAGAATGGCGTTGTCTGAAATCGGCGGCCCTTGGGGAAGGAACGTTTGATGAACCTTCTCAGGTTACGGCTTTTTTGAAATGCCAGTGCCCGGGCAGATCGATTGTTTCCAATCTGGGCATGGCCATGAAACTGTCCGAAATCAAGCCCGATACCATTTACCTGAGTTCGTGCCTTGCCAACGCCAAGCCGGGATGCCCCTATGGCGGTGCGGAAGAGTACGCCCAACTCATCGAAAAGAATACGGGAATCAAGGTAGTTCTGGGAACCCATGATTATCATTAGGCACACTCATGAACGAATGAACACTTTTATCGGGGGCAGAAATGCTGCCCCTACACCTCCTGGCTGTTTATCAGGTTGATCTGCTCATTGAGAGTCAGAAAATCGTATAACACCCCCAGCCCGAAAAATCCCGCTGTCAGCAGGTAAAGAAAGCCCGAGATCCATTTGCCCATGTACATCCGGTGAATGCCGAAAAGGCCCAGAAAGGTGAGCAGGACCCACGCGACCGTGTAATCGATGCTTCCCGTCCGGTACTTGAAATCCGCCTGACGATCCATGGACGGGATAAGGAACAGGTCGATAATCCAGCCGATTCCAAGGAGCCCCAGCGTGAAGAAATAAATGATGCCGGACACGGTTTTGCCGTAGTAGAATCTGTGAGCGCCGATGAACCCGAACAGCCACAGAATGTATCCGACCGATTTGAGATGTGTGTCATTGGTGTTTTCCATAAGAAATCCTCCATGCAAACGGTTATTCCGCAGCGTTCTTAAGGGTATCTTTCAGCTTTCGAACATGCTGTTTTTCCTCTTCAATGATTTGTTGCAGCCCTTGAAGCGATTCCTCGTCCCCCATGAATGAACCGATCAATTCGTAAAAAAGGATCGTGTCTTCTTCAAATTCCAGGGCCGTTTCAAGCAGCTTTCCGCGATCTTCCATCTTCGAAAAATCAGCATCCGCAATGGAAAACGCCTGATCTCCCAGTACGCTTTTGAGAATTTCCCCGCCCATGGCCTCCAGCTCGGGATCATTGGTTATGACCGCCGCCTTTTCTTTCAGGTCGGTAAACCATTTCCCGTGCTCCATTTCCTCATCAGCCAATTGTTGAAGCACGGTAACCATGGAAAGATCGGAAGCTTCTTCCTGCGCTTTCCTGTATGTCTTTTCCCCGTTCTTTTCAATGCGGATGGCCAGTTCAATAATTTCAGCTGTTGTGAACATTTGATCCTCCTGAAGATTCTTGAGCCGTACGGTCATGCCTCCCACAGGTCACCCCGGTTTTCGCCTGGACAGGTTTCAGTCCTGCGGAAGCTGCAGCGTCGGTCCATGCGGTTCCGCTCTCAAGGCCCTGTTGCTTCGCGGCACACGTGTCTTTGGTCATGAGCATTATTACCTTTCCATTAAAGCATAATCAAGTACCCGTCAAGTACTCTTTGATCCTTTTCATTTCCTTCCTTATATTGAAATATCAAATATAGAGCTTGATTTTTCAAGGTAAATCGTTTAGGCTCCGGCCATGAACTTTATCGACAGAAAAATAGATCGGGCTACATTAAGCAAACTCATGACCGTATTTCCCGTTACGGCGATTCTTGGCCCCCGGCAGTGCGGAAAGACGACGCTGGCTCGAACGCTTGTCGCCGATTCCTATTTCGATCTGGAAAACCCCCAGGATCTTGCCCGTCTGGAACAGCCTCAGTTTGCACTGGAAGACCTGACGGGACTCATCGTCATCGATGAGATCCAGCGGTTGCCCGATCTTTTTCCGCTCCTGCGCTATCTGGTGGATCAAGGAAAAAATCGCAAGTTCGTTATCCTGGGAAGCGCCTCCCGGGATTTGATTCGCCAAAGTTCGGAATCCCTTAGCAGGGAGGATCGGCTATCTTCAATTGGGCGGATTCCGCCTCAGCGATATTGACCCCGGGGCCATCAAGACCCTTTGGTGGCGAGGGGGGTTGCCCCCATCCTTCCTGGCGGCGTCCGACGATGAAAGCCTGCTCTGGCGAAACCAATACGTGACGACCTTTCTGGAAAGGGACATCCCCCAATTGGGGATCACAATCCCCGCCCGGACGCTTCGCCGCTTCTGGACCATGCTGAGCCACTACCACGGCAACATTATGAACTATTGCGGAGCTGGGTCGTTCTTTCGGCGTCTCCGACATGACCGTCCGGAAATATTGCGATATTCTGGAAGGTACGTTCATGGTCCGCATCCTTCAGCCCTGGTTTGTCAACATCGGAAAGCGTCTGGTGAAGCGGCCGAAACTGTACCTGCGCGACTCCGGGCTCTTCCATGCCTTGCTGTCCATTGAAACCCCGGACCAACTGTACGCGTCACCCGGCTGGGCGCCTCCTGGGAAGGGTTTGCCCTGGATTGCGTCTGCCGAATCTTGGGAAAGGAAGATGGGGATCTCTATTTCTGGAACACCCACGCCGGCGCGGAACTGGACCTTTTCTGGCAGGCGCGCGGACAAAGCTGGGGGGTGGAATTCAAATATGAAGATGCCCCCCGAGCTTGACCCGATCCATGAAGACGGCAGTTGAAGACCTTAAGTTGAAGCGGCTATGGGTCGTCTATCCCGGGAAAGCGGCCTATCGTCTGACTGAAAAAATCCAGGTGATCCCCCTTGCAGACGTCGGTGACACCTGGAACTACGGATAACTGAGGAAGTAGAGGCTGCCATCGATCCATGAACATCGGCCGCATTCAAATCAAATTAATGATAGGGCACCAGATTCGGAGGATAACCCATGAAGAAACCACCTCAAGAACTGATCGATGCATTCTTTAAATAATACTCGAACGATCCCCATACTATAGATCTTCGCATATGAATTGATACCATTTTCAGGCAATTTCTTGCTCATCGAATTGTAAATCTTCTGTCCAAAAATCATCTTCTATTTTTCTTACGTTCTTGATAATTTCCGTGCATGTTTTATCTGTCACTTTGGCAAAACCGGCATCGAGCTGTTCGATTAAGTTTTTCATTGTGAAATCAGAATTTCTGGCTATATGGTTCTTGACGACTCCCCAGCAAGTTTCTATCGGTTGTAACTCCGGGTGATACGGTGGGGTTCTGATGACCTCATGGCCGTAGGATCGGGCAATATCATCAATTGCATACGATGGCTCAGGTGCCAATTTTTTTAGAATTTCAATCAGTTCCGGTTTCAAGCAATCCTGACGGCAATATATTCTGTTTCGTTCCAACCATTCCGTAATCCTCTTTTTGGAACAAAGAGGTGTCGGAGGGGAATGCTCTGCGAGGGTGTTATGATAAGATGCATTATCCATAATTATCAGGCTGTTTTCGGGGATGTTTTCAAGGAGCATTTCCACAAACCATTTCCTGAACAAATCCGTGTTCATCTGCCCATGATAATCCCCTGTCTTCTTTGTACTCTTGAATACAAGCTTCGCACCCGGAACCCAGCCAGATTTGGTGATTGCATTGATGATAATCAGACGCTCTCCCTTGCCCGTTGGCTTCTGAACCCAAGGACCATCTTCCCCTGAATACCAAATAAAATCATTACTATGGTTTTTGTTAACGTAAGATTCATCAAGATAGACTTCGGACCGTATTGTATCCCCACCAGATGTACGATTATCCCTCTTTTTCCGCAAATACCGATGTCTGGCGGCAATTACATGGTCCTTTTCTTTCAAGTGCTGTGAACGCGTTCCTTTACCGAATTCAAATCCCCATCGATTGAGCGTTCTTGCCAATGTCGCGATATGGAATGGTTCCTCTTCGGAGGATCGCTCTTTCAGAAAATCTCCAATATTAGAAAGTGTTATATACTTGCCCTGCCTATTTGCTAATCGAATATACTCCCTAATGGCTTCCTGATGTGTTTTGTTCACGGCATGGACCGGACGACCACGCGTCTTTGTTGGTTCATCCAGCAATTCGGGATCACGATTGTAATCCGCCATGATTCTCTTTACTGTCGCCACACCGATGCCAAGTGCATCAGCAGTGCACTTCACACTCGGCTCCATCGGTTTGAACTTCTTTCCGTCAAAATATTGTTTCACCAAAACGACAAGCTTTTTCGTCTCTGGCGACAATGGCCGGCCACGACTTGAAATCATACAAGACACCCTAAAATTCAATTTGATTTTATATGAACTTTAGGAATACAATGGCACGTATTTGACCTGCTTGTCAAGTATCAATTCATCTGCGAAGATCTATAATAACGAAGACTACTATAGCAACACAATCACAAAGAAGCATCTGTCTGGGTTGTCCAAATCCGATTTCATCGACTTTTTTTACCAGTTCGCCCGCGAAGGCGGGAAAGTGCAAAGCGGCGGCAGCAGGACAAGCGGTCGGTTCCTAAAGACGATTGAGACCTATTATGATCAATTCCGTCCGTTCGTTCTGCGATCCATTCGACTCGGATTTCGATATGGCAAAATGGCTCGTTGGGATTAAAGCTTTCAACCATTTCGGCATTGGCCTGGCAACCATCTATCTGAACCGAGTATACAAGAAGCGTTTTCCCATCCAAAAAAGTTATTACTTCAAATATCTCTCCAGACCATCAGAGATTCCCGGTGCTGGTCCAGAAAAAAACCCACTTTTGCAGCGGTAATGGCATGTTCCAATAGCATTGTGTATTCCGCGACCTTATCGAGATCGAAATACTCAACGGTTTCCAGGAACAGCCATATTTCTTTCCAGCTTCCCTACAAGCCGGGACGGTTCAGGGCATTTACGAAGGTCCTCTCAAGTCCGGTTATCCGTATTGATTGCCATTCCTGAACGATCATTTCTTCCTTTAGTCATTTGAACTAATAATTGGGGCATTGTTGAATACACTTGACTTTGATCTCAACAATCCGTATATTTGTAGAAAATTATTGTTGTTCCAGGTTGTAACTAAAAATCACGTAAGCCCCGGAATGGTTCCGGGGCTTTTTTATTGGAACACAGAAAGAAGGTGTTTTTTGAATTTTAAGTCTTTTCATTTCCATCCCGATGTTGCGGCAGGCGCCACGGCCGCGGGATATGTAACCCCCACCCCTATTCAGGATCAGGCGATTCCTCATGTCCTCAAGAATCATGATGTGATGGGGCTGGCGCAAACCGGCACAGGTAAAACAGCTGCCTTCGTCCTGCCCATACTCAATCGGTTGATGGAGAAAAAAACAGGTGGCATTCGCAGCTTGATCGTTGCCCCGACCCGAGAGCTGGCCGAACAGATTCATCAGGCCATCGAAACCCTGGGGCTTAAGACCCGCTTGAAAAGCACTACGGTCTACGGCGGCGTGAATATTAATCCCCAGATTCAGAAACTGAAGCAGGCTGATATTGTGGTGGCCTGTCCCGGCAGGCTTCTTGATCATATCAGTCGCCATACCGTCGATCTTTCCCGGTTGGAGGTGCTGGTTATTGACGAGGCCGACCAGATGTTCGACATGGGTTTTTTCCCGGACATCCGGCGCATTTTAACCCATCTTCCCAAAAAGCGTCAGACGCTGCTTTTCTCGGCTACAATGCCCACGGAAATACGTCGTCTGGCAAAAGACATCCTGAGAGATCCCACCACCATCCAGGTAGGGATCACGGCGCCTGCGGACACGGTTCGCCATGCCCTCTATCCGGTCGCCCAGCATTTGAAAACGGCACTGCTGTTAAAGCTGTTGGAAAATACCTCCGCCGATTCCATATTGGTTTTTACCCGTACCAAACACCGTGCCAAGAGCCTGGGTCAAAAACTGGCCGTAGCCGGGTTTCGTTCGACTTCTCTTCAGGGAAATCTTTCCCAGGGGCGTCGACAAGCCGCACTGGATGGCTTTCGCGACGGCACATTTCAGATCCTGGTAGCCACGGATATTGCCGCCAGAGGCATTGATGTCACCCAGATTTCTCACGTCATCAACTACGATATCCCTTCCACCCCCGAGGCATACATTCATCGAATAGGCAGGACCGGCCGGGCTACTCGCAGCGGCGAGGCTTTCACCCTTATTACCGGAGAGGACAAGGTTATGGTGCACGCCATCAACCGCACCCTTGGAGCCCCCATAGAGCAACGAACGCTGGCCGACTTTGATTATAATGCGGGCGTAATCAGAAGTTATGGTTCTCCTTCCTTGACACCTCAAAGAAGCACCTCCCTCCGTGCCGGAGGGCAGCAAACGCAAAGGAACAAATCCGCCCATGAGTCAAAAGGACGGGCCAAAAGAGGAGCGTTTGCCTGGCTGTCTCCCCAATAGAGGAAGGCATCCGGCAAGATTCGAGAACGAACCTCCTATTTGAGATTACTAAAAAATCCATAATTAAATTGCTTTTCACTAAAATAGAGGTTAATATCTTTATAGTCCACTCGACCTCGTCATTTATTGGGGTGACGGTCTCGTTCTGAAGGGCTGTTCTTTTTGCCAAAGTGGTTTCCTCCGGTTTGTAGCGTTGAGCATTCAAAAAAGAGGGCGCCCCTTTTTCGCATTTTGATTCACTACCCCACGACCCACTATTCTCTGATCTCAGCCCGGAAGAAAAAAAACAAGCCAGGCTGGATAAAAAAGCCCGGGAAGTCGAAGAGAACCCCAATAATTTTCAGGATGATGGTGAAAATTCGTAAGCGATAATATTGCTTCATTACTTTTTAACGCTGTGGAAGTAAATTAATATAATCACATCCTCCACCTCCGTCCTCATTCGTTCATATCACCGGTATGCCGGCACAGTGGTAATAATTTTGGCGGCGAACCGTTTTCGCGAAAAGAGCCGCAATGAACGCTTATAAACCCTGAAAATGCCGAAAAGGAGAGCCCAATGATACAAGAAATCAAATTTGAAGTCGGTGAGAAATACGAAAACATGAAAGGAGTATTCGAAGTCATCTCCACGGGAAAAGACTCCATGGATATTCGCTGGGAAAACGGGGAGGAAGTCTCCACCCCCATCATTCTTCAAATGCGCATTATCGATCGACTGAGACGTGAAAAAGAGAATGAAGCTGAAGAGGCCGCACAGAAAACAAAGAAAGCCAAAGCGCCCGCCTCGCGAGGTACGAAGGAATTCTGCGGCTTGGAAGAGGATGATTTCAGCAATTTGGTTTCCAAAACCA
Organism: uncultured delta proteobacterium; assembly: GCA_963747015.1. Taxonomy (GTDB): domain Bacteria; phylum Desulfobacterota; class DSM-4660; order Desulfatiglandales; family Desulfatiglandaceae; genus DUZB01. The sequence continues at coordinate 22,005 of CAVVEP010000014.1, forward strand.
CTTGGCGTGGTCGCGGCCAAATCGGGGGGGCGGTGAGTCGGCTGCTGAAGTCCAACCAGTTCGATTTCAACTCATGGGTGGTGTTAAGAAAACCTGAAGTGCATTGGCTGGACGCAACGCGCCAAAAGCAGAAAGACACTTTGTTTCAGGTGAAGTTCTATGCCAGGGTCGACGAAGGCAGCCTCGGTTTCGGCTTTCACATCCCCGCCGCCGATCCATCCGCCTCCGGGAACAACGACCGGCATGTGCTGCTGAAATGGCTGGATCGGCCGGAAAATGATGCGTGGCTGCTCAAGCAATGTGCGTCTCAGGACCTTTGCCTCTTGGATAGAGGGCTGAAGGGATTTACCGGTACGTTGAAACCGGATGCACATCAGTGGGTTTACCGATCGGATCAGGATGAAACACCGGAGAAATCACTGACCTCTTTCTTCACAAAGATTGACAATTCCGACAAGATAGAACTTCTCATTGAAAAGCGGATGACAAAGGCTGAGGCCATGGAAAAAGAACAAGGGATTGCCGATGATATTGCAGGGCTTTTCAACAGTCTCATGACGTTGTATGCGGCCGCCACTCCCTTGAATGCCTGAGCCCTTCTAAAAACAGTGTGATCTGAAAAAGCCGGCATTTGCAGCCGGCTTTTTTTATGAGTTCCCCTTCTCGCTCAACATCAACAAAAAGACCTCATACATCCATTCTTACACGCACTTTTCAACAAGCATACGACATTCCGTGGCATTTATCGTCGGTAACGGTTATTTTTGGTTCCAAATTATCGCTATAAATAAATATTGAAAAAAATTGACAATAAGTGACCTTGATGATAAATATTCGCCCGATCGGGCCTAAAGAATGCTTTGCTATCTCGCGGATCAGGAACCGGTTTTTTTTGACTATCGTTATGTCGAATATGATCGACATGGCATTTCCCATGGCTTTCCATTGCGCAACCTTCATAAAGTGCGGAGACCCAACCATTTGGCGGTAATGAACCACAATTTCAGGACGGCATGCCTCACGATTCTTATCGGATTGTGCCTCTTTACAGGAATAAACAATGTTTCGGCCGCCGAATCCGGAGCGCTGGAACAGCTGTTGGAGATATTCGAGAAAAAGGGGGCCATTACCCCTGGGGAGGCGGCAAAAATCAGGCTCACCATTCAACAGGATCGTAAGCAACTTGAGGCGAGAGAAGAAGCTATCCAGGAAAAAGAAAGAGCTCTTCTAAAAAAAGAAAACGCGCTCGCGGAACAGGAAAGGTCCCTGAAAGAAAAAGAACAGGCACTTCTTCAGGGGCAGGCGCCTTCCGCGCCAGGGAAACCAACGGAAAAAATGGCCGAAGCTGCGCCCAAGTCAACACCCCCCGAAAGTACTGCCGCCAAAGAAGAGAAAGCGAGCAGCGATTCTTCTTTCCCTTTAGAAGCAAAATACGACAACGGCTTCTGCCTGGCCGGCAAAGACAACAAGTATTCGTTGTGCATCGGAGGCCTTCTCCAGGCTGATTACCGTTATTACGATTACAAGGACGCAATAGATCCCGAAAAGAATCGCTTCGATATTCGACGGGCGAGGTTAATCTTACAAGGACATATTCTCGATCGATTTACCTACAAGTTCCAATATGAATTTCAGGGAGCCGGGAGCAGGCGTCTCCTGGATGCCTATCTGGATGCCCGAATTCTTCCCTATTTTCAAGTTCGAATGGGTCAGTTTAAGACGCCGTTTGGTTTTGAACAATACTCATCCGATAAAAACATCCCCTTCGCGGAAAGATCCATGGGATATTATCTGACTCCCCGCCGCGATGTGGGCCTGATGGCCCATGGGTCGGCGTTGAGCGATCGGATTAATTATGGACTGGGCATCTTTAACGGTGACGGGGAGGACGACACTGTCGGAGGCAATGTGGATTCGCCCGAGATGATCGGGCGTCTTGTTCTCTCTCCTTTCAAAACGCTGGGAATTTCCTTTGTGGAGAGCTTCCAGATTGGAGGGTCTTTCAGTTACGCAAACGTGGATCGAAACAACGTCAATATTGTGGACAAGACCACCGGCTTGACCACGTTCTTCAATGTAAACTCCTCCGCTAAATTTAACGTTATTCTGAACGCCCAATCACAGACGCGCTATGGGGCTGAGGCGGCATGGTGTTATGGACCGCTGATGGCGTGGGGAGAATATGTAAATCTGCAGTATTCGGATGTTCAAACCAGTTCGGATCAGTTCAATATCAATGTCAAGGAGTATTACGGAGCGTTGCTCTGGATGGTAACAGGCGAACAACCCTTGATAAAGAACGGGAAGATCATGGCCATCAAACCAAAGAGGAATCTCTGGCAGGGGGGATGGGGCGCCCTGGGTCTGGCCTTTCGTTATGATGTTTTTGATGGGGGAGATAATGCATACAAGGATCTGTTTGAACCGGGAAACTCCGTTCAAAAGGCGACGGCATACACCATCGCCCTGAACTGGTACCTCAATCCCTATATCAGGCTTCTCATTGACGCTACAAGAACCGATTTCGACCAACCGCTGCTTATCGATCGGGATTCTCTGACGGGAGAAACCATTTACAGCGACCAGGAAGATGTGTTTACAGGAAGGGTTCAACTGCAGTTCTAAAGGCAACCATAGAGATACAGGAGGAAAGAAATGAAAAAGATCGGTTTTGTTTTTAGCGTTTTGTTATTGGCGATTGGATTGGTTTCGCCGACTTTTGCGGCCTACCATCATGAAGGGGAAGTCGATTCCCCGAATTTTCTGACCAAGTATCCGGAAACGGCGGGCACCAAACTCGATCATTGCGCCACGTGCCACACAGGAGGCGAATATGAAAATAGTAAAGGAAAGTTGGTAAGCCTTGGAAGCTGTCAGTGGTGCCATTATTCTTATGGGTATGACGGCAGCGGCAATATCGTGGATACTCTGAATCCCTATGGAAAAGACTATTACATGAACGGGCGTAACGTCGCCGCGCTGGCCGCCATCGAAAACCTCGACTCCGATAACGACGGATACAGCAATATCGTAGAGATCGAAGCAGATAGATATCCGGGAAATCCCAACGATGACCCGTCCAAAGTTCCCGCCCCCAGCCGCGTCTATTCAAAAACCCAACTGGAAGCCATGGCCCAGCACACACAGTTCCTGCTGATGAATACCGCCCGATCCGGCGACTATTATGCCCAATACACCGGCGTACCGGTATGGGATCTCCTCCAGGATGCGGGAATCCTGGATTCAGCCACGGGAATCTCGGCGTATTCGCCGGATGGCTATTCCATCTATCATCCCCTTGAGCAAGATCCCGATCCCGGACTTTATCATGTGAAAGGAACTTATCTCCAGGCCCAGTACTATTATGATGTCCAGGCAGATACGGCCTTGAACCCATTGTCCGGATGGTGCGATTACAGCGCCCCGTCCTGCGTCGGTCGAACTCACGGGGATCTCATCACAAACACGAACGGTTTGAAGATGATCCTCGCCTTCAAACGGGAGGGACAGGATTTGAACCCCGGTGTGTTGGATGACTCAAACAAGCTCGACGGAGAGGGGCCGTTCCGAGTGGTCCCACCGCAGAAAGTGCCGAAAGCCCCCGATCAGGCCAGCAATTCCGCGGATCAAGATGTGATCTGGCCCTACAATTATGACTGGGATCACAATGCAGGCGCTTCGGCGCGGACGGTAACGATGATCAGGGTGGAGCCCCTTCCCGAAGGAACCACGGACATCGATGTCCTGGAAGCCGGCTGGAACTATGTGGACCAGGAAAAGATAGTGATCTACGGCGCCATCGCGGACCTGAATCCGCCGGTGGCGAGCATCAGGGCCAATGGTCAGGCGGGCGCCATTACGGTTACCACGGAAGATACCATATCCATCACCGTCAGCCTCGCTTCCGGAAGCCGAACCGGCCAGCCGGCCGATTGGTGGGTCGCAGCCACCTATGGAACAGGCGCCGAATTGGGTTGGGTTTCCTATGTGTACCCGAGCGGCTGGACACTGGGACTCACGCCCTGCGTACAGGGAGGACTTGCGGACCTATCTACGCCTTTTCCTGTGTTCGAGGGAACACTTCCCGAAGGGCGCCTATGATTTCTATTTCGCCGTGGACAATAATGCAGACGGCGTTCCCAATGCCACCTGGTATGACATGGTGAGGGTAACCGTACAATAACGGCAGGGAATGTTTAACCGTCAATGAAAGTTTCATCAGTTGACGGTGAAAAAGAAATAGTCTAAAGAAAATAACCAAGGAGCGGAGCCGGAGACGGCTCCGCTTTTTTTGTGCGTTGCACTTCCCGCCAGGAAGATGCAGAATGGAGGACATATGGATAAGGTCAGATTATGATGGTCTTGAACCCCCTTCAATGATAAAGTGCAAGGGTCTTATAAACGGAAGTCAAAAAAAATGGAATGTGGCAAGATGGTGGAAAATTCCCGTTTTTTCGATAAACGCGGATATACCTTTGTAGAACTGATGGTGGTCATCGTCCTGATCGGGCTGATGCTCACCCTGACGGTTCCCCGGCTCAGAGAGTCCCTGCTCACGGATACGCTGAAGAGCACGGTCCTGAAAATGGTGGGAACCATCAAGTACGTCAGAAACGAGGCAGTGCGGGAACATAGGTTCTACGTGCTTCATTTCGATTTTGACACGGGCATTCTCTGGGCCGATTATCCGGAGATGACGGAAGAAGAACGGACAAAGGCTAAAAAACAGGCCTTTTTTTTCCCGAAAGACGCTCATCTCATGGATGTGTGGTTAAAAGGAGAGGGAAAAAGAGGGAGCGGGGAGGCGCAAATCCTTTTCAGCGAAAGGGGCTATGTGAAGCAGTCCGCCATCCATATAGGTTCGGAGGAAGGTAAAAAATTCACAATTGTGCTGAGCCCCTTCTTGGGAAGAGTGCGGGTTCTTGAAAATTATGTAGAATTTGAGAGTTCATAGGACCCGGGGATACATCATAGGTGGTAAACAAGAAGCATCCGCAATGTAACCTGCGATGAAAGATAAAAAGAGAAATAGGAATTTCGGGTTTACCCTTCTGGAGGTCATGATTTCCCTCGCCATCATCGCTATCGCCTTGATGGCGGTTCTAGGTTCCCAGTCCCAGGGATCCTCCCTGGCCAACGAATCGAAATTCAATACGACGGCGGCCCTGCTGGCCCAGTCCAAGATGGCCGAAATGGAAATCCGCGCCCTCAATGATCTGGGGTCGGACTCCGGCGATTTCGGAGAGGATTTTCCGGGATACGTCTGGGAGGTGTCGGTCCAGGGCCTTGCACTGGAAGAGCTATCCATGGTATCGGATAAGGTGAAACAGATCGATGTAACCGTCTCCCTGAGCAATGATCCGCGGAGACAATTCAGGCTCAGGGTTTATCGTTATTTCCCGGCAGAGACATAGCAGATGGATGGCATTCAGCAAAGGAATGGAGGTAAAAACGGTTTTACGCTATTGGAGATTCTAATTGCCATATTCCTGTTCGGCATCATTCTTTCGACCATTTTTGTATCCTATACGGGGACCTTCAGGATCATAGACGATACGAATTCCCAGGCGGATGTTTATGCCATGGCTCGCATAACCATCGAAAGGATCTTGGAGGATCTGGGTTCCGTTTATGTTCCCGAGGAGAAACCCGGCGACGTCGCGGTTGCCGACGTCCCTTTTACAGGGAGTACCAAAGAAATTGACGGGAACTATTTCACTTCGCTGCGTTTTCTTTCCACGGCCCATCTGGACTTTGAGCAGAAACAGACATTTCCGGCGCCCGCGGAGATTGCCTATTTTGTGCGCGAGACGGCCGGGGAGAAAATATTTGCTCTTTATCGCTCGGATACGCCGATGCACCAATCCTCCCCCGAAGAGGGGTCGGGAGGGCTCCTTCTCTGTGACGGACTGACCGATTTCAAATGTACCTATTATGCTGCCGACGGGAGTGAAAAGGAGAGCTGGGGCGCAACGGATGGGTCTTCCAAGAAAGCCATTCCTGCCATGGTATCCGTTTATCTGGAATTTAAAAACAACAGCAATCCCGAGGCGCCTCTGAAATTCAGGTCGGCAGTAGCCCTCCCTCCGACCGGAAACAAGGATGAGAGCTCTTCTTAAAGACGACAGGGGTTTCGCATTGATTCTCACTATTCTTGTTATCAGTCTGATTGTCATGCTGACCCTGCAATTTAACGTTTCCATGAGGGAAGATCTCACCTCCTCCGTGAATTTCAAGGACGGCGTTCTGCTCAACGCCATTGCCAGATCGGGTTTCAATTGTGCCGTGGGACTTCTTGCGGAAGATGGCGCGGCAAATGAATTTGATTCCCTTAATGAAACGTGGGCCCAGTCGCAGGGTATTTCCGAGATCTCCGGTTCCATGTTTACGGAAGGCCGGTTTGTGGTGGAGATTTCAGATCTTTCCGGAAGGATACAAATCAACCAGCTTGTGGACGCGAATGGGAAGGTGGTCCAGGCGCAAAGAGAGCTGCTGGAAAGATTCCTTGGTTCAGAGGAGTTCGGCATGGATCCGGATGCAGTCACAAACCTCGTTGACGCCATCAAGGACTGGATAGACCCGGATGATGATGTAACCCGTTTTGGAGCCGAGAACGGATATTATGATTCCCTGGAAACGCCCTATTCCTGCGCGAACGCACCCCTGCAATTTTTAAGTGAGCTGCTTCTCATAAGGGGAATGACAAAAGAACTTTTCTATGGCACAAAAGAGAGACCGGGAATTGCAGGATATCTGTCCGTCTGCGGCGATGGCAGGATCAACATCAATACGGCTCCACCGCTGGTTCTCAAAGCCCTTTCAGAAGGGCTGGACGATGAGATGGCGGGAGAGATGCTGTCCTACAGAATGGATGACCAGAATGACCTGGCAAAACCTGACTGGTACAAAGAGATACCGGGAATGGGGGATGTTTCGATTGATCCGTCGCTTATAAGCACGTCGAGTTCCTGTTTTGAGATAAAGTCCACAGGAATAAAAGATGCCATGAGCCGGATTGTAACGGGGAAGGTCAGCAGGGAAAATGGAAGCAAGGTTCGCATCCTTTCATGGAAAATTGAATAATGCCGTCTAAAATAACAGGTCTCCATATGGATGGCGACGCCATCGTCGCGGTCCAGGTGCGGGCGGGACTGAAAGGATATGAAATCACCTCCTGCGCAAGAATTGATGGCCGGAAAGGCATCAAACCGGAGGAAAATCTGAAAACTCTTTTGGAAGCCGAAGATTTCCGGAGCGACAGATTTGTAATACAGATCCCTGATAAGGCCGTTTTCTTCAGAAATCTGTCCATGCCTTTCAAGGACCGTAAGAAGATCAGACAGACCCTTCCCTTTGAAATGGAAACGCTGGTCCCCCTGCCCATTGAAGCGCTTGTAACCGATTTTGTGGCTACGGATAGTTCCGATAGCGCCCGGGTCCTGACGGCCTCGGCAACAAAAGAATTCATCATGGAATTCCTTGCAATGCTTCAACCATTCGGAATAATACCCGATATTTTGGATGTGAGGGGTGCGGCGCTGGCCTCCTCCGTTGTCAATCAGGGTGGGACCGTCGATCACGGCCTCGTGCTTGACATAGGCGCCGCATCGGCGTGCATGAGCCTCTTCATACACAGGCAGACGGTTCTGATCCGTATTCTGTCGTTCCGGGAAGCTTTTCTCCCGAAGATCCCGACGTCCCGAAACGGTACAGTTGCGCAAGCCCTGCCGGAAGAAGAAGTGGAGACCTATTTCAGGTCTCTGTGTTCAGCCATAAACGATACCATCCATGATTACCGGTATACCTCCTCTGAGTTTTCCGCCCCGGAAAAAGTTTTTTTTACCGGTCCGGGGGCCCTTTTGCCTTATTGTGCGGACTTTTTAAGCCGCTTTTTGGAGATCCCGGCGGTGGAGATTGATCTGTGTGCCGAGAACAGGATTCGAATAGCGGAGGAAACGGCCGAAAACTGGCATCCGGCGTTGATGAGCACAGCTCTTTCCCTGGCCATGCGGGGTGCCGGAAAGGGGGTCGGGTTTAACCTCCTTCAAGAGGAGTTCAAGGTAAAAAAGAGCCTGTTCAAAAATACAAAACAATGGCGAACGGCAGCCGTTTTTCTGCTCGTCAATCCTGCTTTTTCTTGGCGCCGACATGGCCGTTGAATACTATTCGCTCAAGGCCAGATACAACGCCCTGAACAGCGAAATTGCGAGGGTTTTCAAGAAGACCTTTCCACGCATTTCCAGGATTGTTGATCCGGTTCAACAGATGAAAGTGGAGATTCAGGGATTGAAACAAAAAGCGATCAATGAGCTCCGGATGGAATCCGATAAGGGTGTCCTTGATCTATTAAAGGAGATCTCTTCCGGCATTCCGAAAGACCTGAACCTGACCGTAACCCGCATGGTGATCGATCCTGAAACGGTGAGTATAAAAGGACAAACCGACACGTTTAATTCCGTGGACAGGCTCAAAAACGGTCTGAGCCCTTCCAATCTGTTCCGTTCCGTAAACATCAGCTCCGCCAATCTCGACCGCACGGGAAAGATGGTCACATTCGAAATGAAACTGGTCAGGAAATAGGAAAAAGATGATCCTTGGAAGACGCGAAAAACTTCTTGTATGGTTTTCCATTTGTGCTGTTGCCATCTTTCTCCTGTTGCAGTTCCTGGTCTTTCCGGTTCTTGAAAAGAAAAGTTTTTTGGAAAGGGGAGTCCGGGTAAAAGAATCAGCCCTTCGTGAAATTCTCAATCTCAGAGAGGAATATGAGACTTATAAAAAGAATACATATGGGATACAGGATATTCTCAGGCAAAGAGAAAAGGGATTCACGCTCTTTTCATTTCTCGAGAAGGCGGCAGGCGAGGTCGGGGTGAAAAGTCATATCAAATATATGAAACCTTCCGCCTCCAAAACAACCGGGCCTTTCAAGGAGTCGACGGTCGAGATGAAACTGGAGGGGATTACCCTGCAACAGTTGGTGGATTACCTGTACCTTGTACGGTCGCCTGAAAACGCCGTAACAGTCAAGAGACTTTCTGTTACGGAAAGTAAAGAGGCATCCGGATACCTGAACGCCATTTTGCAGGTATTGACGGTCGAGAGTTAACCGCTCAAAGAGGTTGCATGAAACGGATTTTTCATAAAAACAGAAAATGGTTCGCCTATTTTCTCTATTGTTTTTTTCGTGGTTGCTGCCCTTTTGTATATCCGCTTTCCTTCTACCGCATTCAAAGATTATATCGAATCAGAAGCAAACGGGATGGACAACGGGGTGGCTCTTTCCATCCATGAACTGCACCTGGCCTTTCCTCCCCGCATAGTGCTGACCGGTACAAAGCTCACCCTCGGGAATGACCCCGGGAGTGCTCTTTTTGATGCAAAAAGCGTCTCCATTCGGCCCGAATGGGTGTCTCTGCTTTCAGGGGACAGGACCTATCATTTTAAAGCCGAAGCCTATGGCGGGCGGTTGGAAGGGTCTGTTTCCTTCCCAACAGGCAATCCGGCGGCCCCATGCAGGGCTTCCCTGCGTGCGGATCATATTCAGATTCAACAGGTCACATTGCTTTCCCGATTGCCGGAGGTCCGTTTCAAAGGTGATTTCAATGGCAATATCCTGTTCCAGGGTCGCTTTGACCAGATGATGGGGGGGAAAGGAGAAGCGGAATTGTATGTGTCGGGGGGAAATGCGAAATTGGGGACGCCCTTTCTAGGCGTCGACGCCATTGATTTTGACCGACTTACCATAAACATGAACCTGGAAAACAGAAAGGTCAGGATCGTTCAGGTCGATCTGAAGGGCAATACCCTTCAGGGCGCCTTATCCGGGAGCATAAATCTTGCCGGAGACCTATTGAAAAGCCGGCTTCAGCCTGAAAGGAAATGTGGAACCGTTAGAGGGGTTTATGAGTGGCAATCAGGGCATCCTGCAGCTTTTCAGGCAGAAAACAGGTTCCATGAAGAAATTGTTCACCATTCAGGGAACCCTTGGGGCGCCCAGATTCTCCTTTACATAAGCAGGACACGTTGCAAGAAAAACAGATGCATAGAGGGATGAAACCGTTTTGACATTGAACAGAGCATATATGACCTTGGTTACCCTTGTATCCCTCTTTATCCTGAGCTATTTGGCGGTGGATATCTTTTACGGAATTGTCGTGGCACGTTTCCAACAGGTGGACATCCGTGAAGAAGAGACAAGAAAGGCGCCGACAAAAAAAGCCATGAAAAAGGTCACCCTGAACGATTTCAGGGTCATCGCGGAAAGAAACATCTTCGGTATTTCGGGAAAACCCGCGGAAAATGCAACGGGAAAAGGAAAAGGAACCGAAGGTGGACGATATCGAGAAGCTGAAACCCACGTCTTTGAAGATCGTCCTCATTGGAACCGTTACAGGGCCTAGAGCGAATTCTTTTGCTGTTATTGAGGAGACTGCCAAGAAAAAGCAGGGGCTTTATAAGACAGGCGACACTGTCCTCGATGCCACGATCCGAAAAATCCTCCGGGAGAAGGTGGTCCTGCGCGTGGGCGGCAAAGATGAAATCCTTGAAATGACGCAAAACGATCTTGCGTCAAAAAAAGGCGATCAGACCGCCCAAAGCCAATCCGGTGAAGGGTACACCATAACCGTTGGCCAGAAGGACTTGCAGGATTCCATCAAAAATGTCAACCAGCTCTTAACGGAAGTGCGCATCCGCCCGAACTTGAACAAGGGGAAACCGGACGGGTTGGCCCTCACCTATATCAAGCAGGGATCTATGTTTACCAAATTGGGCTTGAAAAAAGGAGATGTTATCACGGGGCTCAACGGCAAACCCATAAACTCGCCGGAGGATGCCTTTTCCTTTTACAAGAGCCTTGAAACAGGATCCGATATCTCGTTGAGCATCAGGAGGGACGGCAAGAACGAAACGATTAATTACCAGTTCAAATAGTCAACTTGGACTCAACTGTAAACCATAAACTGTGAACACCCCATGTATACTGCTTTTTTTGGATTAAAAGAAAATCCTTTCAATCTCACGCCCGACCCCCGCTATCTGTATCTCAGCCGTTATCACAGGGAGGCGCTGGATCATCTGCTTTATGGAATCAATGAACGAAAAGGGTTTATTGCCATCACCGGAGGGGTCGGCACAGGCAAGACCACGCTCTGTCGCGCTTTGTTGAACCGTGTGGAGCAAACCACCAAGAGTGCCCTCATATTCAGTTCATTCCTTTCAGATCTGGAACTTCTGCGAGCCATCAACCAGGAATTCGGCATCGAAAAAGGTTCCGGAGAGGCAACCAAGAAAGAATGTATCGACGCCCTCAACCGTTTTCTCCTCGAAACATTCAGAAAAGGGGGCAATGCACTGCTTTTAATAGATGAAGCCCAGAATCTTACGCACAACCTTCTGGAACAGATCAGAATGCTCTCCAATCTGGAAACGGAGAAAGAAAAACTGATCCAGATTATTCTGGTGGGCCAATCGGAGCTGAAAACCCTCCTTGCATCCCCTTCCCTCCGGCAGCTCAACGACCGCATAACCGTCCGATACAATCTGAGACCCCTCGATTCAAGCGACATCCGGGGATATGTTGAACACCGCCTCTCCGTAGCAGGCGGAGCCGGCGCCGTTCATTTCACCGACGGGGCATTCAAGAAGATTTATGCCTATTCCGCCGGAAACCCCAGAAGGATAAACGCCGTTTGCGACAGGGCCCTTCTCATAGCCTATTCAGGAGAAAAGCATGCCGTTTCAAAGGCCATGATCACGAAGGCTGTCCACGATCTTTACGGGGAATCGGAAATGGCGCCTATCCCAGGCATGGGAACCTTCAGAAAGAATCTTTTCGTTGCAGTGATGGTTCTTCTGATTGCCGCGGCCGGACTTGCCGCATGGAACTTCCGGAGCGACATTTCCGGAATCCTTCATCATAGCGACTCAAATTCCAAAACGAACGCTTCTCACCCTGCCGCGGATGCGGTGATGCTGGATCGAAAGGCAAGCCTGGCAGGCCTGCTGGAGCTATTCTTTTCGAATCCTGAAAAAAACAACGTCAGCAGCGATCAGGAGGATATCAGACTGTCGTCCATCCATTTGGACCCTGAATATTTTCCCATGTTGAAAAGACCGTTCAGAGTAAATGTCGCTTCCCGGCGTGGAGCCGTCCCTGGTCCCGATCGCTACCTGTTGGTAAAGAATGCAACACCGGATGGCGCCATATTATTGAATGCGGACGGGAAGCAGCGACCTGTTACCAGAGATTTCATCCTGAAACACTGGGGAGGAGAGGTTTCCTGGGTTTACCCGGAAGAAAACGGCATCCCGTTAAAAATGGGGATGGCTTCCGCGAAAGTCCTCTCGGTTCAGGAGGGATTGATCCAGTTGGGATACCTCATGCGACCTACCGGGAATTATGATAAACAGACCGCGGAGGAAGTAAAAAGATTCCAGGAAGATTTCGGGTTGACGGCGGACGGGGTCTGTGGGCCCCAAACCATGGCCCTGCTGTACCAGATGCAGGATGAGTGATATGAGCTATATCCACGAAGCGCTTAAGAAAGCACAGATAGAAAGGGAGGTCCGATCGCCGAGATACGAGGGCATTATAGCAGCGCCGCGGAAAAAGATTCGTGAGTACCTGGAAGCGTGTTGCCCTTTGGGGCCTTCCCCTCTGCTTGATTATTCTACTGGCCGCTTTAACTTTTTCCCGGCTGTATTTTAAAGAAGAGCCACCCACCGCTCCGAAAGGGAAATTAGAGAAGGGGGGGATCGAGGAACGGAAGGCAGAGAAAAGATCGGCTGACGATGTTCAAAAACTGTTCCTCAAGGCAAAGAGTTATCAGAAAAGCGGCCGCTTGATGGAAGCGGAACAGTGGTATAAGAAAGCGGTGGAAACAGATCCCGGTTATGCGCCCGCCTTGAACAATCTGGGGGTTGTCTATCTGCACGGGGGAAAATTTTCAGACGCGAGGAATTTTCTTGAAAAAGCAATCCGTTTGAACCCGGGCTATGTGGATCCCTACTACAATCTGGCCTGCCTTTTTTCCATGACAGGCGATCAGGAGCAGGGACTTCGGTATCTCAGGAAGGCCGTTTCCATGGATTCTCAAGTGAAGGACTGGGCGCTCAAGGATCCGGACCTGGAAAATCTGCGATCCCTTCCGGCCTTCGGGGATCTGATGAAATAGGACAATTGTCGATCGAATAGCAACATTGCGAGGTATTTGCCCTGGGCAGACGCAGCCATGAGATAAAAACAGAGAGCCTGACACGTTTCCTGATCTATGTCCTCGGTCACAGGCCTGATGAATTCGGGCTTGTGCCCGATGGTGAAGGATTCGTACCCTACAAAGAACTTCTCCAGGCCATCCATGAAGAAGAGGGATGGAGATACGTTCGGAAATCCCATATCCATGAGATTCTGATGAGCGAAAACAGGGAGATGTTTCAGGAGGAAAACGACCGGATCAGGGTGTTGGAACGGCGATGGGAAAAAGATGCGTGGGATACGGACATTTCCCTGCCAAGTCTTCTGTTTGTCCCTGTAAGGAGGAGAGCGCATCCCGTGGCAATAGAAAAGGGCCTGAAGGCGTCTCCATCCGGATTCCTCGTTCTTTCTTCCACAAAGGAGATGGCTGCGAGAATCGGCCTCCGTCGCGATCCCGATCCGGTGATTCTGGAGATCCTGGCACAACAGGCAAACAGGCGGGGCGTTGCTTTTCATTCCTTTGGAGACCTTTTCACAACCGACCATATACCGCCGGAATTTATCGCGGGCCCTCCCGTGCCCAAAGAAGTGCTGGAAAAGAAGAAGGCCCGGGCAGAACAGGAAAAAAAGCCGCTGAAAAAGGTGCGGGTTCCGGAAACCGGCACGTTTCTTCTGGATCCTTCAAGAGATCCCGACCCCTATCGCAGGGCAAAGGGGGCCAAGGGAAAGAAACCAAAAGGGTGGAAAGAAGAGGCAAGAAAAGTCAGGCGGGGGAGCGCGAAAAAAGCGAGAAGGATGAAGGACGAAGGATGAACAGATTTTAATGATCAAAACATTGCAGATCGGTGCATTGCAGCTGGAAAATCGCTACCTCATGGCGCCCCTTTCAGGCATTACGAACCTGCCGTTCCGGTTGATCGCCAGAAGGATGGGCGCCGGCCTGGTGACCAGCGAAATGATCAGCGCGGCGGGCCTCAGCCGGAAACAGGAAAAAACCCTTCATTATCTGAAAAGCGACGACAGGGAAAAGCCGTTTGCCGTGCAGATCTTCGGCGCCGATCCGGGAGACATGGCGGCGGCCGCGGAAATTGCCGTTGAAAAGGGCGCCGACCTGGTGGACATCAACATGGGATGTCCTGCAAGGAAGGTCCTCAAAACAGGCTCGGGAGGCGCGCTTCTACGCAGTCCGAAAAGAATCGGGGAACTGGTGCAACAGGTTCGCAAGGCCTGCGGCGTTCCCCTCACCGCGAAGATCAGGCCGGGGTATTCTCCGGAAACGGATTTCGCCGTAGAAATTGCCAAAGCCTTGGAGGACAACGGGGCGGACGGCATTACGGTCCATCCCCGGTTCGTGAACCAGGGATTTTCCGGAAAGGCCCAGTGGCGCATCATCTCCCGCATCAAACGCCATGTCCACATTCCCGTTATCGGAAACGGGGATGTGCTCAGGCCGGAGCAGGCCATGGAAATGATCCGGGAAACCGGATGCGATGGCGTTATGCTTGCCCGTGGGGCTATCGGGAACCCATGGCTTTTCAGGCAAATCCTGGAACTGGAAAATGGATGCACCCCCACATCGCCTTCTTTTAAGGAACGCAAATCCATAATGCTTGAGCATTTCGACCTGCTTTGCGAAAGCCTTGGAGAACCGAGGGCATCGAGGGTGATGCGGGGTCTTCTCCTGTGGTATACAAAGGGCCTTCCAAAGAGCAGCCGGTTTCGTGGCGCTTTTACAGGGATCAGGGATCTGAATACGATGATCTTGGCTGTGGACGATTATTTTAACGAGCTGGAAAGGCAACATTCAGGCAACCTATGAAAGTCATTCTCGCAAAAACGGCAGGTTTCTGCATGGGAGTTCGCCGCGCCATGGAAATGGTCATGGCGGAAGCCAACAAAAAAGAGGGGCCTCTTTTCACCTACGGCCCGCTGATCCACAACCAGCAGGTCCTTGATCTTCTCAGGTCAAAGGGGGTTCAGGCTGAAGAAGAGCTCGCAAACCTCAAATCGGGACGGATCATTATCAGGGCGCACGGAATACCCCCGCGGAAAAGGTTGGCCCTTGAAGAAACAGGCCTTAAGGTCATGGACGGCACATGCCCCAAGGTAACCAGGGTTCAGGCCATCATCGGTCGTTATTCCAAAGAGGGGCGGCAGACAATCATCGTCGGGGATAAAGACCACGCGGAGGTGATCGGCCTCATGGGGTACAGCCTGTCTCCGGTGCATGTCATACAGAGCGCCGACGATGTGCCCGGTCTTCCCGAAATGGATCGTCCGTTTGTGGTAGCCCAGACAACCCAGAATGAACAGAATTTCAATCTCGTGGTGGCCGCCTTGAAAGAACGGTTTTCCAATCTCCTGGTCTTTGACACCATCTGTGATGCAACGCACCTGCGGCAGGGGGAAGTGCGGGAGTTCAAAGGGCTGGTGGATGCGGTAGTCGTGGTAGGCGGATATCACAGTGGAAATACCCGGCGTCTGGCCCAGATATCCGAAGAAGAGGGTATGCCCACCATTCATGTGGAAACGGAAAATGAACTGAACGAACAGGATCTCTCGGGATTCAAAACCGTAGGAGTCACCGCCGGGGCTTCAACGCCTCACTGGATGATTAACAATGTCCTGAAAAAATTAGAAGACATGAGCGAGCGGGACGAGTCTCTCATCGTCCGCTTTTTTAAAAGAGCCGCCCGGTTCGTGGTCCTCAGCAATGTGTTGGCTGCCGCAGGCGCTTTTTCCCTTTCTTACGCCGCGTTAAGAATTTCCGGAAACGGTCCGGGCACTGTCTTTCCTTTTCTTACATTTTTATACATTTACGCCATGTATGTCTTTAACCGTTTCTTAGACAAGGAAGCAAGCGCCTACAGTGATCCTGCAAGGGCGACTTCCCTGAACAAATATAGAAACCTGATAGCCGGCACCGGGGCAGGCGCTCTTATGGCTGCAATGATCCTTGCCTGGTTTCAAGGGCTTGGCGCCTTTTTCATGCTGACGGGATTAAGCGTCGTGGGCATTATTTACAGCGTCCCGGTCATTCCTGAAAAACTGAGACCCAGGTATCGCTATGCCAAGATAAAAGATATTCCGGGTTCACGGGCCCTGTCCGAAGCCCTTGCCTGGGTGGCCGTTATTACGGTTTTGCCCATTGTTTCCGGCAGACTCAGCGACACAGGCTCATCGGTCATTTCCGGAATGCTGGTTTTTTCTCTAAGCTACGCCAGGGCGATTTTCCTGAGTATTTTTCAGGTGCAGGGAGATCTCATGGTGGGCCGGGAAACCTTGCCCATTACCCTTGGAGAAGAACGGACCTTGCTCATCCTCAAATGCATCTTAGGGGCAGTGGCCGTTCTCCTCATCACCGGTCCGGTGTCGGGATTGACGGGGCCTTTCCTGTATATGATGTTCTGCCCTCTCCTGACCCTTTCCCTGTGTCTCCTGGCCTACGAAAAGAAATGGTTCCATCCCGGTCTCAGCCTTGAGGCCATGATTGAAGGCAATTTCCTGTTGACGGGGGTATTGGCGTTTCTCTATCAATATCTGTAAAAACCGGAAGACCTCTTGAGAAACCAACATCGAATGGCGACAATCAGCGTTATTATACCAACATTCAATCGTGCTTTAAAAACTGCAAGGGCCGTGGCTTCGGTTCTTTATCAGCGATACACCGATTATGAGATCGTGGTGGTGGATGACGGGTCGGACGATGATACCCCGATTTTCCTGAAGCAATTCGGAAAGCGGATCAGGCGGATAGAGCATACAAAGAACAGAGGCGTTTCCGCCGCAAGGAATACCGGCATTCGGAACTCGGATTCCCCTTTCATCGCGTTTCTCGATTCCGACGACTACTGGCTGCCGGGAAAGCTGGAAAAACAGATGGAATTTTTTTCCTCCGAACCCGAGGCCGTCATCTGCCAGACGGAAGAGATATGGATCCGGAATGGGCGTTTCGCCAATCCAGCCAAAAAACACCGGAAGCCTACCGGCGATTTGTTTACGCCTTCCCTGAAATTGTGTCTGATCAGCCCTTCCGCGGTCATGGTAAGACGATCGCTCCTCGATGAGGTGGGGCTGTTTGACGAGTCGCTTCCGGCCTGTGAGGATTATGATCTGTGGCTCCGGATTGCCCGCGGCTATCCCGTACCTCTGATAAAAGAGTGGCATGTGGTGAAGGAAGGAGGGCATGCGGATCAACTTTCCGCCAGATACAAGGGCATGGATCGTTTCCGAATCCGGGCCATGGTGAAACTCCTGAAGAGCGGTGTTCTCAATCGGCAACAATCTGAGGAGGCCATGGCCGAGCTTTCCCGAAAATGCACCATTTACGGCAAGGGTTGCCTGAAAAGGGAGAAGGCCGAAGAGGGGTGGCATTACCTCAACCTTCCGGAATCGTTAAAGGAGGAGATTGGAAAGACCTCGGGGGGGCGGATGCCATGCTGACCGTTTTGGTTCTTGTGGGTGCTTTTATCTGGCTGACCATCCTCGCGGCGCCGTGGCGTCCCTGGTCCGCGGCGGAAGTCATCCATGCCGCCTCCCGGGAGAAAAGAGAGGATTTAAGCGGCATAACGGTGCTGATTCCGGCGAGAGATGAAGCGGAGGTCATTGGAACAACGCTGGAAGGTCTTGCGGTACAGGGCAATGGCCTCAAAGTGGTTCTTGTGGACGACCAATCCACCGACGGAACGCCTCGGATAGCAAAGAACACGTCAGGAATAGATCTGTTGATTGTCCATGGCGAGCCCCCACCTTCGGGATGGAGCGGGAAACTCTGGGCGCTGAACCAGGGACTGGAACATGTTCATACGGATCTCGTGCTCCTCCTGGATGCGGATATCCAACTGAAACCGGGTCTGCTTTTCGCGCTCAAGACCAGAATGCAGGAAGAGAGTGCGGCCTTTGTCTCCGTCATGGCTTCCCTTCGGATGACCACTTTCTGGGAACGGTTGCTGATGCCGGCCTTTATCTATTTTTTTAAACTCCTCTACCCGTTTCGGCTCTCCAACTCCCGTTTTCCCTGGGTTGCTGCCGCCGCGGGAGGGTGCATTCTCATGAAAATGGAGGCCCTCCGGAAGATCGGAGGATTTCATTCCGTGAAAGGCCGGTTGATCGACGATTGCGCCCTGGCAAAGCAGGTGAAGAAGGCCGGGTACAGGACATGGATCGGCCTTTCCCACGCCGTTTGCAGCATTCGCTCCTACAACCGACTTGCCACCATATGGAATATGGTAGCCCGAACCGCGTTCAACCAACTGCGGTATTCGGTAATTTTGCTCCTGCTCTGTTCGCTCGTCATGGGGACCATGTTCTGGGCGCCGGCCGCGGGTCTCCTCTTCTCCGGGGCCGCCATAAAGGGTTTGTCTCTATGCGCTCTTCTGGCCATGATCGCGACCTATCTCCCCATATTGGCCTTTTACGGATTATCCCGGTGGTGGGCTCTCCTGCTTCCTCTGGCGGGCACCCTGTTTCTTGCCATGACCTGGACTTCGGCGATCCGCTTCTGGCAGGGAAAAGGATCGGAGTGGAAGGGAAGGTCCTACGGACGGTAGGCTTTGCATTTTTGGATAAATGACGAAAGGAGTCACATGGAATATAAGGCAGTTATTTTCGATTTAGACGGGACCTTGCTGGATACGCTGGAAGATCTTGCGGACTCTCTGAATCGCGTCTTGCAGGATAGAGGGCTCCCGACACACCCGACGGAGGCCTTCCGGCATTTCGTCGGCAATGGAGCGGCCATGCTCGTATCACGCGCATTGCCGCCGGAGAGGCGCAATGATGCATTGAAAGCCGATTGTCTGGAGGCCTTCCTCAAGGAATACAACCGTAACTGGAACAAGAAGACCAGGCCCTATGACGGCGTACCGGAACTCCTGGATGCGCTCACTGAAAAACAAATACAGATGGCGATTCTCACAAACAAAGCCCAGCATTTCGCCGAACTCTGCATTCAGGAGTTTCTCTCCGACTGGAAATTTGCCGCGATACTCGGGCAGAGGGAGGGATTCCCCCTGAAACCCGATCCCGCGGGCCCGCGTGGAGATAGCCCGGCGTTTGGATATGCCGCCACGGGAGTTTCTCTACCTTGGCGACAGCGACGTGGATATGAAAACGGCTGTCAACGCCCGCATGTTTCCGGTCGGGGCGCTGTGGGGCTTTCGTTCGGAGAAGGAGTTGCGAGAATCCGGCGCCGTTGAAGTCATCGCGCGACCAACGGAACTGCTGAAGTTTGTGAGCTGATCGTACGGTGACAGACAATATTTTTTAAAATCCTGAATTCATAAAAGGAGGTGATGTCACATGTCCAAATCAAAAGACACCAAAAAAACCGAGAAGAAGAAACCATTGAAAACCGCGAAGGAAAAAAAACAGGCCAAACAAGAAAAGAAGATAAACAAGTAGCCCGGCATGACAGGATCTCCGCGAGGATATCCTGTCATGAAAAACGGCAAACGTGTCGGATGGATCTCAATCGTGAAAATAAGTATATGCGCATTCATACGCCTCATGGCGGTTTTATCCCTAACGGTGACCGCGGGAGCCTGTTCGAGCGACAACAATACCTCGCAGGAGACCACCATTTTGAAAGGGTCCGTGCTGCACGGCGAAATGCCGATTCCGGATTGCATTGTCACGCTCTATCGAGCCGGATCGACGCGAGGGTCCGGTGCGGTGGTGCTGGGAACGGCCCGGACCAATTCCGCGCGGCGCGTTTGAACTTTCCTTCCTTTCCCCCGGGAATTCCAATGCGGTGCTCTATTTGACGGCCGCCGGTCCTTCCGGCACCGTCAAACTGGCCGGTGTGTTAGGCTCGCCGCCGGTTCCATCCGATGTGGTGATCAACGAGAGAACCACGGTCGCCACGGCCTATGCCATGGCGCAATTTATTGTCGGGAGTAATATGGCAGGAAGCTACCCCGGCTTGCAGAACGCCGTCAAAAATACTGCAAAACCTGGTGGATATCCGGGATGGGAATCTTGCCCGGTTTTTGAGCCTTTTTCCCAACGGGGATTCCACGCCGGCCATGGGCAAATTCAATTCCCTGGCCAACATGCTGGCCGCCTGCGTGGAAGAATCGACGCAGATGCAGCACGCTCTTTGCCCTCTCCACATCGCCTGGCGGCGACGTTCCGGACAACACCCTGGATGCGGCCGTGAACATCGCCCATACCCCCTGGCGGGAAGCGAATATATCCGCCCTCTATGACCTTTCCCTGGCCTCGGACCTGTACGAACCGATCCCCGAATCGGCTCCCTCCGACTGGACGCTGGCGATCCGATACGAAGGAAACGGCCAGGAACTGGACGGCCCTGGAAATATCGCCTTCGACGCGGACGGCAATGCCTGGGTCTGCAATAACTACACATACAGCTCCGATCCTATCCGATCCGAAATGTCTGCGGAGACGACCATCTCCTCCGATTCACCCCGGCGGGTGGGGATTTCCCGGGCGCCTTATCAGGGAGGGGGGTTATACGGGGCCGGTTTTGGCATTACCCTGGATCCCGACGGAAACGTATGGGTGGGAAACTTCGGATTTCAGGGAAGCGGATGCAGATGAAAAATCAGGCATTCTTGTGGAACACCGTGTCGAAATTCAGTTCCGACGGCACGGCCATTTCCCCGGATACGATCGCGGAACCCTGTCGCCCGGTGGGTATTTGTCGGATATCGACGCCCGACCCCAGGGGACCGTATCGGACAGGGAGGGCAACATCTGGGTGGCCAATTGCCGGTCCGCCAGCGTCACCAAATTCATCAAAGGCGATCCGGAGCAACGCATTGTCTACAAGGATTTCGGCGTGGATAAACCATTTGATATCGCCATCGATCCCCGGCGGAACGCCTGGGTCACCAGCAACAACAACCACAGGGTTTACGTCATCGACCCCGACGGCAACACCTATCTGATTGGAGACGACACGGTCTTTCAAAGACCCATGGGGATTGCCGGCGACAGCCGGGGCAACATGTGGGTATCCAACTCAGGCGCCCTGGATCCTCCCTGCGGGGACGAGACGATCGAAGACGCCATCGAGTTCCTGAAAGGAATTTCACAGGATGCCCCCGTCCCGGGTGCTTCGGTGACCATGCTCACGCCCGACGGGATCCCTTCCGCGGGCAGTCCCTACACGGCGGGCGGGCTATATATGCCCTGGGGCATCGCCGTGGACGGCAACGACAACGTGTTTGTGGCCAACTTCAATGGCAAGCGGTTGAGCTATTTGTGCGGCGCCGACCCTTCCAACTGTCCGCCGGGATTTGATACCGGCGACCCCGTTTCGCCGGACGGCGGGTACGTGTTCGACGGCCTGGTGCGCAATACCGCGGTCCAGATTGATCCCTCCGGAAACGTATGGCTGACCAATAACTGGGAGATCGAGCCTGTCCCCACAAATCCCGGCGGGCATCAACTGGTGGTATTTATCGGGCTGGCGGCGCCGGTGAAGACGCCGCTCATAGGCCCTCCCGAAAGGCCATGAAACCACGACTTATTCCGGTTCGATGCGACATCCGGATGCCTATTTTGCGACGATCCCGGCCAGCCACATGGTCAGCGGCGCATAAAAGGTAATGATCAGCAGATCGACCAGTAAAATTCCCAGGAAGGGGAGAATCCGCCGGCTGACGGCCGCCAGACTGTCCCCGGAAATGGAACTGGATACAATCAGACAAATCCCCATGGGCGGCGTCAGCATGCCGATGGCCAGGTTGGTCACCACAATCACTCCGAGATGCACCATGTCCACACCCAGGGCGGGGAGCATGGCGCTCACCATGGGAACCAGAAGGATCAGGGAGGCCGTTGTTTCCACAAAAGTCCCCGCGATGAGCAGGATGAGGTTGATCAGCAGCAACAAAAAGGTGGGATTATTGGTAATGCCCAACAGGGAACCGGCCAGACGGCCGGGAATCTCTTCAATGGCGGCGATCCAGCTGAAAACCGATGCCGTGGCGATGATAAACATCACAATGGCCGAGGTGACCGCGCCGTCCCTGAAAAGCGGGAAAAGGTCTTTTACTGCAATCTTCCTGTAAACGAACATCCCCACCACCAGCGCATACACCACTGCCACGGCAGCCGATTCCGTGGCGGTAAAGACGCCCAAAAGAATGCCGCCCAGGATGATCACCGGCGCGCCCAATGCCAGGGTCGCCCGTTTCAATGTACGCCAGACTTCCATTACATCAAAAGCCGTTGTGGCCGCATATCCCTTCCTACGTGAGATGACGGTCGCCACGGCAATCAGCGACACACCGATAAGAATCCCCGGCAGGATTCCACCGGCAAAGAGTTGGCCGATCGAAGCGCCGGTGAGAAAGCCAAAAATAATCATGGGAATGGATGGCGGAATGATGACGCCGATGGAACCGCCGGAGGCCTGAACCGCGGCGGCAAAATCCGATTCATAACCCGATTTCTTCATTGCGGGGATCAGAATGGCGCCCACCGCCGCGGCATCGGCGGCAGCCGATCCCGAAATTCCCGCAAAAAACATCGCGGACACAATCGTTACCGCCGCCATTCCGCCGGGAAGCCATCCCACAAGCGCGTTTGCAAAATCGATAATCCTTCGACTGATGCCGCCCGCCTCCATGATGACCCCGGTGAACATGAACAAGGGAACAGCCATCAGGTGGAAGGAATCCGTGCCGCCGAACATCTTCTGTATCACCATCATCAGCGATAAGTCGCCCTGAACCAGAATCGCCAGCAAAGAGGCCACTCCGATGGCAATAGCAATGGGCGTGTTGATCGCAAATAGAAAGAGCAGAGACAGGAGAAGGACTTCAGTTGCCACGGTTCTCTCCCGCCCATTCCCGCGCCAGAAAATGAAGACAATGAATCAAAAGGATGCAACCGCTGACGGGGATGATGCCGAAAACGATCCATTTTGGCAGATAGAGGGCCGGTGATATCTGCAGCCGGACAAAATAGGCAAACCGGCAACCGAAAAAGATCATGACGGCAAACAGGGCCAGGGAGGCAAGGTGGACCAGGGTGGCGGAGATCTTCTGTAATGACGCCGGCATCTTCGCCTGCAACAGGTCGATACCTGGATGGACCTTGCGGCGATAGGCCACCGAGGCCCCCAGAAACGACAACCAGACCAGGAAATAGCGCGCCAGCTCCTCGGACCAGAAAAGGGAGTGATTGAATAAGTAGCGGGACAGAACCTGGGCCGCCACCACAAGGGTCATGGCAAGACCGAGCCCGAAAAGCAGGCTACTCAATCCAGCTGTTCAAGCTGCGGCTCAGTTTATCGAGAGCGGACACGCGACCTCGGGCTTTTCTGTTTTAGCCGTGGTGGCAGCCAGTATCTTGACCAGCAGGGCCTGGACTTTCGGGTCGCTGTACAGATCCATCTTCCGGATGTTCGCCACTTTCGCGCGAAAAGAAGGGATATCGGGATGTTCTTCCACCTGCATGCCTTTTTCTTTCAAAAACTTCAGCCGGTCCGCGTTCTTGTCGCGATTGTCTTTTCTCTGATAAACGGCCGCGTCCATCATGGCCTTTTGAATCATTTCCCGGGCTTTGGCGTCGAGGGTATTCCACCAGGTCAGAGATGCCACGTCAATGTGGTAGGAATAGACATGACGCGTGAGGGTCATGTACTTCTGGATTTCATAAAACTTGTATACCTCCATGACCCATAACGGATTTTCCTGACCGTCGATGACGCCCTGCTCCAGTTCCGTATAGATGGGCCAGGGCATGGGCGTTGGATTGGCGCCCAACGCCTGCCAGATGGCTTTGTGGATGGCGGAGGACATGACCCTGATTTTAAGGCCTTTCAGATCATCGGCGTTTTTCACGGGGCGTTTGTTATTGGTGAGATTCCGGAAACCGTTTTCGGAAAAGCACAGTCCCTTAAAGCCCGAACTTTCAAGACTTTTCAGGAGTTCGGCGCCCAGGGGACCGTCCAGAATACGGTCCACCTGTTCATAATCCTTAAAAAGAAAAGGATAGTTGATCACCCTGGCCATGGGATCGAAGGTGTCAAAAGGCCCTCCGGTGACAATGGCCATCTGGATGGAGTTCATTTGCACCTGCTGAAGAATCTCGGTTTCATTGCCCAGGGATGCCGAATGAAAGATCTTTACCTTGATCTCTCCGTTGGAGCGTTGTTCTATCAGTTCCTTAAACTTCTCCGCCACAATGTTTTGAGCCGATCCCGGTTTGGTTACCACGGCCAGCTTGATGTTGATAACGGCCGCGGCATTGCCGGCAAAGAACAGGAATACCGCCGTGAACAACATGGCTGTTATTTTCTTCATGCAATGTTCCTCCTTTTTCAAACGAAATGTCAGTCGCGTTTTCTCACTTCACAAAGCAGGGCCTTATAAACCGGGAATCCGGAAATCGGATCGCGATTCTCGAAATCGGTCAAATAGTTGGTATTCGCCTCCCGCCAGGCCGCGGCCTGGATGGGATTCCCGCCCCCCACGTTCACCTCCACCTGTCCCGTCATCACGTCCTCCGTCACCCTGGCCCAAAAGCCCACACGACCCCTGGGCGACTCCACCCAGACCTTGTCCCCGTCTTCAATCCCCCGCGCCTTTGCATCTTCGGGATGAATCAAGACCAGGGGTTCGGGCTGCAGCTTCAACAGCCCCGGAATATTCAGATGCTGCGAACGAAACGCCGACTGGATTCTGGCGCCGCTATTAAAGACCAGCGGGTATTTTTTATAGAGTTCGGGACTGCCCAGGGGACCTTCGACGGGCTCCATATAAACGGGCAGACCATCATGACCATACTTTCGTTAACAGGCTCGATACGAACTCTATCTTTCCTGAAGGGGTCTCAAACCCCGGCGCCCCATCCTTTCGCAGGAGCCCCTTGGCATATTTTCGGTATTCCTGCTGCCCGGCATCATATGCGACGCCTTCCGGATGCGCCTTCAGATCCTCCAAAGATACGGGCCCGCTTTGGAAAGCAAATGCCAGGCGATCTTCCTCCGTTGCCGGAATAAGATCCCCATACCCCAGCCCTTTGGCCAGTCCCGCCAGAAACGAATAACCGGACCTTGCCTCTCCAATAGGCTCGATGACCTTTTGCCGCAACTGGCAATATCCCCCGGGATATCTCTGATACCCCGAATTTTCATATTGGGTGGTGGCGGGAAGCACAATATCCGCGTACATGGCGTCGGCCGTCATGAATCGGTCGAATACCACCATGAAATCGAGCGCTTTGAAACATTTTTTCCACAGACTGGGGATCGGGCAGGCTCGTCAGGAGCGAAGCGCCGAAAATCAACAGGGTCTTGACCGGATAGGGTTTCCCCTGCAAAATGGCCCGAGGCGCTTCCATGAACTGTGCGGCATGGAGCGTGTCACAGAAATAGGGATACCTGTCCGCGCCGATCGGTTCCACCCCCTGGGGCGGCTCCAGCCTGATACGGGGAAACTTTGCCGGACCGCGCGGTCTGAAAAGCAATCCACCGGGCACATCCAGGTTGCCCGTCACGGCCCAGAGACACAACACGGCCCGTATGCTCTGGACGCCGCTGTTGCTGTATTCCAGTCCCGTATACATGAGGAGGGAAGCGCCTTTTGCCCCGGCGATGGATCGGGCCAGCTCCCGGATGGTTTCGCGGGGCACGCGGGTAATCCTTTCCACCTTTTCCGGGGGGAATGCTTGGACGTATTCGCGAAGTTCTTCAAAGCCCGTCGTCCAGTCCCGTACAAATGCCCCGTCATGAAGCCCTTCGTCGAAAATGACATGCATCAGGCCCAACGCCAGGGCGCCGTCCGTACCCGGGCGGATGCCGATCCATTGGTCTGCCATTTTTGCCATGCTGGATCGCATATGATCGATCACCACCACCCTGGCGCCCCGCTTTTTGGCGGCCAGGATCTTTTTCACCTTGTTGGGAGGCGAGTCCGTGGGCGGATTGGCGCCCCAGATCACCGCCAGATCCGTTTTCTCAAAGTCCGGGTAGGTCCCGTGCATGGTCGTTCCGATGGTGGGTATGGCGGCAAGAAGGTTATAGGACACCGAACAAACCGACGAGACGCCCGTACCGTTGGGGGAACCAAAAGGGATACAAAAATCCCGAGACGCCTTTGCTGGTGGGATCGGGAGTCCCGAAGACATCCACAATATTTGAATCGAAACTGCCGCGCCCGAAATAGCTCATGACAGCCTCGGCGCCGTATCTCTCCTTCGTCTTTCGGAACCCGTGAACGATGCGATCCATGGCCTCATCCCAGGTGATCCGTTCGAATTTCCCCTCGCCTTTTTCTCCGACGCGCAGCAAGGGGTACTTCAAACGGTCCCTGGAATAGATGATCTCCTTTGAATGAATTCCCCGAATGCATACAACTCCGATGGGATGGTCCTTGATGGGCAGAATCTTCTCCACCATGCCATCGACCAGCTCCACGTTCACGCCGCATCCGCCGGGGCAAATGCCGCATATGGATTTCACGGTTTCTTTACGTCATTCCAATCCTCCACCTGTTTATTTCATCTGCGATAATCCGTCGGGTGCGCCTCTCCCGCAAATTCAGCACATTATTATAGCGGCTAAAAGATCTTATTGACATCTAAAAAATAAGGCCATTGGGTATCTTATTAAAAGGACCGGTGCTCCACAGGAATTAGATGCGGCAGCAAAAAAGACCCTGTGGCGGAATGGCTTTGCTGACTCCAAGCATAGTACCAGGAAATTTGAATAGGGCACGCCATTGGCTGTCAGCTTTCAACGAATATCCATCCATTTATATAACTGCCCTCAGTCTTTAAGCTAACGGCTGATGGCTATAAAGCTGACAGCAGATTTTAGGTGACATATTTTTTATTCCGAAATAGATTCCCGATGATCAATATTTCTTAACCAGGGAGAAAACATGCCCGAATCCACCACCACTTCTGAAAGCTCCGTAATCTGGGTTACGACCCTGGCCTCTTTTGTAGGGCCGTTCTTGATCTCTTCCGTCAACGTGGCCCTGCCGGCCATTCAAAAGGAATTTGCGGCGGATGCCGTCATTTTGAGCTGGGTAGCCACATCCTATATTCTGGCGTGCGCCATCTTTCTGGTTCCCGTGGGGAAGATGGCCGATATGTACGGCCGCAAGAAGATTTTTCTTCTGGGCCTTGTGCTCTTTGTGCTCTCAACTCTGGCAACCGTATGGGCGCCCTCCATGGAAATCCTGGTTGCTTTGCGCGCATTTCAGGGCGCGGCATCCGCCATGCTCATGACCACGGCCATGGCCATTCTCACCTCCGTGGTTCCGCCCAGTCGCAGAGGTCGGGCCATCGGCTTTTACGTGGCGGCGGTCTATATCGGACTTTCAGCGGGACCTTTGGGAGGAGGGGTGATCATCCAGCACCTGGGCTGGCGCTGGATCTTCTTGAGCGGGGCTATTCTGGGAGTAGCCTGCATCTGGGTTACCCATAAGGCTCTCAAGGGCGAGTGGACCGGCCCTCCGGGGCAGCGCCTGGACCTGACCGGCACCCTTCTGTATGCCCTGGCCCTCTTTCTTCTGGTGTACGGCGCAGGTCTTCTGCCTCAAATGAAAGGGTTCCTGCTTGCCGCCGCGGGAGGTGTTCTTCTGGTGATCTTCTTTTTCTTCGAGGCCCGTACGGCCCAGCCCGTTTTTGAAGTGAGCCTGTTTTTAAACAATCGTCTCTTTGCCTTCTCCAGCCTCGCCGCCTTGATCAATTATGCCGCCACCTTTGCCGTGACCTTTCTCATGAGTCTCTATCTACAGTACGTCAAAGACATCGGCCCGCAAGGCACGGGATTGATTCTCATTTCACAGCCGGCCGTGCAGGCCCTTTTGTCTCCCCTGACCGGGCGTCTTTCAGACAGGGTGGAGCCTTTGCGCCTGGCCTCTTCGGGCATGGCCGTCACGGCCCTGTGTCTGTTGCTGCTCTCCTTTATCGGCGCCGCCACCCCCCTTTATTACATCGTTGCCATCCTGTTGCTTCTGGGATTTGGTTTCGCCCTGTTTTCCTCCCCCAACATGAATGCCATCATGGGATCGGTGGATGAGGCCCATTACGGCCTTGCGTCGGGTACGGTATCCACCATGCGTCTTTTGGGACAAATGGTCAGCATGGCCACGGCCACCCTCATGTTCGCCCTCTTCATCGGCCGAACCCAAATCGGACCGGAAAACCTGGGCAGCTACCTGTTAAGCTTTCAATATACTCTTCTAATTTTCTTTGCTTGTTGCGTCGTGGGCATCTTTTTTTCGTTGTTGCGAGGGGATATGCGGCACGCCGATACACAGGGCTGATGGCGCCCGAACATGAGGAGATCCGGATGTACACACTAAAGACAAAAAGATACCGGAAAGAACTGAACGGCGCGACATCCCTTGCCCACCTTGCCGGGAGCGTCATGCTGCGTTTTTACGATCTTGATTACCGCGTATTCAAAAAAGAGGGAGAGGACAGACCTGAGGGCGCCATACGCACGGAAGTGGATGGAAAAATCGACGGGATCGTACGCAACTATTTCAGAAAGATCTGGCCCGGCGACCAACTGCTGACGGAGGAAACGGCTCCGGAGGAGGATTGGTACAAGGCAAAGCGGATCTGGATGGTCGATCCCATTGACGGCACCCTGGGCTACAGGAAAAAGACGGGATCGTTTGGCTTTTCCATCGCCCTTATTGAAGATGGACGACCCGTTTTGGGTGTTCTCTACGCGCCCGAGAGGAACCTGCTGGCCTGGGCGGTAAAAGGGGAAGGAGCCCATCTGAACGGAATAAAGGTGGATTTGAATGAGGAAACTTCCTTTTCCACTATTCTGTGCAGCAGCAACTCCATCGACCGACCCGCCTACAGAAAGGTCCTCGCACGAATCGACCCTGAGCAAAATCTCAATATTCTGACCGCGGAATCGGCAGTGGTCAAGGCCTTGCTTCTCTTAGAGGGAAGGGGACAGGTTTATCCCATACTGCCGATCTCGGACGAAAACCGATCGGGGCCCAAATTCTGGGACATCGCGGCGTCGGACATTATCCTGCATGAAGCCGGCGCCGTCGCGACAACCTTTTATGGAGAACGAATACCGATATAATGTTCCCGATTTCAGATGCGTTGGCGGTGTCTTGATGGGCACGAAGAGCGCCCACAACCTTACCCTTTCAAGACTACACCACGTAGTCCGTCAGGCATGAAGAAACCCTACCGGTCGGCAAGACATGTAAGGCCTAACCCTCCAGCCAGACCTCGGCTTCCGCCTCTTCACCCGGCTCGAACGCCTTGATCTTGAGACCCGGAATCAGTGCGCCCTCCATCTCGCTCACTCTCTTCAGCCAATCTTTAGCGGCTATAACCGCGGCGCGGTCGAATTTTCGTATAAACCTG
The DNA here is from genome assembly GCA_963747015.1 of uncultured delta proteobacterium. Taxonomy (GTDB): domain Bacteria; phylum Desulfobacterota; class DSM-4660; order Desulfatiglandales; family Desulfatiglandaceae; genus DUZB01. The sequence continues at coordinate 51,535 of CAVVEP010000014.1, forward strand.
AACAGTTCCGGGAAGAGCGACAGTTCCACCGCCACGGCCCCAAGCGTGGGCAGGTCGAAATCCCCGATTTTATACAACATTCGCCCATGCTCGATGCCTTCCGTCTTGCTGATCAGTTCATGAAGCGCGACTTTCATCTCATCGCTGTTGAGTTTTCCGCTAAATTCGATGTCTATGCGGTTGTCGCCTTTTCGCTTTACCTGAAACATAATGCCTCCTTACTGGACTACATTTATCTTGCCTTATGACCGGATCTTTTCAATAAACGACTTGGCTTCCGTTGTATTGAGACCCATTTGGAGCTTTACCAGCTTTATCGCTTCCATATCTTCATCCCGGCCGATCAAGGTGGACAGTAGTGACTTGAATTCCGTCTTCGTCATTGGTTCCACGATATCGAAGTGCTGCTCTCGATCACCCATGACCGTGGTGCGGTACGCGAGTAACCGGCGCAGCTTTTTCCTCCCGGGCGAAATATGGGTCCATTCCATTCTTAGCTGATCGGGATCGACAAAGACCACCGGACGGTCGCGAAAGAGCAGCTTTCCGTGCCTGCCGGGGTGGGATTTCTTTTCACGAGCGATTTCCTTCTTAATATGTTTAATTTCAGCGGCGGGACGCTTGTTCTTGCGTGCCATAAAAAGATCGTGTTTCAGATCATCGACCCTGAAGTGTGCCGGTTTGCGCCGGTTCTCGAATTCCAGCGCCGACTTTATCAAAGAAATGTCCACATGGAGGGAATCCGGGTGAAGAGCTAAAAACCAGCGCTGAATTTGGTGTTTTTCATCTATATCTATTGTGGTATGGTATTCCCGCTGCAATTGCACATCGGCAATTTCGTGCCATGACAGATGCAGTGCAATGGGGTCTTCCTCCGGTGAATCGTCATGCAGGTAGGATCGGTATTTGAGCAGGATCCCGTCGGAACCGATTTGAGCCAGCCAGTTGTTAGGAGAGTACGTCGCCCTTAAGGCGCGGAAAAGGACGTGGCAGATGCCCCACATAATCAGGGCATACAGGCCGGACAAGACCATCCCCCAGATTATGGATGATTGATAGCAGTAGATAAAAAGTGCTATCCCGACGAGTAAACCAATCAAAAAAAACAAAAAAGTGAACAACGGCCCCCACGGGGAGATGCGAAATACGGTAACATCTCCGGCAGGTGGCGGGATATCTCTTTTGGAAAGAAGATTCATGGTCGGTCTTCACTTCATTGCCCCACACGTCACCGGCGGATGAAACATATCTCAACAGACGGGAGGCGCGGCTTTTATCCGTCCGAATGTATGCGGGTTACGGGTTATAACCCGATTTCCACTACGGACCAGTTCAGTGCTCTTTGCCAGATGGTATTGGGCTTCCAGCTGTCGAATATCATCGATCTTGACTCTTTTTCGCTCAAATTCAAAACCTTATTGAGGTAATGAAACACGAATACGGACACACGATAGTTCATGATGCAATGGACAAAGACCTTTTCGGCTGATAAGACAGACATCATGCCACAAAACTGCCGCACGTGCCTCGGTGTCGGCATATCAAAAGGAACGGGAATATGAATGTAGCTCATTCCCTGTTTGGTAACCAAATCACCCTCATTGGCAATGGATTCCTGATGATCGGGCATTGCCAGATTTATGACATGTCCGATAGCCATTATCCGCTATAATTCTGAATTGCTCCGCCGTTGGTTGGCCGGCGGTGCCGATTTTATCCGTTAACGCCACAAAATTTCGAATTGTTTTCATAGTTTCACCAAAGATTATTTTGAGACAATACCCACCGCGCGGCGAACAAACCTTCCTCGCAGTTGAGTCGAGTATTTTCCCTTTAAGGATAGTCAATTTATCCAACTCTGTCGAATAAGAAGTCAGATTTTGCGAATCGACGCAAAGCTGCCCCTTGTTAATAGAGCATAAATCACCCGGCGCTAGTCTCAATTTGCAGCCCCCTGCGACCCGCGCTCACAAATATGGTCTCAAAATCCGTTGCGGACTCATCAATGACCGTCTTCAGCCGCTTCTTTTGACCAATAGGACTTACCCCACCGAGCACATACCCGGTGGTTTTCTCAACAACTTTCCTATCCGCCATAACCACCTTCTTTGCTCCGATAGCCTTGGCGAAGAGTTTCAGATCCAGTTGATGGGATACGGGCAAAACCGCGACAAACAGATCTTTGCCATCTTGGGAAACGATCAGGGTCTTGAATACCCTGTCGGCATCCACGCCCATTTTCATAACGGCTTCTTCTCCATAGGCTTCGGATGCAGGATCATGTTCGTATTCGTGGATGCAAAAATCGACTTTGGCCTGTTTGGCTTTTCTAATTGCTGGAGTCATCGTTTCAGGTTTCAGGTTTCAGGATATCTCGTTTATCATTTCGATCTTCCGGTAATCTTTACCAGCCGCCCCCGCCTCCTCCACCACCGCCGCCACCGGACGATCCGCCTCCCCCGCTTCCGGAGCTGGAACCGGGGCTGGTGGACGCGGAAGAAATGGCTCCGGAAAGAGAGGTCCCCAGGCTCGACGCAAGGCCGGTCATGAATCCCGGTCTCCACGTGGACCCGGCGTACCATTCCGGGCAATAACCGCCCTCATCCCTGGAAGCATCTTCCAGAATTTGAGCGAACTGCTCGCACCACTCCTGTTCCACGTCCAGAGCCAGGGCGTAGGGCAGATACTTCTCAAAAATTTCGGGGGTCCTTTCGGGAGGGTTCAAAAGGTTCAACCTGTCCTTTTCCGCCACGGAGAGGTACTGTTTAAATCCCTCTATTTTGTCCATGAGCTTTCGTCCCGTGAGTGTTGGAGCTTTTAACAGGTGAAAAAAGACCGCATTGATAACCCCCAGGAGCAAGAGCAAACCCGCGGCCACGGGCGATGCCGCCGAAGTGAACAGCCAGAGGCCGACCCCTTCGCCCGCAAAAAACGGCAATGAAAAGAGGGTCATTCCAACGGCCCCGGCGCCGCCGAACAGACCCCTCCCGCCTGACAATCCAACACTCCTCCACGCCGTGACGACCCGGATAGCCAGAAAAACGCATCCCGTCGTCCAGATCGTCAGCCATACTCCCGCAAAGAGAGCGAGTTCCAGCTCACCGGCCCCAAGGATTACCACCCCGAAGATCAATACCGTGATGGCCAATCCAACAAAAAAGTAGCCGGAATTGAGAATAAAGTACGTGTTGCGGGCCTCCCGCATGAGATACTTCGTCAATTCCTTTTTCGCCCTGCCTATCTTTTCGTGGTTGGTCTTCCGAAGTTTGATCCTGCTGCCGGAATGAAAAAGTTTTGCGGCAATTCCCGCTTCACCCCCGGACAGACCTTTGACCTCGGCGCCGACTTTTTCCAGTGTCCACACCTGATCTTCATCTTGCCGGATTTTCAGATAGCCTTTCACGGCCATGTTGACCACCGAAACGGCAAACACCTTGTCGTCCCACGAACCCAGGCGCATGATCATCCGGGCCAGGGCCGGAGAAACCCCGTCAGGAGGGGAAAAGAGGGGAATAATGACCCCTTTTTCAGGATCTCTTCCTACCTTGAACCAGGCTGTCAGATAAAAAGCCAGCAGGACGATCAACCCGATGATCCCCCATCCGGCTCCCCGGTTGTCCTTCCACAGATAGCCAAGTCTGTCCGCGGCAGTGGGTTCGAAGACGACCCCCTTGGGCCAGGCCACCGCGATGGTAAGCCCTTCTCCGGGCAGGAGCGTGCGGGTGGTGGCAAAAGAGACCTCCCCCTCGCCGTCTGTTTTCACGGCATAGTCTTGCCCCTTACTGCCTTGAACCCCCGTGTAGGCGGTCTTTTTCAGTATCCTGGTCCCCTGCGGAAGGGACACCACAGCCTCCGCGTGTTCGATGGGGAAACTCCATCCATTGCCGGTAACATTCCAGTAGAGCTCATCAAAATCCTTGAAAAACCCTATCTCCCGGGAGGTCCTGTAGCTGAGGCGGTAGGTGTAGACGCCGGGCTTGAGAAGTGTGTCCTTCCGCCCCATATAGACCCTCTCTCCATTGGACATCTTTTCTATGTGATAGGATTCCGGACGGCCGTTCCGCAAGACCTCTCGGACGTCAAAGGTCACCTGAAAGGAATTTCCGTACCTGTCCTTGTACCTGGTTGGAAAATCACGAAAAATACCCCGTTTAATCTGTTTTCCTTCACAGACGACCCGGATCTTTTCGCTGACGGACATACCGCCATCCCGGTGCACGAGAATCCAGCTTTGAAAGTCGGCTATTCTCTCGGAGCCCGCCGCAAAGGACCGTTCCGCATGCCCGAAGACCGGCAGGCAGAAAAGCAACACCAGAAGGGCCAAGAGGTTTTTTGCAGACATGCTCCCCTCCACGGATTAAACGGATCGGTTAAAATTTCACCTCGGGAACCGCCCTTTCGGCCGGCAGCGTCCATTTCGAAAAACTCGGCCTTGGTGAATCCGAATTTTTGGGCCACCATGTTACCGGGAAAACTCTCCACCTGGATATTCAAATTGCGCACCGTGCCGTTATAGTAACGCCGGGCCATCTGGATTTGGTCCTCGATATTGGCCAGTTCGGCCTGCAGTTCCAGAAAGTTTTGGTTGGCCTTCAAATCAGGATAGCCCTCCGCCACGGCCAATACGTTGGCAAGGGAGTCCGGAAAGCCGGCCTTCGAGACGAGCTTTTTTCGCCACGTCACCTTCCTTGAGGCTTTGCGTCCTGAGCTCCGTTACCCTGGCCAGCAGTTCACGCTCGTGAACCATGTACTCCTTGACCGTTTCCAGCAGGTTGGGGACCAGGTTGGCGCGCCGCTTAAGCTGGACATCGATTCCGCTCCACCCCTCTTCAACCATATTGCGTAACCGAACAAGCTTGTTGTAGATGGCGACGACAAAAAGCACCACAAGACCAACCACCACCAGGACAATAATCGTTGGGACCATTTTTTAACCTTCCCTCCTTACGCATTTCCCGCGGTCTCCGTTGCCTGCTGCTCTCCCAAAAGGCGATGCCATGCAATAATATGCAATTTCACCTCATTGGGGCGACGGCCCCAAGGTGACCTGAACCAGCGCGTCAGGCCGTATCCATTTGGCAAACGCATCCCTGACCTGCTCGGCGTCGACAGCCAGGTAATGCTTTCCCGCGATCATGTGCTCATCCAGCGGCAGATCCAGCATGGAATAATTCAGCAATTTTCCCGCGATCTGGTACGTGCTGGATTCCGAGAGCGGGATGTCCCTGACCAGAATGATCTTGGCCTGCCTCAGTTCGTTTTCTGAAACAGGGGATTTTTGCATTTCCTTGAGATCTTTTTCGATGATCGACCCTCGCTTTGGATACGTTCGCGGGTGCGCAGGCGTAAACCACCTCGAAGGCCCCTCTTGTCTTGTTGACGCTGAGAGCCGACTCCACCATGTACACCAGCCCCTTTTCCTCGCGAAGATCGCGGTAGAGCCTTGTGGCGTAAAATGCGCCCGAGAGGACGTGATTCCCCACCTGGAGCGTGTAGTAGGCGGGATTGGAACGGGTCAGTCCGAGCGTTTGCGCCAGGACTACCATGTCCTGCACCCGGGTGGGATCAGGAACGGCGGTGGCCGCCTGCTGGTTCAAGGGAACGGGCGGCAGCTCTGTTTCAGGTTTGGATCCGTTCGCCTTCCAGCCGCCGAAGTGCTTTTCCATGAGGGACTTGGCTTGCTCCGGACTGATGTTTCCGATTACGACGATTGTGGTCAGATCAGGTCGAAAAATTTTTCGATGGTAATCTCTCACATCTTTCAGTTTGATCGATTTGAGCGTTTCAGGGGTGGCCTGCCGGAGAGTCGGGTCGCCTTCGGGGTAAAGGTCCGCCCTCAGGGCGCGTCGAAAAAGGTGATCCGGACTCTTCAATCGGCCCTCTACTTTGCTGACCGTCTCCTGCCGCACGACCTTGAAGGCGGCCTCGGGCAAGGCCGGATGAAGGAGATCGTCGGCAAGAAGTTCGACCCCTCGATCGAAGTTGCTCTTCAAGGACCTCTAAAGAAAAAGAGGTTCCCACGGATGCTATGGCTCCGATGTCATCGAGGGCCTTTTGGAAGGCCAGGCGATCCATGGAAGCCGTGCCGTAAGGAAAAAGATCCTCCAGGATGTCGGACACCCCTTCTTGGCCTTTGGGCGCCTCGAGGTCGGGCTCATTCTTGACCTCTCCGTACAAGGCCACGGTCGGACTGACGGTTTCTCGCTGCACGATCAGACGCAGGCCGTTGGAAAGCTTCATATCCGTAGGGTTGATGCTTGAATGGGGCTTTTGGGGCAGCTCCATGGCCTTCTTCGCCCAATCGGGAAGGGAAACCTCTTCCACCCGTTTCGGCGCAAAACTTTCTTTTCCTCGCGGTCGGTTCAACGTGGTCGGTTTTCCCGACGCTTCAGGGGTCAGAATGCCGACGATTGCCGTATCGTTGACCAAATAGTTTTTGGCCACCCGGTTGACCTGCTCGACAGTCACCGCCTTAAGGCGCTTGAGTCCCACCTCGGGCGAGTCGAGTCCTTTCTGAGCAAGGGCCTCGGACCATTCGGAGGCCAGACCCGAGATGGAGTTTTTGCTGAACTCGGCGGCGGTCGTCTCTTGCAGCTTGGCCGCTTGTACAAGGTCCGCGGGAATCCCTTGTTTCACGTAATCAGAGATTCTTTTCTTCATCTCGGAAACCAGCGCCTCCCCGTTGCCGCCCCGCGGAAAGGCGGCCATCGCGAATCCCAGGCCTGCCCGGGGAAAGATGCTGCTTTGAAAGTCGTACATAAGCGCCTTTCCCTCGGGCACCAGCGCATAGAGATTTCCCCTTTGACTTTCCAGGACGTCGGACAGGATTTCGCCTGCCGCGTAATCGGGGTCCTGATAGCCGGGCAAGCGGTAGGCCACCACCGCCAATCCGTACGGGAGATCGCTCTTAAGCGCCATCTTTGTCGGCTTGAGCGGCTGAAGATTGATCGCGGGACGTTGAGGGGTTTTTCTGGAAGGAATGCTCTCGAACAGTTTTTTCACTTTTTTCAATGTCTCTTCAGGTTCCACGTCGCCGGCAATCACGAGGATGGCGTTGTTGGGGGTATACCATTTGTCGATGAAAATCCTTGAGCATGGCGCCGGTGGTTTGCTGAAAGGAACTGTGCGTACCAAGCGGGCTGTGAGCATACGGGGTCCCTGCGAAAATGTCGGCAAGGAGTCGCTCGTAAAAGATGTACATGGGGCTGGAAAGGTCCTGGGCCACCTCCTGTTCGATGGCGCCCCGCTCTTTCTCGCCAAAGGTCTTCCGAATCGAGCGCCCCTCCCATGCGAATCGCCTCTATATGAAGGGCGATGTCAAGGTCCGCGGCCGGGACGGTAAAGAAATATTGCGTAATCGATTCTTGGGTGTCCGCATTGGCGTTCCCCCCCATGGCTGCGATGAGGTTTGCAAGTTGGGCCTGGGAGAGTCCCGGACTCCCGCGAAACATCATATGCTCCTGGGCGTGGGCCATGCCGGGAAAGCCGGGAGGCGCTTCATTGGATCCCGCAAGATAATTCATCACCGTGGCCACAACCGGCGCCAGGGTGTTTTTGACGACGACCACCTTCAGTCCATTGGTCAAGGTTTCACGGGCGACTTCCCCGCTTGCGTCCGTCCTCGCGGCGAAAGTCCAAATGACCGCGACTGAACACGCGCAAAAGAAAAGACATCGGGCCAAGCGTTTCATCTCAATCCTCCTTTTTGACGTTCCAAACAATTCGTGGCATTAGAAGAATAACGTTCGATATATCTTTCCAGTCTGCATGAGTTCATACAGACATTTCCCGCCCGCGGAGGGCCCCCGAAATCATTCAATCTGGAAGCCCCCGTCAGAAGATCCTTGGAGTAGTTCCCTGAACGAAGCACCATTTGCCCGATATCAAAAAGGCTCATGGGAGTATCGCCGCCACAGTGAAAAATACCCTCCGCACCGGTGAACGCCAAAAACAGAACCTTATCCGCCAGGTCCTCACAGGAGATACAGCTCCTGATCTCATCATAAAACATGGTGACGGGAAGGCAGCGTTTGAACCTGCTTTCGATCCAGTCCACGGCCCCTTTCCCCCCGTTGAAAGAGTCCCCCAGCGGAAGCCCCACACGCACAATGCAGCTGTTTTTGCTTCGGGATATTTCAGCTTCCGCCGCAAGATAGGTCTTTCCCACGACGCTCACAGGCTCCGGCATATGGTCCTCGGCATATCCACCGGGAGGAGGCATGGCGCCTGAAAACACCAGATCGGAGCTGACGTAGGTAATGTGACAGGTGTTGGAAAAAATTTCGCGGATGGTTTTGGCGCCGCCCACATTCATTAAACGCGCCCAATCCGGTCGATCCTCGCAAACATCCAGATCACAAACACCCCCGCAATGAATCACGTGACTCGGTTTGAATGAGGCCATCCGCATTTCAAGCCAGCCCCGCTCCGTGATGCATACCTTATGGATATTTGCCGCACATGGCTCCATGGTTTTGGGCGAAGCAACGCCCACTATTTTATCAGCCGGAAAAATCTCCATCAACTTACGGTAAATGGGCCACCCATGAATAGAGGTGATGCCGGTGATCAGCACCCGAACATCTTGATCAAGAAATCTCAACAGATCCAATTCAATAGGACTTCCTTTCAAATATCTTGATATAACCGGCTCCGGGCAGCCCTTTCAAGGTGACGTCTTGAACGGTCCATGATTTGGAGCGAAAACCTTTCTTGCTTATCATTTCTCTTGGGTTTCAGCTTTCAGTGTTCAGGTTTCAGGAACGAAGAAACTCAATCTACCAAAATTTGTAGAAGACCTTATATCAGAATCCTGAGCACCTGAAACCTGAAACCTATAACTTCAAAACCCGATTCTTGTCAATACACCCCTAAATTGCCAAAATCCATTGCGCACCTTGAAAGGGCTGCCGGCTCCGGGCTAATTGAACCGCGGATTTTACGGTGGCGTCTATTTGCCCCTGTACATCCCCATCCCGGGACCAACCTACCGCCATAATTCGCTCCTATGCAATTTACCGCCGATGGGAATATCCCTTAATTCAAAAAACCTGAAATTAATTGAGTCACAGGGCTCTTTCTTTGCTGCCGCATCTTCGGATCGACCTTCACTGACCGTTGAGAGGTCCTTTTAGGCTGGTACAAAAATTGAATGCAGATTCTTTCAATGGCTTCTCAGTACAATCTAAAAGGACTGTCTGTTCCACTATAAATGTAAATGCGGCGGCAAAAAAGTAAGGAACTATTCCAACCAGTCAGTAACCCGTATTTGGCTTGCGATGGCCATCTTTTCTATTTAACATGATAGATCTCGGCCATTTTTTGGCAACCCGATCCACATCATATCCCTGCCATTTCAACTTCTTTACCTGCGGTGCATCCTCCAACGTGCCGCCTCCTTCTCGTCCTTCCTCCGACGTCCCCGTGCAATTGCCTCTTCGATAAAATTGAGATACACCCTTTTTAATGCTCCGCAAAAACTGACGGAACGGAAAGGCGGGAAGAAACCGATAGGCCATTAGCGATTCTCGATTTATACGCCGATCCGCCCTCGTTTTTTCGTTGATGTGTAACCTAATGCTTCTTATAATCGATTATAAGGAAAAGAAAGTTTTATCTGCTCACAAAAAACAACCCGCAAGGCGGCGTGAAGCCCCGGGAAAGAAGATTCGAAAGGAACGGTGATCCCCATGAGACAAAGAATGGCAATTATTCCATGGAGCATGCTGATATTTTCAATGTTGTCGTTATCTCTGCCCGCCGTTGCACGGGCCGATGAAGAGCAGCCTCCGGCAGCGGAGGTAACTCCGGACAGGTGGCCCAAGACGGAAGTAGTTGAGGGCGACAAGTATACCATATACGAGCCTCAACTTGAACGTTGGGATGGTTACCATTTAGAGGCGAGCGCCGCGGTCTCGCTTCTTCCCGCGGGGGATAAGCAACCAATCTTCGGTGTGGTCAAGGCGACCGCGGTTACTCAGGTGGACCGCCTGTCCCGAACCGTGGATTTCTATAGCGTCAAGATTGTTCATGTTAATTTTCCTTCGGTCCCGGACAAAGAAGCCCACATTAAGAATGTGATGCAGTCGACGCTCTCCAGTAAAGATTTCGCTCTTTCCCTTGACAGGATGGAGGCCGCGCTCGCCGTGGAAAACGCCGAGAAAAAGGGACGCGGCGTCCCCGTGGACAATAGTCCGCCGAAATTCATTTTCACCCAGCCCCCCGCGGTGCTGATCCAGGTTGATGGAGAACCTGTCTGGCGCACCGTGGAAGGCTCCGAACTTGTACGGGTTTTGAACACGAGGGCGCTCATTCTGGGCGATAGGTCCGGCGCCGTGTACCTGCACCTCTTTGACGGCTTTCTCGAAGCCCCGTCTCTTTCCGGGCCCTGGAAAGTGGCGACGGAGTTGCCGGCAGGCGCCCAAAAGGTTGCCCGGGAGCTTGCCAAGGAAAATGTCGTGGATTTGATGGTGGGGCCGCCCGATGAGCAGACGAAAAAAGAGCCTTCCCTCAAAGACGGTGCCCCGCGGGTTATGGTCGCTACCTCGCCCACGGAGCTTATTGTGACGCAGGGCCCGCCGGACTGGGCGCAGATCACCGGTACGATGCTCCTTTACGTGCGGAACACCACCGGCAACATTTTCAAGGACCTGAACGACCAATACATGTATGTGCTCGCTACAGGCCGCTGGTTTAAGGCGCCTGGTTTCGGGGGTCCATGGCAGTATGTGAAGGGAAACGATCTTCCTCCGGACTTCTCCTCCATCCCTGACGACAGTCCCAAGGAGAACGTGAAGGCTTCGGTGCCGGGAACGCCCCAGGCCCAGGAGGCCGTTATTGCCAATGAAATTCCGCACACCGCAAAGGTCTACCGGGCAAAAGCCGAGTTTACGCCATATATCGATGGGAGCGCGGAGTTGAGGCCGATCCCGGGCACCACGCTGAGCTATGTTTTTAATTCGCCCATACCGATTATCATGGTGTCGCCGACCCGATGGTATGCCGTGCAAAGCGGCGTCTGGTTCACCTGTTCCTCGCTCAACGGGCGTTGGGTTGTGGCGACTTCGATTCCGGCGGTTATCTACTCCATACCTCCGAGTTCACCTATCTACTACGTCACCTATGTAAAGATCTACAGCGTAACGCCGGATTATGTGGTGGTCGGCTACACGCCCGGCTATATGGGCGCCATTGTGACCAGTGACGGCGTAGTGGTGTACGGCACCGGGTATACCTATGTTCCATACATCGGGACGACGGTTTGGTACAGCCCTCCCGTCACCTACGGGTATTGCGCGAATCCGACATGGACGCCATGGACCGGCTGGGTTATCGGCTTTGGAATAGGCTGGGCCTTCGGCGCGGCAACATATGGCCATTATTGCTATGCGCCCGCTCCTTACTGGGGCCCCATGCCTTACGCCCGTTACGGCGGTTACGCACGTGGTCCCTATGGAGGCGCCGCGGTGTGGGGGCCCAGAGGCTGGGCGGCAACCACCGGCAATGTGTATCAACACTGGGGACCGACAACAGCGGTCTCCCGTTCGTCGGCGGGATACAACGCATGGACGGGAAATGCATGGAGCAGCAAGGTCGCCAGCTCCTATAACTCCACCACCGGCAGGATTTCAGCAGGCCAGAAAGCGGCGGTTCAGAATGTTTACACCGGCAACTACGCCTATGGAAAGCGAGGCGCCACATATAATCCGAACACCGGTGTGACCGCAAGGGGCGGAACGGCAACCCGCGGCAATGTTTACTCAGGCAACCAAGGGACGGCCACGTGGGGAAGGGCAAAAGGGCCTGGCGGTCAAAGCGTTTCAGCCGCGAAAGTGAATAACAACGTATATGCCGGCCATGACGGCAACGTCTATAGAAACACGGGAAGCGGCTGGCAAAAATACAATAACGGCGGTTGGAATAGTGTGCAGAAACCGGCGCAGCTCCCAGGTCAAGGCCGAAGCCAGGTTTCAACGGAGTCGCTCGACTCTCAGAGGCGGGCGCGTCAGGCCGGAGACCAACGGTCGGCGTCGTCCTCCTGGGGATCAAACAGCTGGGGAGGCGGGTTCGATCGTAGCGGCAACAGCGCCGCCAGCGGCAGCAGCAGCGTTGGCGAAAGGCCATCTCAGAATCTTGAAGGACGCTCTCAGCCTGTAGAGCGACGCCCTCTCGGAGGGGGTGAAAAAAGTTTTGGAGGCGGCCAAGAACGCTCTTTTGATGGCGGAAGGAGTTGGGGAGGCGGAGAATTCGGAGGCGGCTTCAGAGGCTTTGGCGGAGGCCGGGTCGGCCGTCGTTAATCCGGAACGGGAACAACAATGTCCGGAACACCGGGTTTGGGTTGCCAGACCCGGCGGGACCTTAATCGGAGACCAAATCCATGGAAATCAGATATACAGCCAGCGGACAGTACGATTTATCAACGAAGATCTTTTTTAGCGACGAGAACGGATTCGAGGTCGCATCCGTCATCGTCATGGGAAAAAGGGATGCGGTTTTGCTGGATGCGCAGTGGACATTGTCCAACGCCCATCGGGTGATTGCCGAGATTCTGGAAACCGGCAGGAATCTCACCACCATTTATCTCACGCACGCCCATCCGGATCACTACTTTGGCGCCGGCGTGATCGCCCGGGCCTTTCCCGATGCGCGTGTCGTGGCCGTTCCGTCTGAAGCCGACATCATCAACAGGCAGTTTTTTGGAAAAGTGGCGCATTGGGAAGGCATCATCGGCGCCCACAATGTCTGCAGGGTGGAAACCAGCGTTGAATCTCTGGAAGAAGACCACTTTGAACTGGAAGGCCGGCGCATCGAGATCGTCCAAAAAGTTATGGGCGACATGCGATACAACACCATGGTGTGGATTCCTTCCATCAAGACCCTGTATGGAAGCGACGTGCTGTTCAACCAGGCGCATCCTTTCACCTGCGAGCTTACCCGTGAAGAACGCGAGCAATGGATTGCCGACGTTGACAAGATCGAGACAATGGGCGCCGAGGTCATTATTCCGGGCCATCAGAAGCCGGGGATGCAGTTTAACAAGAGCTCACTGGATTTCACGCGGGAATACATCCGGGCGACGGAGGAGGAACTGCCGAAAACGGATAGCGTCGCGGAATTTTATTATGCAATGGCGCAACGTTTCCCGGATGCCAATCTCACCCGTCTCAGCAATGGGATGAATGCGGCTGTCTTTAAGGGCGGCCTGGATTGGAACTGGCGGGAAATGGAATAGGGCGGGACGGGGACGCCCTTGACTTGTTAACTTAATTAGCTAACATACTGTTTTACAGCCTAAAACATCTTCACAAAGCCGTTAAAGTTGAAAAGTTAAGGATGTCCCCATGCCTACAGTACTTTCTCCCTGTAGCGAACAAGGTGCTCACCCTCGCGAGTTTCCAGCCTCCGCTGAAAGGTCTTGTTCGCTGACTTCCCTGCCGATCTCATAAAGGAAGTCCGGCGAGAAATCTGCATTGTTCGGCCACACAATTGTATCTATATCGTGGTTGATGCAAAATGATTTGAAGAAATCAATATCCTTTAAAGGCTCAAAGATAGGGCCATCGAGATGTGGCTGCAAATCGACAACTTTGCTCTCTCCGTTATCAAAACGGATCTTAATCGCGAATCCACCAAAATAGGTCGCTTCAGTTACCCATCGCATAATTATCCTCCTAATCGAGGGGGTTAATTTTCTCCAAGGGCTCTTTTCTTTGGGCCTTCTCCCAGTTCACCATTAGTTCCTCTCTATGTTGGAATGCCCATTCCAAAACCAGGGAAATGGCCCGTAAGGAGATCCCGCCGCTCCCGAGCCAGGACTTTCAGCCTTCTTTTCTTGTAAGGCTTCACCTTGGCTACTTCGAGAACGATCTCTGCAAGGTTCGAAACTTCCTTGTTTTCAGATTGCTGTAACTGTTTCAAGCGAGAGACATTCTTTTCTGAAATGTGGGATTGCCGCAGAAAACCGAATATTTCGTCTTTTTGCTCAATAGATTCACGCGCCTAGTCAGGGATACTGGAGCACGCCCTGCATACATGCGTGTGATGTCCTTTTCCGGAAAAGGCTTCGTTTGGTTTCAGGTTACCGCAAATTCTGCAATAGTGTCCGTGTCTTTTCTTCATTGATAAATGATGTGGCGCAACCTTCGCAGTGCACCTATTCAGGATTGTGTCAGTATGTCAACGTTGAAATCACCAGTTCATCTGGTGGATGGCGTGGTTGGTCGAGACTGTATATTTTCAATAAGTCAACAAGCCACGAATGTTCCTATTCCCCCTTGGTGCAGCGTTGGGTTAGGGCGGAAGGCCATCTCGAACTCGATAAAGAGAGTAAATGTGTCAAGTTGTTTCTTTTTCAGCCAGTCTCCGGACATATTCAACAAGTTGTTCTGCTTTCGAGATCCATGGCAGAACCTGCGATTCTTGAAATCTGACGAAGTCGATGTAGTCACCCTCTTGACGTCTCTCAAAAAGATCATTGTAGATCCGTGCCAAATCCTTCGGGACCTTGCCCGTCTTCACATAGTGCCGGTTGAAAAGACTACGCACGCCCGTATGCTTGGATGATGACAGGCCCTGATATACAAGAAGAGCCGAGACGGCATAGAAGCAGGCATAATAGAGACGGTTCACGCATGCATTCCACCGCCCTGCATTGTCAAGAATACGAGCATCTTCCAGCGTTTCGTTCGCCCGGGTCATACGGTACAACACCAAATCCTTGTTCCATTCTGTCACAGCCTAATCCCTTCCTCTTGGACTCTCTGGTGAAATGGCATCGTCTGATAGAGGTCGCTGTCCCATTCTTCACGGTTCCGCACAATTGAGGAGATAACTTCTCCAGATTCCCATTCTATTTCATAGAGCCTGTGCCTAATCCGATCTGTACGCTCATCACTTGTAGAACCGTCAACCAGGATAAGGAAATCCCAGTCAGAATCCGAGAGAGCATCTCTCCGGGAACGGGAACCATAAAGAATAATTTCAGATTCAGGTTCGATTTCATGAATAGCTTGCCTAATTTGCTCAATTAATTCATCTCGTTTCATAAGGTCACCTCATATTCTCCAGAACAAAAATAAAAGGGGTCGAGGCTGCTCTTGACTCATCTCCCACTTTATT
This sequence comes from uncultured delta proteobacterium, assembly GCA_963747015.1. Classification (GTDB taxonomy): domain Bacteria; phylum Desulfobacterota; class DSM-4660; order Desulfatiglandales; family Desulfatiglandaceae; genus DUZB01. Next base: position 66,652 of record CAVVEP010000014.1, read on the forward strand.
TTTAGCTGCTAATTCAATATCCATGTGCCAAAATCAGGCCGGTTTCATCCAATTTTTCGAGGAGATCCCGCCGCTCCCAGAGCCAGGACTTTCAGCCTTCTTTTCTTGTAAGGCTTCACCTTGGCGACTTCGAGAACGATCTCTGCAAGGCTCGAAACTTCCTTGTTTTCAGATCGCTGTAACTGTTTCAAGCGAGAGACATTCTTTTCTGAAATGTGGGATTGCCGCAGAAAACCGAATATTTCCTCCTTTTGCTCAATGGATTCACGCTCCTGGTCAGGGATACGGGAGCACGCCCTGCATACATGCGTGTGATGTCCTTTTCCGGAAAAGGCTTCGTTTGGTTTCAGGTTACCGCAAATTCTGCAATAGTGTCCGTGTCTTTTCTTCATTAGATAAATGGTGTGGTGCACTTCGCGGTGCACCTATTCAGGATTATGTCAGTATGTCAACGCCTGGATCACCGGCAGCTACCCCGATGGTTGATTAACGATGAACTTTTTCACGGAGCTGTGGGCAAACAACCCATCGGGGGCGTTTGCTGCCCGGTGTATCCGTTTGTTAGTGCCTTATTTCCGTGTCCATGAGCAAAGAAGATGTATTATTGGAATTAAAGACCCATTATCATTTGCCACCTTCAATTGTCGCTATTAATCGGGAGTCTTTCAAAGCTGATGATCTATGGACAATAATTTCTTGGTATGATGTACTATTAATCATTTCAAGAAACACTTCGATAGATGGATATCGAACATGAAAAATCTGATCCCAATTCTCATCGATAGGACCAATAACCGATGTCATAACCTCTCCAAACCACACAACTTCTGCACCATATTTCACTAAGTGTTTAAATGCTTCCCTACTGTATATAGCATATGCTTCTTTTCCAGATATTGCAGGCCCACCATCAGGATATTTAGCAGTTTCTCTAAATCTCAGCATATTGATCATTACTACTGGAACTCCTTTGGGAATTCTAGAAATCGATTCTTCCAGCTGACTTGTTGTTGGATTTGTTGCATTCATTTTAAGCACTCCAGATTTTTAATTCTTATCTACAAAGTCCATTTTCCGCACTAACGTTGAAATCACCAGTTCATCTGGTGGATGGCGTGGTTGGTCGAGACTGTATATTTTCAATAAGTCAACAAGTCACGAATGTTCCTATTCCCCCTTGGTGCAGCGTTGGGCTAGGGCGGAGGGCCATCTCGAACTCGATAAAGAGAGTAAATCTGTCAAGTTGTTTCTTTTTCAGCCAGTCTCCGGACATATTCAACAAGTTGTTCTGCTTTCGAGATCCATGGCAGAACCTGCGATTCTTGAAATCTGACGAAGTCGATGTAGTCACCCTCTTGACGTCTCTCAAAAAGATCATTGTAGATCCGCGCCAAATCCTTCGGGACCTTGCCCGTCTTCACATAGTGCCGGTTGAAAAGACTACGCACGCCCGTATGCTTGGATGATGACAGGCCCTGATATACAAGAAGAGCCGAGACGGCATAGAAACAGGCATAATAGAGACGGTTCACGCATGCATTCCACCGCCCTGCATTGGCAAGAATACGAGCATCTTCCAGGGTTTCGTTCGCCCGGGTCATACGGTACAACACCAAATCCTTGTTCCATTCTGTCACAGCCTAATCCCTTCCTCTTGGACTCTCTGGTGAAATGGCATCGTCTGATAGAGGTCGCTGTCCCATTCTTCACGGTTCCGCACAATTGAGGAGATAACTTCTCCAGATTCCCATTCTATTTCATAGAGCCTGTGCCTAATCCGATCTGTACGCTCATCACTTGTAGAACCCTCAACCAGGATAAGAAAATCCCAGTCAGAATCCGAGAGAGCATCTCTCCGGGAACGGGAACCATAAAGAATAATTTCAGATTCAGGTTCGATTTCATGAATAGCTTGCCTAATTTGCTCAATTAATTCATCTCGTTTCATAAGGTCACCTCATATTCTCCAGAACAAAAATAAAAGGGGTCGAGGCTGCTCTTGACTCATCTCCCACTTTATTTTTAGCTGCTAATTCAATATCCATGTGCCAAAATCAGGCCGGTTTCATCCAGTTTTTCAAGGAGATCCCACCGCTCCCGAGCCAGGACTTTCAGCCTTCTTTTCTTGTAAGGCTTCACCTTGGCGACTTCGAGAACGATCTCTGCAAGGCTCGAAACTTCCTTGTTTTCAGATCGCTGTAACTGTTTCAAGCGAGAGACATTCTTTTCTGAAATGTGGGATTGCCGCAGAAAACCGAATATTTCGTCTTTTTGCTCAATAGATTCACGCTCCAAGTCAGGGATACTGGAGCACGCCCTGCATACATGCGTGTGATGTCCTTTTCCGGAAAAGGCTTCGTTTGGTTTCAGGTTACCGCAAATTCTGCAATAGTGTCCGTGTCTTTTCTTCATTGATAAATGATGTGGCGCAACCTTCGCAGTGCACCTATTCCGGATTGTGTCAGTATGTCAACGGTCCCTGCTTTTTAGGGGCCATCGTTTCCAAATAACCGGCTTGTCCGGTTCATTTGGATTGTTGAATATTCATTGCCTTTTTTGGACGAGTTCAGCTAAAAATCTGGAAAAAGGTTCTATATTCTTTCTTACGCTTGCTTCTTCCAAGGCGGCCATATAATCATTGCGGGTTTCAAATGGAATGACTGTCCATGGGTAGCCGCCACTGGCTAACATAACATTCATCAGAAATCTTCCCATGCGGCCATTTCCATCAACATAGGGGTGGATATAAACAAAGAAAAAGTGGCCTAAAACAGCTTTTACCGCTGGCTCTGCTTCGTCTTTTAAAAGAGAAAAGAATGCAGGCATAAGATCGCGCACTGCTTCGTACCGGGGTGGTACATGCCTTGATCTTCGGATATAGACAGGTTGGTTTCGGTAACCGGCAAGGTCAGATGCGCCTATAAAACCAGCGCTTACACTTGGGGCAAATAATTCTCTGTACCATATGGAATGATCATTGCTGACCACCGTACCCGGAGAGTTTTTATTCAAAATTTTTATCAAGCTTTTTTTTACCGCTTGAAAAGCTTGCCAGTAACCACGAGCAGCCAAGGCATCTGCGTACTCTTTATCTTTGCGGTTGGTTTCCGGGTCCCAGCTCCCTGAACGAACACGTTCAATCAGCAACTCACTGACGTGATATCCTTCAATAGAAAGTGAATGATAGGCATCAGTCAGATATATTTCATCGACATATTTAAGATATTCATCGGTGTTTTGGCGTACTAAGGGCACCTGCGGAAAATTTTTTAGGACAATACCGCGCATGTCTGCCCAGTGCATCCGTATCCGGTTGACATATGGAGAAAGCTCGCGCTCACTAAAAACAATAACAGGTTTTTCTTCAAAAGGATCATTTTCCGTAATGTTGTATCCGGCAGTTCTCATTGCCTCTATAATATTGTCAGCAATAACATTTTTCCCGATATTCCGGAAAGCTCCTGCAAGCCTTCCGGCCACCGTGCTATGCCCGCCTTCAAGGAGCTTGTGCAAGATCTCGGAAGCATCAGAGATCATGGACAGCGCAGCGCGGGCCTCTACAGTATTATTTGAATAATAGGCAGGAGCACATGAAATCAAAGCAGCGGGCATGGTCATAATCCGTATGTTTTCCTTGAGTTCCATATCCTTCCTGTCCGGCAGGTTCAAGCGAACGTCCATTATCGATGTCCCATGAAGAAGAGATATAGGCTTGTTCCCCCCTTTTGGAGTTCGGACAAGAAGTTGATTTGGTACGCTCCAGTTTTCGCCGTGAATGCTCAATGATTGCTCAGGGGAAAGACACCATTGGTTGCCAAACCTTGATTTAGGATAATCACCACAAAAGCCCCAAAATGACGCATACCAGGCCGTGCTCTCTCCGGCCGGCTCTTCAGGACGGGCTGGAATATACCATCCTTTCATCACTTCTTTGATGAAGCCGCTTTTAACAAGACGTTCCCGGTGAGTTCGTGTCATGTTTTTTGTTTGGATGGCAACAATACCGTCGTCCTGAATTTTTTTCAGAACAGCGAGAGATTCTGAGAGCTTATCTTGTAATGTCGGCATTGTTGGCCTGTATATGATGTGTCATTTTTAGGTTATTAAGCTTTATTTTTTCAGGTTTTTGTGTCAAAAGATTTTTAGGTTATTAAGTCGTATCGTTTTTAGGTTTTTGCGCTATCGTCGTTCTAACGTTGAAATTACCAGTTCATCTGGTGGATGGCGTGGTTGGTCGAGACTGTATATTTTCAATAAGTCAACAAGTCACGAATGTTCCTATTCCCCCTTGGTGCAGCGTTGGGTTAGGGCGGATGGCCATCTCGAACTCGATAAAGAGAGTAAATCTGTCAAGTTGTTTCTTTTTCAGCCAGTCTCCGGACATATTCAACAAGTTGTTCTGCTTTCGAGATCCATGGCAGAACCTGCGATTCTTGAAATCTGACGAAGTCGATGTAGTCACCCTCTTGACGTCTCTCAAAAAGATCATTGTAGATCCGTGCCAAATCCTTCGGGACCTTGCCCGTCTTCACATAGTGCCGGTTGAAAAGACTACGCACGCCCGTATGCTTGGATGATGACAGGCCCTGATATACAAGAAGAGCCGAGACGGCATAGAAGCAGGCATAATAGAGACGGTTCACGCATGCATTCCACCGCCCTGCATTGGCAAGAATACGAGCATCTTCCAGCGTTTCGTTCGCCCGGGTCATACGGTACAACACCAAATCCTTGCTCCATTCTGTCACAGCCTAATCCCTTCCTCTTGGACTCTCTGGTGAAATGGCATCGTCTGATAGAGGTCGCTGTCCCATTCTTCACGGTTCCGCACAATTGAGGAGATAACTTCTCCAGATTCCCATTCTATTTCATAGAGCCTGTGCCTAATCCGATCTGTACGCTCATCACTTGTAGAACCGTCAACCAGGATAAGAAAATCCCAGTCAGAATCCGAGAGAGCATCTCTCCGGGAACGGGAATCATAAAGAATAATTTCAGATTCAGGTTCGATTTCATGAATAGCTTGCCTAATTTGTTCAATTAATTCATCTTGTTTCATAAGGTCACCTCATATTCTCCAGAACAAAAATAAAAGGGGTCGAGGCTGCTCTTGACTCACCTCCCACTTTATTTTTAGCTGCTAATTCAATATCCATGTGCCAAAATCAGGCCGGTTTCATCCAGTTTTTCGAGGAGATCCCGCCGCTCCCGAGCCAGGACTTTCAGCCTTCTTTTCTTATAAGGCTTCACCTTGGCGACTTCGAGAACGATCTCCGCAAGGTTCGAAACTTCCTTGTTTTCAGATCGCTCTAACTGTTTCAAGCGAGAGACATTCTTTTCTGAAATGTGGGATTGCCGCAGAAAACCGAATATTTCGTCTTTTTGCTCAATAGATTCGCGCTCCAAGTCAGGGATACTGGAGCACGCCCTGCATACATGCGTGTGATGTCCTTTTCCGGAAAAGGCTTCGTTTGGTTTCAGGTTACCGCAGATTCTGCAATAGTGTCCGTGTCTTTTCTTCATTGATAAATGATGTGGCGCAACCTTCGCAGTGCACCTATTCAGGAT
>CAVVEP010000015.1:0-97287 GCA_963747015.1 uncultured delta proteobacterium
TTCGTACCTTATTCCCTAACTTTCTATGATGAAAAACAAGAATTAGGGACCCGGAAACGAAGGCTGCTATATTCTGGATGGAGCCATGACAGACCGATATGGAACTGCCGCTGAAGATGGGGCGGCTGTTCCCGGTCCCCTCAAGCGCTTTGGTCGCTGTTAAGCGGTGAATCATGATCATGGAGCTTGTTTTGTGGAAATGGCTTTACCTTTTTCCATTCCTGCGATTCAGTTTCGGCTTGCCATAGATCAAAATTTTTCTGTAAATTCAGCCAAAAATCCGGAGTGGTATCAAACGCACGTGACAAACGTAAAGCCATATCAGGCGTGATAGCGCCTCTTTCATTTATGATTTTAGATAATGTTTTTCTTGAAACACCGAGCGTTGCAGCCATATCCTTAATTGTAATGGATAGGGGCAAAAGATAGTCTTCTTTTATGATATTGCCCGGATGTGTTGGGCGTCTAATCATTCTTCGCATTGTTACTCCCTAATGGTAATCATCATAATCCACAACATATGCGTCACCGTCAATAAATTGAAAAAATATTCGCCGATTGCCGGATACTTTCACTGCATAAAGCCCCTTTTTATCGCCGCTTAATTGGTGAAGGAAGGAACCAGGGTAATTCATATCCTTGATTTCACTTGCGGCATTGAGTCGATCAAGGATTCGTTCAAGCCTGTTTGCATGTTCAGGCTTTATCCCTCTCTTGCTCCCTGTATAAAAAAAGTCCTCCACACCCTTATGTTTAAAGGATTTTATCATGGCTCGCCTAATGTAACCCAAGAGGTTACAATTGTCAAACTGATATTTGCAGCGAACCATCGCGTCACAGGCGCGAGGCAACGAGCGTCTTCGTGGATACGATTGTCACGCGGCGCTTGCAGAATTTCACATGGAATGTTAAAAGGATGCGGAATTTGTAAAAATTCTCCAAGCCCGTCATCCCCGCGAAAGAGGGGGCAAAAAAAAAAAAAAAAAAAAAAAAAAAAAAAAAAAAAAAAAAAAAAACATAACCATTTGATTTAATTACATAGCGATCTCCGTCCTTTAGATTCCGCGCTTTCTCGACGATATGGCATGCAGTGGTCATTTCAATGAAATAAATTCATTCCACCAGGGTACTGGAAAATCGATGACACAAAAACCGACATATGAAGAATTGGAACAGAAGGTTTACGCACTTACCGAACAGATGCAAGCCTATGGAAATCCACGGGAGAGCGAGGAAAAATGCCGAACCATCCTTGAAAGCATAGAAGAGGCATATTTTGAAGTGGACCTTAAAGGCAACCTGACGTCCTTTAACGATACCATATCTGAAATTCTTGGATATTCCAAAGAAGAATTACAGGAAATGAATAACCGTGATTATATGCCCCCCGAAACAGCCAGGGAAATCTTTAGCCTTTTCAACCAGATCTACAGGACGGGAAAGCCCATTAAGAAAATACGGCTACGAAATGATCAGAAAGGACGGCTCTCATGGATTTAATGAGTTGTTCGCTTCCCTGATACGGAACGAAAATGGCAGGCCGATCGGGTTCCGGGGGATAGCGCATCGATATCACCGAGCGAAAGCTGGCGGAAAACGAACGGGAAGAACTGATCAACAAGCTACAGGCGGCGCTTGCCGAAGTGAAAACATTGAGGGGAATTTTTCCCATCTGTGCTTCCTGTAAAAAAATACGGGATGATAAAGGGTATTGGAACCCATTGAATCCTATACTCGGGATCATTCCGATGCTGAATTTAGCCAGGGATTTGTCCGGACGTGCGAAAAAGCTCTACCCGGATTCGGATATTTATTGTGAAGATACGTGATTTCCCCGAGCCGGAGCCTGTGTTTCGGAGGCCACTCAGATCGAGTCAGGGAATTATGCGCAAAAATCTTTACCGGCCGCTACGCTCAAGACGCCAAGAACGCTAAGATATTGGTTTTTCCCGAATCGGAACGGACGATTCGGTAAAGCAATCAGCCCTGCGGGCGTTTTGGAGAATGGATAGATCGTGCCCTGAAGGTTTGCACAAAAAAGTATCAAATCCATGGTGAACACTCTGACGTAACGACTACTCCGCAAGGCTTGGCCTTTTCCTGATCGGTTGCCCCGATCAGGAAAAAATCCAGAAAACCTTTGCGTTCTTGGCGACTTCGCGGTTCAATTTAATGGAAGTTTCTTATGAAACTCCGCGGCATTTTGGGACAGGGGTTTGAAGATCCTTTTGGGCACGGAAACCCTGGGGAAGGTCGCCTTTTCAGGAGAGATGAGAAACGGCCTGCTTTTGAGCATTTTATTCAGCGGCGTGTCGATATAGCCCGGATACAATACGGTCACGTCAATATGTTTTCCATAAAGATCCACCCTGACCGCTTCCAGAGGTCAGCCCAGCGAAAAGATCTCCATGGGGTCCTTTTTCCCCTTCAGCCTGGTGGCGGGCAGGGCTTTCAATCGTATTTTCCTTTGAGAACCTTTCTGGTGGCTTCGCTGATGATGATTTCCGTTCCGAATTCTTTGTTGAGGTTCTGCAGCCTGGATGCCGTGTTTACCGTATCTCCCACCAGGGCATAGGAGAGCCGGTTGGGACTCCCGATGCTGGCGGCCAGCACCTTCCCCGTGTGAATACCGATCCCGTGGGACAGGGGCGGTTGTCCTCTTTCTTCAAGTGTCCGGTTTACGGCATGCAGCCGCCGACTCATTTCCAGCGCCGCCTGCACGGCCAGTTCGGGATGATCCTCTCGAAACAGGGGCGCCCCGAAGACCGCTTCAATTTCATCTCCGATATATTGCACCACCAGGCCGGAATGGGCGCGAATGGCCTCTTCCATTTCCTTGAAATAACTGTTGATGGTTTGCACCACGGCTTTTTCGGTTCACTCTCTTCCACCATCGGAGTAAAATTCCTGAGGTCCGCAAAGAGCATGGTCACGTTTTTGAGCTCCCCGTCCAGGGAAATGGTCCCCGAAAAGAATCTCATCCCGGATCTCCCTCGTCACATATTTCCCGAAGGTATCCTTGATGAAGTCACGTTCTTTGAGTCCCTCGGTCATCTCATTGATTGCGTCTCCCGTATACCCGATCTCGTCATTGGACGTTACGACCACCTTTCCTTCGAAATCCCCCTTGCGCACACGCCTCAAGACCTGGAGGATCTGTTGAAGCGGCCGGGTAAGGTTGCTGCTGACCAGAAAACTGAGCCAGATGCCCACTGCCATAAAGATAAACACCTGGCTGACGAGACCGGACTGCAAATCGCGCAGGAGAAGTGCGGGATCAGCATGCGACTCGGGAGGATGATACAGATCCAACAGAATGGAAATGAGGGGAATCAGGTTGCACGCAAAAAGCAGGGCGATCAATCGCGTCCTGATACGAATCCGAATGGTTCCCGACATCTTATGGAGCCCGCCTTCCGGAAAAAAGACGGGGATGACGCGACGCTGCAAGACAAATTCAAAAACAAAAAAGGCCGCGGTGGTGGTGATTAACCCTGTGTAAAAACTCGCCGAAAAAGGCCTGCCTTATCACATCGGTTCCCGCGTCCAATATCCAAAACATCAAAGGAAAAAACGTGGCGGCGGAGAACCAGATGGCCAGATCCAGGGCAATGAGAAAAAATGGTTCATTCAACAGTTTTCGCCGCGCCTTCCAGGGCAAGCGCTTCCGGAACCGCTTCCCCCGCATAGATCTTTCCAAGATACCGCTCGAATTGGCCTTTCATAATAAATCGTTAGAGCAAACGGGACGGAAAAGGCAAGAAACCATGAAAATGGAATACGGGACGCGCACCAGGTGGGAAATTTCTTCCGAGATTTGAGAAGAAGAGTCTGAAGTCAGGTAAGTAACCACGGAAACCCCGATAATATTGCTGATAAGGTTTGAAAACAAAAGGGCATTTCTTGGTCCGGATCAGCTTAAAGCGGGTCATTAGATACTCCCCCATCCATGTCGTGTCTTTTCGTTTCCGCCATATCCTGTTGCCTGTGAAACGTAAATGCATGTGGCAAGTTTGTATCCGTCACAGCCTTTGCCCTTCCGTTGCGCAGGGCTTTTCAGCGCGCTTTCCGACTCCTTAGCCGAAAAAACAGATGTAGCACGCCCATGCCGCCGTGGCCGATAACATACGCTTCGATGAGTCCCGTTAAAGTTCGGTGAAGTTCCATTGCGCTGCTTGCCCATGGCGCCCCGAAGACCCAGGAAAGAAACCAGGTAGCCCCTGACAGAACAACCACCGTCAATGCGCCAAACCCCAGACCCTGCACGATTGCGGCAAGGCCATAGGGGTTCGGTTCGGGCAACTCAAATCGAATAAGCTGTTGAAGATCTTTTTTGACTTGAGCGAAGTTGTTATAAAAATAGGGGAAAAAATACGGGATCCCGTGCTGCCTGATTTCGATGACAATAAAGAGGAAACCAATGGGCAACAGGGATAATCCGGTGAAGATATGTATCCAGGTCCCATAGTGCTGGACAGTCTTTCCGCTGATTTCGCCGTCAGGCGCAAACCCCATAAAGTTGCTGACGGTTATCTGGCTCAAAACCAGGCATAAAATGAGGATATGAAGAAACAGCGCCAGCGGCGACTGTCGTTCACGAAGGTATTCCAATGTTATATGTAAGACGCGCATTCGACCCTCCCATTTTCCCTGATTGTGGAAGCGTCACTCAAGGATCAGTCAGGCTCAATGAATTGCGTGACCGTGATTACGGGCACGGGGCTCGAAACAAGATTTAGAAGGTGTTCGTCTCCTGAGACAATCACATCCGCATGGCCTTCAATGGCGCACCAGATGAATTTGTCATCCGATGGATCCATGGTCACAAAGGGCTTGCCGGATGTAACCGTCAATACCTCAAAATAGGGTAGCATTTCATGGGTCAGGAGGAAATCAATCTCGGATTCAGAGAGTTGAAACTTCGGATATGCCAGGACGCGCAGGTACTCTCTGACGATTTCTTTCGAACAGAGCGGAATAACCCGCCCTGCTTTCCAGAGCCTGACCAGTTGACCAGGCTTGCCATTGAACAATAGGCCGCTTACAAGGACATTGGTGTCCACTACAATTCTTTTCATCGGGAACGCGCCCAACGCACGGCCTCATCGACACAATCCTTGGAAAGGCCGAGGCGCCTTATTTTTGTTCTCACTTCCTCAAGATCGGTGCCGGGCACCTTCAAAGGCTTCAGCAGAATCTTTCCATCCACATAATCCACGTCGAAATATTGGACATCCGGGAGCTTGGACATAATTCCTTGCGGAATGGTAATCTGATTTTTCGATGTAAGCTTTGCCAGCATTTCCTTTCCTCCTTACTTCCTTTTTTTCCTACTATGGTAATGTCACTTAAACATTGCGTCAAGAAGTTTTGAAGACCGATGGAAATTTTGAAAGAGCATCGCTTGTTAAACTCTTCGGCCTTTGTTGAAAATGTGGAGGTTGACAGGGTTAATGACCAGCGGGATCGTATCCTCGGCTTGATAAGAGGCGCTTTTTTCGCATCGGATGGTGAGACCTGTTGTCCCGACCCGGGCATGGATGAATTTTTCGGCGCCCACATTGCTGATCATATCCACCCTGGCTTGCAGGACGTCTTCGGAATCAGAGGTGTTTTGAGCAATCCATATATCCTCCGGGCGGATGCCCACTTCCACGGAAGCGCCTTCCAGTTCCGGTGGAAGCTCCCCTGGATTTACTGAAAAATCCGCGCTGTGAAAGGCCAAATGGCCTTCTTTTCGCATGATCTCTCCTTTAAAGAGGTTCATGGCAGGCGACCCGATAAACGTGGCGACAAAGGTGTCTGCCGGTCGATCGTAGATGTTTTCGGGGCTGTCGATCTGGCGGATTCTTCCTTCTTTCATGACCACCACTTTGTCTCCAAGGGTCATGGCCTCCACCTGATCGTGGGTCACATAAAGAATCGTACCCTTCATCTGTTGATGCAATCTCTTGAGTTCCAGCCGAACATTGATTCGCAATTGGGCATCCAGGTTGCTCAGGGGTTCATCAAGCAGAAAGAGCTTGGGAGTGCGCACCAAAGCGCGGCCCATGGCGACTCTCTGCCTTTGCCCCCCCGACAATTCCCGCGGTTTTCGCTTTAGCAGGTCTTCAATCCCCAGGGCAATCGCCATCTCCGTGACCTGTTTTCCGATCATATCTTTGTGTATGCCACGCATGCGAAGACCAAAACCGATGTTCTGGGCCACGGTCATATGCGGATAGAGGGCGTAACCCTGGAAGACCATGGCTATGTCCCTCTCTCGCGGGGTGGATTGATCAACCGGGTTGCCGTCTATAAGGACGGATCCTTCATCCTGGAGCGTCAGTCCGGCCACAATCTGCAGCAGGGTGCTCTTTCCGCAGCCCGACGGTCCGAGAAGCACGCAGAATTCCCCTTCTTCCACGCGCAGATCCACCCGGGAAAGGACTTTCTCATTTCCAAAACGCTTACTGATTTTTTTCAGTTGCAGCGATGCCATTTTTCCTCATCCCTTGATGGCTCCGGCCGACAATCCGGTCACGATGCGTCGTTGAAAGAGCAGTACCATAAGAACCAGAGGGGCCGTGGTAATCAAAGAGGCCGCCGATATTTCTCCCCATGGGATCGTATATTCCCCCTGAAAAAGGGCGATTCCTACCGGCATGGTTTGCCTGGCCGGATCGGTCATGATAAGCAGCGCGAGGAAGAACTCGTTCCAGGCATAGATGAAGCTCAGTATGGCCGCGGTAAAAAGACCAGGTGCGGACAGAGGCAGGATCACATGCCTCAGGGTTCCAAGCCTGGTGCATCCATCCACCAGCGCCGCCGCCTCCAACTCCTCGCGGCATATCCCGAAAAAAGAGGGTCAGGATCCAGATGGTGAGAGGGAGCGTAAGGGCCACATACGGAAGAATCAGCCCCTGGTAGGTGTTGAGCCACCCCGCGAACCGCAGAAAACCCCAGATGGGTCCCGCAATGGCGATGTGGGGAAACATGGCGCATGCAAGGACCCCCATCAGGATGATCCGTGCCGGCCGGCGGGGAAGTCTTGCCAGAGCATACCCGGCTAAAGTGCCAAGGAAGATGGACACGAGAGTGGTCGTCCCCGCCACAATGATCGAATTGACGAGGTAGTGGAGAATCCCGTAGCGTTCGACGGCGGAACGAAAGGATGCCAGCGAAAAGGACGGCAGCAACCGCGGCGGGATGGCGGTTATCTCCGTCGGGGTCTTAAAGGCGGATAAGATGAACCACAGGAAAGGCGCCAGAGAAAACCCCGCGGCCAGAAGAACGCCCGGAAGGAAGAGAGCTTTTTTTAAACCATCCGTTCATCATGCCCTCGCTTCCAGCATACGTTGGCCCACCATGCGTACATACAAAACGGCCAAAATCAGCACCATGATGAAAATAGATACGGATATGGCCGATCCATAGCCCATCCAGCCTTCCACGAACATCTTCTTATATCCGTAAAACTGGAGGACATTCGTGGCATCCGCGGGTCCGCCCTGCGTCATGACAAAGGCAAGGTCAAACACGCGAAAGGCATCGATGGTTCGAAAGAGAAGAGCTACCAGCAGGGCGGGTCGTATCAGGGGCCAGGTGATGCGCCAAAAGCGCTGCCAGACACCGGCGCCGTCCACCCTGGCGGCGAGATAGAGCTCCTCCGGGATGACCTGAAGCCCCGCCAGGATGAGCAATGCCGCAAAAGAGGAGGTCTTCCATACATCCGCAACGATCAGGGACAGAAGCGCCGTGGACGGCAAGGCCAGCCAGGGGATGTATTCGTTTGTATGGGCGCCGAAAACGGCGTAATTGACCACGCCGTAGGCATCGTTCAGCAGGAACCTCCACATCTGTGCCGAGACCACCGTTGGGACGGCCCATGGAATCAATACGCAGGCCCTGAGCATTCCGCGACCCGGGAAACGATAATGCATCAAAAGGGCCAGAAGCAGGCCGATCAGCAGTTCGAAAAATGTGGTGGCGCAAACAAAAATCAGCGTGATCCAGAGGGAATGGCGGGCAACCGGGTCATGAAGCAGTTCCTGATAATTTCCCCATCCCAGAAAAGGGGACCCCAATTGGGGAAGGCTGAGAATGGTCCGATGAAAACTCAGGACAAACGATTCGCCGATGGGCGCGGCAATGAAGCAAAGGAGGATCAGCAGGGCCGGGGCAAGCAAAATCAGATAAAAAATATGGTCTTTGCGCGTCATTTTTTAATCATGGATGCCAGCTGAAGAAGTTTTTCGATCCTCGCGGAAGTTGCCGTTGCCATTTCCGGCAGATCGGAATCTTTTTCCACAATGGCCCGGCTGAAGAAACGCTGGAGTTCCTGGCTGATCATGGGGTAAACAGGGGAAAGGGGCCGGGGCCTCGCCTCCTTGAAAGCGGGCAGAAAGGCTTTCAAGTGGGGCATCCTTTCCCGGATTTCAGGGTCCTGATAGACATTTTTTCGGGTGGGGGCCAATCCTGCTTCCAGGGCCAGGATTTTCTGGCTTCGGAAGGAGGACATGAAATGTATGAATCGCCAGGCTTCCTCGGGATGACGGCTGTAGCGATTGATGCCGAACTGCCACCCGCCAAGGGCCGAGGCGGAATGATGTCCCCGGAAGGCGGGCAGGGCGGCCACTCCAACCCGTCCGGCAATCCTGGATTTGTCGGGGATTATTGGCCACGGCCCAGGCATAGGGCCAGTTGCGATGAAAAACAGCCTTGCCCTGAACAAACAGGCCCAGCGATTCGGGTTCTTCGTAATTGACGGCGCCTCTGGGGGCCGCCTTTCCGATAATCTTGTCCCGCACGAAGGCAACCGCTCCAATTGCGGCGTTTTTGTCCAGAACGACCCTGCCGGTTTCGCTGTCCATGACGGCCCCTCCGTTTGACCATAAAAACTCCAGCATGTCGCAGACCAGTCCCTCATACTGTTTAAACTGACCCGAGTAGGCGTAGAGTTCCGGATCATTTTCCCCTTTGATAATCGCCTCTCCCTGCGTCAACATTTCATCCCAGGTACGAGGAACGTCGAAATGGTATTTGTCCAGGAGGTCTTTTCGATAATAAAAAAGGCCGGCGCCAAGGTAACAGGGAATGCCGTATATCCTGCCCTGCCAGGTATTGGCCCTGATCGGCCCCTTTATGAATTTCGCTTGTTCGCGCGGAGGAAACCGGGATGTGAGATCCATGGCCCAGCCGGCGTTTCCAAATTCGGGGGGCCAGACCACATCCATAAGGAAAACGTCCACGGAGGGGTCCTGGTTTTTCAGACGCTGGGTAATGATGGCATGGTACTGGGTGGACGAATGGGGAGCGACCTGGGTTTTGATGCGTATTCGGGGATTCTTTTCGTGGAATTCCTTGAGAAGTCGGTTCCAGCCCCCCGACCCGCTGGATTTCCAGGTAAGGAAGACAAGGGTTATGGGTTCGTCCGCCCCGGAGACGCTTCCCCGGGGGGATACACCGGCGACCAGTGCCAGCATTGCCAGTCCCGTCAGGAGAATCCGCATGGAAATTCTTCCTTGTTATATTACCCGTTTAAAATCCAGTCGCTAACCGCCGGTTGCCGATTGCTTCTTTTGATCCGGGAAATCAGACCTGTGTCGATTTACAATATCACGATAGAGCAGGGGGCGTCTGTTCGGATAGATCGCTTCTTCCAGACGCCATTCCCGAACTTCATCCAGATCGATATCCGACTCGATAATGGCCTCTTCCAAACCCGCGCTCACGAGGACATCTCCTCTTGGATTAAAGATGGCGCTGTGTCCCGAAAAATCATCGCCCGGCCGATTGGCATAAACCACAAACACCTGATTATTGATGGCCGCTCCCGCCAAGCGGCGCCACATATATTTTACCGGAAAATCCTTTGGAACCGCCGAAATGTTTACGATCAGATCCGCTCCTTTAAGGGAGAGAACCTTCCACACCTCGGAAAAGGCCGCGTCAAAACAGATCGTAATGCCGATTTTCCCGAAAGGCGAATCAAAGGTCTTCAATTCCTTTCCGGGAACAAAGTTCTCCGTCCAATGTACATGAGTCTTTGTGTAACTCTGCACCCCCTCCCGGTCGATATAGGTGGCCATGTTGAAATATCGTTCGCCCCAACGTTTCAGTTCTCCGACGATGACCCTGGCGCCCGCGGTTTTTACCTGCTCATAAAAATCCCTTGATACGCCACTATACATGACCTGCATTTTCCTGTACAGAAATCCCTCCGGTTTTTCAAAGGAAGGGTGACCATGCAGAATCAGTTCGGGGAAAACGATCAGATCATGGGAACGGTACCTTTGGATAATATCCTGGATTCGTTCCATATGTTTCTGAATGTTCCGGGAATGATAATTTATTTGGGCAATGCATATCTTCATGTCGCGCTCTATGTTTTTTCACGCGGACAGAAAAGGCGTGATATATTTCTTCTGGATTCCTTCCTCTATGGCCTGCAGGTAGGACCGGGGCGCGTCATCGCCATAGATGTCTTCACCGTACCGGTAGAGACTCCCCTTGTCCCTCCTGAGATTTTCATCCACGAGATCGGAATCGATCTCGTGCACATGCTTCTTGGCGATTTTTTGAATGATTCCGTGAATTCCCGAACCCGACTGCGCCGGATCTTTTGCTCGGAACCCCAGATAAGGAGGAACGCCCAACTCCACGGAGGCCTGTCTGTGGACCCTCTTCCGGAGGGTATCGTTTTCCCCTTCGATCTTCAGCCTGGGAGAAATTCTCATGGCCGTTTGAATGACGTCCCTGTCCAGGTACGGGGCCCTGAGTTCTATGGAGTGGGCCATGGTGAGCTTGTCTTCCCGTTCAAGGGTGTCCGTATACAGGAACGTCAGGTCCTCCCAGAGTTTCTCATGGAGGCGCAGATATCCCTTCTGCCCCACAACGTCATTATACCAGGGATATCCGGCAAAGATTTCATCCGCGGCCTGTCCGGTGAACATTACCCGGATGTGGTCTTCGGCGGCCAATCGCGCCGCCAAATACATGGGAATGGCGACTTCCACCTGGAGCAGACCGCTTTCTTCCACGGACCGAATGATCTCGGGAAGGATTTTTTCAACCATATCTTCATCAATAATGGTCGTCTTAAGCTCCAGGCCCATATCTTCAGCCACCGATCGGGCGGCTACCATATCTCCTGAATCATCGGTTCCGGTACAGTAGCAGGTGATATTTTTTCCTTCCCGCTGGAGGAGGCTTGAGATGAGCACCGAATCAATGCCCCCTGAAAATATCACTCCGATCCGCGATTCCTTGAGTCCCGTAAGTCTCTTTTTGACGGCGGTGATGAGGACCTCCTTATAGGTTTCCACGGCCTCCCGGAAATCGACGATATCGATCTGGGGAAGTTGAAGGGTAAACCCTTCATGTTCCGTTGCTCCTGTACCGTCTATGTGCAGGATATTTCCCGGATTAAGCCTCGTAGGGGTGTCTTTCCCGTTCCACAGGGCCTTTTTTTCCGACGCGAAATAGATGACGCCGTCATTTTCAACATGATAAATGGGTTTTTTGCCTATGGGGTCCCTTGCCACCACAACGGATGACCCGTCCGTTACCGCGATGGCGTACATCCCGTCCAAAAGACCGATGATCTTCTTCATGGCATCCAGAAGATCGCCTTGATAGGTTTCTTCCAACAGATGAACAATGACCTCGCTGTCGCTGGTTGTCTTGAATGTGTGTTCCCTGAAGAGGAGACTTTTCAGCTTCTGGTAATTATAAATCTCCCCGTTGTGGGTCAATATGAGTTTGCCGTCGCAAGACGTATAGGGCTGGGTTGCCTTTTCCTGCCCCACGATGGTCAGTCTTGAATGCCCCAGGGCGATACGACTTTCCGCGGATGTGTCGTCCTTCAGTTCCTCAAGTTTTTCGACTCTGATTATTTTTCCGTCCAGATAGGCCCCATGGGAATCCGGGCCTCTGTGGCCCATTTTCAGGAGCATGTCATAGATGTCCGTTGACTTGATCTTGCCGTTTTTTGCGTAGTGACCACATATGGTGCACATAAAAGAGGTTCCCCCTATTTAATTTTTTGGCATCCTCTTCAAATTCCCCGGTACTATGTTCGGGTTCAGCAAAGCCATTCCGTCACAGGGTCTTTTTGAATAAGATACAATTTGTTGGTAAACGCCTTTGGTGCAAATCAGTGCTTCCGGTTTTCATCGGCATTGATTTTCTTTATATTCTTGGCTTCCAGACCGCGCAGTGTTTCCTCAACGTCAAAGCGCACGCGATCCCCGCCGGTGAGGGTTTTGTACCCCTTTCCCACAATGGCCGAGCGGTGAAAAGACGCCACTTTGCCGTCTTTTTGCGCGATAAAGCCGAAGCCTTTCTCTTCGCTGTAGCTGTTTACAATTCCTTCCATGATTAAAAATACCTCCTATAGATCAGGTTTTCCGTCCCTTCCGAGGTGAAGGATACGATCAAGTTCGCGATAGGTGAAGAAAGGATCATCTCCCCTTAAATAGGGGAGCAGTATCCGTTTCTGCCGCAGGAGATCCCTGGAAATTTCCCCGGAAATCTCATCCTGTTCATATTGTGCGGCTTTGGCGATCTGTTGTCCATAGGGATTGACGATTTGACTCCCTCCCCAGAAACGGAATGTCTCTTTCTGCGGCGGCCGCTCGCCCTTTTCAAAGGCGCGGATTTTGGCGGTTTCAACGGCCAACATGGAGACATTCTCTTTCCAGGCCTCTTCCCCCACCCGGTTGGCGCAAAGGTTATAGATGCCGAAAACTCGGGAGTAGAACTTGTTGATGATCTCCCAGCTCTCGATATTGGAAAAATCCGTTCCCATGGAACCCTGGGAAGAATTAAAAAGGGTGACAAAGATATCCGCCTTCTGCACCACGCCCAGATAGGGGAGGGACGGGTGCCACAGATCATTGCAGATAAAGATAGCGATGGTAAACCCGTGGAGTTTGAACACGGGAACCCGCTTGCCGTGCGAGAAGAGCTTTCGCTCTTCAAATACGCCGTAGTTGGGCAGATTCAGCTTGCGATAGGCAAAAAGGATTTTACCATCCACCGCCACCAGGGCCGAGTTGTAAAAATTCATGGATGGCGATTCTTCGATAAACCCTATGACCGCGGCCGTTCCCTTTGTGGCGGCTGCCAGCTTCCGAATCTCTTCGGAATCCATCCTCAGGGCCATCTCGTGATATTTCTGGCCCACGAAATAGCCGGTGAGAGCAAGCTCGGGAAAAACGACCAGTTGGGCGCCTTGATCTTTCCCCAGGCGGATCTTTTCGACTATATCCTCCAGGTTTCTCTTAAGATCAAACAAAATGGGATAGGTCTGATAGATAAGCGCTTTCATGGTGGGTTCCCCTTGATTAGCACAGAAATTCTTTTCCCGTGTTTTTTAGTGTGTGATCGTCCCGCATATAATTGGCGCTGCTTCCGTTTCGCCTGATGGCATCAAACCCTTCCCCGTCATAGGGCAGGTCCCCGATATCCGATACGCTTTCAGGACCCGTCTCCCGGCACAACGCAATATGCCTTTCCAGTTTGTCGATGGAAAATGCAATCAACTCTCTCAAGAAACCGAAGGAGTGGCGCATCTGATGGAATCCATACTTTTTCATCAGGCCGAAGCCGTACTCCGCCTCCCTCTCGGCTTCCTCATTGGGGCGGTCCTGGCTGGTGGTACAGGCGGTCTGAATGGAGGGGATGTCCAACATTTTATTGACCTTTTCCTGAAGCAGGTTGGCGATATTATGGGATTTCAGGCCCAGGTCCACCGCGTAGTTCTTTGCGATGCTGGCGATGGAGGGAAGGCCCGCATGTACAACCGTTATCCCCGGATTAACCAGTTGCGTCAGGGCAATCCCGAAGAGGGCCTCCGCATGGGTCAGGGTGACGAGGCCACTCATGGAATAAGGCCCCGACAGGCCAGCCATGGGCATGGTGGAGACATAAATGGGGATGCCCTTTCGGACGCACGAAAGAAAGGGGTCGACCATGCTTTCGATGATATTAAGGGGGCTGTTGATGATGGAAAACTGAATTGTAATGCCCCCTCGGCTTTCATGGATTTCGAGGGCTCGATCAATGCCTGCATCGGTTAGTGCGGCCACATAGATCGGCTTGCGGCAGTTCTCCACAATGGTATCCATTACCGGCACTTCCTGTTGCTTGATCAAGACTCCCCTGGCCATGAATTGGACCACGTCCGCCTCCTCCACGATGGTTGCGATGCGGGCCAGATGTTCAAAGGTCGGTTCCACCAATTCCCCGGTTTCGTCATCATAAAGGAACGGGGCGGTTCCACCCACGCCGAAAGAATTCTCCGGTATCCAATACTGGTCTCTCTTTGGCGCCGTTGTGAGGACCTGCTCAATAAGGGGCGTCAGGACATGGATATGTCCGGTGCTTTCATCAAATGCCGCAAGACCTGTATCTTCAAAAATCCGTCTTATTTCCTTCGATACGCATTTGACGCCGACCTCTTCCAAAACCCTTAAGGCATCGGCATGAATTTGTTCAAGAAGACCATTGCATTCAAGATCCATTCGTTTTCTCCCCTCCTAAATGGTTACTCGCATCCCATCGTAAGCAAATCGTATGTTGTTGACTTCCTTCTGGATAGCCTGATAATCATCATAACCCCTGTTCCAGTATTCTTCCACGTGGACAAAAAGGACTTTTTTCGCACCGATTCTGGCGGCCAAGGCAACCGTTTCTTCAAAAGTGTACAGGGTCTTCCTCGATATATGGTCTTCGGGATAAGTGAAACCGTGTTTGAGATTGTCCTCGAAGATACCGGGTTGAATGACCAGAAGATCGGCCTTTTGCACCTCTCTTCGCTCTTCGGGAAACGGTTTTATGTCGCATGGCGCATAAACCAGTTTCATCCCATCCTTTTCAAAGACATAAACAAAGGATGGATGGGGACCTCTGTCCACCTGGACGGCAGTCACGTCTGTCCGCCCGATCCTCGTGCCATGATCAAAAACCACACATTCCACAAAACCTTGCGTCTGGTAGAATTCTATCAGGGGGCCATATACGGAACAGATACGATCTATTTTTTCCATCAGGGCGCGTGGCAGGATGAGCCTGATTTTTTTCTTTTCATAGGCCCTCCAGGTGCGGAAATCGAGGGAGATCTGTTCCACCACCCGAAACCCTTCCGCATGGTCCGGGTCCAGGTGGGTAAAAAGAAGCGAATCGATGCGGTCGATTCCAGCCCTGTTCAACTGAAGGGCAGTCTCCGCCGGGGTATCCATGAGCAGGTGGTCATCGTGCAAAAAGGCGGAAGGTCCCGTCCTTTCGTACGGCCGCCCTTTGCGTCTCGCTTCTTCGCAAACCCGGCACCGGCAGAGCGGTTTGGGGATGACCGTACATCCTCCCGAGCCCAAAATCGTCAAATCCACCCTCGCACCTGTCCTTTTGGAGCTCTGCCCATACCCCATTGAAATTCCTTGATCCCGAATTTCGGGTTCAGGAAATCCATTACGTCGCGAGGTCTTTTTTGCTGACGCATCTGATTCCTATGGAGCAGCCGGCCCTTTTATGCCGGTACGGAAAGGATGATTGAAGCCCTTGAGGTATTCTTGTACCGGCCTAAAAGGTCCTCTAACGGTCAGTGAAGGGGCATCCAAGATGCGGCAGCAAAAAAGACCTCGTGACTCCATTTCAGCCAACATCTCCTGACAACGTCCGAAAAAAGTTCCACAAACCCTTTTTTTTTAGCTCCAGGGAAAGGGGCTGTGGGAAACCGGGTGCAACTTGCCCTTTTTATAGCGGTCAAAACGAAAAGGCTCCAGGAGAGCCTGTTTTTCTCCCAGTATTTCCTTGGCCACCAGGGCGCCCACGCCGATCATCTTGTACCCGTGATTGGAATCCAGAATCATGTAGCAATTCTGCTTCATCGCATCAAAAATGGGAAAACTGTCCGGCGTAAAACAGCCCAGGCCTCCGGAAGGCTCATTCTTGTACAATTGATATTTGTCTTCGTACCGTTTCTGGCAATGGGCCAGGGCCGAGGTCCACATGTGAACGAACGCGGGGGTTACGGTGAAGTCGGGGGAATCGATCCCGTAGGGGTCCACTTTTACATCCCCTTCCACGATATAGGGGGCCGCCCCTCCCTGAACACCGCCGAAATTGAAATCCGGCTTGTAGTAGATACCCCACATCTCTTCCGTGATCAGGCTTCCGTCTTCGCTTGAATAAAGGGGGGCCTGTGTATCCACATGAATGACCGGGGGCATTTTTCCCTGGTTGTTCATGGCGTAGTCGGGATCCACCCCAAGGGTGCCCTCCACCAGACACCAGTAGGTCCACATTTGATTCCCGGGATGAACAACGCCGTCAGGGCCCATGATGTCTATATGGTCGGGAAGCCCCAGCATATCCCATAGACCCTTGGCCCAGGGACCGGGACCGGCTATCACCCAATCGCATTGGATGTTCCCCTTGGACGTCTCAACGGCTGTTATGGAGTCTTTGTCCATGGTGAATCCGGTTACTTCCACGCCGGTGAGGATCCTGACTCCCTCGGCTTCCGCCTTGTCGGCCAGTCGGTAAAGGGACCGCATCTGATTGCCGTACCCCCCCTTCTTTTCGTGCAGGACGGAGGTGATGCCCTTGGCTTGCCAGTCATCAAAGATATTTTCCCGCATATACCGCAAACAATCCTTTTCCCCTTCAATAAACACGGATTCGTATCCGATCTCTTTCTGTTGTTGGTAAATCTCGCTCACATCCTCGTGCATCGATTCAGGAGATATCTGCATGTAGCCCACCGGATGGTACCCGTATGCCTCGGCGTCCTCCTCCCACAGGGCAACGCTGTGGGCCATCAGTTTACGCATGGCGGGCTGGAAATAGTTGTTCCGAATGATGCCGCAGGCGATGCCGGACGCGCCTGCTCCGATGGATGTCTTGTCAATGACCAATACATCCTTTCCGGAGCCCTGCTTTTTATGTTTCAACTCCTTTGCCAGATGCCAGGCCGTGCTCAGGCCGTGAATCCCCGCTCCGATAATGATGTATTTATATTGCGTTGGAAATGCCATAATGCCTCCTATGAAACGAAAGTAATAAGTCTCCAATAAAAAAAGCCGGTGTTCTGCCAAAAGGCGAAATCCGGCTTTGATAAATGCGTGTATCAGGCAGCCTTCTCTTCTTTGTCCTCTTCCTTGCCGTGGTCGTGTTTCAAATCACCGTCCACGGTACCCCGGACCCGCTCTCTTTCTTCTTCAAAGTCAAATCCCGTCCAGATTCCTATGGATCCCAGGATGGAATCCTGGGGGTGGAATTCTCGAAAGATCTTGAAGTAATAAGCGGCCTCCCGGCTGTTAATCACGGCCTTGGGATGTTCGGCCTTGATCCGCTCAAATTCCTCCTCGCTCATTTCCTTATGGGCCAGTTGTTCACCCAGGCTTTCACAGCCTGCGCCCTGGGTGTACTGTACCTTGTATCTCCACAGGATCTCATCGGGAAGATAGCCGGTATCTTCAAAGGCCTTTCGAAAAATCCACTTCTCGATCTTGGCCCCGTTGTGCTCCCGAATCTTGAGTTCGGGCGGTATCTTCATGGACAGGTCCACCATGGCCTCATCCAAAAAGGGCACCCGCAGTTCCAGGCTGAAGAGCATGCCCATCCGGTCGGCCCTCTGCAGGTTGATATTGTGCAAGTTGCCGATGCAGCGTCTCGCTTCCATGTTGAGCTTGTCAAACGGGAAGTGCTTCATGTAATGATATCCCGTGAATAGCTCGTCGGCGCCCTCGCCCGTAAGCACCACGGTCACATAATCCGCGGCCAGTTTGCAGGTGAAATAGCAGGGGACCGCGCAACGGACGAGGGAGGGGTCGTAGCTCTCCAGTTCCTTGATGACGATGGGCAGTGCTTCGTAGTACTCCTGCTCGGTAAAGAGAAGTTCGTGATGGGTGGATCCGATATGTTTGGCCGCGATACGGGCCGCCTTCACATCGTCGCTTACATCACCGAAATCATCTTCCATGCCCACCACGAACGTATGCAGATGAGGAATCTCATCCGCTGCTATGGCGGCCACCAGGCTGCTGTCCAGACCGCCGCTGCAGAAGGAGCCCACAGGGATTTCCGGGTCGGCCAACAATCTTTTCTTCACCGCCTTAATAAATGTCTCCCGGATGATATGAGAGGTTTCTTCAATATCCGTTAAGAGGTGATCCTCGATCTCCGGGACTGGTATAGTAAGGAACGAACCCCTTCTCGGGCGTATAGTAGTTCCCGGCGGGAAATTCGTGAACAATATCCACCCCTGCCAAGCTCATGGCGCCCAGTTCCGATGAAAAATAGAGGGTCTCCCCCCTGTGACCGTAATAGAGCGGTTTGATCCCGATGGGATCCCGCGCCAGCATGAAATTATCCCCGTCGAAAATTGCAAAGGCGAACATGCCGTCCAAGTCCTTGACGCATTCCGGGCCTTTCTCCTGGTATAGGTGGAGGATTACCTCGGAATCCGATTTGGTCCTGAAACGGTGATTGGAAGAAAGTTTTGTTCGAAGTTTACGAAAATTATAGATCTCTCCGTTGCAGATGATGCCTTGATCTCCATCATTTGCAAGGATCGGCTGGTGTCCGCGGGCCACATCTACAATGGACAGCCGGGTGTGTCCAAAAACCGTGTTTCCATGAACATGGATGCCCCGGTCATCGGGCCCCCTGTGGGGGAGGGCGTCCAGCATACGGTTGATCGTTCTTTCATCTCGTTTTCCTATGCATCCGGCAATACCGCACATGGTAAATCTCCTTGATATCTTTTTAAAAAGAGCTTAGTGGACAAATATCTTTCCCAGGTTGGCCGTTGTGAGGGGATCATCCATATACATCCCCAGACCGATTTTTCGAACCGAATCCATACCCCTTTCGTCATAGGAAGGCATGGTCACCTCGGGGGCGTCATCGGGGGTCACTTCTTCTGCTATCGCAATGCATTCTTCGAGTTTCTCAAAAGAAAAATCGATTAAATACCTGAGAAATGCAAAAGGATGACGAATCATATGGACCCCGTATTTCTTGCATAAGGCCTGGCCCATCCTGGCATCGGCGTAGGCCCTCTCGGTCAGGTGCTCCTCATGGGTGGTACCGGCGCTTTGAAAAGTGGGGATATCCAGCATGAGGTTCAGATGGGCCATGAGAATGTTCAACAGATTGTGACTGGCCAGGCCGTAATTGGGGTTGTATTCGATACTGGGGTCCGCGATGGTCGGATAGCCCGCGTGCACGCAGGTTGCGCCGGGATTGAGCAACTGGGCCGCGCAGATGCCGAAAAGCACCTCGGCATGGGTCATGGACAATACCCCGTTGTAACAATAAGGCGCGCTGATTCCGGCCATGGGCATGGCCGAGATAAAGACCGGCAGGCCGGCCCTGACCACCTGAACAAAATTGTCGGAGAAGTTTTCGTTCACTTCCAACGGGGGTCTCGTGAGGCAGAAGACAATCATGATGTCCTTCCGTTCCGCGTAGATCTCGCTGGCCCGTTCCAGGGAGGCCTCCGAGGTTACCGCAAAGTAGAGCGGCTTCGTGCAATTTTCCGTCATGATATTCATCTGCAGGACTTCATCTTTCAGTTTAATCCCCCGTCCCATTCCGTTTACCGCATCATGGGTATCGGCGATCCGGGCAATGCGTTCCACATGTTCGGGGGTGGGAAAGACTCCTCCCTCTCCCTTGGCGTCGTCATAGACATAGGGGGCCGTGCCTCCAATGAAGAAACTGTTGAGCGGTACAAAAAAATCCGATACGCCCGGAACGGTCTTGAGGCATTTTTCAACCAGGCTGGATGTCACATAGATGCGGTTTTCATGAACAACCGCCTCGCCGGCGGCGGTATAGGCTTCAAAGGCCTGCTGCATTTCCGGCTGTAAGCATCCCACCCCAAGATTTTCGAGCATCCACAGCGCGTCCTGGTGGACTTTAAACAGCATTTCCACCGTATCCTCACCGAAAAGGCCTTTTGATTCTTCCACTTGTTTTTCGTTCACCATTCTCTCCTCATAATTTTCAGCAAGCGCTACGATTGAATCAGGGGGCAGATTATTTGCCGGCCCGCAGGAGTAGCGATCACAAGGGCTGATAAAGAATATTCAGCTTGCAAATATGTTTATAGTTAATTCTTGAAATGATATGATATCATATCATGTAATTTGAACTGAAATTATAATGCAGAGAAAATTCCTTGTCAAGTCAGTCCGGGAATTTTTGGAAAAGGGAAAGGTATCTTATTCAAGAATCCTGGTATGAATGGCTTCCTGATTCTGTATTTGGCTGTCAGGAAATTTGAACAGGCTCTAAAGATCGTCGATATTGTTTCAGAATAGCTCTCTCGTTCTTTCCATACTTGGCGCCATGCTATCCGGCTTTACGAAACTCCACATTGAGCATACGTTCGAAAACCTTTATAAGCGCCCCCTTGCTCTCGTCGCCCAGCCCCTGCAGCAAGGCCATCTTAAATGTCGTGGCGGCTGCCTGCACCACGGGAAGGGGAATCTTTTCGTGGGCTGAGATTTCCGTGGCGCTGATCATGTCTTTATAGGCGGATTTCAGTGGATACCCCTGATCGAACCGGTTCTCAAGGGTCAGCGGCAGAAAAAATTCCGCTGCAAAGCTTCGACCTGTTCCGGTGGTGACGACTTGTGTCACTTTTTCAGGATCGAGTCCGAGCTTGGCTGCCATGGGGAGCACCTCGGCAATTCCGGCGCAACAGACATTAAAAAGCAACTGGTTGATCAGCTTGGTCAGCTGGCCGTCGCCCACTTTCCCCATATGGACGATATCCTTTCCGATGACGTTCAGTACGGGTTGAAGCGTCTCGAAAACGTTCCGGTCTCCCCCGAACATAATCGTCAAACTGCCTTCCCTGGCTCTGGCCTCCATTCCGGAAACCGGGGCGTCAGCGAAAAGAATGCCTCTATTCTCCAGCTTTCGCTCAATGTCCAGGGTCCGGATATAGCTGATCGTGCTGAAATCGACGATTACGAGACCCTTTTTTGCGCCGTGAATAATGCCGTTTTCTCCGAATATAACCGTTTCAACCACTCGGGCGTCGGGCAGGCTCAGAAATATCCAGTCGACCCGGCCCGCCAACTCCGCGGGGTATTGAGATGCTTTGGCGCCCCGGTCGGTCAGGTATGTGACGGCAGCAGAGTTGATGTCGAAGACCGAAACATCGAAACCGGCCTTTACCAAATTCAGAGACATCCATTTCCCCATTTCTCCCAGCCCGATAAATCCGATTTTCCGTTCCATTATGATTCTCCTGTTCTTAGACTCCCATCGGACCGCCCTCAGGCGCCTCCAGCAATCGGCGCAACTCCAACACGGCGCTGTCAGGCGTAGTGATAACAGGGACATTCACCCGAAGACCGACGGCTTTGGCGGACCTGGCCATGGAAAACTGCCCGATAACCAGGGCATCCACCGGGCCCAGTCCGGCCGCTGTCCGGGCGATGAGATTGTCGTGCTCCTCCGGCTTGCCCTGGCGCAAGGCAGCCAGGGCCTCTGGAATGACCCGGGCCTCCAATTCGAGGGGAATTTTCTTCTCCGCCGCCATGGCGCGCAGTTCGGCGGAAAGTGACGGCAGTGACGGCTGGAAAGTTACCAGCAGGCCGATACGATGTCCGGTTTTAAGCGCTCTTGCAAAAGCCGCTTCGTTAGGTTTAAGAACGGGGATCCCCAGTTCCTGTTTTACGGCGTCGATAGCCGGGCCAAAGGCCGAACAGGTGAACAGTATTCCATCCGTAGCTTGACCCCCGGGACCGGCGACGGCGGCGTAACGGCCCAGGGTTTGGAAGCGTTCCATCATCTTTTCATCAAGAACTCCCCGGTTGCCGGCATGGTCCGCGGAAAGGGAGGAATCCAGCAGGTCGTATATTTCGGCTTCGGGCCAATGGGTCCCGAATGCCTTGTGGATGGGGTCCATCGATTCCCTCAAGGCGTGGATTAACATTACTCGCTTGCGTTTGTTCGGTGAATTCGGATGCTTATCAACTTTCATAATTGGATGGGGATATGGTTTGATCATTAAGTCACCTTCAGATCCCGCACATCCAGCATATCGATGAGTCTTTTGAGAGTGGAAGCGATTTCGTCGATCTCGTTTGGAGAGAGTCTTTGAAGTCCGTCAATAAGCTTCTGCTGTATGGGTGGAGGGGCATTTTGCGCCAGTATTTGGCCGGCCTTGGTCAACTCGACCGTGACTACCCGGCGGTCCGGCGATATCCTCAACCGCCTCACAAGGTCCTTCTTCTCCAGCCGGTCGATGATCCCGGTGATTGTGCTGGAATTGACCATCACGTGTTTGGCGATCTGGGAAGGAGAAAGGGGTCCGTGTTCCTGGAGGGCGATGAGGCAGTTTATCTGGGCCGCGCTGACATTGTAAATCTTGTTCAGCTCCTTCGTGTAATGCTCGCCCGCCTGCATCAGCCTGCGGATGGCGAAGATAATCTCCTTGGTCCGTATGGTGTGAATGCCTTCCTGTGATTCCGAAGATGCGATCTCTTTCTTTTGGGACATGATCACCCACCTTTCAATCGGGGTTGGATGTAAAAGATGTTTCTTCAGCGATCAGCTGCCGAGCCCTCATGCCTGGCCTTTCCGGATCTCCTCGTAAAGGTCTCGCCGGTCGATCACCCTTCTGGCTTTGAACTCCGTTCTTTCCAGCGTATCGGGTTCGAGCATCTGTACCGTGGTCCTCAGCCCCCGTTTCTTCAATGCGGTTCCCAGTTGTCCTGCCAGTTCCCGCACGCGCAAGGATTCCAGCCCGGGGACCGGCTCGGCCTGCACGATCAATTCATCCATGGTTTTTTCCCGGGTGACGATGATTCGGAATTCATCCCCGAAACCTTCGATTCCCCGGATGGCCTCTTCTATGGCGCTGGGATAAACGTTTTCGCCTCGCACCACAAACATGTCGTCGGCCCTTCCGTACACCCCGCGAGGCAGGCGGGGATAGGTCCGGCCGCAGGGGCAGGGGTCGTCGGTCCAGCGGGAAATATCTCCGGCCCAAAAACGGATCATGGGTTGGCTGGTTCGTTCGAGATGGGTGTAGATCGTGACCCCTTCCGATCCATAGGGCGCCCTCCTTTTCGTCTCCTGATCCACCAGTTCCGCGTAGACGATATCCTGCCACAGGTGCATCCCCTGTCGATGACTGCATTCGCAGTTTGCCATCCATGGGGTCATTTCCGCCGTGGAGCCCGAGTCAATGCAGATGCCGCCGTAGATTTCTTCAATGCGTTTTTTGGTGGAGGATACACCGGCGCCCGGTTCACCCGAGAAGAAAAGGATGCGAAAGGCGAAATCGGTGCGAGGATCGACCCCCAGGTTCCTGGCCTTTTCGGCAAGATAAAGACTGTAGGAAGGAGTGCCGTAAAAGATGGTCGGTTTGACCTCCTGCATCCATTCGATGGCCCGTTCCGTCTGTCCGGGGACGCCGGCGCCAAAGGGAAATACCGCTGCCCCCAGGCGTTCCGTTCCCACCAACGCTCCCCAGCTTCCCATATAGAGGCTGAAAAAGGAGCCGATGAAAACCGTATCCTCGGGACGCATTCCAAACCCCCACATGATCCTTGCGTGGGCCTCGGCGATGCGCTTCATATCGTCCCTGCTCAGGCCGAAAGCGGTCGGTTTTCCCGTTGTCCCCGATGTCCCGTGAACCCTTGCGATGCTACTCTTGGGTATGCACAGATTGCTGCCGAACGGCGGATGTTCCAACTGATCCCGGCGGATTTCGTCTTTGGTTACAAAAGGGATCTTTTCAAAATCATCCAGGGATCGGATATCCTCGGGTTTTACGCCTGCCTCGTCCCACTTTTTTTTGTAAAAGGGCGAGTGGTCATAGGCGTATGCGAGCTGTCCTTGCAGCTTTGGAAGAATAATCCTTTGTTCCCGCTCCGCCGGGTCCATGGTTTCCACTTCTCGGTCCCAGTAAGCGGTATCTCCCGCGGGGAAATAGTCCTCATCATAGTCGGGCGGCCATTGTTTCGTCATTCTCGTGTTTTCCCCTTTCATCCAAGCATATCCAGAAATATATCGATTCGGTTCATGAGCCCATCGTTGTCAACCGCTCTCTCGTCGGCATGATCGCCGTCCAGGATGAGCACCGGAATGCCCAGCCTCTCCCGTACGGCATGCACGGCGTCCAGGGCGCCCACGGACAGCACACGGCAGCTTTTGTTCGAGTGGGCGACGACGCCGTCGATTCCATACGCATGAATGTCGTCGATCATCCTGTCGATATGGGCATCCACGCTGGTGTTGAGTTCGCCCCAAAGGGCCTTGCGGGCCAGACTTTCCAAAGGCTGCCGGCTGTCCATCCGCGTGGCGCCCCATATGTACTGGCTGTAGTCCGCCGCGGGAAAGGCGCACCCCCTCTCCTCGAAGTACCCGAAGATCTTGAGGTTGTGCCAGAATGGGATGTTCAGCCACAGGAGACGGTGTTTTTCTTCCCGCCTTTCCAGTATTCCCTTTCCCTCCTCTACCCTTTGGGCGGTTTCTTCATAAATCTTTTTCATAAGGTCCGCCCCTTCCTGTGTGCCTGCCAGCACGATCAGGACGAAAAGGGCGTTTCCCAGATCGGAGAGCCCCAGGGGAGCGGGAATTGCTTTTTGAAGTTCCAGGATTTTTTGCCAGTAAAGGACCACCTGGTCGCTCAAGTGGACCGCCCGTGCGAGTCGCTCCGGACTGATTTGAATGCCCAGAACCTTTTCTATCTCGGCAATGGCCAACCTGATCTCTTCCATGGTAAACGGCAGATAGTAGTCGGGAACGGCCCCGGTTTCCATGACCCGGGGGGTATTTACAAAAATAAGGGGTTTGCCGGTTATCTCTCGAAGCGTGTCCCACCATTTAAAATAGTGTGTACAGGCGCTGCTGCTCATGAGAAGCAGATCCGGGTCTCCTATGCCCCCCATGGGAGGGTCCGCGTCCGAACTGTTGATGTAGCCCAGGTGGTTTCTGCAATAGGAACAAATGTCTTGCGTATAACTTGCGGCTTCCGCCGTTTCACAATACTCCCCGGACTTATGTCTGGCCGCGGTTACGCAGGCGTAGTTTTCCGGAAACGCGGGTTGAATGTCCGCCGCATAGGCCACCTCGATGAGCGGATTCGAGGACATCAGTGTATAAGCCAGAGGCCGTTTGGTCTGTACATGGGTATAGTGCCTCGCCATGGCTTTCGAGACATCTTTGTTAAAGGCCGGTCGTTCCCTTTTTTTCTCTTTCTCCATCCCTTTACTCTCCCTCGTCCCGCAGCATCTCAATGAACGCTTCTATGCGCGTCCGCAGGGGTTCCATGTTGCTCATGTAATCGGTTTCGATAAGGAAAGTGGGGATGCCGAATTCCTTCTTTATTATTTTGCTCAGTTCCGGATAATCAAACTTTTCCGTTTCGCAGTTTCTGTTGATGGCAAAGATAACGCCTTTGATCCTGTGACTCTTGATGACTGCCGAAACAAACGCGAACCGGTCCGAAAGAGATGTATTGAAAGCACAGGGGACCGATATGTAAGCCTTGGCCAGGGACGCAAGGGGATCTTGGCCTTCCTCCACGGTATGGGAAAATGCCCGGGCGCCATTGGCGACGTCGTCCGCGACAATGGAAGCGCCACAGGATTCTATCATTTCCCAGAGCCGGGCATCGATGACGCAACCCCCGGAAAGGAGGAGCCGAACGGGCGACTCCAAAGGAGCGGACCTTTGCTCGATTTCCGTCAAAGCCTCCTCCAATAGTCGGGAATGTTCCTCTTTGTCGAGGAGGAAACCGGACATGGCCATCTGAAGGGTTTCCAGTCCGGAAAGGGGAGGGGAGTCAACTTTTTGCAGGTCATGGACCTTCCTCATGAGCGACCGATGCCTGTTGTATAACGCGATGGCCTCCTCCAGGGATTCGTTGGAGATCTTCTTCCCCGTAAAGGTTTCCAGGTGGTTCCTGACCCTTTCAAGTTCCTTTGTAAAAAAAAGGATGGTGTTTTCGCTCTTCTTCCACGGCACGTTGATATACTCCGTGAATGGAAGGGGGTGGTTCCGTTTCCACGTCTGGTAAAGGAACGTGACCGCCTCACAGCTTCTCGGAATGATGATGCCGTCCAGGTAGGAGGCCTTTCCCTTGAGCACCTGGTCCCAGGTCGCTCTTACGTAGGAACAGAGGTAGGATTGAAGATGGGCATCCGCGTCCGTAATCATTTCCCGCAAGAGGGGGTAAATCTGAACAGGATGGAGTCCTGCTGCGTATATCAGCTCTTCCGGGAACACCGGGAAGAAATATCCTATCATCTTTTTGGATGTTCCGGCCTTGATTCGGGCAAGCACGGCCGGGCCGTTGCGGACGTTATCCGCCATCATTTCGAGAGCCTTTGACATGATTATTATCCCTTTTTGATCAGCCCCGTTGATTCATTGGGCAAATCCATAGTGTTTCATTTTCGGAGGGAGGAGTATAAATAAAACTCTTCTTTAAAGTCAAAGCAAAACCGGAGACGGAGGTTGCTATTTGCCCCTTGTCATGATAGGTAAAAACGCAAAGAGCAATTATGCTGCCTTGTTCAAGCACCCCGGCGGCAGGGGATTTTCGGGATTTGGGATTGGCCCGGGGAATTTGAATTGGGATACAAGTCAATTTAATGCGCCATAAACAGGAATGTTTGGGCAAAACTCCAGGGAGAAAAACAATGACGGAAAGCAACCAGGGTCAGATCGACTTTACTTTTAACAAGCAAAATCTGTGTCGCGAGGAGTCTGTTACGGATCTCAAGGTTGGGTCCATCAGGTGTCTCAGGCCCATCAAACCGGATGGGACCGACGATGAAAGCCGTCAAACCATCTTTGTAGGACACACCCAGCTCAACACCCCTCAAGGAATGGTTCCCCTTCAAAACCTGTTGCAGGCGACCACCTTGGAACAGGCCATGGAAGAATTTCCCGGCGCCATGAAGAAAGCTCTTGAAGAGATGGTGGAGAGGGCGAAACAGATGCAGGACCAGCAGCAAGCCGCACAGAAAAAGAATGACTCCCGTATCATCGTGCCCGGAAGGTAGGGGAAGACGATTTTTATTTGAAGCCGGACAGAAGAAATTGCCAGGCCGGGATAACCTTCATGGTGGTCGGAATTAAACCCGGGTTCCAATCGTTTAGCACGAGGGCATCGATGGCCTCCGGATGGAGGTTCTTCACATTTTCCAGACCACTCACTTCTCTTTTCGCCGTATCCACACCCTGCACGCTGTAAGACGCGTTGACGAGGTAGCGCCTGTCCGCTTCACCGTAAAAAAAATCAACTTCAAATCGGTTCTTGTAATAAAAAATATCGTGGATATCCGGCTGTGTGCGGAGGTGCAGGTAGATGGCATTCTCCAGCTTTTTGCCCAGGTCGCGCCCACGATTTGGCGTAAAAACCAACATTAAACCCGTATCCACAATGTAATATTTTGAGGGATTCTGGGTCTGCACGCGCAGGGAAGGGGAATATTTCGATGTGCTGAACAAAATATATGCATCCAGCAAGTACTCGATATATTCATAAAGGGAACTTTTTGAAAGGGATACCCCTTGAGACTTCAGGTCGTTGAATAGTTTGTTAACGCTTGCAAGGCTGGAAGGATTCGTCATGAAATGCTTCAATAAATATTTCAACAGGTATTGGTTTTTAATCCCGTACTGCTCGATAAGATCCTTATAGAGTATCAAATCAGCGTATTCCTGAAGTATTTTCAACCTGAGAGGCCTGTCTTCTTCCATGACAACCTCTGGAAACCCGCCCCATTGGAGATATTCGTCAAGGACGTGAAGCATCCGGGCCTCTGTTTCCGTTGAGTAGCGCTTGATTTCAATGCCCTTGAAATCGAGGCACTCGCCAAATGATAAAGGAAATAGCTCGTAGTGTATGGCCCTTCCCCTGAGGGTCGTCGAAATATCCCGCGATACGTTTCTGGACGAAGAACCGGTCAAGTAGATCTGCACGGACTCTGTATCGTAAATTCGCCTAATATATTTTTCCCAATCCGGAATTTGCTGAATTTCATCCAGAAACAAGACTTTTTGTTCCTGCAGTCTGTCAGGGTACAACTCGTGGTAGGCTCTTAATATGAGGTCCATTTCCGACAGTTTGACAGGGAAAAGGCGATCGTCTTCAAAGTTGAGATAGATGATGTTTTTCTTATCCAATCCTTTATCCATCAGGCGCTGCATGGTAAGATACAAGAGATACGTCTTACCGCTTCTGCGTATCCCAACCACGGTTATGACTTTTCTGAGGTCAAGCGGAAGTACCACTTTCCTGGTGAAGGCCTTGGGTAAAGGTTTTTCATGAAAGTCAGTCAGAATATATTTCAAAGTTTCCTTGTCCATGAGGAAACTATTACTATTTCTTTTCCTTCATGTAAAGGAAACTTTTGGGCTTTTGGCCAGTTCAAAAAATAGGTTCAGATGGGCAAAGGTTTGTACTCTATTCAAATTCAGGAATTCAGTTTCGAAGGGGAATGTGAAAGTCCCCTTTCAGGCTCTGAAATGACTGGTCTAACCGCATGGGCCGAAGTACTTTTTCCCATCAGCCTCTGGATAAATCCCTCGATGATCGTGTCGGCTTCTTTCAGACCTGCTGAGTTTACTATCCCGCCCACGAAAGAGTCGCATTGAAAGACATATTCATCTTTCCCTTTGACGGCAATTTCCCGGTGGCCCGGTTTTTCCACGGGCGGAAGAATCTCATCTTTGGATGCGAGGAACTTCTGATATTTTTCAAAAACCTGCTTCGCTTCCTCCCGGGAAACATTCCGGATCAGGAATAGCTGATACTTGAGGCTTCCCTGCGCGTAATCCACGCGGTAGCCGTTTTTCATATAGGGTTGTCCCAGGAAATTTTTGGGGATAAACCGCTCACTCCTTTTCACCCTGTTTTTTTCGGGAAAAGAGGCAAACAGCGCAGGTTCCGTGTCGGGGCCTTTTATCTTTTTCGCGATGATGCCGGAGAGTTCTAACAGGGTTGCGCCCATGTCCGAATCATTTTGAATAGAGGCAAGCTTTACGTAGCAGGAACCCTTCCGGAAGTTCAGGAAGTCCTTTCCCGAATACCCCTGAATCCGTCCTTGTAGAAAATGTTCTTCAGGGGAACGTTCGGCAGCGTAAATCCCGAAGGCATCATTCGGGTTTTCCATTTGATAGATTTCCATGGCAATGAAATGGGTCCCTCCCGATGGCGCATAGTCCGCGGTAAGAAGCTGTCGAAACCCGTAATCAAGGTAGAATTCCGCCTGCCCGTCGATATGTTCCCAAAGGTCCTCCGGTTTGAATATTTTTGAGCCCGGTGCAATTTTCCAACCTGCTATGGCGCCGTTTTCCGGCAGGAGGGCTCGCAGGTCTTCCTGCCCTTCCGGGGACGTCTTTTGTGAGATGGCCTCCGAATCCCATGCTCCCATAAAAGGGATGAGCACGGCAAACATCAAATATAAAAAGAAAAATTGCATTTTTTTCATGAGACGCCCCTCAGATTACCGTTTGTCCCCTTATTATCCCCGCCAAGCCCATAGCCATCAGGGACCGCAGACGCTCGGATATGCTTATCCCTTGACGACAGACCGCGGTACATTGCGAACAGCTCATGCAGACCGTTAACCCTTTTTCCGGCGGCAGTGAATCGAGGGTCAACCCGGCATGGATGAGATTGCCGTATCCTTCAGCATACATATACGTTCTCATCAGCGTCGGAATATCCACCGCCTTCAGACAGGAGGATATGCATGATCCGCATTGCTGGCAGTATAATGGCCCTTTGATCATGGAGGATATCTTAAGATCTCTCTTCTCTCCCTCTGAAAGGGATAGATCGGACATGACCCCGAAGTCCAGGTCCATCTGATCGAAGGTGGTGATGCCGGGAATTGTTGTGCACACATTGCCGTCATTGAGTACCCATTTCAGCGCCGCCTTATGGTTGACCTTGGTGTCCCTGTTCAGTTTCGCACCGCCCTGGGTTTTCATGGCGATCACGCCCACCCCCTTTTGCGCGGCATGGGCGATGGCCTTTCTTACTTCCTCTTTATGATCCTGCATGAAGTTATACGAAGTAAGAATGACGTCCCAGGCGCCCGCACCCACGGCGGCACGGATTGTCTCAGCCTCATTGGAATGGGTGGATATGCCGATGAACCGGACCTTTCCCGATTCCCTCGCCTTAACAAAGGCCTTTATCATGGGTTCGAAGGTCGGCATCAGAGGGCCGAAGCAGTTGTGCAGGTAAAGGATGTCCACATAGTCCGTGCGAAGGCGTTTCAGACTGGTATCCAGTTGTTCCGTGAAATTCGTCTCGGTTGCTCCGGGATGTCTTCCGCTCCCGTCGCCGGTGAAGACCTGCTTTTCCTTGTCCCGGGCGAAATACATCTTGGTGGCCACATAGACTTTGTCCCTGCATTTTCTTTCTTCCAGGATCTCACCGATAACCTTTTCACTATTCCCTCTCAGATAGAGATGGGCCGTATCCAGGAGTTTTATCCCCATATCCAGCGCCTTTCTGATCAGATCGGGGCTGTCGGAGTTCATGACGCCGAAGCTCACGGCGGGAATTTTCAGGTTCGTCCTTCCGAGCGTTCGATACACGATCTTCGGCGATTTGATAGGATCTGTAACAGCCGCCCGAACCGGGGAGGCGCCCAGGCCGGCCGTTGCCAGACCCAGTGCGGTTTTCACGATGAAATCCCTTCTATTCATCCCTTTCTGTCCCATGGCTTCCTTCTCCGTCTGATGGTCGAACGGATTAATAGTATCTTTCTGAAATATATCCTATAATATAATAGAAGACGAAATCATCTCCAAAGTCAAGAACCGTTTCGTAGGCGCCCGTATGTACGCATTGCTCCGAAGGTGGTTGAATATCTATGAAGACGAGGTCGGTCTTTTTCTCTGGGCCGCCTTTTTGCTTTTCCTCATCCATGTGGCGAATATCCTTTTCAACAACATGGCGGAGACGGCTTTTCTCAAACGCTACGGGGTCCAGTATCTCCCCATCGTTACTATGATCAACGCGGTTTCCACCTTTTTCATCATGGGGGTGCTCACGGGGATCATGGCCAGGATGCCGGACAGCCGGCTCCTCTCCCGATTGCTGGTAGGGAGCGGGGCGTTGGTGGGGGCCTTGCGATTCGTCATCCCCTTGGGCATTGACCTCCTCTACCCTGTTCTTTTTCTGTTGAAAGCCCAGCTTGAGGTCCTCTTGGCCCTCGTGTTTTGGAATATGGCCAATGACCTCTTCAACACCCGCCAATCCAAACGGATTTTTCCTCTTTTGACCGCGGGAGGGGTTGTGGGCGCCATCTTGGGGAGTTTCGCTACGGCGCCCCTGGCAAAATTTATCCGTTTTGACAATCTCCTTTTGGCCTATTTTGTATTGTCTTTGATTTCAGCCGCTGTCGTTAAACGGATGGGTCATCTTTATCCCACCCTGCTGGTGCAGGAACCCCCACCGAGGGGAAAAAGCGGACAAAAAGGGCGGATCCCGGTCAAGCATCATTCAGGAATTTAAGAAAGTGGCGCCCTTGATAAAGGAATCGACCCTGGTCAAGGTACTCATCGCACTATCCCTTATGGCCAATGTGGTCATCACCATCATCAATTACCAGTTCAACTTCGCGGTCAATGAGAACTACGCCACGGAGGGGGGAATGCTCCATTTTTTTGCGATATTCCGTGGTTTTCTGAACACCATCAGCCTGGTAATCCTTCTTTTTGTGGGGAAAATTTACGGAAAATGGGGCCTGCCCGTTTCCCTTCTGATACACCCCATCAACTATGTCTTCGCTTTCCTTGCCTTTCTGTTTCGTTTTGATATTTATGCCGCCATGTACGCAAGGATATCGACCAATGTACTCAGAACCACCATCAACAATCCCGCCATGGCCGTGTTGATGGGGCTGTTTCATCCCTCGCAACGGGCCGTGGTGAGACCCTTCCTTCGGGGGACCGTCGTTCGGATCGGAACGCTGCTGGGGTCGGGCATTATTCTGCTTTCCGGTGATCTCTTCCATCCTCGCTATCTTTCCATCGTGGCCATCGGCTGTATGGCGGTCTGGCTTACCTATGATTTCATCCTCAAGAAACAATACCCCCAAATCCTTTTGGATCTCATATCCGGAAACATGTTGGATTTAAAGTCTTTGGAGGAGAAGGACGTCATTCAGGTCTTCAAAGACAAGAAGATGCACGCCCATCTGATGGACAGGTTCCTCGCTTCCCGTGGAGAGGATTGCCTCTGGTATGCCGAGCTCCTGCGGGGCCAGGATATCCCGGGTTTTGATGACTCCGTGCTGAAAGTGATGAGAAAAGAAGAGGATGACGCCACGCGAATCGGCCTGATGGCCTTTCTGTCTCTTCCCGCCGGCAAAGCGGCCATCCCCGTTTTCAGGGAAATAACGGATATGAATAAGCCCCGGCTCCTGTTGGCCATGGTCAAGGCAGCCAACCGATTTCCCGCTGAAGTAAGCCGGGATTTCAACCGGGAAATCTTTGAAGCGACCCGGGATCCGGAAGTAAAGGCCTGTTCCGCGGTCGGACTTTATCGCGATGACCCCGAACGGCTCTTTGCACTTATCCGATCGATGCTTGAATCCGGCGAGTTGACGGAGAGAAGGGCCGGCGTAGTTGCCGCGGGGGAGTCCGGAAAGGAGGTCTTTGTTGCGACCCTCCGGGAGATGGTCTCCAAGGAAACAGACCCTTCCGTCCTTTCGGCGATCTTTCGGTCCCTTCGTCAGTTAAAGGATCCCGACCTCAATGACGTTTTGAGACGCTATTTTGCCGATCCCTCCGATATGATTCGGCTTGCGGCCCTGGAAGCCTTTGAAATTCGGGATGACCAGGGGCTTTCGACAGTTATCGGGTTCATTGGAGATTCTTTCCGGGAAATCAGCGCACTGGCCATGGAAAAGATTCACAATGGAGCCTATCAGAATCCCCTGTTGCTGGTGGAATCTCTCAATATCCCGAGGCGAAAAGTGCGGGAAGGGCTCTTTCAAATCCTGGAAAAGCTGAACATCAAAAATCTTGATTTTTTCCGCTTTGCACGATCCCAGGTTGAAAAGGGCTATCTACTGTTTGCCGAGGTGGAAGCGCTTCAAACGTTGCCTGAAAGTCCGGAGAGGGATTTGCTCATGGATCATCTGACCCAGGAAAGGAAGACCAAGGTGGAAAACATCCTTCGCGTTCTTTCCATCCAGGACACGTCGGGTCAAATGCGTATCATCTGGAGGGGGCTTTCCTCGTCGGATTCACGCCGGCGTTCCAATAGCGTGGAGGCGTTGGCCGACCTGTTGGATAAGGCCCTTGGCAAAATTCTGGTTCCGCTTCTCGAAGAAATGCCGTCCGAAGAGCGTCTCAGGATCGGAAGAAAGTATTTCAGCCTTCCCGACCTTGGCGGAAGTCCCGGGGCTTTGGTTTCTCGTTTTCTCACGGAAGCGGACTGGGTCTCCTCTCTGCTGGCCCTTGCTCTGGCGGCGAACCAGGGAATGGTCGGTGTCTCGCCCGACATCTTGCAGACCCTGGCCGCGTCTGAAAATGCGACCTGTGCGTCACATGGCCCGGCAAGCCTTGATCGCAGTGGCGCCGGACAGGGCCGCCGGCATGGAACAATCGGAGACGGGGATAGACCTCCTCGAGAGGATCTTGTACCTGAAGAAGATCGGTATCTTTGAAGGCCTCTATGTGAGCGAACTGGCCGCGATCGGTTCGGCGACGGAAAAAGTGTCGTATCCGGCGGGAGAGTTGGTCATGAGGGAGGGGGATCCCGGGGACACCCTGTATCTGATCATCGATGGAGAAGTATCGATCGAAAAGGAGTCTAACGCCGGAGGAGGTCCTGCCGTAGAGATCGACCGGATCAGGTCCGGCGACTATTTCGGAGAAATGGCGTTGCTTCAAGAGGCGCCCCGTTCGGCGACCATTCGAACTGTCAGTCCCTCTCTCTTTCTGGTCCTGCACAAAAGTGAATTTACCCGGATCGTTCACGAATATCCGCAGATAACCCTTCATATATGCAGGACCCTGAGCGGACGGATACGGAAACTGCATGACAAGGTCAAAGAATATGAAAAGCAGGAGGTCTGATAAAGGGAAGGCAAGTAAACGTTGATGCGGCAGCAAAAAAGACCTCATGGGAAGGATGTCTGATGAAAACCTTTGAGGGAAAAGAGGTGCGAATGAAAAATATGCCTAAGATTGTACCGATCGCCTCCGGAAAAGGCGGAGTGGGTAAGACCTTTTTGACAGCCAATCTTGCCATCGCACTCGCTGAGTCGGGACACCCGACCATAGCGGTGGATATGGATTTGGGTGGAAGCAACCTCCATTCTTTTCTGGGGCTCCCGAACCGGTTTCCCGGTATCGGTGATTTCCTAAAGGCCCGAAGCGCCGAACTGGAAGAACTGATGATCAACACGGCTACGCCCAACCTGCGGTTTATACCGGGCGACGGCTTGAGTCCTTTCCTGGCCAACATCCCCTACGCTCAAAAGATTCGTCTCATTTCCAGGGTCAAAGAATTGCCCGCGGAGTATATTTTGCTGGATCTCGGGGCGGGGACATCGTTTAATACAATCGATTTCTTCCGAATCTCCCGTTACGGCATTATCGTCACGAGACCCGAGTATCCCTCCATCATGAATATGCTTGGTTTTCTGAAACATTTTGTTTTACGTCTGATTGAAAGGACCTTTGCCGGTGACAATAGAATCCATGACTTGATCCACGCCTCGTATAAACAGCCCATAGCCCAGCAACGGGAAAGTTTGGAGGCATTGGGTTCAAAGATCGCCGCTATCGACCGGGATGCAGGGAAGAGAGTGGAAGAGCTTTGCGCGAATTTCCGTCCCCGGGTCATATTCAATATGGGAGAACATCCGGACGAAATCCAGATTGCCCATAAAATAGACAGCAGTCTCGAAAATGCCCTCTCTCTCAAAGTGGACTATTTCGGGTTTATCTTTGAAGACCCTGACGTTCGCCGATCCATAAAAAAACAAACCCCTTTTCTCCCCGAATACCGCGAGAGCATTGCAGGCAGAGGGATTACGCAGACGGCGGAACGATTGGCAAAATTTCTGGAGGTACCCGTGAAAGAAAGCGCCATGCTGCTATTAAGACGTACACGACAGGACTTTGAAAAACAGTGACGGCTCTCCGGAAAGGAAATTTGAGATACGGTATATTTTATGGGAATTTTGAAAGGGACAAAAGAT
The DNA here is from genome assembly GCA_963747015.1 of uncultured delta proteobacterium. Taxonomy (GTDB): domain Bacteria; phylum Desulfobacterota; class DSM-4660; order Desulfatiglandales; family Desulfatiglandaceae; genus DUZB01. The sequence continues at coordinate 35,205 of CAVVEP010000015.1, forward strand.
ATGCTGATAGTAGCTGAGAGGATTAATTCATCACGGAAATCCATTGCAGAGGCCATGGAAGCTCAAGACGAAGGGTTCATTCAAAACGAGGCCGGGATGCAGGCCAAGGCCGGCGCCGATTATATCGATGTGAATGCGGGATCGTTTATCGGTGAGGAGGCGGAACTCCTGAAATGGTTGGTGGATGTGGTTCAGGAAACCACCGATCTCCCCCTGTGCATCGACAGTCCGGACCCGGAGGTCATCAAGGCGGTTTTGCCGCTCCTGCACCGGCCCCCCATGATCAATTCCGTCACCATGGAAGCGGTTCGGCTGGAAGGGATGTTGCCGCTGGTGGCGGAAAAAAAGGGAGCCAAAGTGATCGGTCTGTGCCAGTCCGAGGAGATACTGGCTGAAACCGTGGACGACAAGGTCCGGCTGGCCGGTCGATTGGTGGAAGAGGTTTCAAAAGCGGGTATTTCCTTAGATGATCTTTATATCGATCCCTTGGTCTATCCCCTTTCAACCAATCCGGATTCGGGTCTTTTCGTTCTGGAAGCCATTGAGAGGATCATGAAGGAATTTCCGGGTGTTCACACCATCTGCGGACTTACCAATGTATCCCATGGGCTTCCCAGGCGGAAACTCATCAACCGAACTTTTCTCGTGGCCGCCATTGCCAGGGGACTTGACGCGGTCATCATGGATCCCACGGACAAGGATCTTTTCGGGGCTCTCAAGGCGGTCCTGGCGGTGGTTTCAAAGGATGAATACTGCATGGAATATATTGCCGCCTTCAGGGAGGGGCGTTTGCCGTAATGGTTAAAAGAAGCGATGATCCGCCGGCTATTAGCTGTTAGCTGTTAGCTGATGGCTATGCGCCAGATGCATTTTCTTGAGCGATACAATCAAATTCTTATCAAGAGAGATTTTTTCCATTGACTTGCGGTGTATTCATCTCCTATCTTCCGACTCCCGAAAGGATTTTTTGTTGCAATATCTGATCTACCCCCTTTCCTTTTTTTTGGGTGCTTATTCCAGAAAACATAAGGAGTGGGTTTCCAGCCCTTTCAAGGTGCGTATTGAATTTTGGCAATTTAGGGGTGTATTGATAAGAATCGGGTTTTGAAGTTATAGGTTTCAGGTGTCAGGTGTCAGGTGTCAAGGATTCTGGTATAAGGTCTTCTACAAATTTTGATAGATTAAGTTTCTTCGTTCCTGAAACTGTCGAAGATCCCGCTGGACGGGGAACACTGACACCTGAAACCCAAAAAAAATGATAAGCAGGAAAGCTTTTCGCTCCAAATCATGGACCGTTCAGGAGTCACCTTGAAAGGGCTGGAGTGGGTTACCTAATGTATTTGTTAGAAATGAATATACATTTCGAAAAAGCATGAGACGATGGATAAATATTTTCCCGTTATCAAAATCCAAGGCGGGCCTGAAGATCGCGGCCGACGGCAGGGAGACCTGTTAAAAGAGAGAATCCATAAGACGATCGATTTTTACAAGAAACAATTCCTCATCCCTGAAGAGGAGATACTCAGGATTGCCAATGAATTCAGAGATTCCACCAAGGCCTTCCGGGAAGATCTGTACATTGAAATCGAAGCCATGGCCCAAGCCGCGGAAGCCGACCCCGTGTGGATCTATGCCTTGAATGGACGTACGGAGCTTTTGAACCTGAATCCCATGGAATGCACCACGCTGGCTTTCAGAAATCAGAGGCTGATCGGCCAGAACTGGGATTGGGACATCGAAGTGGAGGAATTGGCGGTCATTTTGGATATTGAAAAAGAGGATGGCCATCGAATCATCACCATGACCGAGCCCGGGATGATCGGCAAGATCGGGATGAACAGCAGCGGTCTCGGTGTTTGTCTGAATTTCATGAGCATCGAGGACTACCGGCCATACGGGGTTCCGCTGCATGTCCTGTTGCGGACCATACTTGACAGCAAAACCCTGGAGGAGGCGCTTTCCCTGATTGAACCTCATTTGATGGGAAAAGTGGGCAATATCTTGATGGCGGATGGAACCGGAAAAGTAGAGGACATTGAAATCGGCGGCGATGAGTTCCACTCTATTCCCGTGGAAGACCGCTTTGCTCACACGAATCATTTCCTGACAAAAGTGGACTACGACCTCCAGTTATTTCCCAATACCCTGGGCCGGTATCGTAGGGCAAAGGAGTTATTGGAAGTGGTCGTGAATCCTTCCGTACAGTCCATGAAGGACATCCTGAGAGATCACGCCGACGAAGAGCACCCCATCTGCCGCAAACGCTTCTCCCACCCATGGCTCACGGATGACACCTCCATAACGGTCACCTCCATCATCATGAACCTGAAGAACCGTCAATTTCACATCACAAGGGGCAACCCTTTCGACAACCCGTTTTCTATTTTTGATCTGTAAAATTCGTCCGCGAGGATCCCGTTCGTTTGTTTATTCAACTCCCGCAGGGGCCATTGGAACATGAAAGAGGTCTTGACGGACTGAAAACCCAGCTCTTTATTGATCGCCCTCATGGGCCGGTTGCTCCTTGCCGTGCTGGTGGTAATATATTCCACATCGGGGAACTTTTTCTTGATGACCGCAAGCATTTCGGCTTTCAGGCGTTTGGCCAGACCCCTTTTTCGATATTTTACCAGAATCCCGGTAAAGTATTGATTCACGCGATGGGGTTCTTCGGGGTTGAACATGATGTCCGTCAGCCCACTGATTCTCCCATCATGCTCCCGGCTGATCATCGTATACCATTCGATGCCTCTTTTCTTTAAATTGCGCTCCTCGATCCTTCTGGACTCAGGCGTTGTAATGAGTTCTTCTTCCATATCCCCGGTGGGGCGCTGATTGATAATTTCCGTGTAGACTCGGCTGAATTCCTCGATATCCTTCTCGGGGCATTCTCGAAAAAACTCCATTTTCGTGTCCCAGTGCTTCGTCCTTCCTTTCTGGAGCCATTTATCGACTACCTGCCAATCCACATCCTCCATGTCCAGTCTGTATTGCACTTCTTCGTGAACCAGTTCTCCCCGAAGGGCCTTCCGAAATTCCAATCCCAGGGGGTTGTCCACTTCCGTCGTGACGATTGTTTTTTCCAGAAGTTTTGCCGTCTCCACCAGGTGTTTCAGCAGGATCGTCGCAATTTTCTTCCTCCGATACGCGGGAACAACCGAGATATGAATCTGGCAAAGATGCTGATTGCTTTTAAAATCAGGGGATATTTCCGTATCATAGGATATGGAGGCAAAGGCAACGGCGGCCTTTTTGGCCTTGTCGAACACCATCCATCTCTTCACGGAATAGAGGGGGTTGGGCGTCAAAAAAAGTCTTTTCACCACGTCACGATCAGGCAGGCGGCCTTTTTGCTTAAACTCGCGAAAAATTATTTCAGATAGCGTAAAATAGGCTTCCCACAGATCTTCAGAAGCCTCCTTCGGGATAAACTCCACCAGAGAGAACTTTCTGGGCAAACCAGGAAGATTCGATTGCAAGTCTTTGACCTCCTTTTCCGGCGACTAAAAAATTCAGTTGAACATTTTCTCACTCTCTTTTATACCAGAATAACGGTGTAAATATAATCATCCTGAACCGTGGTTGACAAGAGCGAAAGAGAATATTGCCGGAGGCCTCCAAAGTGCGCGAGCTGATTTCCATTATTTCTTTTGTCATGGCCGTGATCGGTGGCTTGGCAACCATCTTTCATAAGGATAAAGACAAGCAGACCATGGGTTCCATTGTGGCAGGCGCGTTTTTGATCTCTTTTTTTATAAACGTAAGGCGAGAACCCATCCTTGTACTTCAGATCGCTTGCATGGTGGCGTTTGCCATGGCTGTAACCGGCGGGATCGTCACGATTTTCAGCAACGACGACAACAGACGAACGGGAGCCATCGGCACGGGGGTCGTCGCCTTGGGGACAACGCTGCTGATCCTCTTTATGTACCTGGAATTGAGTCCGTTTTGATTGCATTCCAAACATTTCAATTGTATCCTGTTAATTCTGCCGGAGTATTGAGATCCGTACTGCATTACCCGAGGATCTCCTTTAAGAGAAGCTCAAGATCGTTTTTTTGATAAGGTTTGGCCAGGGCGCCCCGAAAACCGTGTTCCGCATAATGGGACATCACCGGGTCATTGAAATAGCCGCTGGATACAATGGCCCTAATATCCGGATCGATTTTCAAGAGTTCGCGAATGGTTTGCTCGCCGCCCATCCCGCCTTTGATGGTGAGGTCCAGGATAACAGCTTCATAAGGCTCTCCTGAATACTTTTGTTTCTTGTAGGCTTCGATGGCCTCAACTCCGTCTCTTACGGTTTCTACCGCGTATCCAAGCTTTTTCAACATCTGTTCCGCCAGGTTCCTCAGCGTCTCCTCATCGTCCATCACCAGGACCCTTCTGATTGCGGACTGCGGAATGCGGAGTTCGGAATGCGGGCTTTTGTTTTGCGCTCCAAGTTCCGAGTTCCGACTTCCCAGTTCCGAAGCGGGTAGGTAAATGTTTACCGTGGTTCCCACATCGGGGGATGTCTCGATGACTATTTGCCCTCCATGCTTTTGTACAATGGCATAAGAGGTGGCCAGTCCCAGCCCCATCCCTTTCTGAACCCCCAGGGCCTTGGTGGAGAAATAGGGATCAAAAATCTTGTCCAGGTTCTCTTCAGGAATACCTTTCCCCTGGTCTTGAATGGAAATATGCACATAATCGCCTGGCTTCAAGGGGAGACCGGAATCCCGGCCCGTGTCCTCAACCCGGAGGTTCTCTGCCCGTATGGTGATGGTCCCCCCTTCGGGCATGGCCTCTGCCGCATTGGTCACCACGTTTCTAAAGACGGCCCCCATTTTATAGGGATCATAAGGCGCTTGCCAGAGCTCCTGTGAAATGGATATTTCGAGGGAAATCCCGCTGTCGGTTGGAATGGAATCCAATGCATCGCGTAGTAATTTTCTTAACGGGCCCACTATCTTCACTGGGGCGCCGCCTCTGGAAAGCGACATCAGTTCATGGGTCAGGTCCCGGACTTTACCGGAGGCCTCGTCTATTTCATTTAAAAAACCCAGCAGAAGAGAACCCGGTTTCGCCTCCTCCATGGCCATTGACAGGTTGCCCATGATGATCGAGAGCAGATTGTTGTAGTCATGTGCGATGCCGCCTGTCAGCGTACCGATGGCCTCCATCTTCCGGGCCTGTAGAAGTTGGAATTGAAGTTTCTCTTTCTCCTTTTCGGCTTTTTTCCTGGGAGAGATATCTCGATATATCGCAAGGTTTCCAATTTTGACATCATCCACGGTTACGGGGGTTGCGCGCAGGGATACTTCAATCCTTGTGCCGTCTTTACTCTTGCGCACTGTTTCCACATCCATTCTCTCGCCTGAAACAATTCGTCGGCGGTAAGAGCGTGCCTCTTCAAGGCATTCCGGCGGTCCGACAAGTTCGCTGAGATTTTGGCCCACCGCTTCTTCCTCCGAGTACCCAAACAAACTTGTAAACTGAGGATTAATAGTTTTAACAGCACCATTGTCATCGAATATGGCAATGCCGTCCGGCATATTGTCCACCAGCCCCTCAAAATATGCCTTTCGGAACTGCGCCTCCTCCTGCGCTCGTTTTCTCTTCCCGATTTCCTGCCGAAGTCGAATGTTTTGGGTCTGCAATTTTTCCCTCATATGATTGATTTCCCGTCCCATCAATGCGAAGCAGAACAACACGAGTGAAAAGGAGAACCAGACGATGATTTCCTTATCCGTGTCAATGAACTCCGGATGAAATCGGTACAAAAGATCGATCACTACTCCGTACAGGCTAATGGCGTAAAGGCTCAGGTACATCAATTCCCTGAAATTCAGACGCAGGAAACCAAACAGCATCGCCACAAGGAATAACATAAGGACCACCGGACGCAATCCATTGAGGAAATACGCGGTCAGCATGACGCAGGTTGCTGCCCAGAATATCTGTACAAAGGTCAGGCTCGGGTCGGCAAACCGTTTATTGAGCCCTGTCCTCATGATGGTGAAGATGGAAAAATGTCCGATCCACAGGGTCAAGGAGAAAAAGACGAATCCGGTGAATGAAAATCGAAAAAGTCCTCGATAATACATGGCGCAGGACGTGACAAGGAGGATGCCGGCCATGCTGAGGGCCAGGAGGGTCCGCCGGATACGCAGGGCTTGGCTGGGATCATCTTGCGGTATGATTGAAAAGCTCATTTTCATTTTCGTTTATCCAGAACCTCCCTCACCGATCTTGCCAGGATTTCCATTTCGATCGGCTTTTCGATGTATTTCTTTATTCCCGATTTCATGGCTTTTTCCTCCGAAATTCTTGCGCTGTATCCGGTGCAGAGAATAATCGGCAGGTCCGGACGGATTTCCAGGAGTTCCCCCGCCAGCGCATCCCCGGTCATGTGGGGCATGGTCATGTCCGTGATCACCAGGTCGAATGCGTCCGCGTCGGAAGCAAAAAGCGCCAATGCCGCTACAGGATCCGTTTTGGTTTCAACCGAGTAGCCAAGGCGCTCCAGTCTCTGTTTGTTGAATTCAACCATGGCACTTTCATCATCCACAAAGAGGATTCTTTCGTGCCCTCGCGGCAGGTCATCGATCATTTTTACCTCGTCCGTGTCAGCCTGCCCGATAATGGGAAAAAGAATTTCAAAAGAGGCGCCGATCCCAGGTTCGCTCTGAACCGAAATGGCTCCGCCGTGTCTTTTCACAATTCCGTGAACTATCGCCAGGCCCATCCCCGTGCCTTTGCCCACATCCTTGGTGGTGAAGTAAGGGTCGAAGATCCTTTTTATAATTGCGGCATCCATTCCGTGGCCCGTATCCCTTACGGTCAGTTTTACGTATGGACCGGGCTTTATATCGTGATATTGAGATGCTTCCTGTGCATTCAGGATGACATTGTCCAGATTCACTTCGAGGATTCCCCCGGTATCTTCCATGGCGTGGGTTGCGTTGCCGCAGAGGTTGATAAGTATCTGGTGGATCTGGGTGGAATTGCCAAGAATTGTGTCTTCGGCAGCCTTGATATTCTGACGGATTTCTATGCTGGTGGGAATGGATGCCCGCAATAACTTCAGCGATTCTTCGACAATGGGAACTATTTTGATCGGCTTCTTTTCCGATTCGGACTGACGGCTGAAACTGAGAATCTGCTGAATGACGTCCTTTGCCCTGAGACAGGCCTTGCGCACCTCTTCCAGATTCCTTCTGGCGGGGTTCCATTCAGGGATATCGTCCATGGCCAGTTCCGTATTCCCCAGAATAATCCCCAGGATGTTGTTGAAGTCATGGGCAATTCCGCCCGAAAGCGTCCCGATGGCCTCCATCTTCTGTGCCTGTTGAAGCTCCTTTTCAAGTTTTTTCCGCTCCGTGATGTCTTCCATCAACCCTTCGTAAAATATTTTTCCATCATCGGTTACCCTTCTTGCGGAAAGGGCAACCCAGATATTACTGCCATCTTTTTTCTTATATTCTACTTCCCTTCCGTGAATAAGACCATTTTCATCCATTTCCTGAAGGACGGCCGGTCTTTCTTGCGGACGGACATAGAGTTCGGTAATATTGGGAACCTCCTCCAGAAAGCTTTCCGGTTTGTCATACCCGAACATCTCGGCCATTTTTTCATTCACGAATTGAAGTCTGCCTTCTTTGGTTACTTGATAAACCCCCACCACGGCATTGTCCACCAGCCTTCTGTATTTCTTTTCGCTCTTCCGAAGCGCCTTTTCCGCATTCTTGATGTCAGTGAGATCTATGGTCTGGACGATGACGTTGGTAACTTTTCCATTGCTGTCCAAAACCGGTGTGAAGATCGAGTTCATAATCTTGTGCGTGGCCTTTTTCACCTCCACGTGATCAACAGCGCCGAAATCATAATCCACCAGGATATTGGCAACTTCACCCTTTTCAAAGACTCTCCTGATGTCCGGCATGAACCCCTGCTTTTCAAGGACGACATCTTTGAGAAGATTATACTTCCCGATTACCTCTTCTTCGGCAGCGCCGAAAAATTCAAGACAGGCAGGATTCGTCCTGATGGCAGTTCCTTTCTCATCGGATATCCATGTGCTCACCGCTGAACTGTCGATGATCTTGTCAAGGAAGGTCGTTCTTTCTTTCAGCGCTTCCTCCACCTGCTTGCGTTTTGATTCTTCCTTTAGAATAGCCCAGGCCTTCACCAGATAATAGGAATAGGCTATCCATGCAATCATCAGTAAAGCGATGATAAGGAATAACTTATTCCTGAACCCTGTCAAATTGCTCAGGACCTCGCTTTCGGGTGTCGCAACAACAATGGACCAGAACGTATTCCCTAAATTGATGGGTAAAAATACGGCTAACTTCTTGATGCTTTCAGTTTTTTCCCCCCGAATATTGCCATAGGTGTAGGAGGTTGTTCCGCGTTGGCCTTTCAGCGCCTCCTTTGCCATGGAAATAACGGAAGGAAATTTGCTGGATGTTTCAAAAATGGTGTTACCGGTATGCCCTGGAACAGGGCAGTAGAGCTCCACTCCTTTTTCACTGAGCACCCAGGCGTATCCGCTTTTGCCGATCCTGATGTTTTCCAGATATTCCTTTGGCCAGGGTTTCAAATGGAACCAAAACGCCGATAGTCCCTTGAAAGATCCGATTTTCAAACACCGGCACATGATAGGCGAGGGCTCGATAACCCTGGACGGCCTTGAAAACATCACTGACAACCGGCTTATGGGTTTGCAGGATAGTCCGTATGTGCTCCTGGGAGGAGATGTCTTTACCGAGAACTTCGGGGTTAGACGGAATCGTAAAAATAATTTTGCCCGTTGCATCAACACGGGTAACGGCCTGGATTTCATCTTGTCTCTCTTTGTAAAAATCCTGCATCAATGTTCTTGCCTTGATCATTCAAGGAAACAATGGAATCCATGTTGGAAAGATAGGAAAGTTCATGGTGGAGACGAGTGAAAAATCTCTTGATGCCTTTTGCAGCCTGTTCCGCCAAAATCATCTGCTGCTTGTTGAATTCCGCTATGGATTTGTCTTTTACTTCCTCATAAACGGAAAAAAGCATATACCCGAACAACCCGATCAGAATGGGCAAAAGAAAATAGCTTGTTTTAAATCTCATGACAGGTTTCCTTTTTCAGAGATGGTCTTCAAAAATCCTCTCATTATTCTTTGATAGTATGGCACATCCGATCGACATCATGCAATGTTGCTCAGGTATCTCCTCTTTTGTCCTTTCTGATTCCAAGTCTCCCATTTGACCTTCTTTGAAATTTTTTTGACAGAAAAACAAGAATGTTTACTTTTCGAACAAATCGAAAAATCTTTTTAACTATCTGTTATTGTGTCTGTATTCATTTAGACCCCTATATCGCGGCAGGATATGGGAAACAAGGAAAGGAGGTTTAGATTATGATTTTTCGAAGAGTAAATCAATGGCCACATGAATTGGGAAGTCAATGGGAAGAAATAGAGAGGCTGAGAAGACAGATGGATTTCGACGAGGGCTTGCAGGTCTCTTTACGGAAACTCCGCCGCGTCTTCCCTGATGAACATGACGGAAGACAGTGAAAATTATTATTTCAGCTGAACTCCCGGAATCAAGGCAGACGCTGGAATATCCGTTACCGGAGATAGTCTATTTCGGGAGAAAGGAAAATCCCCGAAGAAAACAAGAATGCAAAATATCACAGAAGAGAAAGGGATTCCGGAAAGTTCAGTAGAATTGTCGCATTGCCGTCTCAGGTGAATACGAACAAGGTGGAGGCAAGCACCGGGATGGAATTTTGAAGGTGATCCTCCCAAGTCGGAGGCGGCAAAGCCTAAACAGATTACGGTGAAAGTGCGAATAGCGCAAATTCGGATAGGGAAAGGGGGTAATGGAAATGACCGGATACGGAAAGCAAGGCATTACAGGCCAAGGAAAAGGCAGAGTTGAAATCGGCCGCCGAAAGCACCAGACCGGGACCCATATTTGCTCCTTCCGTGGATATCTTCGAGACGGAGGAGGCGCTGACTTTGTTGGCTGACCTGCCTGGTGTAAATGCAAAAGACCTGAATATTGACATCAAAGAAGGGGTTCTCACGCTTTCCAGCGATGTAGTGACACAGGAAGAGCCTGAAGAAATGGATGTCTTCAGGGAATATCAGACAGGTAAATATTACCGCAAGTTCAACCTGTCCGATGTTATAGATCAGTCCAAAATCGAGGCTGAGCTAAAGGACGGTGTCCTGCGACTGCATCTTCCCAAAATCGAGGCCGCGGCGCCCAGAAAAATCGAGGTGAAGAGCCGGATAACCAGGCCGCACTTTAAGAAATCGCACAGGACCCCGATCAAGCCTTGTTGTTTGATCGGGGCTTCACCTGTATTCCATCACTTCAATTTCAACGTTGTCGGGTCCCCTTACAAAGAATATTCGAAGCCCCTCTCTCACCGTGAGTGGTCCTGCTGAAATATCGGCTCCCCGTTCTTTTAACTCCGCCAAGGATGCATCCAGGTCGTCCACCTTCAACCCTATTTGATAAACGCCCCAACCCGATTCGCCCGGTTGGACGCGGATGTTTACCCCTTCCCGTTTGGGAGAAAATGAAAAATGCTCCCCGGCCATCTCGAGGATGGTAATCGGCATTTCCCTGGTCCCGGCCCTGGCGATCTCCTTCGCTTCAAACATCTTTTTGAAGTAGTCAACGCTTGTTGCAACATCGCTGCAGCGAAGATGGATATGGTCTAAAGAATAGTGCATGGAAACCTCCGGAAAAACTTGGTCTGGTTGCCGGTTGCCGACGTTTACATTCCCGTCCGCGCCAAAGACTGGTCCACGGGAAGGGAAGGGGGCTATTTTACGACTCGAAGAGCGTGGGTGGTTTGCAGTTTTTTCCAAAGCGCCTCTGATAATGACGACGGTGGGACCGTTTTCGTCGGTTTCATGTGGGCCGTATAACGCTCGGCAGGATGTCAGGAGCTCTTCATTCCCCGAATACACTCCGAAATTCTCCCTGATAATCCTCACGAGAGCCGGGGAAAAGAAATTCAGATCGAATTTCTGCATCTTGGCTATGGCCGTTTTTTCTTTCAACGAGAGTCTGGCAAGGATATGGTCTACCGCTTCCGCGACGCTGCGAGGCGCCGGCGAGGGTCTTATGGGATTGAGCAGGTTTGTTTCGATGATCCCGAGATGAAGCGCTGTTTCCAGGACCCGCGTTGCCGCGTTATACATGCCGACATCCTTTTCAGCTCTTGCTCCCGCTACATTCAAGATGCCTATTTCGTTTCTTTCAAACCAGCCATGAATGAGCTGGGCTGCCGCAAATTCACCAGTCTCGGAAAGATCCACATGGAGAATTGGACGGTCGCGCGGCTCCGCCGACTCCAATACCGCTTGAGAACCTCCCGTAAGCTTCCCGTGGGAGAGGATGAGGGTCCCGTTGGAGTAAAGGATATTATGTTTGATCCATTGGGGAACACTGGACGTGGGCATCTCACGGAAATAATAGGGTCCGGAAACGATACCGCTCTCCGGGCCCCATCCCGCGGGAATCCAGGCTTCATGGGGTATGCCAAGACTGATGGCTACATCAAGAGCCGCCTGGTCGGCCCCCGATTGCCCTCCTGAGATTATTTTGGTAAGCATAGTCGCAAATTTAATGGTTGCGTAAATGAATTGCAAGACGCAAATTGATTGAAATTCAAATATCGGAGGGAGAGTATGATCGTTCAAATCTATGAAATTCAAACGCCCGGGGAGGCTGAAAAGTGCATCGAACTGGGCGTGGACCATATTGGAAGCGTTATCCTTGATCGGGATGCTTGGAAAGATCCCGTATTGCGGGAAACCGTTCGAATCTGCCGTGGAACGGGAACGAAAAACAGTCTCATTCCCCTTTTTTGCGATCTGGACACCACCTGCAGGGTCCTGGAATACTACGAGCCCGATTTTATTCACTTCTGCGATACGCTCACGGATTCGACCGGCGTGGCCGCTGAATTATCCGGGTTTATTGGACTTCAGCGGGATATCAAGGAGAGATTTCCTGAAGTCCGGATTATCCGGAGCATTCCGATCCCGCGCCAAGGGGCGGCGCCGGGATACCCCTGTCTGGATCTGGCGCGGGAACTGGAGCCGTTTAGCGATTTCTTCCTGACGGATACCTGGTTGGGGAAAGAGCCTGTGGAGGGATTTATCGGGATCACCGGGAAGACGGTCGATCGGGCCATGGCCCGATCCCTTGTCCTCCAGAGCCGCATTCCGGTTATTCTGGCAGGGGGTTTGTCGCCAGAAAATGTTCAGCGAGATCTTGCTCGGACGTGCGGCCCGCGGGGGCGGACAGTTGCACTTTGACCAACCGGGTGGATACGGAAGGAAAACCCGTTCGATTCCAGAAGGACTTTGACCGGGTGGAAACCTTTGTGAAGGAGGCCAGGAGGGCTGAAGAGACGCTGGGGGCGGAAAAAGATGCCCTCATGGCCAAGTTGGACAAACTCAGGGACGACCTGGAAGACCGGGAAAAGGCCTTGCCGGCCCATTCCGTACGGCCTCACCAGATCATGGTTATCGAGGAGCTGGAAGAACGGATCGAATCCGTGGAAAAAGAACTCCTCGGTTACCGGGGTGTCTGAAAATCGGGAATCAGTATCCCAGGTTTTCGCCCACAAGTTTCACATGGATGCGATCTTTGATCATGTGCCCTTCGATGATGCTCCACATGTTGCAGATGCGCTGGGGCGAGCGACAGTCCGAACACAACCCGGTTTTTACGCAAGGGGTGTCCATGTTCAGCCTTATGGTATTCACCGGCCCGGCGTAATGCTTAACACGGGACATGGCCGACTCCAGGTCGGGGGCTACCTTGTTCATGCCCACCACCAGAATGACCTTCTTCGGGCCGAATGTCATGGCCGCCACCCTGTTGCCCATGCCATCCAGGTTGACCAGCTTTCCATCCAGGGTAATGGCGTTGGAACTTGCCACCATGAAATCCGCGGTCAGTCCCTTTCGCCTCAGTTCCAGGCCTTCTTCGGGGGACAGACCTGCCTGGTAGGGATCGATGAGGTCAACGCCGGGCAGGGCGGCGATGGCCTCCCAGAGGTTCAGGCCTCCGGCCGTCATGGAACCGCAGCGAAAAACGGTCGATCCATCCGGAATCATGGCCAAGACTTCTTCTTTGGCCTGCGCGGCGGTTGCGGCATAGCTTCCCGCCATCCTCCGTTTTTCAAGCCATTTGATGATTCCACCGGCCACTTTTTCGTTCCAGACCATTTGATGTGCATCCATAATCCTTACCTCCTGAAATTCATTGTTATCCTTCTCAATTTTCAGCCGCTCTGTGCCTTTCCAGTTTATCCGCCAATTCCGCCTTCGCCTTCTCTCTGGCCTTCTTTCGCAAGGCGTGGGTCTCCATGGTGTTCTTTGGAACTTGCACCTGATCCGCATCCGGCTTTCTCGTTAAGGTCAAGGCGCCGCTGGGGCAGGTGGATATGCAGAGGCCGCAACCGATGCACCGCTCCACGTTCAAGGCCGCCTGTTCACCTTCCATGCTCAGTGCGCCCATCTGGCAACGATCCAGGCAGGTCTCGCAACCGACGCACGCATCTTTGTCCAATGCGGCCACAAAGGGGGAGGCCACGATTCTTGCAGGCGCCGGATGTTTCTTCAGGTTCATGAGGACCTGGCAGCAATCCCCGCAACAGCAACAGATATTGACAATATCCCGGGCGTTGCTGGGTTGAAGCACCAGGCCTTCTTCATCGGCTTTATGGATAATGTCCAGCGTTTCTTCCAAGGTGATTACGCGGCCCAATCCATTACGTTCATAATATTCCGCGCCCCAGCCGAATACCAGGCAGGCATCCATCATCTTGTCGCATCCCTTTCCCTTGAGGTGGTGTTCCTTCCGGCAGATACAGGGCGCCACCAGGAATTTCTTCTGTTTCCTGACCAGATCCTCCACCTGTTCATAGGAGAGCACTTCCAGTCCGGCTTCAATGCTCTTTCCCACGGGAATGGTTCTGAGCTGGGGGACGTAATCAAAGGCTTCCTTTGCCAGCAAGGGGAAATATTCATCCATATCTTTGACAAATTCTTCATCCAGGTCATTTACATGGTATTCCCAGATTCCCACGACAAACTGCGCGGCCATATAGGCGGGGGGACGATCCGGAGACTCAATGCTGAAAATCAGGCCCTTCCGGGCCATTTCGCTCAGCATTTCCCCGCTTTCTTCTCATCCACGCGCGCGCGCAGGGCAATGGCGGAAGCAGGCTCCAGCTTCATGGTTACATGCCGGGCCAGTTCCGCCTCCGCCGGATCAAAAAGACGTTTGAGGATGCGGATTTCCACACCGGTTTCCGTGGCGGGAAAGCCGGCCGGGAGTTCATCCAGATGTTCCCTCAATTTCGTGTAAACGTTGAGAGATAACTTCTCTTCTTTTTCGGAATGCATCTGTGAATCCTCCTTGACGATGCTGTTCTTTGTACGCGTATGCATGTATCCTATTAAAATTCCATGGCACCGAATGTATCGGATTCAGGAAATCCATTCCGTCACAGAGGTCTTTTTTGCTGCTGCATCTGATTCCTATGGAGCCACCGGTCCTTTTAGGCTGGTACGTGAGGATCGATTGAAAACTCAATGTTGTTTTTTGTACCAGCCTAAAAGGACCTCTAACGGTCAGTGAAGGTCGATCCAAGATGCGGCAGCAAAAAAGACCTTGTGACTGCATTACTGCCAGGGTTTTTGAATAGGATACGTATGCCTCTCTTTATACCCTTTAATTTTCATTAGGCAAAAGGAAATCTGAATATGGCTCTTGTGAGAAAATATCAAATGATGACTCTCATGGAATGAGAATTCGCTGATCGGAAGATTTCTAGCGTTGATCCCGAGATTTCCTTTTGGCTATACTTCCACACGGTATGCCCCATGGATTGTTTTCAGGTAGAGCGCCGGGCGGCTGTGGCCATTGTTTAAGGGATTTTCCAAAACTTCATTCAAGGAGGGAAAACCATGAAAGCAAAAGAAACCGCGGTGATTTTGATCGAATTTCAGAATGAATTCTGCAAGGAAGGGGGAAAACTCCACGATGGCGTCAAAGGTGAAATGGCAAGGCAGGGCACCATTGCCAATGCGATGAAACTGGCTGAGGGGGCAAGAAAGAAAGGGGCCAAGGTGATCTATGCGCCGTTCGTTTTCAATGAAAATTATTTCAATGAAAATGTCATGGACGGGATCGTCAAAGCCGTGGCCGACGGCAATGCCTTTCGCGAAAATACCTGGGGCGCTGAAATCATAGAGGAATTGAAACCCCGGGAAGGCGATCGCGTCGTAACCGGCAAATGTACCTTGTGCGGGTTTAACAAGACCGATCTGGAAGGGATCATAAAGGACAACAAGATCAAAAACGTGGCGGTCAGCGGTTTCCTGACGAATTTTTGTGTGGAGAGCACCGCGCGTACGGCTTACGATAAAGGCTACAGCGTTACACTCATCAAAGACGCCACTGCCGCCAATTCCCCGGAAGAACAAAAATATGTGGAAGAAAAGATTTTCCCCCTGTTAGGGAAGACGATGACGGCGAATCAGTTTATCGATCAGTTGGAGGGTTAACGGGCGATCTGTTTTCAAGGGTCGCCTCGCACCATGGGGACAAAACGGACAAACATCACCTCATGGGCGACGAGGCGGCCTTCTTTTTTGACGGCTCTGACCAGTTTCTGCACGGACCCTGCCTTTCCAACCGGAATGATCATGCGGCCTCCTTCCTTCAACTGCCGCACCAGCGATTCCGGGATTTTTTCCGGTGCGCAGGTGACAATAAGGGCATCGAAAGGGGCTTTCTCGGGCCAGCCTTTGTAGCCATCTCCAATCCTTACCCGGACATTGTCGTAACCAAGTTTCTTCAGGGTCTTTTGCGCCCTCATTCCCAGGTCCGGGACAACCTCAATGGAGTATACCTCCCGAACCAGCTGGGAAAGGACCGCGGCCTGGTATCCTGATCCCGTACCGATTTCAAGCACCCTGTCCTCCGGCTTCAACCGGAGCGCTTCCGTCATGAAGGCGACAATGTACGGTTGCGAAATGGTCTGCCCATGTCCGATGGAAAGGGGATGGTCCCCGTAGGCATAAGCCCTTTGGTTTTCGGGCACAAAAAGATGTCGCGGAACCTTTTTCATGGCGCCCACAACAAGGGGATCGGTCACTCCCCGGTCAACAATCTGCTCGTTTACCATTCGATCCCGGAGACGGGTAAAACCCTCCATTGTTCCGGCCCTGCCTGCCCAGAAGAAGCCTAAGAAAATGAGAAGAGTGAAAGCCGGGCAATGGAGCATGGTAAGTGGGAAACGCTTGTGTTTCATTGGGAATTCTTCATGGAAAACGGATATGGATATTGGAATTATCCTTCCCGCCGATTCTGAATTTCTAATCTTCCATTCCCCGTATTTGAGAAGGTCTTTTTCCAGAAAAAAGATGCAGAAAATGAGAATCATGGCGTCGTCAATCTGCCCTACAAAAGGAATGTAATCGGGAAGAATGTCGAAAGGACTGAGGACATAGATGATTCCCGCAAAAAAAATCAGGATGCTCCAGAAAGAAACATCCCGGTACGCACCGCTCCAGTAGTCCTTCAGAAGCTGGTACAAAAGCCTGATATCCTGCAGCAAACGGCTCCAGAGACCGATCTTTATGAGGCTGCCTTTTCCCATTGAAATATCTTCGCGTGATCTCTCGGTGCGGATCCGGTGTTGAAGGTTTTTGGGCGGTTCGGCTTGTTCGTATTGTTCAAATCGGACCGCAATGTTATTAGGATTGAAACCTCTTTCAAACTTGTCATAACTGAAAATATATGAGAAGAGTGATTCAGGTGTCAAGATCAAAGAATTTCAATACTTCGCCTACTCGATTATGAGTGAGATTTTGAGTAAGAAGAGAGTTTACCGGTTGGTGTTGGAAACAGGCCCGTACATGGAGATATTGTGTATTCGAAAAAGACGGAACCAATAAACGTCTCCAAAGGCACCCTGGGGACCTTTGCCGGTGTTTTTACGCCCAGCATCTTGACCATATTGGGCATCATCCTTTTTCTGCGCCTGGGATACGTGGTGGGGAATGCCGGGCTGGGGCGGGCCCTGATCATGATCGGACTTGCCAATGCCATTTCCGTATTGACCAGCATTTCCCTTGCCGCCATTGCCACCAACCTTCGGGTGAAGGGCGGGGGAGATTATTATCTCATATCCAGGACCCTGGGCGTTGAGTTCGGCGGCGCCATCGGGGTGGTTCTTTTCCTGGCCCAGTCCGTTTCCGTCGCCTTTTACTGCATTGGTTTCGGGGAAGCCATCGCGGGCATCACCGGCGATCTCCCCTGGTTGTCCACCCGCATTGTTGCGGCCGGGGCTGTCTTCCTCTTGTTTGTTCTTTCCTGGATGGGGGCTGACTGGGCCACAAGATTTCAATACGTGGTCATGGCCCTGCTTGCGGCCGCCCTTTTTTCGTTTTTTTCCGGGGGCCTTCCAAGGTGGGAAACCGCCCGGCTGGCGCAGAACTGGGGTGCTCCTGAAGCCGGACCGCCTTTCTGGGTTCTTTTTGCCATTTTCTTCCCGGCGGTTACCGGTTTCACCCAGGGGGTGAGCATGTCCGGGGACCTGAAAGATCCGGGAAAAAGCCTCCCGATGGGTACTTTTTTTGCGGTGGGCATATCTATTGTGGTCTATTTTGGAGCGGCCATCCTGTTTGCCGGCGTATTGTCTCGGGAATACCTGGCCCGGGACTACGCATCCATGTGGGGGGTGGCCCGATTTGGTTTCCTGATTGATGCCGGGGTTATTGCGGCCACCCTTTCCTCCGCCATGGCCTCCTTTTTAGGGGCGCCGCGGATCCTTCAGTCCCTTGCCGGCGATCGGATATTTCCTGTTCTTACACCCTTTTCAAAAGGGGTGGGTCCTTTGAACAACCCACGCAGAGGAGTGCTTCTGTCTGCCGGCATTGCGTTCATTACGGTTGCGTTAGGCAATCTGAATCTGATTGCTCCCGTCGTTTCCATGTTTTTTCTCATATCCTACGGCCTTCTCAACTATGCCACTTTTTTCGAAGTCCGTACCGCCAGCCCTTCTTTTCGACCCCGTTTTCGCTGGTTTGATTATCGTCTCAGCCTCGTGGGATTTCTGGCGTGCTTAGGCGCCATGTTGGCCATCGATCTTACGGCGGGAATTGTGGCGGTTGCTGTTCTTTTTGCCATCTACCAGTATCTCAGGCGAACCGCGGGACCGGCAAGATGGGCGGACAGCAGGCGTTCCTATCACCTTCAGCACGTGAAAGAGCATCTGCAGGCGGCATCCAGGGAACCGGTGCATCCGAGGGACTGGCGGCCCCAGATACTTGCTTTTTCCGATCACGGGCAAAGGCGGGAGCAGCTCCTCTCTTTTGCCTCCTGGATCCAGGGCGGAAGCGGGTTGATCACGGCTGTTCGCATGCTGGAAGGGGAAGGCATGAAAATGAACCGACTCCGGGAGGAGGCGGAGGAAGAACTTCGAAAAGACGCCGCGGTGCAGGCGGCCGGCGCTTTTTCTCTTGTGGTTTCGATGCCGACTGTCCAGTCGGGTCTTCCGGTTCTTCTGCAATCCTTTGGCGTGGGACCTCTCAAAGCCAACACGGTGCTGCTCAACTATCTCGGATCGATGCCGAAAGGGCTTCTTGGAATTGGGAAATCAACCTATTCAAACAATGTCAGGGCCGCCTTTCGCATGGGATGTAATATCATTGTGTTGGTGGCGGATGACGCGCAAATGGTCCGCTCTGCGGGAGATGCCGGGCAGTGGGCGGCGTATCGACGTATGGTGGAGGGATGACAAAACCGGAACCCTCATGTTGTTGATGGCGTATCTGATAACAAGACATGAGAACTGGCACGATGCCAGGATTCGGTTGCTGGCTTCGGAATACGGGGATGGGAAAACGCCCGAAAGGGGGCCGCTGTTGGAGATGCTTGAAAATTTCAGGATTGAGGCGGACCCGCAGGTTGTTGTGAACCCCGACGCACAGTCCATTATATACAATTCCGGCGATGCGGCGCTTGCAATCGTGCCTTTTCGCATCGGCGGAAACAGGTTCTCTCTTCCGTTTGATACAAAAATGGAAGATCTGATTTCCAGCGGACCGGTGACGGCTCTGGTGCTGGCCGCTGAAGACGTGGATCTGGATGCCGAACCTGAAGAGGGGACGTATGGGGAAGTGGCTTCAGCCCTGGATGCCCTTGAAGAGGTCCGGAAGATGGCGAAAGAGGCTGAAAAGGAAACGGCCCGGGCCCGTGAAAGTGCCGAAGAGGCGGAAGGAAGGATGCGGAACATCTTGGAAACAGCCAGGCCGGGCATGGAAAGAGAACAGATGGTTGAAATGGAGCGGGCCATTGAGGAGGCAAAAAAAGCCGGGGAGGAGGTGATGAAAAGAGAGAAAAAAGCGGGCAAAGTAAAGGCGAAGTTACAGGCTTTAACGAAGGATGCGGAAAATCTTGGGGTGATCTCATCCCAGGAAGAGGGTGAGAATGCCAAGACCCCCATGAAAAATGAAGAAGAACTTGCGCTCTGATTTTGTCCAAATCCGCCATTGCGCAAACATTAAGGGGTTAAAAGCGATAGCCGCAAGTCCGCCCGGATGCTAGTCGGACATCTTCCAAGTCCTCGGAACACAACGGAAAATGTATGCATGCTTTCGGCCTGAATTTCGCGTTGTAGATTACGCAACGGCCGGCGCCTGACAAGAATGGGCATCGGAACATGAAACGGCAGCAACTGGCACATTGCAGGCATTTCCCTTGCCGCTCGTTCAAGGCGGAATGATATTCGGCGGGCCTGAAATGAACCAGAAACTGCCGTCTGAGTTTCCCTTTTAAGAGTTTTGCAATATTAAATAACTTAATTAAATTATTAACCATTTGTTTTTCATTGGCACCTCGATTCTGACTATAGCAGCCAGGCTGTCGTCATTCTTCGTTTCATGTTAATCAGTAACGAGCCGTATCCTATTCAAATTCCCCGGCAGCGAAATACAGGCTCAGGAAGCCATTCCGTCACGAGGTCTTTTTTGCTGCCGCATCTGATTCCTATGGCGGCACCGGCCCTTCTATGCCGGTACGGAAAAATGGATGGATAATAATAGCTTTCTCTACGATCACCATCCCCGTGGCTGCGGATGATACGTGGATTCAGCTCTCGTGTCAACAACCATTCAGATGTTTGAACGTGCCCGTTGCGGGCCAATTCGGAGAGACGGAAGAATACCGGTTCCGGAAGCAGTCCGCACCGGGTCATCGATTTTCCGGTAGATCATTATCTGGTCTAGACTCTCTAATCAAAGGGCATTATCCCAGGGTGAGGTTTCATTTGCGGTATAGACTCCGGCCGTCCGCCGCGGTCAGGTTACAGGCGCAGAAAGGGACCAGCTAGACCTTCGGGCGTCATCACATGTATGCAGCAATCCCTGAGACGTTCCAGATCGAGATTCCAGACGTCCTGAAAGGCCATGGCCGACACGGAAAAAGTGTTTCGACGCGCCTGGATCAGGAAATCGTCCAGAGAAAACAGGCTTTCGGAACCGGCGGGCCCCGCATCGCACGGCGCCATGGGTAAGATGGACGGGCTCCTCGCCTTTCGGCGCCGACCACTGTCTGGCGACGCGGGATATGGTCCTCAGCGCTCCCTCCTCAGCGGGTTCCGGCTCGCTCGAACAGCATGCCGCGCCGCCGCCCAGAAGGCGGATTTTCCCCTGATCAACCATCAGGTAATTGGCGTGGAACGAACAGAGGGCATTTTCGCAACCCGGCGGCTTGAAATCGCTCGCCTTCAGAAGGCCTTCCGTCTGTTCCTCGATGGCCCGCATCAGAGTGGGCAGGGTAATACGGTCTCTGCATCCGCCGGGCGCCTCGGGGAAACCGTCCGAAATAGCTGACGGGCTGAAAGTGGATCGCCCGGACGACGGGGCTCAGTTCCATGGCCTTTTTGATCAGGGCCCCGATTTCGTCCGTATTGATCCCCGGAACCAGGGTGGGGACAAGAACCACGCCAAGCCCGTGCCGACCGCAGGCCTCAATCGGCGGCCAGTTTTTCCTCCAGGAGGTCCCGGCCCCTCATCCGCAGATAGGTTTCCGGGGCGAGGCCGTCAAATTGAAGAAACACCGAATCCAATCCGGCGGCTTTTAATGCCTCCTACAAAGCGGTCATCGGCGGACAGTCTCAGGCCGTTGCTGTTGATCTGGATAAATGAAAACCCGTATTCACGCCCCATGCCCACGATCTCCGGCAGATCGTCGCGCAAAGTGGGCTCGCCTCCTGAGAGCTGGATATGGCACCCGGGCGCCGGCGCGGGCCGCCGATGCGTACCATTTCTTTATGGTCTCCGGATCCGGGTCGGAGGCCGGCTGTCCTTTGGAATCGGCATAGCAGAAGGAACACGAGAGATTGCAGCGACTGGTCACTTCGAGAAGAATGGTGCAGGAGCGTTGTCGGTGGTCGGGGCAAAGGCCGCAGTCGAACGGGCATCCCCGGTCAACGGGGCGATAGCAGACGGAGGGCGTGGCGGGGATCTTGGGCCGTTTCCAGGATGCGAATGCCGGCGACCCTTCCCAGATCAGGGTCTTGAAGCGCCCATGGTCCGGGCAGTCCTTGATCAGAAAAATTCGGTCGCCCTCTTCCTGCCGCGTTGCGGGAAGGCGTCTCAGGCAGACGGGACAAAGGCTGTCGGTCCGATCGAAGTTAAACATGGCTTTCAACCGGCCGGTTCGAAGCCGTTGAGCATGAGGATTTCCATATTCCTTGTTCGATATTCGATTTTCATCGGCTTTCACCGCCTCACGGCGATCATCAGATAATAGCCCGGCCTGGCCCGTCCCAAAGCGCACTCTATTTTCGATGAGGCGCAGCCCGGCGCGAACAGGCCCCAAAAATCTTTCATGGACCCGCACTCAAAAACGATTTTTGCCGCCAGTTCTTTCAACAGCCTGGAGTGGTCTTCCCAGAGGACGAGGTTGAAATCCGCCTTTTCCACCAGCCCCGAAATTTCCTCTCGGGGTCTGGCGCCGCTCAAACAGGAATTCAAAGGCAACGATTCCATGGTGGAAGGGGCTTCGGAGCGGCGCGCGTAAAGATCCGTAATGACGAGCCTGCCCCCGGGTTTCAGAACTCGCCCGAATTCTTCCAATGCCTGTTCCGGCTGATCCAGAAGGGACAGAACGCATTCACAGAAAATGCCGTCAAGACTTTTTCCCGGCAACGGGAGCCGATCCGCGAGCCCCGCCATGACGGAGGCCTTTGCATGGGCCGATCGTCCTTCCGAAAGAAGGCGCGTGGAGGCGTCCAGCCCGAGGACTTTGAAACCGTAATGGGTTTCCAGCCAATGCACCGTTGCGCCCAGCCCGCAACCGATGTCCAGCACCGTCGCTCCCGCGGGGAGATTGCACAGTTCCACCGCCCGACCGGTCAGAGTGAAACCGCCCGGTCGCAGGGTGGGGCCGATGATTTCCCTCAGCTCAGGAGATTCATAGGGACGAAAGGCTTCCATGGGCGGGCTATTTGTCCTCCAGCAGCTGTTCCACTTCGGCCATTTTTCCCATGGCCAGGTCTTCGGAGATATAGACCCGTCCGCACCCGGGGCAGGCGGGCAGTTCGGCTGCGAACTGATTGCCCAGGTATTCCACCGCGACCTTGTCAACAACCAGGTTTCGGCCGCATTTTTCGCACTTCCAGTTCAAGTCCTCCGGTTTTACGTTTTTGCTTTTCATGGTCGCCCCTTTCCCACCACTTCCATTCGATGGGCATAGGCGTTATGGATTTCATATCCGTCGGCCCCGGGCGCATATTCCACCCAGAAGGTGGTTTTGTACGGTTTGAGCGAGGCCTTATATCACTATTGGCCTAACACATTATGCCTGGCTGGGATGGGTGTCAAGAAAAAATCAGAGTGAAGTGATAGGGGGAGGAATGGATGTCGCTTGGGTAAGGGCGACCCATCAGGAATTGGCGTCAATCGTCAACAACCAGTTTCCGTCACGAGGCCTTTTTTGTTGCCGCATCTGATTCCTACGGATGCACCGGTCCTTCTATGCTGGTGCGGAAAAATAGAGGTATGACAACAGCTTCCTTGTACCAGCATAGAAGGACTTCTCGACGGTCCGTGAAGGTTCATCCAAGATGCGGCAACAAAAAATACCTCGTGACTCCATTTCTGCCAGGATTTTTGAATTAGGATGCGATAAATATCATCAGGGCATCTCTAATCCAGTTCAAAATGAGGCGCCATGATTTTTTGGAATTCCGCATCAGACAGGGTTGTAATGCGGTGATGGAGATGACGGAAGTGTACCAATAGATTTAATGCAAAGGGCGTTAACTGAGAGCCTCCTCTCCTATGCCCCCCCACATTTCGGACCAAAAGAGGTCGGTTGAGTCGCTCTTCCGTCGCCTTGATCCGCCCCCAGATCGCCCGATAACTCATTTTCAATTCCTTGGCCGCCCCCTGAATGGAGCCCAAGCGGTCTATGGCATCAAGGATCCGGAGTCTGCCAAGACCAAAAACAACATGTCCCGATTCATCCTCGATCCAGATTTTTGAGCGGATTTGCAATGTTGTTTCACGATTCATGACTCTATTTTTTAGCATAATGCCGGTAATGGCGCAATAGGAAAAAGGGAGGAGCTCTTTTAGTCGTTATGTCTGTGTTGACATAGATAAAGAGTTTTGGTATAGGCATGCAAGATGGGTGGCCTTACAACAGGATGGTGCGCCTGAAAGGTATCCTATTCAAGTTTCGTGGCAGCGAAATATGGAATCAGGCAGCCATTGCGTCACGAGGTCTTTTTTGCCGCCGCATCTGATTCCTATGGCAGCACCGGCCCTTCCATGCTGGTACGGACAAGTGGCTGAATGACAAAAGTTTCTTTGCACCAGCATAGAAGGACCTCTCCACGGTCGGTGGAGGTTTATCCAGGATGCGGCAGCAAAAAAGACCTCGTGACTCCATTCGTACCATTGTTTTTGAATAAGATACCCTGAAAGAGTGCTTTTTCAGGAAGTTTTCGCTCATCTTGGAAGTTTCCCTGCGGGAAGTAGTGTGGATAGGCTTGTATGAGCGGTATGGCTATGGGTTTTAATATGTCTGATATGACATATGGAATTCCCTTTGCCAATGCCTGAGTTGATTTTTAAAAGATGAGGATTTTTATGGATTACAAATTTGTGAGGACCACATGCCCCTTTTGCGGCTGTGGGTGCCAGATGCTTCTGGAAGTAATGGACGGAAAGCTCGTTGGAACACTTCCACTCAAGGGCGCTCAAATGAATGAGGGCAAGCTCTGCATCAAGGGGTGGAACGCCCATGAATTCGTCCAAAGCCCCGATCGGCTAACAGCGCCGCTGGTTCGAAAGAACGGAAAACTTGTGGAGACTTCCTGGGAGGAGGCCATGGAAACCGTGGTTTCCAACTTGTCGGCCATCAAGGAACGGCATGGCGGGGACAGTGTGGCCTTTCTGAGTTCTGCCCGTTGCAGCAATGAGGAGAACTTTCTGCTCCAAAAGGTTTGCCGGGCCGCGTTCGGGACCAATAACGTGGATCACTGCGCAAGACTCTGACACGCCCCGACCGTGGCAGGTCTTGCCGCATCATTCGGAAGTGGCGCCATGACGAACTCCATCCCCGAGATTCAGGACGCGGATTGCGTATTCGTGATCGGTTCCAACACCACCGAAGCCCACCCTCTGATCGCCCATCGGGTCTATCGAGCCAAACAGAAAGGCGCCAAGCTGATCGTGGTGGATCCTCGAAAAATCCAGCTTTCCCTTTTTGCCGATATTCATGTGAGAATCAGGTACGGCACTGATGTGGCCTTTTTGAACGGCGTCATGTACGAGATTGTGAAAAACAACTGGCACAATCAGGCATTTATCGCGGAACGAACGGAAGGTTTCGATGAATTCCTGAAAAATATCGAGGAATATCCATCTGAGAAGGCCTCTCGAAATCTGCGGCGTTCCCCCCGACGTCATGAGGGAAGTCGCCCGAAACTATGCCACGTCCCATGTTTCCACCATCTTATATACCCTTGGGATTACGGAACACTCCCACGGAGTGGACAACGTAAGGTCCCTGGCCAATCTGGCCATGCTCACGGGCCACATCGGAAAACGCTCCAGCGGAGTAAACCCCCTCCGCGGCCAGAACAATGTTCAGGGCGCCTGCGACATGGGGGCGTTGCCCAATGTGTACCCCGGCTACCAGGTGGTTACGGATATGGCCAACCAGGAGAAATTTCAAAGGGCCTGGGGCGTGCCACTGTCCTCCAAAGTGGGAAAAATGATCCCCGAAATGATGGATGGGCTGATTGCCGGGTCCATCAAGGGCATGTACATTTTCGGCGAAAATTCCGTGGAGAGCGACCCCGACATCCACCATGTCCGGAAGGCCCTCACGTCCGCTGGAATTTCTGGTGGTGCAGGAAATATTTCTCACCAGGACCGCGGAACTGGCCCACGTGGTATTGCCCGGGAGCGGCATGGGCGGAGGTGGAAGGGACCTATACCAATACGGAGCGAAGGTTCAGCGAATCCGAAAGGCCGTGGAACCCCCGGGTCAGGCCAGGCCCAACTGGATGATCCTGTCGGAAATCGGCCGAAGGCTGGGCTTGCCCAACATGACCTATTCTTCCGCTGAGGAGGTATTTCAATGAAATGAGGGCCCTGACCCCCAGTTTTTCGGGGATCACCTACCATCGTATGCATGACACGAGGATATTCAGTGGCCGTGTCCCTCGCCTGACCACCCGGGAACGCAGTTCCTTCACCAAAACGGATTTGCCAGGGGAAAGGGCCAGTTTTCCTCCATCCGCTACCGGCCAAACGAAGAACTTCCGGACAAGGAATATCCGTATATCCTCACAACCGGCAGGCGATACGCCCACTATCATACCCGAACCATGACGGGCAGGTGTCCTTCACTTGAGCGTGAATTTCCAGGCCCCATGGGACAGATCAACTTCGCCGACGCGGCCCGGCTGGGGGTGAAGGATGGAGGTCCCATCAAGGTAACCTCCCGTCGGGGGGAGGTGGTTACCCCTGTGCGGATTGGAGACGTCGTTCCCGAGGGGTCCATTTTCATGGACTTTCATTTTGAGGAGGCCAACCCCAACTGGCTTCTTGGAACCTTTCTTGATCCCGTATCCAAAACGCCCGATTACAAGGTGTGCGCGGTAAAATTGGAAAAGCACGCGGCAGGGAGTAAAACGATTAGGATAAGGAGGAATATCATGTATCAGAATCGTTGCGCCCAACACGCTGGTTGAACATCCGAACGCTATTTTGATCTTCAACAGGACGATGGAAGAAAAGGCCGCCGTGCACAAACTGAACGAAGAGGAGCTCGTTGAGTTTGTGGACCGAGCTGGAGGAAACCTCCTTTGTTCATGATCATTTCTACTGGCTGTCGCTTGCCCGCATCAACGAGCTGGCCATCCTCTGCGCGGGAAATTACGCCGAGAGTTGCGAGTTTACGCTGACAGGGGATCTGCTTCTAAACCCGAGGCTTATCCTGATCCATGTGCGAGGACGCCGGCAGCCTATCGTCAAGGAACGACACACCGCTCTCACGGAGCAGTTCGGCCATACGGCTCTTACCAGAGGGGGAGTGGTTCAATGGCTGAAGGCCCACACCATTCTTGAAACCAGAACCGAAGCCCTTCTCCCGGATCTCCTGGGTCCGCTTGAAAATTTCCGGGTTTTTCATGATTCGTATCTGGCTTCCATTGAATCGCGGGAAAAGCGGGTGGCGGACTTGTGCGCCTATCTGGCCTGTCAGCAGTTTGAGAATGGGGCAGCCTTTACTGAATGGTTGCGCAATGCCGATCCTTCAGAACGAGACTTCATGAAATCCAAGCTCTGCCGATTTGATTTCAGCCTCTTTAATCTGCTGGGAGATGATATTCGCCGGATGGCGGATAATCCCTTTTATGAGAGTTCCTTCTTAAAATAGTTCCATCTTGACAAACCGGCTTGTGTTTATTAGAGTCCTTTATCAGGAAACGATGGGTTTTTGCCGAGGCCTTTAAATGAAAGAGGTGAAAAGTGAAACAAGGAAAATGCCCTAAATGCGGCTCTAATGAAGTGTATTGTGGTTCCGACATTAAACTTAAGAGCGGACCGTTTGGAAGTAATTCCATTCCCGTCAACATAACCTCCATCGCGGCACTGGATAACTATGTGTGCACCCAGTGCGGCTATGTGGAAAGCTATATTTCGGATCCCGTGAAGCTCAAAGAGATTTCCATCAGATGGCCTAAAATCGGTTGATGCCGGAATAAAATGGTCTCATGAAACGTGAGAAGGATTCCATCGGCATTAGCGGCCTGAAGCGTTTCGCCGGCATCATCGGAGTGCTGGTGCAAAACGGTTTTGGAATGCTTGCCGAGGCTCTGGTCAACCGTCCCGCGGGAGACCTGAAGTATACGGAAGAACGTCCTTCCCTCGCGGTCCCGTCCCCGGCCCGTTTGCGTCATATCCTGACGAAGCTGGGCCCCAGTTTTATCAAGCTCGGTCAGCTCATGAGCGTCCGGGCGGATCTGTTCCCTCCAAAATATATTGAAGAACTTCAAAAGCTGCAGGACCGGGTTCCTCCCCAGCCTTTCAGTGTAATCAAACCTTTCCTCGAAAAACAGTTGGGCGGGCCTTTGAACCGTGCCTTCAAGGAATTTGACGAAACAACTCTTGCCTCCGCCTCCATCGCCCAGGTCTACAAGGCCCGGTTAAATACCGGAGAGCAGGTTGCCGTGAAGGTGGTGCGCCCGGGCATTGCCGGACAGATCCGGAGTGATATCCGGGTGATGTATTATCTTGCCCGGAAGCTGGAAAAGACGTTGGAATTAGCCCGGGTTATCGGCGCCAGAAATGTGGTGAAGGAGTTCGAGCGGTCGATTTTTAATGAACTCGACATGCATATCGAGGCCGGAAGCATCGAGAAATTTTCCCGTTATTACCAGCCCATCCAAGAGATATGCATCCCCAAAGTCTATTGGGAATGGACCACGAAATCCGTTCTGGTCATGGAGTTTGTTCCGGGAGTCCGGGTGAATCAGGTGGATGCCATCAGGGAAATGGGGCTTGAACCCAAAGAGATTGCCATGATCGGTCTGCGCAGTCTGTCCCGCCAGTTGATGGAATTCGGGTTCGTGCATGCTGATCCGCACCCCGGCAATACCATCGTGATGCCCGATGGTCGTGTGGGTCTTGTGGATTTCGGCATCACCGCCCATCTGGATGAGGAGTTGATGATCCAGATCGCCCGTTTGTTTTTGGGGTACGCCGAGCATGATTACGGTCTGGTCATGGAATCCCTGCTGGAAACCGGGATCATAGATGAAGACATGGATCTGCGGGCCTTTCGAAATGACCTCAAGGAGATGAGCGAACCTTTCTACGGCCGAACGCTTCAGACCATCTCGGTGGTGGACATTTACGATCAGGTGATCCGACTCCTGTTTAAATATCAGATCCGGCTGCCGCAGAACCTGTTGCTGCTCTTGAAAACCTTTATCCAAACGGAAGCACTGGGCAAAATTTTAGGAAGCGATGCCAGCATCCTTTTGGTGATCAGACCTTATGCAAAGGCCTTGCTGCAGCGGGGGTACGATTCGGAAAAAATTCTGCGGGCCGTGGGAAGGAATGCCTGGACCGCCGGAAGACTTCTCCGGCTGGCTCCCAAATTTCTGCACGATATCCTTCGGCAAACTGCTCAGGGAAAACAGAGTCTGGAACTTCGTCACAGTGGGTTTGAGAATGTCTCAAGACGTTTGGATAGGGGGTTGAACAGGCTGATTCTGGCTATCCTGGTCGCCGCCTCCATCATCGCGGGCGCGGCCGCGTTCGATGCATCCGAGAAAATATCCGTTTTCACGGTCGGTTTTCTGGGTGGAAAGTCCATTTCCCTGACTTCTTTGCTCGGTCTGTCCGGCTATAGCATTGCCACGCTCCTGGGCATCTGGCTCATCATTTCCATCATTCGATCCGGTAAAAGATAGCAACCAATTACCTGGTTGCGTTCCATGAAGATAAGTTGCTCCGGATCCCTCCCGTTGCCTTTTCGGAGACCATAAGCAAGAAAAAGATGGAGATCTTTTTCTAATGGGGGTGTTTTTTCTTGACTTACCTTTCCATCGGCGCCTGTCCCTATCTTTCTATGAGTTGATCTTTTTTTTAGCCATCCAGCAAACCCCGGCGAAATTCGCAAACAGGTGAAGCGCGGTATTATGACTATTAGTAATCATCTACCGGCACAGCCGGTAGATGGTTATTTGTGAGCGTGATATGAGGCGCTGGTTTCCGGCAGCCGTTTTTGCTCTCTTTTAGCCTGTGCGTTCCGGCGGGTATGATATTTTCGGTTATTGGAGGCGTATCCTGTTCCGCTGTTGACTTTTCCAACCAATTCAACAAGTTCCAGAACCATCGCTTTCATCTCTTCAGCCTGGGCATTCATTTCTTCGGAAGCGCTGGCTGATTCCTCGGCGTTAGCGGCATTTTGTTGCACCACTTTATCCATTTCGGTTACCGCTCTGTTCACCTGCTCCACACCTTCAGCCTGCTTATGGGAAGCCGCGGAGATTTCTCCCACCAGCACAGCCACTTTTGAAGAACTCTCGGTCACTTTTGAAAAAGCATTGTTGCTTTGTTCCACCAGTTCCGAACCGCCTCGAACCTTCGCCACTGTTCCTTCGATCAGTTCAGATGTATTTTTCGCCGCATCGGCCGCCCGCATCGCAAGATTTCGAACTTCATCCGCCACAACGGCGAATCCGGCCCCGGCTTCACCTGCCCTGGCTGCTTCAACAGCGGCATTGAGCGCCAGCAGGTTGGTCTGAAAAGCGATTTCATCGATGGTTTTGATGATTTTGCCGGTTTCCTCACTGGCATTTGAAATATCGCTCATGGCGTCCGTAAGTTTAACCATGGCCGAGTTGGCCTCGCCGACTATCTGATTGGCGTCTTTCATCAAGTCGTCCGCCTGGTTGGCATTATCGGCATTCTGCTTGGTCATTGAGGAAATTTCTTCCAAAGAGGCGGAGGTCTCTTGGATGGAAGCGGCCTGCTCGGATGACCCTTCAGCAAGTTGCTGGCTTGCGCCTGCCACTTGTCCGGATGCCGAGGAAATCTGTTCGGAAGCCTCGGAAAGCCCGGCAATGGTACGTTTCAGGTTTCGCGAGATGGATCTTGAGATCAGGACGCTCAAACCGATACCCGTGACAATGGCAATCAGGAGGAGAATCAGAATATTTGAAAAATACCCCTTCATCTTGCTGAAGAATTCATTGGCCTGCTTGTCCATCAGTGTATCAATATCCTTCGTTGCTTTTTCCAAAGACTTGTACACTCCCGTCTGCAGCAGGTGTATCTCTTCAGTATTTTTTACAAAATCGTTTGCCAATGCTTTTATTTCAAGGTTGGCTTTTTGGGCAGCTTCGGCCATTCCCTGAAATGGTGTTCCTTTGAGCGATTCGGTGTCCTTTTTTGTGTTTTTCACAAGGGTCTCAACGAATTTAAAAAAGGCTTCCTTGGCATCAAGACTCGCCGCCAGTTTTGAGAAAAGAATCCGGATTTCATAGTTGGAGTTGGTATTGACGCTTGCGCCAAGGATGACCATCCGCTCAAGGGTGCTCACATCTTTTCGCTTTTCCTCATCCGCCAGACTTAGGACCATTTGCTTGATAAATCCGTTGGATTGGGCCATGGATACCTCAGTGAGCTGGAGGATGCGGTCTTCAATTTTCTTATTTGCCGTTCTCAGCGCGTCGATCTTCTTCAGGTTCTCGCCTGCCTTTTTGAAAGACGCCTTCAACCCGCCTTCACGCAGTTGTTTCTCCACCAGCTCATACTGTTTTTTGATTTCATCGTATCCCGTTGTTTTTGACAGATAATCCTTTGTGTGCAGCAAGGTGTTTCGAACCGAGGCCAGCAGTCCATTGTTCTCATTTTGATCCCGGGACAGATCCGTCATCAGTTTCCCCGAATTGAAGAAAAAAAAGACGACAATCCCCAGTAACACAAGGTAGATTAAATTCGGCGCCAGCAGTTTTTGATTGATTTTCATTTTTTTTAGACCGTTAAACATGTTTCATCCTCCATTTCATCCAAATAATTATTCCCGTCGCAAGCTGCCAAAAAACGAATGAATACCATTCAGGGGCTGTTTAATCTTGCGCCACAGCCCCTTGACCGAACGATGAACTTGCAGGCCGACAAGATGGTCGAGTTCATTGAGCGTTTCTGCAACCTTTGGCGATTATCGGCAAAATGGTGTTTAAACTTGAACGAATAATGGATGGCCTCGTAAAAAATCAAAATGCACGAAATAACCATTCATACCATCAGCATGTTACATCCAATAAAATTGCCAAAATCGGACTTTTTATGAGACCATCAGCATTGAGTGAAAAGAATTTCACCATCTTTAATGGATTGAATCCTTGATAATTTTTGATTGTAAAGCCAATTCCATTCAAGAATTCCGTAAATTGCTCCGGCGTAAATTATGGATTGGTATGGATGATCCGATAATATCCTCCATAATTTGCCAATTCCTTTTGAAAAAGCTGCGATGGACAAATCTTCAAGAAAAGGAAAGGGGTCAGGTCGAAAGCGCCGGTAAAAGCCGGCAAAGGGTAGGGGGTGGAAGTCCCCCACATGGTAATGGATAGCGACCAGCCGTGTCCCAGAGTCATGCGTCGGCTACCCGTAAAGGGGGCGTGCAGGTCCGGCTATTGAGCTCCGAAATCACCTGATTCGGGTTGCCGACTTTGTGACTTGGTGGGGATGGCAATACGACACGTCGCGCTAACGCGAGTGGCGCATCGGACCCGCGGAGTCAGAGAACCCACGCATGTCCGCAAACTCTTTGCACGGAAACCGGGAGGTCCCGGGGGAGACCGTCTGCCATCCACAGTCGGCCCGGTCGGGGAAGGTTGAATGCCGAACGCCCGACATGTACGCGCCCGGGAAGTCGGACGGAGGAATAGTATCCATGAAGCGAATGAACAAAGCTGCTCAATCACGCCAACCGCGTGACCAACCACCGGCGGAGTTTGTGGAGAAAAGGCCTCCGGCCAAAGGGAATGGATTTCCTGAATCCGAAATTCGGCGCCGGAGAATTAAAATAGGCTACATTTTATGGACGTCGCACGCACTTCATTTGGGCTATTGCGAGAAGAACATTGCCCCGTCGCCCAAATCAAGCCTTGAAAATGTTCATGAAAGCGTCAGGTGGTTTATGGCTCGAAACAACCCATCTTACGGTTCCTTTTTTCTTGACCTGCAATCCTGTTTTGTCTATTGTCCTCTCTTCAAACAGTTATTTTCTCACCACAAGTCCCAACGGTCTATATAAAGTAATCTCGGGAAAATTCAAAGACTGTTGCCGGTGAAAAGAGCACCATGAAAATATTATTCAAAAACGCACGAATCGTTGACGGTCGCGGTGAACTATTTGAAAAAGGGTGGCTTTTTTTGGTAGATGACAAGATCGCCGCCGTGGGTGGGTCCGACCCTATTCCTGAAGATGTCTCCCGTGGTTTGGTTTTGGAGGACATTTTCGACCTGGCCGGCAAGACGATTCTGCCCGGTCTCATCGATTGCCATGTTCATTTGGCGTTGGACGCCTCTCCCGATCCAATCAGCGCGCTAACGGGAATGACTGACGCAACATCCGCCCTTCACATGGCCGAAAACGCAAAGAGTACGCTTCGGGCCGGCATTACGACGGTTCGTGACATGGGATCAAGGAATTTCATTGATCTGAGTGTCAGAGACGCCGTCCGAACCGGACTCATTGCCGGTCCCCGGATGCTGTGCGCCGGTCAGATGATCTGCATCACCGGTGGACATGGCTGGCAGATGGGTTGTGCGGCGGATGGTCCTGTTGAGGTTCGGAAAGCGGTCCGTAAGCAAATCATGGCGGGCGTTGACCAAGTGAAATTCATGGCCACAGGGGGCGTACTGACCAAAGGCGGAAGACCGGGCGTCCCCCAGCTCGATCCGGAAGAGCTGAAGGCAGGCGTGGACGAGGCCCATAAGATCCCTCTCAAGACCTGTGCGCACTCCCAAAGCCTTGAAGGCACGCGTATATCGGTGGCGGCCGGCATAGACTCCGTGGAACACGGCGTTTCGTTGGATGATGCCGTTATTGAGGAGATGCTTTCAGAAGACGTGTTCCTTGTGCCGACCTTGAGCGCACCCTTCAACATCATGGCCCGTGGCGTACAGGCCGGGATTCCCGCTGAATTCGTCGAAAAAACCCGACAGGTGAATGATGCCCATGTCGAAGCGCTCAACCGCGCACGCGAGGCCGGTGTCAAGATTGCCGCGGGTACGGACGCTGGTACGCCGTTCAACCGTCATGGACGGAACGCCAATGAATTGGTCCTTTTGGTGGAGAACGGATTTTCAGCCGCTGAGGCCTTATCCTGTGCCACTTCGCGGGCGGCGGAGCTGTTGGACCTTGAGGATATACTGGGAAGCATTTCCCCAGGCAAGCAGGCGGATCTTCTCATTGTGGACGGGAATCCGCTGGCCGATATTCGGCTCCTGACCTACCCGGAACGGATCTGGGCCGTCATCAAAGGCGGGGAACGGGTTTCCGCTTAGGCCGCCGATCCACCCGGGGCACAAACCGAATCAAGAGATACTCATTCAATCGATGCCGGGTTCCCGGGCAATCCGCAAGCAGAGTGGATCTGATCCAGACACAACCCTCCTCCTTGCGGAGATTAACTTTAGTGCAAGTGTATTAATAGGAGAGGACGGAATTATGAATACCAATTTTGACGGAAAAGGGGGAACCTATGAAAAAAAGTAGCCTGTTGCTTTTGATTTTGGTGTTGCTGGTGGGTCTCATTGACAGTCCGGCGATGGCCAAGGTCTACAAATTTCGTTTTGCCCAGATCACGCCGGCGACGCACCCGTACTATTCCAAAATCAGTCTTCCCTGGGCCGAAGAGATTAAGAAGCGTACCAACGGACAGGTTGAAATCACCTTGTACCCGGCCG
Source organism: uncultured delta proteobacterium (assembly GCA_963747015.1). Taxonomy (GTDB): domain Bacteria; phylum Desulfobacterota; class DSM-4660; order Desulfatiglandales; family Desulfatiglandaceae; genus DUZB01. The sequence continues at coordinate 69,245 of CAVVEP010000015.1, forward strand.
GAACGCTGGTGGCGGGAAATGTGATGTACAGCAGTATTGTGGACGGAATTACCGACATCGGGACCAGTTCATTCGGGTGGGAAAGAGGCCTGCATCCGGTTATGGATGCCCTGGTTTATACCCCGGGTTTTCCTTCCGCAAAGGTGGCCTGCCGCGTTACCAATGAGGCGTTGAGAAAGTTCAATCTGAAAGAGCTGTCCGACACCCATCTGCTCTTTGTGCATACCTGCGCCCCCATGCATTTGTGGTCCAAGAGTCCCATCCGAACCCTTGATGATCTCAAGGGCGTCGAGATCAGGGCGGCCGGCGCCACCGGCAAGATCGTCAAACATCTGGGGGCCGTGCCGGTCAGCGCGCCCCAGAGTCAGGTTTATGAAATGCTGTCCAAAGGGATCGTCAAAGGATCGATCAGTTCGCTGGACGTGCTCAAAGGGTTCCGTCAGGCGGAGGTGGTTAAAAGCGTCACGCTGGCCTATTTCCATGTAGCGCCCTTTTTTGTAGCCATGAATCTCGACAAATGGAACTCGCTGCCGCCCGATATCCAGAAAGTATTCACGGAAGTCAGCAACGAATATATCGATATCGCCGGGGATGTGTGGGACCAGGCATCGGAGGCCGGGCTGCAATACGCCAAGGACGAGGGACTTGAGATTATCGTCCTCCCCGCCCGGGAGCGCGCCAAATGGCACGCCGCCTATGAACCGTTACGAGCGGACTATATCAAGGAAATGGAGAGCAAGGGGTTGCCCGGCAAGGCGTTCCTGGAGGAGATTGACGCACTCAACAAGAAATACCAATAGAGCGGATCCTTTTCCGTTGCGGAATCGACTGCTCCCCGTCGATTCCCCCAGGCCCATTGCATGCTCAAGGCTCGCTTCAGGAGATTCCATCCTTGAAAAGATTCATATCCAGCCTCAATTCACGCCTCGGTAGACTGTCAGGCCAGCTCAACCGGGCGGCCGCCGGCGCCATGGTGGCCATGATGGTGCTTGTCAATGCCAACGTCATCCTGCGTCCTTTCGGCAAACCCATTTGGGGAACCTATGAATTGGTGGGTTTTTTAGGCAGCCTGGTACTTTCGCTGGCACTCATTCAGACAACCTACAACCAGGGACACATGGTGGTCGAGGTGCTTACAAGGCGGTTGCCGCCGCGAATCCGTCTGTTCATCAAGAGGGGCAATAATCTGATAACCATGATCGTGATGGGCCTGATATCCTGGCAAAGCCTGCGATACGGCATGCGGGTACTGGACAGCGGAGAGGTATCCGCGACCCTTCGGCTGCCCTTCTATCCGTTTTTGTATGCCATCGGATTGTCTTTTGGTCTGGCTGCCCTGGTCCTTTTGGTGAATTTCATAAAATCCTTTCAAACATCAGAAGAAAAATGAGTGAAATCACTGTCGGCTGCTTCGGGATTGCGGCACTTTTGCTGCTGATCCTTCTTGAAACACCTATCGGTATTGCCCTGATCCTGGTGGGTCTTCTGGGTTTCAGCTATCTGGTTTCACCCTTTGCAGCGTTGAGTCTGTTGGCCAAAGAGGTCTTTCTGACGCTGAGTTCCTATTCCCTGGCCGTTCTGCCGCTCTTTTTCCTCATGGGCCAGATTGCTTTTCAGGCCGGCATGAGCCAACGGCTCTTTGCGACCGCCTACACCTGGCTGGGTCAATTGCCCTGCGGTCTGGCCATCGCCGCCGTAGGCGGTTGCGCGGGTTTTTCGGCCATTTCCGGATCCAGCTCGGCAACGGCCGCCACCATGGGAACGGTGGCCTTGCCGGAAATGAAAAAATACAAGTACGATCTTTCGTTGGCCACCGGATCCATTGCAGCAGGCGGCACCCTCGGCATTCTGATTCCGCCCAGCGTGGTGCTGATTATTTACGGCATTCAGACGGAGCAGTCCATAGGCAAACTCTTTGTGGCCGGCATTCTGCCGGGAATCCTCCTGACATCCCTGTTCATCCTTACCATCTTGATCCTGGCATGGTTGAAACCGGAACTGGGGCCCAGAGGCCCGAAGACAACCTTCAAGGAAAAGATCGCGTCGTTGCCGGGATTGCTGGAGGCCCTGATCCTTTTTGTCCTGGTTATGTGGGGGCTTCTGGATGGTTGGTTTACGCCCACCGAGGCCGGCGGAGTCGGGGCACTGGGCGCGCTTGTAATCGGACTCGTGCGCCGTCAGATTACCTGGAGGGCTTTTGGTACGGCCGCGGTGGAGACGACGCGCATCGTGGCGATGCTCTTTTTGATTCTGGCTGGGGCCATGGTGTTCGGAAAGTTCCTGGCGGTCAGCCGCATTCCCACCGCGCTGGCTGAATGGGTTGTCTCATTACCCGTTCCGCCCTCCGTCATCCTTTGCCTCGTGATGCTCATCTATGTCTTGGGTGGGTGCATCATGGACGCGCTTTCCTTCCTGCTGGTGACGATTTCGGTCTTTTACCCCATGGTCCAAAAATTGGGGTATGATCCCATCTGGTTTGGGGTGATCATCGTTATCCTGCTGGAAATGGGAGCGATCACGCCACCGGTCGGAATCAACGTCTATGTAATAAAAAGTGTGGCCCCGGATGTAGAACTGGGCGTGGTATTCAAGGGGGTTTTGCCGTTTTTTGTTGCAATGATCGTCTGTATCGGCATTCTGTTGCTGTTTCCCCAGATTGCACTCTTCCTTCCCGGTCTAAGATAAATCCCCGACCGTGAAGACTTCATAGCCTGACTTCATCCATAAAGCAGGCTTCGCTTATTTTTCCATGGGAGAATCGTGGAGAGGGCATGGCCGTTCCCTATGGTCTGGACACCAGCTTTTTCTACAGCCGACGGTGCGACCTCGGGATAAATCGTCAACAGGCAGGCGATGTCCGTGAGCGGACCGATGGCAACAAGCGTTGCGGGCGTTTTCCGGCCCAGCAGTTTTTCTTGCATCAGATCAACCCCGGAGTTGCACAGGATGCGGCAATTGAACCGTCGCTTCCGCAATCCTCGGCAAATATTGGTCTGTCCCCATTACCAACATGTTAAGTTAGTTATCTATTTATGCCCGTTCCCAATTCCTTGTTGACGGGTATTGCTCTTAAAATGGGCAAGATAGTTCACGCTTGTATCCCTGGTCAGAAAATACCCGTGCGTGAAAGGGTTGTATCCCAGTCCGGTTGTATCCTGAATCTTCAAACGGCATTCTTTTCCCCAGCCGATCAGCTCATGGGGCTTTATGAACCTCGCGTGCCGGTGCGACCCCATAGGCAGGAGACGAAGGAGATATTCCGCGCCGACGATGGCGAAGAGGAAGGATTTTGGATTTCGGTTGATGGTGGCGAAGATGAGATCTCCGTCCGGCTTCAAAAGCCGGGAACACGCCCGGACTACGGATCGGGGATCGGGGACATGCTCCAGCAGTTCCATGCAGGTTACCAGATCGTAGAGATGGTCGGCTGATGAGGCCAGGGATTCCACCGCCTCTTGGTGATAATCGATCTTCAATCCGGCCTCATGGCCGCGTGATGGCGGGCCGCGGAAAGGGCCTCGGCCCCCAGATCGATGCCCGTAACCAGGGCGCCTGCCGCGGCCATGGCTTCGGAAAGGATTCCGCCGCCGCAACCCACATCCAGGACTTCCGCTCCCCTCAGAGATGCCCGCTCGACGGATATACCGCAGCCTCAGAGGGTTGATCTGGTGCAGTGCTTTCAGCGGCCCCGACGAATCCCACCAGTGAGAGGCAAGGCCATCGAATTTAGCCACCTCGGTCGCGTCCACATTGCCCATCTCCAGCCTGTCCTCTATTTTATCGCCGTATGCGCCACGGCAATGCCGTTGGTTAGTAACCGGTAGTTCACGTCGCGCAGCCCCATCTCCCGGAAAATGTCCGAGAGTTCATCGGGCAAAAGAAACAGTCGAATGGTTTCCGGCAGGCGGGTGTAGGCCGTCTTGTTTCCTGCTATGGCATTTCCCAGGACCGGCATGATGTGAAAAGAGTAGAAATCGTAAAGCCGCCGGAACCAGGGCCAGACCGGCCTGGAAAATTCAAGGCAGAGGAAGGCGCCTCCGGGTTTGAGGACCCTAACCATTTCCCTGAAGGCCTGTTTCATATGGGTGATGTTTCGTACCGCGAACCCGATCATGACTGCGTCGAAGGTATTGTCGTCAAACGCTATTTTCTCCGCGTCTCCCTGAACATAGATGATTTGTCGGCGGGTCGGCCGCGTTGGTGCGCTTTCGCCGTCCGGCCGTAATCATGGCGCGGTTGATATCGTAGAGGACGACCCGACCGGCGGGTCCCACCGCCCGTTGGGACAGAATGGACAGATCACCGGTGCCTCCGCTTACATCCAGGACCCGATCTCCCGGTTTCAGGTTCAGCATACGGATGGCCCGATGTTTCCACAGGTAATGGGCGCCGAAACTGAGCAGGGTATTCATGAAATCATATTTGTCGGGCCACCGCATCAAAATGGCGGCGGACCCGTTCAGCCTTGTCCGCCTCGCTCAGTTCTTCAAAACCGAAGTGTGCCCGATTTTCGCTGCTCACATATTCGTCCAGTTGTTCGATACGTTGGTTCCTTCCCTTCCAGGTGTGATCTAATTCCATAAAACACTCATCTCCACGCCCTCCTTCTCCCATTTCAGGATACTGAGGGTTGACGTGATTGAAAATTCTTTCATCTCCAAAGGATTTGTCGCTTTTGTACCACTTTCTTTTTTAATTTTCCAGGGTTAAACTGTTTCCGCCAGGCAGTCGCGTTTCCCCGCGGGCGCAAAGAGGCGTGACCGGATTTACTACTACATGATTTCTCCGAGCGTCAATCAGGTCTATACCCTATTTCCGGCAAGGGCTATCAGGAGCAAATAGCAGGCGGACGAACCGTCTTCCGCGCAAACACGGGCCATATCGCCCTTTATGGCGACCTACCTCCCTTTTGAAGGAAAAATACATGATTCCGCCCATTCCCTTTCCGATGGAATTGCATCATAAAATAAAAGCATTACAGTGCGTATGCGGATCTGTTCGATAGCGTAGAGAGTTAAACCTAAACGGAAAGAGGAGGAAAAGGAATTATGGATAAACAGAAAAGGTCGTTGATGAGATGTATGGTGGCAGTCGTTGTTTTGGCGTTTGCATTTACGGTTTTCAATATCACCCCTGTTTTCGCCGATGATGCTTCAGATACGGCGCAGCTTGTGGTGAAATCCGAAATGACCCTCAATAACTTCCTGGCTTCAAAAGCATTGCCGGGTTTTCGTGACCTCTTAGGCAAGGCGAAAGGCGTCTTAATTTCCCCGCAGGTGCTGGAGGGAGCATTTGTTTTCGGCGCGTCCGGCGGAAGCGGGGTATTCGTGGTGCGTGACGCCAAAACAGGGGTTTGGAAAGGGCCGGCTTTTTATACCATCGGCGAAGTAAGTTTTGGTCTTCAGATAGGCGGCAAGGCCTCCCAGGTGATCATGCTTGCCATGACCGATAGAGGCGTTAATGCACTCTTGTCGCCCAGTGTGAAGCTGGGTGCGGACGTAGGGGCGGCGGCGGGACCCGTCGGGGTTGGCGCTGCCGCGGCCACGGCCAATATCAGCGCCGACATCCTCGTCTACGCCTTGTCGAAAGGATTGTACGCCGGTATTTCATTGGACGGTGCGGTTGTCGGGGTGCGAAACAGTTGGAACGAGGCTTATTATGGCAAAAAGGGCGTGACGCCGACGGACATTCTTATTCTGGGAGACGTCAAAAACCCGGCCTCGAAAAAGCTGCTTAAGACCATAACCAAGGCGGCCAAACCGAAAATGGCTGAAAAGGGCGCAAAAATGAAACCCGTTTGCTAAGAGTGAGGCGGACTATTATACGGTTCAGGCAGGGGATTCATTGTCCAAAATCGCGGAAAAGCACGGCACATCCGTGGCGGAACTTGTTAAACTGAACCAGCTCAAGGACAAGAAGCTTATCTACCCGGGTCAGAAACTTCTTCTCCCTCCGGGCAAATAGCGCAGGGTCGCCCAACGGCTCAAAAAGTCCGGGCAGGAACCCCGGGGGGACGTTCCCGGTCCCCCTGCTCCCGAAGGATGATGCCTGATGAAGCTGGACTGGTTCAAAAAAAGACCTGTTTTCTGGGTTGCGGCGGGGGCGTCGGTTATTGCCTTTTTTATCCTGCTGTCCGGTCTGTCGGGGTGGATCGTGGAATGGCTCTGGATGCGCCAGTTGGATTATGGAAATATCTTCTGGCGCCTCCTCTCCATTAAATGGACCTTATTCGGGCTTGCCTTTCTCGGCGTCTTTATCTACCTGTGGGTCAATCTTCGCTTTGCCGTGAGGAGCGGTTCGGTCTTTCAGGGAGATGCGGTAAAAATCTCTTCGGCGATGACAAGGGTGATCCCCGTATTGTTGTCCCTTTTTGTCGCCTTGATCTTCGCGCGCATATTTTACGGCGAATGGGACAAGTATCTACGTTTTTTGTGGGGAGGCGGCTTCGGCGAAACCGATCCCATCTATGGCCTGGATATCGGTTTTTATCTTTTTCGTCTCCCGTTCTATGAATTGATACAGGGCGGCCTGCTGGGGCTTGGTCTGACCGCCCTGGTCATCCTCTCGTTTTTATACGCATCTTTCGGAGCGCTTCAGGTTGAGCGGTTATCCCATCCGCAAATCAATCCGACGGTTGCCCGTCACTTGTCCATACTCTTTTTTTTCTTTCTTGCAACGCTGGCCTGGGGTTTCTACCTGGACCGATTTGAGCTTCTTTATTCCACGCGGGGCGTTGTGTACGGCGTCGGATATACCGCCGACCACGTGACGAAAATATGCCTCTGGATCATGCTCTTTGCATCCCTGGTCCTTGGCGTGCTGATCCTGCTCAATGTATGGAAACCCCGTTTTCCAACGGTGCTGATGGAAATCGGCGGCTATTTCCTGCTCTATTTCATCCTCATCACCATCATTCCCGGCCTGGTTCAAAAATATAAGGTAGCGCCCAATGAACTGGCGCTGGAAACCCCCTATTTGAAAAACAATATCCGGCTTACGCGGAAGGCTTTTCAGTTGGACCGAATCCGGGAGGAGGCCTATCCGTCTTTGACGGATCTTACGCCGGCGGATATTCAGGGAAACCAAGACACCATCGATAATATTCGCCTGTGGGATTGGCGCCCGATTCTTCAGACTTATCGGCAGACCCAGGAAATTCGTCTTTATTACCAGTTCTACGACGTGGATGTGGATCGTTATCACACAAAGGAGGGATTTCACCAGGTGATGCTTTCCGCCAGGGAGTTGGCCAACAAGCTCCCTCCCAAGGCGTCAACATGGGTCAATGAACGGCTTCAGTTCACCCATGGATACGGCCTTGTCATGAACTTTGTTTCAAAAGAGGCGGAAGGGGGGTTTCCCCAATATATTATTGAAAATATCCCGCCCGTCTCGTCCTACGGCCTGACGGTGAGTCGGCCGGCCATCTATTACGGCGAGAATATGGCCGGATACCGTATCGTTGCAACCAGAGTCAAGGAATTTGACTACCCCAGGGGAAATGACAACGTTTACACGGACTATAAGGGGAAAGGGAGGCATCCCCCTGGATGGGTTCTGGAAAAGGATCCTGTTCGCCTGGACCCGGTCCGACATCAACATCTTGTTGACATCCTATCTGGGTCCTGAAAGCCGCATACAGATCTGGCGGAAAGTCCGGGAGCGGGTCTCAAGGATTGCACCCTTTCTGGAGTTGGACAGGGACCCCTATCTGGTACTGAGCGAGGGAAAACTCTACTGGGTTCAGGATGCCTACACCGTATCCGACGGTTTTCCTTATTCGGAGCCCTGCGAGGCGGAATCCGGCCGGCGGCTCAATTATATCAGAAACTCGGTGAAAGTGATCGTGGACACCTATGATGGGACCGTCCGGTTTTATATCATGGATCCGAAAGATCCCGTACTTCTGGCTTACCGGCATGCCTTTCCCGGGGTTTTCAAGGAGCTTGCCGATCTCTCCCCGGATTTGAAGCGGCATCTGCGATACCCGGAGGACCTGTTCACCATTCAGGCGGATATGTACAAGGCCTATCACATGACCGAACCCCAGGTCTTTTACAATCAGGAGGATCTCTGGACATCTTCCGAGGAAAAGTACGCGGGTTCGCCGGTTCCTCTGCAACCTTATTATATCCTCATGCGTCTGCCGAATACGAAGGAGCTTCAGTATATCCTCATGATGCCTTTCACGCCCCAGGGCAGGGACAACATGGTGGCATGGATGGCGGCGAAATGTGATTTCCCCCGGTATGGAGATCTGATGGTCTACCAGCTTCCCAAGGAACGTCTCACATTGGGTCCTATCCAGATCGAGGCCATGATCGATCAGAACACCCTCATATCCGAACAATTGTCCCTGTGGGATCAGAAAGGCAGCCGGGTGATCCGAGGCAATCTGGTGATTATCCCCATCGACAATGCTTTCCTGTATGTGGAACCGGTTTACCTGACCGCCGAGGGGACCGACATTCCCCAGCTCAAGCGGGTTATCGCGGTTTCCGGCAACAAGGTCGTGATGGAGCCGACGCTTCACCAGGCCATCAATGCCTTGTTCGGCGCCTCCCAATCCGGGGAGAGGCAGGCGGCCCCGGCCGCTCTTCAAACCGGCGAGTTGCTCCGTGCCGCGAAGGAATTTCAGAAGGTCCAGAAGGCCATGGAAAACGGGCACTGGGAGGATTTCGGCACGGCGATGGAGGGATTAAAGGGGATTTTGACGCCTCAAGAGTAATGGGCTCATGGCTTGGGCTCCATGCTCACCCTGCAGGTGGCCGTCTCGTCCTGACATTGCAGATAAGTGGGCGACGCCCAGTTGAATCCGTCCTGGGCAATGAGGGTGTCGGCCTCTTCGGGGCCCCAGGTTCCCCCTTGATAATTGGGGAAGTCCGTGGGCTTTGACAGGTTCCAGGTCTCCAGGATCGGGGATAAGACCGACCATGCCGCCTCCGCCTGGTCGGCGCGCATGAACAATGTGGCGTCGCCGATCATCACGTCCAGCAGCAGGGTTTCATAGGCGTCGGGCGGGGATATGTCAAAGGTTTCCTTATAATAAAACTGCATCATGACCGGTGACGAGCCGCATGGCAGGGCCCGGGTACTTGCTCTGAAATCGGAGAAAAATCCCTTCCTCGGGTTGTATGGAGATAATCAGGCGGTTGGGATGCCAATCCCGAAGGGCCGCCGGAGGGAAGGTCTGGTGCGGAACAGCCCGGAACTGGATGGAAACCTCCGAGATCTTCGCGGGCAGCCGCTTGCCCGTTCGCATATAGAAGGGAACGCCCTGCCAGCGCCAGGTATCGATGAACAGCCTCAGGGCGGCAAAGGTCTCGATGGTGGAGTCTCCGGCCACGTTGGGCTCACTTCGATACCCTTTGACATGTTTTCCCGCTATCCATCCGGTCCCGTATTGTCCGCTGACCACATGTTGATGAACCCGTTCCGGAAGGATGGGCCGAACGGCGTTCAGAACGTCTACTTTCTTGTTTCTCACTTCGTTGTCGTTCAACGAAATAGGCGCTTCCATGGCCACCAGACAAAGAATCTGAAGCAGGTGATTCTGGATCATGTCCCGAAGGGCGCCCGCCTTTTCATAATAATGTCCCCGGTGTTCCACGCCCACATCCTCGGCCACGGTGATCTGGACATGATCGATATAGCGCCGGTTCCAGACAGGTTCAAAGAGGGCGTTTCCAAAACGAAAGGCCAGGATGTTCTGTACGGTCTCCTTGCCCAGGTAATGGTCGATTCGAAAGATCTGGTTTTCCTTAAATACCTCCCTGAGCCGGCTATTCAATTCCCGGGCGCTTTCAAGATCGTTGCCGAAAGGCTTTTCCACCACGATTCGAGCCTGCTCCCCGTTGAGTTTGGCGGCCGCCAGTTCTTTTACCACGTCGCCTATCAGGGAGGGGGGCAGGGCCAGGTAGAAAATGTGGTTCGCATGGACATCCCATTTCTTATCCAGGGCCGATAGTTTCCTGGCCATGTCCGTGTAGACCTTCGAATTCCCCAACTCGGCATTGACGAAAGAGACATGGGATGCGAAATCGTTCCAGGGGTCCCTCTCCGCCGTTCCCCTTCGGGAGAAGTTGTCCACGCCCTTTCGCAGATAGGCCCGGTAATCCTCTTCACTCATTTCCCCGTGGCCCAGACCAAGGATTTCATATTCTTTCGGCATCCAGCCGTCCAGGAAGAGGTTGTAGAGGGCCGGAACCAGTTTGCGCCAGGCCAGATCGCCTCCGGCGCCGAAGATGACAAATACCGTGGGTTCGGGATGCAGACCGGTTTTCATTTTTCCTCCTTTGTATCCATCCAGCGGGTATGAAACGTCCCCTCGCTGTCGATTCGCTCATATTTGTGGGCGCCGAAGTAATCCCGCTGCGCCATGAGGAGATTGGCGGGCAGCCGTTCACTGCGGTATGCGTCGAAATAGGACAGAGACGCCATCAACCCCGGCGCCGGTATGCCCAGACCGGCCGCGGTACAGACCACATCCCTCAGATCCCCTTGCCTGGCCGTCACGGACTTGCCCAGCGCGGGATCCAGAAGGAGGTTCGGAAGGTCGGGCTTAAGCGAATAGGCCTTCCGGATATCTTCCAGCAATTTCGCCCTTATAATGCATCCTCCCCTCCAGATGGTTGCGACCGTTTCCAGATTCAGCCCGTAATCATAGGCCTTGCCGGCACGCTGCAGCAGGGCCATGCCCTGGGCGTAGCAACTCACCATCCCCGCATAAAGAGCGCCTTCGAGTTTGTCAATAAAGGCCTTCCCCAATTGCCGGCCGCCTTTATCCGGTCCCCGAAGGATACCCGCCGCGATCTTTCGTTCTTCCTTGTAACCGGACATGTCCCTCGCCGTTACGGCCATATCGATGGTGGGGAGAGGCACTTGAAGTTCCAGCGCCTCCACGGAAGTCCATTTGCCCGTACCTTTTTGTTTGGCCTGGTCCAGGATCATATCCACCAGAGGCTTCCCCGTCTTTTCGTCTTCCATAAGAAAGATGTCCGACGTAATCTCCATCAGATAACTGTTAAGCTCTCCCTGTGCCCATGCATGATAGACCTGGTGGAGCTGTTTGGCATCAAAGCCCATGCCGCGCTTCATGAGATCATAGGTCTCGGCGATCATCTGCATGATCCCGTATTCGATGCCGTTATGAACCATTTTCACATAATGACCCGCGGAACCCGGCCCCAGATAGGCGACACAGGGGGTCCCGTCTATCTGGGCGGCGGCCGCCTCCACGATGGGTCGAATGCGTTCATATCCCTCTTTGGAGCCGCCCGGCATGAGACTCGGCCCGTGGCGGGCTCCGTCTTCTCCACCGCTGATCCCCATGCCCATGAACAACCATCCATTTTTGGCAAGGGATTGGTTCCGTCGATCCGTATCCCTGAAATGGGAGTTGCCCGTGTCGACGATCAGGTCCCCTGATTCCAGGCCCAGGGTAACCTCATCGATTACCTCGTCCACCGGCTCACCCGCGGGCACGGAAATCAGGATGGCCCTCGGGCGGCGCAGCAGCGCGATGAAATTCCGCCACCGTATAGGCGGCCCGGATCTGTCGATCTCCCACGCTCTCTTCCATGAATTTTCGGGTCTTTTCCTTCGTGCGGTTATAAACTCCCACGGAAAAACCGTGATCCGCCATGTTCAGGGCAAAATTGCCGCCCATCACGCCGAGCCCGAACAAACCAATATCACACTCTTTGTCTTTCATGATTTTCTCCTTGTCCTGACGAAAGGCCCAGTGTTTCGAGGGCGGTTCGCGTGGATTCATAACCGGTATGATGAATGCCCTGTATCCCCATGCTCTTTGCCACTTCCACGAACATGGCCCGGTCATCGATGTAAATCACCTTCCCGGGAGGCACTTGAACACAGTCCAGGGCCATCCGATAGATATCCTTATCAGGCTTGCGAAAGTGCACAAAACAGGAAGAGACGAACAGATCAAAGATCGACTTCAGCTTGAATTGTTCGATGCGATGAATGGTCAGTTCCCGACCTTCATTGCTCACTGCCGCCACCTTGAGATCGTAATTCTTTCTCAATTGAAAAATCAGATCAATCATCTCTGATATGGGCTGCGACTGGGCGAACATGAATTGTTTGAACTGCTCTTGCGTGAAAGGTCGATCCTCGTAGAAAACCATGCGGAGGAGATATTCATCCAGACTCAATTTTCCCTCTTCGTAGGTGTCGAAGGTCAGGTGATGCCGTTCGTCCATCTCTTCATAGTCGAGACCAAATTTTTCCGCTGCCGCTCTGCGCATATGGCGATCCCAACCATTGGTGAGCAGAACGCCCCCTATATCCAGAAACAGCGCTTCAAACTGTAAAGATTTCATGACTGCCCTCTCAAATTTCGATCCGTTATCAAGCCTTGGCGTGGCGGGCCCGTTTGTCCATCAAAGTCTTCATCAATGCATCATAGGGCTTGTTGAATTTCTCGATCCCTTCCTCTTCCAGTTGCCTGGTAACGGCGTCCAGATCGATATCCAGCCGGGAAAGCTCCCGCAGCACCTCCTCGGCTTCCGCCAGGCCCTGTTCCAGCCGGGAGGCCGGCGTTCCATGGTCCCTGTAGGCATCGAGCGTCTCCACGGGCAGGGTATTCACGGTCTGAGGGCCGATGAGGGGCTCGACGTATTTGGTATCGGGATATTCCGGGTTTTTCGTACTGGTACTGGCCCACAGAACACGCTGGGGCCGCGCGCCCTGTCCGGACAATCTGTGGAACCGTTCTCCACCAAACATCTCTTTATAGATTCCGATAGGCGACTTTGGCGCTGGACACGGCCACCTGGCCGTGAATTTTTTCCGCCGTTTCTCGCCTTCCGGCCTCCTTCTTTCATCAATTTTTCCAACAGAGGGTCCACCAGGACATCGATCCGGCTCAGAAAGAAACTGGCCACCGAGGCAACCCTGGACAAGGGCTTCCCATTTTCCGTCCGCTTCTCAAGACCTGCAAGATAGGCCTCGGCCACCTCCCGATAACGGGGCAGGCCGAAAAGGAGGGTTACATTGACATTGATCCCCTCGCTGATCAACGTCGTGATGCAGGTCAATCCTTCCCCGGTGCCGGGCACCTTGATGAACACGTTGGGTCGATCCAGGGCCGACCAGAGCCGTCGGGCCTCCGACAGGGTGCCTTCCACGTCCCGGGCCAGATGAGGGTTTACCTCCAGACTCACAAAGCCGTGTCTGCCGTCGCTTTGATCATAGAGGGGGCGAAAGAAGTCGGCCGCGTCTTGAACATCTTTCACCGTAAGGATTTGATAGATTTCCTCCGTGCTCTTCCCCTTCAGGGCCAAGGCGCGGATCTGGTCGTCGTAGTCTTCGCTTCCGCCGATGGCCTTTTCAAAGATACTGGGGTTGGAGGTTATCCCGCGAAGACCGTCTTCCTCTATCAGCCGTTTCAACTCGCCCGAGTCAATCATTTTTCGGCGAATATAGTCCAGCCAGACGCTTTGGCCGAATTCCCGGATGCCAAGCAACGGATTCTTTTTCATGATTTCCTCTCCTCTTTCTCCAGCATCTCAATTTCTTCCAAACGCCGCAGAAATCGTTCCGCGCCCTTGAACCGCGCGCCTAAGAATGTCATCACCAGCTCTCTTGCCAGGGAAAACCCCACAACATGTCCCCCAAGGCAGAGGACGTTCATATCATCGTCCTCCACGCCCTGATGGGCGGAGAAATTGTCCGTGATCAGGGCGGCCCGCACCCCTTTGACCTTGTTGGCCGCAATGCAGGCGCCCACTCCGCTGCCGCAGACGGCGATCCCCCGGGTCACCTCGCCGCGTGCAACCGCCTGCGCGAGGGGGATGACGAACAGGGGGTAATCGTCTTCCGGATTCAGCTGGGTCGCCCCGAAATCCACCAGCACATTTCCAGAAGCCTCAAGCGACGCCATGAGTTGCTGCTTCATATCATATCCGCCATGATCGGCGGCAATACCGATTCGCATGATTCTTCCTCTAAAGGAAGTTGATATTGTTTGTTATGTATCGTTAAGTCTTTTTCTCACTCTACCAGCTCCATGGAAAACGGAAATGGGTTGAAGCCCCTATTTCGTGGATGGAAAGATGGTATTTGTTTCGCGGAACAACGAAGCTGGCGTTATCGCCTATTTTTTCGTACCAGCCTAAAAAGACCGATGCTGCCATTTAGGAATCAGATGCGGCAGCGAAAAAGACCTCGTGACGAAATGCCTTCCTGAGTCTGTAATTTCGCTGCCGGGGAATTTGAACAGGATACCAAAGAGCTTTTTCTTCAAAGACTTTCTGTGTGAGTGTGATAAAAGAAATACTTTTCAGTCTGAACCAAAATACAGGATTCACCCCATTTCATTCGCGGCAGCCCTTTTCTATGCTTGGATCGATTCAGATGGGCAGGATGGATGAAATCGGGGAGGCACAACATGACAGCGCACGACGTTATTTCGAGTTTTTCACCCTGGGAACCGGGAATATTCAGCCTGGCGCTCTATGCGGTCATGGTCCTTTCACTCGTCGGGGTGCTTTTATTTCTTTGCGGCTGGCTGGGAGAAAGAAAGACAACTCCTGAAAAAGCGACCCCTTACGAATGCGGCATCATCCCCACCGGCAGTGCCTGGTTTCGTTACCCGGTTCCCTTCTATCTGGTGGCCCTTTTCTTTCTTATTTTCGATCTGGAGACTGTTTTCATTTTTGCCTGGGCCGTGGCCTTTGAGGAACTGGGATGGATCGGATGGTTGCGGATCACCTTTTTCATTGTTGTGCTGCTCTTAAGCCTTTTCTATGTCTGGAAAAAGGGAGGGCTCAATTGGAAGATCGGAAGATAACCTGTGAAAAATGTATGAACACAATCGTACATAGACAAAAGGAGCATGAATATGACAGCTGAGGACGGCACCGCTCATGGAACGCTCGGCCTGGAAGGCCTTGAAGATCCACTATCAGGAGATTCGGGGAATCGCATCTTCGCAAACTCTTTGCGCGATGATCCCGGCCGCGGCGAGCGGATGACCGTTGAGGCCGCGGGGCTTTATCTGGATTACTCCAAGAACCGCATCACCGACGAAACTCTCGGGTTGCTCTTGAATCTGGCCGAGGAATCGGGTCTGCAAGACCGGATTGAAGCCATGTTCCGGGGAGACAAGATCAACCTTACGGAAAAGCGGGCCGTCCTGCACATCGCCCTGCGCGCCCCGAAGGGGGCGGTCATCGTCGTGGACGGCGAAAACGTGGTGCCCGGGGTCCACGAGGTTCTGGAAAAGATGGCGAACTTCTCCGAACGCGTCCGGAGCGGCGCGTGGGTGGGCCACACCGGCAAGCGGATCCGAAACGTCATCAACATCGGCATCGGGGGTTCCGACCTGGGTCCGGTAATGGCCTATGAGGCGCTCAAACATTACAGTGAGCGCGACATGACCTTTCGTTTCGTTTCCAATGTGGATGCCACCGACTTCGCGGAGGCGGTCCGGGATCTTGATCCGTCGGAAACCCTCTTCATCATTTCGTCTAAAACCTTTACCACCTTGGAGACCATGACCAACGCCCACACGGCCCGCGACTGGTCTGTCGCGGGGCTCGGAGGCGACGAAAAATCGGTGGCCCGGCATTTTGTCGCGGTCTCCACCAACGCCGAGGGGGTGGCGAAATTCGGCATCGATACCGACAATATGTTCGAGTTCTGGGATTGGGTCGGGGGGCGCTATTCCATGGACTCGGCCATCGGCCTTTCCACCATGCTGGCCATCGGTCCGGACCATTTCCGGGCCATGCTGGACGGCTTCCATGAAATGGATGAACACTTCCGAACCACGCCATTCGCGGACAACCTGCCGGTCCTCATGGGTCTTCTGTCTATCTGGTACAACAATTTCTTCGACGCCCGACCGTGGCGGTCCTGCCGTACGAGCAATATCTGAAGCGATTTCCGGCCTATCTCCAGCAACTGACCATGGAGAGCAACGGCAAACACGTCACCCTGGATGGAATCGAGACCGACTACCAGACCGGTCCCATCTACTGGGGCGAACCGGGAACCAACGGCCAGCATTCCTTCTATCAACTGATTCATCAGGGCACGCGACTGATCCCGTGTGATTTCATCGCTTTCCTTCAGCCCCTCAATCCCCTGGGCCGGCACCACCGAGATGTTGCTGGCCAATGTCTTCGCCCAGACCGAAGCGCTGGCTTTCGGAAAAACCCCGGAAGAAGTGAAGGCCGAAGGCATTCCGGATCGTCTCGTGCCGCACAAGGTCTTTGAGGGCAACCGTCCTTCCAATACCCTCCTTGCCGAGCGTTTGACGCCCGAAACGTTGGGCAAACTCGTGGCCCTCTACGAGCACAGCGTGTTTACGCAGGGGACCATCTGGGGCATCAACTCATTTGACCAGTGGGGCGTCGAACTGGGCAAGGCCCTTGCCCAGCGCATCCTCCCCGAGCTGGAGAGCCCTGAAGAGCCCCGGCTCGATCATGACAGTTCAACGAACGCCCTGATCCGGCGTTACCGCAAGACCAAGGAGGATCCGAGTGGAGAATCGGAAGACAAGACCTCCTGATAATGTGGAAGATATGGCGATTGCCGGGATCGACGGCCTGATCAACTGGTCCCGGCAGTACAGTTTCTGGCCCATGTTTTTCGGTCTGTCCTGTTGCTTTATCGAACAGATGGTAAGCTACACCTCCCGCTACGATATCAGCCGGTTCGGGGCCGAGGTCATCCGGGGTACGCCCCGCCAGGCGGATCTCCTCATTACCTCGGGGACCGTTTTCAAAAAGATCGCCCCCGTGGTCCTGCGTCTGTACGAACAGATGCCCGAACCCAAGTGGGTTATGTCCATGGGCTCCTGCTCCAACTGCGGGGGGATGTATGACGTGTACAGCGTGGTTCAGGGGATCGACCAGATTCTGCCCGTGGATATCTACATCCCCGGTTGTCCGCCCAGGCCCGAGGCGGTTTTGCAGGGTCTGACGCTCCTTCAGAAAAAGGTCAAGACGGAAAGACCCTTTCGTTCCATCTTTCATATCCCCGGGGGAACTCAGGGCACGCAAAAACCGATCCTCGTGGACGGGGTCTCCAAATCCCGGGAACCTCGGGGACCCGGCTATTACGGCACTCCCCCAGGAGGCACCGCGGTAACGCCTCCTGATTTCCGGGAAAGCCGATCGGAGGTGATGTGGACCCCTCCGGCGCATCGCATCAAAATCAATGAAAGAGACAGGGGGCTGGGCGAATCTCTGAGGGAACGGTTCGGGGATAGCATCCGGGAGGCCCCGCATCCCTCGGATATGCTCACATTCCATGTGAAGGAATCCTCCCTGAAAGAGGTGTTGCGCTTTTTAAAGACCGAATCGACCCCGGTGTTCCGGCGTCTGGACGATCTGACCGCCATTGACGAATCCTGCCCGGCGCGACCGTGGAGAACTATTCCGACTATACACTGATCTACCATCTGCTTTCCTATGAATCGGCAAGCCGGATCCGTCTGAAAGTGGCCCTTGGATGGCGAAAATCCCAAGTTACCCGGAGCGTGACGGACATCTGGCCTTCCGCCAACTGGTATGAGCGGGAGGTGTTCGATCTCTTCGGGATCCGGTTTGAAGGGCACCCTAAATTGCGGCGCATTCTCATGCCGCCGGCCTGGGAGGGTTTTCCGTTACGGAAAAGTTATAAGGGCCGGGCCACGGAGATGGCGCCTTACACCCGGGCCGATGCGGAGAAGCTGCAGCCTCTGGATGCCGGGGAGTATTTCAGCACCGCGGGGGGACGAAGAGTATCTTCTTAACATCGGACCCCATCATGTGAGCACGCACGGCCTCATGCGCTTTATCCTGCTTGGCCAGCGGGAGAAGAGATCCGCGGTCTGGACATGGACATCGGCTATCACCACCGGGGCGTGGAAAAGATCGGCGAGCGCCAGTCCTGGTTTCAGTTCATGCCGTACACGGACCGGGTGGACTACCTGAGCGGCGTGGCCAACAACCTGTCCTACGTGCTTTCCGTGGAAACCCTGGCCGGCATCAAAGTCCCCGACAGGGCCCAATGTATACGGGTCATGCTCACGGAATTCTTTCGCATCAGCAACCATCTCATGTGGCTGGGCGAGCTGGCCCACGACACGGGCGCCATGAGCCCCATCTTTTACACGGTCACGGATCGCGAAAGGATCATGGACATCATGGAACTGATCACCGGGGCCAGACTGCACCCGGCCTGGTTTCGTCTGGGCGGCCTGGCGGCGGATCTTCCGGAGGGATGGAAAGAGGCCGTGGACGATTTTATCCGCATTTTTCCGGACCGCATCAAGGCCTATGAAGCTTTGCTGACGAAAAATGCCATTTTCAAGGGGCGAACCAAGGGAGTGGGGCATCTCTCCCTGGACGACGCCGTCGATTGGGGGGTGACAGGCCCCGTACTGCGGGGAAGCGGGATGAACTGGGATGTGAGGAAGAACATGCCCTACTCGGGGTATGACGCTTTTGATTTCGAGGTTCCTTATTTCAGCGAGGGCGACTGCTACGCCCGCTACCGGGTGCGGGTTGAGGAGATGCGCCAGAGCCTGAGGATCATCGAACAGGCGGTAAAAAAGATGCCGCCCGGCCGGTATGTGACCGACGATTATCGCTACGCCATTCCCAAGAAGGAGGATAGCCTCAAGGATATCGAGAGCCTTATCCACCATTTTATCAACGTGACACGGGGACCGAAAATGCCGAATGGAGAAGCCTACGTGACCACCGAGAGCGCCAGGGGGGAACAGGGCTACTATGTGGTGAGCGACGGAGGGAACACAGCCTATCGCATGCGGATCCGGACGCCTGATTTCGCCCATCTTCAGGCCATGCCGCTCATGGCGGTGGGCGGGTCCATCTCGGATCTGATACCGATTATCGGCTCCGTGGATTATATCATGCCGGACACGGACAGGTAGGAGCGACCCCATGCTGCCGGAAGAGATAAAGGATAAATTGCGGAAGCGGATCCGGGAGAGTGAAGCCCCGCGGGAGCAGGCGGTGACCGTTATGTATGCTGTCCAGAACTATTACGGTTACCTGAGCGATGAGGCGGTGCTTGAAGCGGCCGATCTCCTCCACATGACGCCTCTTGAAATCGACGAACTGGCGACATTTTACGACTTCATCTACCGGGAGCCGGTGGGAAAATACGTGATTCATCTGTGCGACAGCAGCATCTGCTGGATGTACGGAGAGGAATCCGTGATGGAATACCTTTGCAAAAAACTGGGAGTCGCCCCGGGAGAAACCACGGAGGACGGGCTCTTTACCATTCTGCCGGTCTGCTGCGTGGGGTATTGCGACCATGCACCGGTCATGCTTATCAACGGAAAGCCATACGGTCCCCTGACGCCCGATTCCATCGACAATACCCTGGACATTATCCGGCAGCAGAATCCCGCATGCGAGGAGATCAAATAATGGGGGGCAGGCAATCCTTCCTCCTGCAAGACAGGCAGGAGCACCAGACCATTTCGCTGGAGGAGTACCGCCAAAGCGGTGGATACCAGGGTCTTGAAAATATGCTGCGGAACGACTCTCCGGATCAGATCAAGAAGATGGTCCTGGACTCGGGGCTGGGAGGCAGGGGGGGAGCGGGATTTTCCGCGGGCCGGAAATGGCAACTCCTGAGGGATGACGCCCCCCATCCCAGATACATTGTGGCGAACACGGATGAAATGGAACCGGGAACGTTTAAGGATCGCGTGCTCCTTTCGGTTAATCCCCACACGGTCATTGAAGGGATGATCATTGCCGGATACGCCAATTCCGCCGAAAAAGGATACTTTTTCATTCGCCCTTCCTACCAGCAGGTGGCCTTGAAATTCGAGGAGGCCGTTCACGAGGCCAGGGAGTCGGGGTTCCTGGGCAAGGATATCCTGGGAACCGGCTATTCTTTCGACATCATCGTTCATCGAAGCGCGGGCCGGTACATTTGTGGAGAGGCCAAGGGTCTGATCCATGCCCTCGAGGGGAAAAGACCCCATCCCAACATTGAAAGCCATCTGACCGAAAGCGGTCTGTGGGGGCAACCCACCATAGTCAACAATGCGGAGACCCTTGCCTGCGTACCGCATATCGTCAGGAACGGGGCGGAATGGTTCAGAAACCTGGGAAAGCATGATAAGGCCCCCGGAAACAAGATATACAGCGTGTGCGGACGGGTCAAACGTCCCGGCGCCTTCGAGCTGCCCTTCGGAACCTCTCTTGGAGAGATCATAGAGGAACACGCAGGCGGGATGCTGCCCGGATACGAATTCAAGGCCGCTCTTCCCGGCGGCGCATCCACCCGGTATTTGACCAGGGAATTCTTCCACGTTCCCATGGATTTTGAATCGTTGCCGGCGATCGGTCCCGGACATCGACTGGGAACGGGCGCCATTATGGTGTTTGACCAGAGCACCTGCCTGGTGGCCGCGACCCTGAACCTGATAGAGTTTTTCGCCAGGGAATCGTGCGGGTGGTGCACCCCTTGCCGGGAGGGGCTGCCCTATGTGGAGACCCTGCTCCGCGCTATTGAAAACGGGGAAGGAAAAGAAGCCTTCATTCCCATGCTTAAGGAGATGTGCGGCCATATGAAGCTGGCCTACTGCTCCTTCGCGGAGGGTGCGGCCGCCCCGGTGGAAGGTCTGATCGAGGATTTT
Organism: uncultured delta proteobacterium; assembly: GCA_963747015.1. Lineage (GTDB taxonomy): Bacteria > Desulfobacterota > DSM-4660 > Desulfatiglandales > Desulfatiglandaceae > DUZB01. The sequence continues at coordinate 89,886 of CAVVEP010000015.1, forward strand.
TCCGAAGAGGTGCATGCCCATATCAGCGGGAAGAAATGCCCCTTTGAACAGCGGGTTCGAGACAACTGGCCTTCAAAGACGCTTTTAGACAGCGAAAACCTTGAACGTGGAATCGTGAGCGCGCCATCATGCCCAAACTGATTATCGACGAACAGGAAATCGTGGTTCCCGAGGGGACCAAGGTCATCGAGGCGGCGGAGCGGCTGGGGATCATGATCCCCCGATTTTGCTACCACGAGGCCCTGGGTTCCGTTGGAGCCTGTCGCATGTGCGCCGTGAAATTCGTGGAAGGGCACCGCAAAGGGATCGATATGAGCTGTATGGTGGATGCCAAGGACGGGATGGTCGTTTCCACCACGGACGCGGAGGCGGTGGAATTCCGCAGATATGTGATTGAATGGCTTATGCTGAACCATCCCCATGACTGTCCCGTCTGCGACGAGGGCGGTCACTGTCTCCTCCAGGATGAAACCGTTTCGGGCGGCCACGGAATACGCCGGTACTCCGGAAAAAAGCGGACCTATCAGGATCAGGATCTTGGCCCCTTTGTCCGGCACGAAATGAATCGCTGTATCCACTGTTTCCGGTGCAGACGTTTCTATCAGGACTTTGCGGGATACCGGGATCTGGGCGTTATGCAAATCGGAAGCCGCGAGTATTTCGGCCGTTTTCAGAGCGGACGGCTGGAGAGCCCTTTTTCCGGAAACCTCATCGATATCTGCCCGACAGGGGTCTACACCGATAAACCCGCGCGATTCAAGGGCAGGCGATGGAACTTTGAGCGGGGTCCGTCTCTCTGCCTTCACTGTTCCCTGGGATGCAGCACCACGGGCAGCGCCCGCTACCGGGAGATGATGCGACAGGAAGCCCGATACAGTGATGCGGTGAACGGCTGGTTCATCTGTGACCGGGGGCGCTTCGGTTTTGATTTCGCTAACCATTCGGAACGTCCGAGAAGTGCGCGGGTTGGAAAGAAAGAGGTCTCCCGGGAGGAAGGCATGGAGGCCGCGGCGGAAAGTCTGAGGGAAATCGACGGGAATTCTGTTCTCTGTGTCGGGTCCGACCGGTGCAGTCTGGAGACCCAGTTTTCCCTCAAGCGGATGTGCGGCCTTTTGGGCTGGCCCGATCCCCGGTTCTTCATGGAACCGGATGTCCAAGAAAAGGTCAAGACGGCCGTAAACAGGCTGGATGAGCGGCTGGCCGTTTCCCTGCGCCAGGTGGAAGACGCGGACTTTATTCTGGCTCTGGGCGTCGATCCCGTCAATGAAGCGCCCATGCTGGCCCTGGCCATGCGCCAGGCCCAACGGAAAGGGGCAACCGTGGCGGTGGTGGACCCCAGACCCGTTTTTCTGCCCTTTACCTTTTCCCATTTGGCCGTGGTTCCCGATGACATAAACCGGTGCGCCGGTGCATTGGCGCGGCAAGCCTTCGACAAAAACGGGGGGAAAGCGCTCCCGGAAGGAGCGGCGCGATTTTATGAATCCCTGCCGGAGGCCGAGGCACAACGGCCGGACCTGCAACGACGTCTCAAGGAATTAGGTGAAAAGCTCGGGAAGAGCAAGAGGCCCGTAGTGGTGTGCGGCACGGACATTGTCAGGCCGGATACGCCCGGTCTGGCCGCGGATATCGCCGAGCTTCTGTATCAGGTAACCGAAGGCGCGGGACTCTTTTACCTGCTGCCGGGGCCCAACGCCTTCGGGGCCGGACTGTTGTCGCCGGACCGGGAGCCACAATCGGTACTGGAAATCCTGGAATCGGGGAAAGTCAAGGCCTTGATCCTGGTGGAACAGGACCCCTTTTGGGTCTGTTCGGACCGTGAACGGCTGGAACAGGCCTTGAGCAAGGTGGATCTTCTCCTCGTCCTGGATTATCTCCCCTCCGCCGCCGTGGAGAAGGCCCACGGGGTCCTGCCCACGGTTTCCCACTTTGAGCGTACCTCCGTGAGTTTTGTGAACCAGGAGGGGAGACTTCAGATGGTACGTCCCGTTCACAGGGGGGGGACGCCCATCTCCCTGATCAGCGGGGACAAACACCCGCCCAGGACGTTTCTGAACCATATCCCCGGGGGAGACCCGAAGGCCGCCCATGAAGTATTGGCGGAACTCCATGCGGCCATCTCGGGTGATGAAGAAGGCGATCTCATGAAGGATCTCCGGGATCGACTAACTGAAGAAAGTCCGATTTTCAAGGACCCTTCCGCCTCCCGGGAAGGCATTCGTCTTCTTTCTCACAGGGTCGTGGAAGAGGATATTTTCTCCTGGAAAAATGAAGAGGCGCGACCCGGAAAAGAGGGCCTGGAACTCCTGCTCACCCATTGGACCTTCGGTACGGAGGAACTGTCCGCCTACTCCGGTCCCGCCCGGGAAGGGGAAACCATTCCGGTGTTGTCGATGCATGCCGATGATGCTTCCAGATTGAACCTGGCGGATCGCGACAGGGTGGCGCTTCGGCTGGATGGAGGAGAACTGGTTTTGGAACTTGGCATTGCAGCCAACATGGCGCCCGGGGTGATCGTTCTTCCCAGGCATCGTCAGCTGGAATGGCGGAAGCTGAAGCAGTGGCCGGCCTTCGTGCCGGATGATGGCATACGCAAGATAAAGGGAGCCCCATGATGGATTTGCTGATCGGAATCATCCTGTTGGTTTTAAAGCTCGCTGTCGTGCTGGTGGGACTCCTGCTGGTGGCCGGCTGGCTCACCTTCGGGGAACGCAGGCTCCTGGGATGGTTTCAGCTCCGGCCGGGTCCCAACCGGGCCGGTCCATGGGGGCTTTTGCAGCCCGTCGCCGATATTGTCAAACTCCTCGGCAAGGAAGATCTCGTGCCCCGGGGAGCGGACCGCTTCATTTTCCTCTATGCGCCCGCCGTGGTTGCAACGATGGCCTTTCTCATTTTTGCGGTGGTGCCTTTCGGGAAAACCTGGACGATTTTCGGAAAGCCGTTCCCCCTGGTCATCAGCGATCTTAACGTGGGGTTGCTGTTCGTGCTGGCCCTCTCATCCCTCAGTGTCTACGGGGTCGCTCTGGGGGGTTGGGCCTCAAACTCCAAATTCAGCCTCCTGGGAGGCGTGCGCAGCGCGGCCCAGATGATCAGTTACGAGCTTCCCATGGGTCTGTCTCTCGTGCCGGTTGTCATGCTGGCCGTTCCTTCAGTCTGGTGGATATCGTAAAGGCCCAGTCCGCATATCCCTTCATCCTGATACAGCCGGTGGCTTTCCTTATCTTTTTTATCAGCGCCCTGGCGGAAGTGAAACGGATTCCCTTTGATCTTCCCGAGGCGGAAAACGAACTGGTGGCGGGCTACCACACGGAGTACAGCGGCATGCGGTTCGGTCTCTATTTCTTAGGCGAGTATGCCGCCATGGTGGTTCTGGGCGCCCTGGCCGCGGTATTTTTCCTGGGCGGATGGCATGGCCCGGTTCTGCCTTCCATCGTATGGTTTATGGGAAAGGTAGTAGCCATCGTCTTTGTTCTGGTGTGGTTGCGGGCCACCCTGCCCAGGCCCAGGTATGACCAGCTCATGCACATGGGGTGGAAAGTCCTGATACCGGTGGCCCTTTTGAATATCGTGGTGACAGGGGCGATTCTGTTGATCGTCAGAGGGTGAGCGAGGACGGGGTTTATTAAGGGTTCCAGGTTTCAGGTTTCGGGCATTTCAGGAAAAACGGCGAAGGCGTTCGAATTGATTCATTATGGAGTACAGATACTTGTGTGCATCGGGAATGAAAATACGGTATGGCTTATACTGAAACCGAAACCTGAAACCCGAAATCCAAATGCAGCATCGAACAAGACCTGATAACCTGAATACTGAAACCTGAAACCTTTTTTCATGCAAGGGATATAATTCATTCTCTGATACCGGGTTAGGCATGGATAATAAGCAAGATGGATACATTCGCGAGACCATGGAGATTTTCGGCGGGATTGCCAACGGATTGAAGACCACCCTGGTCCACCTGTTCCGCAAAAATGTCACGGAGGAATATCCCGAGTACAAGCGGCCGTTGCCCGAACGAACCAGGGCCAGGATCATCCTCACTCGCGACCCGGACGGCGAGGAGCGTTGCGTGGCCTGTTTTCTCTGTGCTGCCGCTTGTCCGGTGAGCTGCATCTCCATGGAGGGGGCCGAGCGGGACGACGGCAGGCGCTGGGCGAGCTGGTTTCGCATCAATTTTGCCCGGTGCATCTATTGCGGGCTCTGCGAGGAGGCCTGCCCCACTCTGGCCATACAGCTGACGCCGCATTTCGAATTCTGCGACAACGATATCCTGAATCTGGTGGCGGAAAAAGAAGACCTCCTGGTGGACAACGGCGGGAAAAACAGGGAGTACAATTTTTACCGTCATGCGGGCGTCAGTATGGTGGGAGGCAAAGGTTCCCACATCAACGAAAAAGAACCGGTGAATGTGAAGAGCAATTTGCCGTGACAACCTTTCCGCAAACCGGCTGGAATGGAGTCACGAGGTCTTTTTTGCTGCCGCATTTTGGATAAACCTTCACCGACCGTCGAGAGGTCCTTCTATGCTGGTACAACGAAGCTATTATTATGCATCCATTTTTTCGTACCGGCATAGAAGGACCGGTGCTGCCACAGGAATCAGATGCGGCAGCAAAAAAGACCTCGTGACGGAATGGCTTCCTGAGTCTGTATTTCGCTACCAGGGTATTTGTATCGGATACATTGTTGGTTGGATTCTTGATGCGAGTTTGAAACTGAGGAATGAGTCGTGACACTTTACGCAATCATCTTCTATCTCCTGGCGATCGTTCTGCTGGTCTCAACGATCCTGGCCGTTTCCCGCAGGCGGCTGGTGCATGCGGTGATTTATCTGATTATTTCGTTTTTTGCCACCGCCCTGCTTTTTTATCTGCTGGGCGCCCCTTTTCTTGCGGCTTTGGAGGTGATCATCTACGCCGGCGCCATCATGGTCCTGTTTCTTTTTCTTATCATGACCCTTCGGTTGGAGGGAAAGGAACCGGAGGGGGAATCTTCCCTTCGTGCCTGGCTTCCGGCTTTTGTTCTTGGCGGCATCTCCCTCATTCTCCTGATAACGCTTCTGTGGGCCGGTCCGGAACATGGGGTGCTGCTGCAACCGGCCATGGCCTCCCCGGGGAAATTCGGGGCGTACATTTTCCGCGAATTCTGGTTTCCCGTGGAAGTGGCTTCGTTCCTTTTGTTCGTGGCGCTGGTGGGGGCACTCTACCTGGGACGGGAAAAAGGAAGTGAAGGAAAGATAAGCAAGGAGGCATCCTGATGGTTCCCTACGGTCATGTTCTCATCCTATCCGGAATTCTGTTTTTTATAGGGGCCGCGTGCGCGCTGGCGCGCAAAAACCTGATCATGATCTTCATCGGCATAGAGATCATGCTAAACGCCGCGGGGATCGCCTTTGTGGGCGCCTCTCTTAAGTGGGGCGCCCTCGCGGGCCAGGGTTTTGTCCTTTTCATCATGACCGTGGCCGCCTCCGAGGTGGCCGTGGGTCTTGCCTTGATTATTTATGTGCGCAGACGCACCGGTTCGGTGAACGCCGATAGCTACAGCGTACTGAAGGGATAGGGGGAAACCATTGAAAACGATCCTTTTTCTGTTGATTATTTTCCCCCTCGCCGGAGCGATCATCAACGGGATTTTCGGCCGGGGATTGCCGAGGAAACTCGTGGAGATCGTCGCCTGCCTCGTCCTTCTGTGCAGCCTTTCCATGGCGTCAACGGCCATCATCAGGGTCGGCGGGAGTATCTTCAACTTTACTTTATTTCAATGGTTTCAGGTGGGAGACCTTTCCGTGGCCATGGATATCCACTATGATGCCCTTGCCGCCATCATGGCCCTGATGGTCACCTTTGTGGCTTCCATCATTCACCTTTACTCGGTCTCCTTCATGCGGGAGGATAGCGATTACGTCCGGTATTTTTGTTATCTGAACCTCTTCGTCTTTTTCATGCTGGTGATCGTCCTCGCCAACAATCTGATTTTTGTTTACCTTGGGTGGGAAGGGGTGGGATTCTGCTCCTATGCCCTGATCGGTTTCTGGTACGGGGACCCGGTGAAGGCTACGGCGGGCAAAAAGGCATTCATCATGACCCGGGTGGGCGATATCGGCTTCGGCGTGGCCGTGGCCCTCCTTTTCGTTCACTTCGGGACTTTTTCCATTACCCGCATCAACCCGCAGGCCGCTTCTTTAAGCGTCGGAACCGCCACATTGCTCACCCTGCTGTTTCTCTGCGCGGCCATGGGAAAATCGGCCCAGTTGCCGCTCACAACCTGGCTCCCCGATGCCATGGCCGGGCCTACGCCGGTTTCCGCCCTGATCCATGCAGCCACCATGGTTACGGCCGGGGTCTACCTGCTCATGCGCCTGTTTCCGGTGGTTCACCAATCTCCAACGGGGATGTTGATTATCGCCGGAGTGGGCGCCATAACGGCCTTTTATGCTTCCCTGTCGGCCCTGGTCCAGCGGGACATCAAGCGGGTGCTGGCCTATTCCACCATCAGTCAGGTGGGGTATATGATTCTCGCGGTGGGGGCAGGGGACATCGTGGGAGGAATGTTTCATCTCCTGTCCCATGCCTTCTTTAAGTCCCTTCTCTTCCTCTGTGCGGGGTGCGTGATTCAGGCCGTTGCCGAGGAACACGATATCTTCAAAATGGGCAACCTGAGAAAACACCTCCCCGGCGTCTTCTGGCTCATGTTAGCGGGCGCCCTCTGCTTGGGGGCTTTTCCCACCCTGGGCGGCTATTTCAGCAAGGATCGTATCCTTCTGTCCACCTTCATCCATCCCGGAACGAGTTACAGGATATTCTGGGCGCTGGGAATGAGTGCGGCGTTTTTGACGTCTCTATATACCTTTCGGATGTTCTTCATTGCCTTTTTAGAAAGACCTGACGGCAGAAAGGCCTCGGAAGTCCATAAAATTCCGAAATTCATGTCCATCATTCTGATTCCGCTGGCCGTATTGGCCTTGTGCGACGGTCTCCTGAACCTTCCCTTCGGGATCGGAAAACGATGGCTGGGACGCTTTCTTTCCTCGGTTCCCGGAGCGATCGTGGATATGGATGCTTCCACCGACCTTTTTTTGAAAATGGCCATCCTGAGCGCCTCGCTTTCTCTTCTGGGAATCGCCCTGGCGTGGTTCCTTTACCGGAAGCCCAAGGAGACAAGGGAAAAGGGCTGGCGTGCCCTCCTTTTTTCCGCTTTCTACCTGGATGCCGCATATCGCCATCTATTTGTCCGGCCCTACCAGTGGGCGGCAACCATGTTGTGGCAGCAGATAGACGTTAAACGCATCAACCAGGGCCTGGAGAATTTCGCCATGAGTTTCGATGCGGCAAGCGTTATCATGAGACTCTGGACGACGGGCAGGCTCTCCACCTATCTCATTGCCTTCCTGCTGGGGCTTGTGGGA